>NZ_PGLR01000028.1 GCF_002803095.1 Pseudomonas sp. ZH-FAD | reverse complement strand
CATTGCACAGGCCGATCTGGATCGTGACGCGCTCTGTGGCGCTGAGTTCGTGATAGGACATGGGGCAACACCTTACCGAAATGGTCGGGTGTTGCACTCAGTTTTTGCGGCCGCCCTCCATTATCATTATATGCTCTGTCACTGATGACAGCCTCATGCCGTTCCGGCCTATATCGTAAGCCTCGCCACTACAAACATCGGCAGTCAGACCAAGAGAATTTCGAACATCATTGAATCGCGCAGCGGGAAATAGCTTAAATACACAACCCACCAGAATAAGCGCCGTCATACGCGAATACACATGGCCGTCAGAACAGCCTAGCTGCCTAGCCTGCTCTATAGATGCTATGCCGCTAGTCCGCGGAAATCCCGTTTGCATTGCTCTAGCTACACCATTACCGAGTGAGCGACGTAGGCGCGGAAATAAAAAACTTTCAAGCAGCAGACGAGTTACTGCCAAGACGGCTTCCCCGCTAACCGCAACATCAATGCCTGGTAATCGGACGAAATTCGATATATGCGCCCTAGTCAGAAACTCCTGAACCCTTAAGGCCAACATTGTTACTCCATCGGGGGCTGATGGCTGCTTCCACGGAACTCTGCACTTAGTACTTCGATTGTACCGCCCATTGCACTCCTCAATAAAAACTACCCAGGATTTCTGTAAACCGATACTAAGTGGGTCAGCGACCACCAATAGCTGCCGATGCTTTACACAGACTGGACAATGCAGATAGCACCAAGTTTTTCTCCAATAAGGAGAGCCACCAACGGAAATATCCTCTTGGAGGCACAGCAAACAGTATGCAGCGCGATTTTCCCAAGGGAGCAACCAAGTTGTCCGCGCCCCAAAGCAGCCTCTGGCAATTTCCTCCCCCACTCCAAGTCCAGATAGAAAGCCAACCACATTTTTATTCGTGAGATCAAAATCAGGGTCTTCCAGAGAATTAGCATATTCCAACACGCTCTCTTCGCCAATCGAACTGGCGGAGCGAACCAACCACGACATTAAACACTCATCATATCTAATGGTAGGCAAACCGGATATTTTCATGCAACCCTCGCGACGCTTAATACCCCCAAGGACTTGAGTAAGCTTTGCGCAGCAAATTTATCGAAATTTTTTCCTCTCCACTTTTTATCGCGTAACAAGCTGCGGCACGAATCATTCCAATAATGGAATCCATCCTACCTCCAGTTCTTTCCAGCAAAAACCCTGTGATTTCCTCTGAGTCTAAGAAAGAAGGTTTTCTCAGCGGAATGTGTCCTTCGATACCAAGAAGAAAAGATCGAAAATCATCGCTATCCGACCAATCACAAAGTTCAATCATATTAAATCGTCGGTATAATTGGTTGTCGCTCTTGAGCGAAGCGTGGGCCGATGCTACCCCAAAGCCAAGCACAGAAAGACCGTACGGCGCATTCGAGAGCCCCTTAGTCAGCGACAGATTTCGATGCTGCTCATTGCGAGGAACTAAAAATGCGTCATGCAATTCATCAAGCACTATGCCTTTAATCTTTCTAAGCTTTATTATATTTAGCAATTCAGCAGGCAAACCATCGGGCTGCGCGCGAGAATATTTTATGAGCCCACTCGGCACGCCTAGTGCGCGAGCAATCAATTCTGGAAATTTGAGGCCATCCGGCTTTACCGTCAAATCAACAAATACCAACTTGTCGCTGAACCGCTTAAAGGACTGTAGCTTTCTAACAATGCTTGATTTTCCAGTGCCGCCCTCCCCATACACCAATAGACAAGGAGCCTGATTTCTATCGGGCACAGCCAATATATTATCTACCATCCTGAAAACTTCTTCGGACCGCGGGTAATCAATCCAGGCTTTATCGTTCTGAATCTCACTTATGCGACGATCATCACTGAAACTCAGAAGCATTCTGCGACTAGAACTTAAATGCTGACCATCAATCATAGCTCTTACCCTTGAATGGCGTCGCCCTTTGCGAATAGTTAGGCCGCTCTTCCCTATCTGCCTCATCACTACGCACGCTAGGTCCGCTCGACTCTTCACGCTGAGATGAGAGATATTCAGAGCGCGCGGCTTCAGCTTTTCGAGCCCTTCTTGTCTCGCGCTGACTACTCTTTACAAGTTGCTTATTATCCTCCACAAAATCAGCCAAGGAATGATCCTCCAGCCCTCCAGGTGGTGTCTTTGCCGCACTTCGGCTCTGTTTCTTTCGTGCGCGATACTCTTCAAGACTAAAGTCTGCCTTTGTTGCATCAGAGAAATTGACAGGGAGATATTCCCCGTCGAGGTACGCCCATATTGTCTTCAGAGAGAAGGGGTCATATTTAATCATGACTCCGGTCTTCCCTACGTGCGCCCTCAAGGCCGAATCCCAGTAAAAGCACTTATTGAACTCTATTCCCTCACGCCTAATTCGCCTGTTCAGCTCAGGCATAAAATCAAGCTTAAACTTAAATGGATTTGCAACTATGGGCGGATGGACTGGAACTCCGTCCCCCATGTTAAAGTACTCACCCCACTTGGTGGCCGGCGAACAGCCAAGTCCCGAATGCTTTCGACCATGATAAATGCAGACCTCTTTAACAAACCACTTTGTAAACTCTTTAAATGTCAAGGCCGAAGCTTTATCGCTATCATGACCCCGACGCTTTACAACGTTTGAGTATGTTGTCCCTGGCAAGAAATGCACTTTATCGGTCATAAATGTGCCAATAAGGCTCTCCACGTGCCCGCCATAATGTTTCCTTCCACGGGGCCTCCACTCTGGCTTTATCTTATTCCGACTACATGCGCTTTCGAATTTTACACTCCTAAACTCCTTTGCGTTATCCATGTGGATTACTTTAGGCACCCCATAAAACGGGTACCTTTCAGGATCAACACCCAATTGATTCAGGAATGAAAACTTAGGGAGTGCAGCATGAGAAATAGCGCACGCAACAGAAACTGTGGATGGCGCATGCAAACTAAGATAGTAGCCAAGAATAACCCGAGTATATAGATCGATGAGCACTGTTAGCCATGGCCTCCCCAATGGCCTCCTTCGATCGTTATCAACCAGGATAATATCCACGAGCGTGTGATCCATCTGCACCCACTCGAACGGCCGAGAAACTATTTTCTTCCCTGGTCTAGCGTCATGCTTTTGGCTTGCTGCATCAGCACCGTGTTTCTTCTTATACAACTCCCTCTCGTCCCGCATTTTGATTCTTTTCCTAACCGCAGTTATAGAGGGGATAGGAAGGCCGCCCCTTATACACTTCGACTCAACGGATCTCCAAACAACAGAAATTGAGGCCGCATTCCCCTTATATTCCTCATTAATACTTTGCTCAATATACTTTTCAACCACCTCGACCAGTTTCAACGTGTTCTTTGAAGCCCCTCTCGGATATCTTAAGAGCGAGTAGATTCCGACCTCCTCGCTGTAGCGCTCCTTCATTCTGTAGAAGTTTGATTTAGACATCTCCAGACTAGTGAGCGCCTCATCTAGACCCATATCTCCAGACAAGTATCGTCCAATGACATTGAAACGTTTCTCTGCCAAAGCGATTTCTTCGTCGGACACACTACTAACCAGCTCATCAAGCTCCGGAGATATCAATGCAATTCCGTCATCACTGACAGCGGGCAAAAACTCTATCTCGTCAAGGGAAACGATAAATCTCTTATTTTCTTTCTGACTTACGACTGAAATCTTCTCTCCAGAAATAATTTTCGCAATCTTACAGACTGCCCCTTTTGCCACCACCACAAGCCCTTTTTTTATCTCCACGCTACTCATGACATGAAGCCCATCCAAGTAAATACAGTCAAACACACTGCTGCGCCAGAAGAGCGACTCGTTGTGCACAACACAATCAGCGGTTAACTCAGGATCCCCCGCATACTTTAGAGCCCATATTTTGCAGACAGTCAAGGCCGATGCATCTTGCACATAAAGCCATGGGTATTTGACCGCATAAGACGGCTGCTCATTAGCGTAAGAAGAGAGTATTTCTTTAGGTAGAATGCTAAGTACCTATCTCTCTTTGCGAGAAAAAGGAGCAACCGCGAGGGCTGTAATCAGACCAATGCAATGAGTAGAAGTAGCGTGGAATTTCAGGCGCGATTTAGGCGATGGTTAATCTGCCTATCACTAATAAGAATATTGGGACTAGCAGTCCCAGACTGGAACTGGCTCTGCTGAGTAGTCCCAGTCTGGGACTGCTAGGAGCAACGTTTCGTTTTTCAAAAGCGGGAATATCTCTGATCCATCGCTGATAGATTCCCGCTTTCAAAAATTTTTTTTTTTATTTTCATAAACTTAGAGAAGTCCATCTTTTAGAAAACCGTGTCAATTTGGCCAGACTGAATCACCTATGTTGGCTCCCAGACACTTGAAACGCCGGGTTTCATCGTTCCCATGATCCATATACTCCCATGGGCCTTGAGACCTTTCGCTTGGTCATTCTCTCAATCGCATCTGCAGCTTCGCTTTGCGCTCGACAGTCCTAGATGCGTGCTGCGATAAATTTCCGAGATGCCATATGGGTTCGCTTCGCTTCGAGTCAGTGTCTGCACAACACAACACAACACGACGGATCGTATGGGTTGGTTGTACGTAGATCGCGATTTCCTGGATCGACGCGATGCTCCGGACGGATTTATTCGGCTGACTCGGCTGCGTCTCGGTAACCAGGTTGAGCACTTTATCGCGATTCTCTTGACCCATGCGTCGGCTCAAACAATACTGTATTCATATACAGTATTTGGTTATTACCTCCATGTCATCCGTGGTCGCGCTTGACCGGTTGATCGACGCTCGCCGCGTATGGCGAGGCCAAGTCGTTTCATCGCCATCGGGCGTAAATTTCTCAACTGGACATCATTTTCTCGACGCCGTACTGCCAGGTGGCGGCTGGCCTGGGGCTGCACTCAGTGAAATTCTCACGACTGCGCCTGGCATTGGCGAGCTGAGTTTGCTGTGGCCGACCCTTGCCAGTCTGACGGTTTCAGGCGAGCGGGTGGTGCTGATCTCCCCTCCTCATCTGCCCTACCCTCAGGCCTGGATTCATGCCGGCGTCGATTTACGCCAACTGAGCATCATCCAAGCAGATGGCCGCGATGCCCTGTGGGCTGCCGAACAATGCTTGCGTTCGGGGAGTTGTGGCGCGGTGTTGAGCTGGTTGCGTCAGGCCGATGATCGCTCGCTGAGACGTCTGCAAGTGGCAGCGGCTACCGGACAAACCCTGGCTTTCGCCTATCGGCCGCTGGCAGAAGCGGCCAATCCTTCACCGGCAGCACTACGACTGGTGCTCGACAGCCAGCCAGCGCAGCTACGGGTGATCAAGTGTCGCGGTGGTCTACCACCTGCGCAGCCGCTCGCGTTTGCCTGGCATTGAACCTGCCATGCTCTGGGCTTGCATCTTGTTGCCGCAACTGGCCATGGACGGCGTGCAGCGTCACCGCGCCAATCCCGACGAGCCGCTGGTGCTGCTTACCGGCTCGCCACAACGGCGCGTTCTACAGGCGGTCAACCCGGCAGCCCGAGCCCTGGGACTGAAGCCCGGCCAGTCACTGACTGCAGCGCAGGCGCTGACACGCGGGTTTGCCACGGCAGAATACGATCTTGCGGCCATCGAGCGCTGGCAGCAGTTTCTGGCTGCCTGGGCCTATGGGTTCAGTGCCCAGGTCAGCCTGCACTATCCGCGCTGCCTGCTGCTGGAGGTGCAGTCCAGTCTGGGACTGTTCGGCCCCTGGCCGCGTTTCGAAGAACGTCTGCGCGCCGAGCTTTCGGCGCTGGCCTTCCAGCACCGCATTGCCGTCGCGCCGAATCCGGCAGCGGCCCGAGTGCTGGTCAATATCGGTGATGGGTTGATGGCAAGTGATGAGCGGATGCTCAAGCAGATGCTCAATCCTTTGTCAGTGGATCGACTCGGGCTATCCGCCACGCTGACCACGGCCTTCAATCGCATGGGGCTCAGGCAGTTGCGGCAGCTGTTGGCTCTGCCGCGTGACAGCCTGGCCAAGCGTTTCCCTGCCGAAGTGCTACGTCATCTAGATACCCTGCTTGGCCTGCGCCCGTTAGCGCTGGATTTCTTCGTGCCTGTGGATGTGTTCGATACCCGTATCGAGCTGAATTTCGAAGTGGAATCGCATCAGGCACTGCTGTTCCCGTTGCGCCGGCTGACAGCCGATCTGGCGGCTTACCTGGCCTGTCGTGATAGTGGCGTGCAGCGTTTCACCCTGCACCTGGAACACCGCGCGGGTGCCGATACGCAGATACAGGTGGGTCTGCTCAGCGCCGAGCGTGATCCCGGCATGCTGTTCGAGCTGACACGCTGCCGTCTGGAGCATCAGCAGCTACCAGCGCCGGTGCTGGCCGTGCGGCTGGAGGCGCGTGAATTGCCAACCTTCGCGCCGCAGCATCAGCAACTGTTCGACGAGCGTCCACAACAGAACCAGCCCTGGGAGCAATTACGCGAGCGGCTAAGGGCGCGCCTCGGTGATGACGCTCTGCATGGCCTCGGTGCCAGAGCCGATCACCGCCCCGAGCATGCCTGGCAAAATGAACCTGCCAACCCCTTGCTGCCTCCCTGCGGCCCGCGCCCCGGCTGGCTGCTGAGCGAACCCCAACCGCTGCGTGAGGCCTCACTGCGTATCCTCTCCGGCCCGGAGCGCATCGAGTCCGGCTGGTGGGATGGCGAGGATGTGCGCCGCGACTATTACGTGGTGCAAACCCGTGCCGGTCAGCGCGGCTGGGCGTATCGCACAGTCGGTAGTGATGGGCCATTGCTGCTGCATGGCTGGTTCGCATGAGCGATTACGCCGAGCTGCATTGCCTGTCCAACTTCAGTTTCCAGCGCGGCGCCTCCAGTGCGCAGGAGTTGTTCGAGCGTGCGGCAAGGCTGAACTATCGCGCCTTGGCAATCACCGATGAATGCACCCTGGCCGGCATCGTGCGTGCCTGGGAAGCCTCGAAGAAAACCGGGGTAAAGCTGATCGTAGGCAGCGAGGTGCAGATCGAGAAAGGCCCGAAGCTGGTGCTGCTGGCCGAGAACCTGACGGGCTATCAGGCGCTATGCGGCCTGATCACCCGCGCGCGGCGCAGGGCGGCAAAAGGCACCTACCGATTGCTTCACGAGGATTTCGTCGCGGCGCTCGATGGCCTGCTGGCCATCTGGCTTAACGACGGCGATGGCGACGCCAGCGCCCTGCCCTGGCTTCGCTCGCTGTTTCCCGAACGCTTGTGGCTGGGCGTTGAGTTGCATCGTGGCGCGGACGATACCGCGCGCCTGCAGCGCCTGCTCGAGCTGGCAGGCGATCACAACCTGCCGGCCGTGGCCTGTGGCGACGTACACATGCATGCCCGTGGCCGCCGCGCCCTGCAGGATTGCATGACCGCCATCCGTCATCATCTGCCCGTGGCAGAGGCCGGCGCCTATCTGTTTGCCAATGGCGAACGGCATCTGCGCCGAGTTGAGGAGCTGGCCGAGCTCTATCCGCCCGAACTGCTCGCACAGAGCCTGCGCATCGCCGAGCGCTGCCACTTCGATCTCGATCAGCTGGAGTATCACTACCCGCACGAGCTGGTACCTGCCGGCCATGATCCCACCTCCTGGCTGCGCGTTCTGGTGGAACGTGGCGCCGCCGAGCGCTGGGGCAAGAACGTACCGGCCGCCGCTCGCGCGCAGATCGAACACGAGCTGGCACTGATCGCCGAACTGGAATACGAAAGCTACTTTCTGACCGTGCACGACATCGTCCGCTTTGCCCGCGAGCAGCAGATCCTCTGCCAGGGCCGGGGGTCGGCGGCCAACTCGAGCGTCTGTTTCGCCCTCGGCATCACCGAGCTGGACCCTACCGAGAGCCGACTGTTGTTCGAGCGATTCCTCTCTCGCGAGCGCAACGAACCACCGGATATCGACGTCGATTTCGAGCATGAGCGCCGTGAAGAGGTCATCCAGTACGTATTTCGTCGCTACGGGCGAACACGTGCGGCGCTCACGGCCGTGGTCAACACCTACCACGGCGCCGGGGCGATACGCGACGTCGCCAAGGCCCTTGGCTTGCCGCCTGATCAGGTCAATGCGCTGGCTGACTGCTGTGGCCGCTGGAGCAGCGGCCCGCCAGCGCCCGAGCGCCTGCTGGAGGCGGGGTTCGACCCGCTGAGTCCACTGCTCAGGCGCGTGTTGATACTGACCGGCGAGTTGATCGGCTTCCCTCGCCATCTGTCGCAGCATCCGGGTGGTTTCGTCATTTCCGAGCACGCCCTCGATACGCTGGTGCCGGTGGAGAACGCGACGATGGCCGAGCGCACCGTCATCCAGTGGGACAAGGACGATCTGGACAGGGTCGGCCTGCTCAAGGTCGACGTGCTGGCTTTGGGTATGCTCAGCGCACTGCGCCGTTGCTTCAGTCTCATCGAGCGCTACCGAGGTACGCAGTGGACGCTGGCGACCCTGCCCAAGGAAGACCCGGCCACCTACGCCATGATCAGCCGTGCAGACACCATCGGCGCGTTCCAGATCGAGTCCCGTGCGCAGATGGCGATGCTGCCACGACTGCGCCCGAAGGCCTTCTACGACCTGGTGATCCAGGTGGCCATCGTCCGTCCGGGGCCGATTCAGGGTGATATGGTGCACCCCTACCTGCGTCGGCGAAACGGCGAAGAACCGATCGACTATCCCTCTGATGAACTCAAGCCGGTCTTCGAGCGCACACTCGGCGTGCCGCTGTTTCAGGAGCAGGTCATGGAGTTGGCCATCGTCGCTGCCGAATACACACCCGGCGAGGCGGATGAGCTACGCCGTAGCATGGCCGCCTGGAAACGTCATGGCGGGCTCGAACCACATCGTCAGCGACTCACCTCGCGCATGCTGGAAAAGGGTTACACGCAGGCATTCACCGAGCGGATCTTCCGCCAGATCGAGGGCTTCGGTAGTTACGGTTTTCCCGAGTCGCACGCGGCCAGCTTCGCCCTGCTCGCCTATGCCAGTTGCTGGCTGAAGTGCCACGAGCCTGCTGCCTATGCCTGCGCGCTGGTCAACAGTTGGCCGATGGGTTTCTACAGCCCGGATCAGGTGCTGCAGGATGCACGCCGGCATGATGTCGAGGTGCGTCCGGTGGACGTGCACTACAGCGACTGGGATTGCAGTCTGGAGCCCGATGAACATGGCGAGCCGACTATCCGCCTGGGTCTGAGGATGATTCGTGGCATGCGCGAAGACGACGCGCGCCGTATCGAACAGGCGCGCCAGTGCGGCGCATTCCGTGATGTCGAAGACCTCAGCATACGTGCACGCCTGGATGCATCGGCGCGCGAGCGATTGGCCGATGCGGGCGCGCTCTCCGGCCTGGTTGGCCACCGCTACCAGGCACGCTGGGCGGTTGCTGGCGTCGAGGAACAGCTGCCGTTGTTCGCAGGCGTGTCTTCGCCGAGTGAAGAAATCCTGAGTCTGCCTGCACCATCGCAAGGAGAAGACCTGCTGACCGACTATGCCACGCTTGGCACCACGCTCGGTCCGCATCCTCTGGCCCTGCTGCGCCAGGCGCTGCGCGCGATACGCTGCAAGAGCTCGCGGGAACTACAGGCAGTTGAGCACGGCCGGCCTGTCAGCATTGCCGGCCTGGTGATCGGCCGGCAAAGGCCGCAAACCGCCAGCGGCGTCATTTTCGTCACCCTCGAAGATGAGTTCGGTCTGGTCAATGTGGTCGTCTGGCACGACCTGGCCGAGCGGCAACGACGGATTCTGGTGCAGTCGCAGATGCTGCGCATCGATGGCCACCTGGAGACCGTCGACGGTGTACGCCACGTGATCGCCGGGCGCCTGACTGACATGACGACGATGCTGACGGGGCTGGATATACGCAGTCGGGATTTTCACTGACCCGCCGCCTGAGTCGCCGCACGTCGGGCCAAGAAAGATGAACAAAAAAAGGCCGCACTGGATCACCAGGCGGCTACAAGTCGTCTTAACCAAAGGAGATGAAGTGGAGCCAGAGCGTCAGCTTCCGGGAGAGATGCAGAAGCCGCCACCCCTGGAATCTTCATCGAGGAAAAGCCTACCCCCGTTCTTTACCGACACCTCATCGAAGAAGTCGATAGTGATCATCGACCACCTTCAGTAGTGCCTGCGCCGTCTCGGTGATATTTATGAGCGGTCCGTTTGGACTGGGCCCTGTCTCGATGCGAGGCCTGACAAAAAAACATACCAACACCGGAGCACTCATGCACAAGAAGCACTGTCTCGCGCTGGCTTGCAGCCTCGCGCTGGGCGGGCAGTTGGCCCATGCCAGCAGCCAGTCTGAAGCCAATGGTTTCGTCGAGGACGCCAGCCTCGATCTGTTGCTGCGTAACGCCTATTTCAACCGTGATTTCAAAGACAACACCAACGACGCCAAGACCTGGGGGCAGGGTTTCATCGCCACCTTCGAGTCCGGTTTTACCCAGGGCACCGTCGGCTTCGGCGTCGATGCTTTCGGCCTGCTCGGGGTCAAGCTCGACAGTGGCCGCGGTCGCAACTATCGCCCCTTCTTCGATACCGACAGCGAAGGTCGCCCGGTGGACGACCTGTCTCAGGCTGGCGGTGCAGTGAAGCTGCGCATCTCCAATACCGTGATCAAGTACGGCAACCAGTTCCCTTCCCTGCCGGTTCTGGCCCATGACGACACTCGTCTGCTGCCACAGTCTTTCACCGGCACGCTGGTCACCAGCAATGAAATCGAAGGCCTGGAACTGAATGCGGGCCGTTTCACCGCTGACAGCCCGATGGGTGACTCGGCTCGCGACCCCAACCGACTCAAGAGCATCGACGTGTTCGGCGGCAGCTACGCCGTCAGCGACGATCTGAGCGTGGCGCTCTATCACGCCGACCTCGAGGACATGTACAAACGCTACTACGCCAACGTCAACTACAACTTGGTGTTGGCCGCCGAACAGGCGTTGAATTTCGACTTCAACATCTATCGCACCAAGTACGACACCGGTTCCGTAGCAGCCCTGGATTACGGCGGCGATGGCGAAGGTGACCGCAACACCATCTGGAGCCTGGCGGCCAAGTACAGCATCGGCGCCCATGCCTTCATCGTCGCGCACCAGCGCAACAGCGGCGATGCCGGATTTGCCAAAGATTATGGCGACGGCGGCGGAACCATCTATGTAGCCAACTCCTACTACTCGGACTTCAACCTGAAGGACGAGCGTTCCTGGCAGGCCAGCTACGAGCTGGATTTTGCCAAGTACGGTGTGCCGGGTCTGCGTTACAAGTTCGCCTACGTACGCGGTGACAACATCGATACCGGCAGCGACAACAATGGCACCGAGCGCGAGATCTTCAACCAGATCGGCTACACCTTCCAGAGTGGTGCGGCCAAGGATCTGCATCTGCGCCTGCGTAACTCCATCTACCGCTCCAGCACCGACGTAGGGCCGGATCTCAACGAGATCCGTGCCTTTGTCGAATACCCGCTGAGCATCCTCTGATGGTCGCTGCCCCGGCCGAGGCCGGGGCAGTTCTCAGCCGCGCAGGGTGTGCGCAACAGCCCTGGCGGCATCCTCGATGGCGCGTTCTTCATAAGGCGCAAAGCCCATTACCAGCCCTGGTGGCCTTGCCTCGACGCAGTAGCTCGCCAGTGGCAATGCGTCGATACCGGCAGCCTGCAAACGCGCGAAAGCTTCCTGTTCGTTCTCCACCTGCAAATGGCAGGCGATATCCATACCTGCACGAATTTCCGGCACCTCGATCAGCCCTTGCCAGTGCTTGTGCGCGGCTTCAGCGAAGGCGTCGGCACGCGCTGCGTAGATCTTGCGCATGCGCCGCACGTGACGGTCGAAATGCCCCTCATGGATGAAATCGGCCAGCACGGCCTGCGCCAGGCTGTTGGCATGGCGCGACATCAGTGCCGAAGCACGGGTGAAACTCTCCACAAGATGTTCAGGTAGCACCAGATAGGCCAGACGAATCGAGGGGAACAGCAGTTTGCTGAAGGTGCCAGCCATGATCACCGAGTGCTCGGCGCCCGGCATGGAGCGCAGTGCCGGAATGGGCTTGGCGATGAAACGGTACTCGCTGTCGTAGTCGTCTTCGAAGATGTAACTGCCCTGCTCCGCCGCCCATTTCAGCAAGGCCAAGCGCCGTGCCGGCGACAACTCGCCGCCCAGTGGTGCCTGGCGAGAGGGGGTGACGTAAGCCAACCGAGCGCCAGGTGCCATGCGCCTCCCCTCGTCCACCTTGAGGCCGGAACGATCTACCGGCACGTCCACTCGCGTCACGCCAGAGATGTCCATCAACTGCCGTGCGCCGGGATAACCGGGATCTTCCATCCAGACCTGAGAGTCGCCTGGAGCCAGCAAGCGCAAGCAGATATCCAAGCCTTGTTGCACGCTGCCGAGCACCAGGATGCGCTCCGGTGAAACCTGTACCCCACGGGCGATGGCCAGATAGCCGGCGATGGCTTCACGCAGCTCGGGCAGGCCTGCCGGGTCGGCATCGAGCAACATCGTCAGGCGCGAGCTGCGCAACTGCTGGGTGTGCAACTTGCGCCACAGGTCGATGGGAAAGGCGTTGATATCGCCACGGTGAGGAAAGAACGGACGCACGCCGGTTGGCAGCGTTCGCCGCGAGAAGATTGGTTCGATCTCGGCCAGACGTTTTAGCCAGGGCGTGTCAGGAGCTGTGCGCTTCTCTTGCACCTCGGCCACCACCTTGCGTCGAACGTATCCGGCGTTCAGCGTCGGGTCCGGCAATACCTCGCTGACGCGCGTACCGCTGCCGGTTCGAGCTTGCAGATAGCCTTCGGAAAGCAACTGCTGATAGGCAGCCTGCACCGTCCCGCGTGCCAGGCCGTAGTACTCGGCCATGGAGCGAGTACTGGGTAGCTTGCTGCCAGCGGGCAGGCGCCCACTCAGAATCGCGCGGCGCAGCGACTCGTATAGCCATCCCTGCAGGCTGACTCCCTCCTCCGGCGTTCCCAGCGGCAGAAAGACCACTTGCGGTGGGGTTTTATCGAGTGGCATAGGGGCCTCGAAGTGGACTAGTTATTTTTGCAGATACTGGATCAATACCCTGATCCAAAACAACCACACAATCGATCCCGTAGCCAGCCAACACATCTTTTCTTCAACGACTACGGGAATTCACGATATGAAACAGCAGATCCTGATCATCGGTGCCGGCTTCGGCGGTATGTGGAGTGCGCTGAGCGCCGTTCGCCTGCTGGACCAGCACCAGCGCCTGGACGTCGCCGTTACCCTCCTCGCTCCGCAAGCAGAACTGCGCGTACGCCCGCGTTTCTATGAAAGTGACCTGAGCACCACCGTTGCACCGCTCGGCCCGTTGTTCGATGCGGTCGGCGTGCAGTTCGTGCAAGGCAGCGCCACCCGTATCGATGCCGCAGGCAGGCGAGTCATCTATCGCAATGCAAGCGGCGCGCAGGCCGAACTGAATTTCGACCGGTTGATTCTGGCATCCGGTAGCCAGGTCGCCCGACCTCCACTGGCCGGTATCGACCGTTTCGCCTTCGATGTCGACAGCCTGGAGGCGGCGCAGAAACTCGAAACCCATCTGCAGAACCTGCACGACAAACCAGCCAGCCAGGCGCGTAACACCGTGGTGGTGGTCGGCGGTGGTTTCACCGGTATCGAAACGGCCACGGAAATGCCGGCGCGGCTGCGCGCCATTCTGGGTAAGGAGGCCGATGTGCGGGTGATCGTCGTCGACATGGGTAAACAGGTCGGCAGCGTCATGGGCGAGCAGATCGCCTCGGTGATCGCCGACGCCAGTGATACGTTGGGTGTGACCTGGAAGCTGGGCAGCCCGGTGTCGATGGTCGACGCACAGGGTGTGCAGCTCGACAACGGTGAACGCATCGAGGCCAATACCGTTATCTGGACCGTCGGGGTTAAGGCCTCACCGCTGACGCAGCAGATCGATGGCGAACGCGATGCCTTCGGCCGCTTGCACGTCGACCGCAACCTGAAAGTACTTGGCCAGGACGCCATCTACGCCACCGGTGATACCGCCTATGCCGCGGTGGATGATCTTGGCAACCACGCACTGATGACCTGTCAGCACGCCATCGCTCTAGGCCGCTCCTCCGGCAATAACGCTGCAGCCGATCTGCTGGGTGTCGAGCCGATTCCCTACAGCCAACCCAAGTACGTCACCTGCCTGGACCTCGGCGCCTGGGGCGCTGTGTTCACCGAAGGCTGGGAGCGCAAGGTGGTGCTGACCGGCAAGGAAGGCAAAGAGCTGAAAATGCAGATCAACACCCAATGGATCTACCCGCCGGAGGCCAAGCGCGAGATCGCCCTGGCTGCAGCCGACCCGCTGATCCCGGTAGTTGCCTGAACCTTGCCATGCCAGCCCTGGGCAGGAGCGCCCGGGGCTGGCTATCGACGCCATACAGAGACATGCCCATGAACGACTCCTGCACACCTGCCAAGATGTCAGCCGCCTGGACTTCATCGATCATCAACCGCTGGCCTCTGTGGCTTGCGCCCACGATCGCCGCGTTCTATCCGTACCTGCTCGATGTGTTTCACCTGTCGGTGACCAGCGCCGGCGGCATTGATCTGGCCGCCGCCCTGCTCCTGCTCGCGGTATTCAGCGTACCCGCACTGGGGCTGATCTTCGCCTGCCGGGCCCGCGGGCATACGCTTGACGATACACGTGCCCGTCGTCTGGGCCTGCTTCTGGTGGCGACCCCAACCCTGTACTGCTTCGTTGGGGTCAACCTGTATATGCTCGGCAGCCCGGTCGCGGATGGCTGGGTATGGACAACGGCCTGGCTGGCTCTGGCTGCATTGGCGACATTCGTGCCTGGTTCAGCAACCGCCGCGCTGACGCCGCGACACAGTGGTCCGGCATTGCGTGTAGCTCATGGTCTATCGGGCGTGATCGTCACTGTTTTCGTAGTTTTTCATCTATTCAATCACCTGTTCGGCTTGCTCGGCTCAGATGTGCACGCAGCGGTCATGGACTGGGGACGTACCTTCTACCGCGCCACCTTGATCGAATCGCTACTGGTTGCAGCCCTACTGTTTCAGGTCGTTACGGGCCTGCGTCTGGCCTGGCAATGGAGCGCAACGCCAGGCGATCATCTGCGTCTGTTCCAGCTTGCGTCCGGTGTGTTTCTCGCCGTGTTCATCCTGGGGCATTTGAACGCGGTATTCGTTTTTGCGCGCCTGTGGGGCGGTATCGAAACAGACTGGGCGTTCGCCACCGGTGCACCGGCCGGCCTGCTCATGGACCCTTGGAACATCCGTCTGCTGCCGCACTACTCGCTTGGCGTGTTCTTCGTTCTCGCCCATCTGGGCTCGGGGTTGCGTGTGGTAATGCTGGCCCATGGGGCCTCGAACAAGGCCGCCAACGTTGCCTGGTCGGCTGTCGCCAGCGTAGCGGCCCTGTTATCGCTGGCGATCATCCTGGGTATGACGGGACTGCGACTGGTTTGAGCGGCATGCCTACGAGGTCGTTTGACCGTGCGCCCCGGACCGGGCGGCCATCGCGGATATCAGAGCTGCGGCATGAAGCTCGAGCGCATCATTGCCATGTACTCGTCCTCCGAGGTTTCCCGGCGGGCTTTTACCAGTGGCTTGATGTCTTCGGTGGCGACATAACGCAGACGATCACTGTCATCGCTGGCTGCCTGCAAAATGACGTCGGCGACTTGCTCGGATGTGGCGTTTCGCGTCGCACGAATGGAGGTGAAGACGCGCTCGGCGCCGGCAACGAAAGCAGAGTAATCCTTCGGTGTCTCAGTGAGACTGGCTTCGGCGGCGACACGCTGGGAAAAACGGGTATCGAGCACTCCGCCCGGTTCAACCAGTTTGACCCGTATGTTCTGGCTTGCGAGCTCGAAGGCGAGGGATTCGGAAAACCCCTCCAGCGCGAACTTGCTGGCGTTGTAGGCGCAGATCATCGGCAGGCCGAATACGCCGGCGCCGGAGCTGATATTGATCAACGTGCCGCGCTGACGCTGACGAAAATGGGGCAGTATGGCTCTGGTCACGTCCATGACGCCGAAAACATTGACGTCGAATTGATCGCGAATTTTCTCGCGCGACAGCGATTCGAACACGCCGTAGAGGCTGAAGCCGGCGTTGTTGACGAGCGTGTCGACCGCGCCGAAGCGCTCGATTGCTGCAGCAATAGCCGCCTGAATGCTGGCGTGGTCCTGGACATCGAGCCGGGTGACAAGCATGTCATCCAGTTCGGCCAGCTCTCTGCCCGCGCTTACATCGCGCATGGTCGCCACGACGTTCCAGCCGGCCTCGGAGAAACGTCGAGCGCTGCACAAGCCAAAACCGCTGGATGCGCCAGTGATCAGTACTGTTTTTTTCATGAATACCTGCTCCTGCATGGATACGGCAGCAGGTTAATCGCGCAAGGCGCTGGTGATAATCCGCCTTTTTTTGCACGTCCTGTTGAGTGAAAGCGAACAATGAATCGACCTGCCTTACTCGAACTCAACGCCTTCGTCGCAGTCGCACAGCACCTCAGTTTCCGCCGCGCGGCAGTGCAACTGCAGCTCTCACCCTCGGCCATCAGCCACTGCGTTGCCAAGTTGGAGCGGCGCATGGGAGTCAAACTGTTGCATCGCACTACCCGTAGTGTGGCTCTGTCCGAGGCAGGCGAGCAGTTTCTGCTACGTATCGGACCTGCTCTCGATGAAATTTCGGCAGCCATGGAGCAAGCCAACCATTTCCGGCAGACGCCCATGGGCAACTTGCGTATCAATACCTCAGAGGGTGCCGCGCAGATAGTACTGACGCCCCTGATCCTCGCTTACACCCAACGCTATCCGGACATGCAGCTCGAGCTGGTCACCGACGATGCCCTGGTTGACATCGTCGCTCAGGGGTGTGACGCAGGTATTCGTCTGCTCGATAACGTTCCCCAGGACATGATCGCTGTACCTTTGAGCCCGCCGCTGAAACTGCTGGCCGTCGCCACGCCCAACTATCTGCGCCGGCATGGTAGACCGGAGACGCCACAGGAGCTTTCGATGCACAATTGCATTCGCAGGCGTTTCCCAAGCGGTGCCATACATAGATGGGAGTTTGACCAGGCGGGGCAACGGTCGATCATCGACGTCACGGGCCAACTGACACTGGGTAACCACCAGTTGATCCTGCATGCCGTACTGAACGGCGCAGGCATCGCCATGCTCAGCGAGTTCGCCGCGTCTCCCTATCTTGCCAGCGGCGAATTGGTCCAGCTGCTTGAACCATGGACGCCGACTCATTCCGCTCTGGCCTTGTTCTACCCGGCCAATCGCCATCCGTCGGCAGGTCTGAAGGCATTTGTCGAGCTGGCGAAGACACTCTACACAGCGCCCGATCAGGGTCAGTTTCGATGAATACGAGCGTTTACCTTCGGGTTCGATTCCTTGATGGCGCTACGTAACCATTCCCCCGGTGGCTGGCCGATCAACTGGACAAACGTACGTGAGAACGACGCCTGCGAGCTGTAGCCCACGGCATCGGCGATGATCTTGATCGGCACGCCCTCGCGCAGCATGTCCTGCGCAACCTTCATGCGCCACGCTGTGACATAGGCCATTGGCGCCATCCCCATGAGCTCGTGGAACCGCGCAGCGAACTTGGAACGAGACATCGTGGCCAGCTCTGCCAGACGCTCGACGCTCCACTGCGTTTGCGGTTCATGGTGGATGCGCATCAAGGCCGCTCCCATCTGGCTGTCCTGCAGGGCATAGAGCAACCCACTGGAAATTCGCCCTTCGCTGACCGCACGCCGTACCAGCACCACGAACACGTACTCGAACAACAGATTGAGGGCCTTGTCGCGCCCTGGCGCCGACGTACGAAACTCGCTGACCAGCGAGCCTATTACCGGCCCCAACTGCCCCAGTGCGCTGAGCGCAAAGACCAGAGTTTCCTTCAGGCCCAGCGGGAATGGCTGCTGCTCAGATCGACCGAACTGAAAGGACGCGCATATCAGATCCGCGCCAGCGTCGTCATGGGCACGCAACTGGTAACGACAACTGCTCGGGCAGAACAATACGCTGGGCTGAGTGATGGCGATACGCGGCAATCCCGGCTGCACCATGTCGACCCCGCCGCGCTCGATCACATGAACGAATGCCATGCCTGGCGGCTTGTCCAGAACCAGCGTGCCCTCCACCGGACCGGCGAACAACAGTCGCCCCTGAAGGCTCGTACGCTCGAAGAACTCGGAAAGAACATCCATTCGGGACGACCTGATAAAGATTCTGTACGTGCAGGAAAAAGTCGAAGCAGCAGCGGCCATAGGATAGAACCGTCGCCGCTGATGCACGGCCCAGCCCGCAACTACTGCAGTGGCGACCCACTTAATCACACCCAATGGAAGATCGCCATGAGCCAGTTCACCACGCCCTATTCAGACCCAACCGACCCGGCACTGCCTTCGTCCGGCATGCAACTCGACCTCTCCCGTGCCGCGCTTGTGGTGATCGATCCGCAGATCGACTTCCTCAGTCCGAAGGGCGTGAGCTGGAGCGTATTCGGCAAGAGCATCACCGAGCACGATACCGTCAAGCACATCGGCCAGTTGTTCGCCGCGGCCAAGGCTGCCGGCATCACCGTGGCTGTATCGCCACACTATTACTACCCATGCGACCACGAATGGCAATTTGGTGGCCCACTGGAGAAGGTCATGCACGACATCTGCATGTTCGACCGCCAAGGGCCGCTGACCCTGGATGGCTTCGACAACTCCGGTGCCGACTTTATGCCGGAGTACAAGCCATACATTCTTGACGGCAAGACCATCATAGCCTCGCCCCACAAGGTCTACGGACCGGAGACCAATGACCTCGCACTGCAACTGCGCAAACATGGCGTATCGCAGATAATCCTTGCCGGCATGGCCGCCAATCTCTGCGTGGAGTCGCATCTTCGCGAACTGCTCGAGCAAGGCTTCGAAGTAGCCGTGGTCAGAGATGCCACAGCAGGCCCCAGTACGCCGGAAGGAGATGGTTACCTGGCTGCACTGATCAATTACCGCTATATCGCCAATGCGCTGTGGACAACGGCGCAGACGCTGGAAAACTTGTCGGCCGCTTGAACCACGGACTGCGGAGGCCTTCATATGCCACGTATCAGCCAACAATACCGGCCGCAGGTATTCGGACTGCTGCAATCGGCCATCACCAGCGCCATCGCCGCCCTGATCGCCACCCCCAAAGGGGTGGCGATGGGCGCATTCATGCTGACCTGGAGCAGTACCTGGCTGCTTGCCTGGCTGAGTATGATTCCAGTGGTGCTGCTGGCAGCGCCCCTCGTGCGGCGAGTGACCGATTTCATCGTGCCACGAAAGGACTGAACCGCTGCAGGCAGACCGATACCTTGTATCGGCAACGGCCAACCCAAGCACGTCTCGCGCCTGG
Source organism: Pseudomonas sp. ZH-FAD (assembly GCF_002803095.1). Taxonomy (GTDB): domain Bacteria; phylum Pseudomonadota; class Gammaproteobacteria; order Pseudomonadales; family Pseudomonadaceae; genus Aquipseudomonas. The sequence goes on along the minus strand of NZ_PGLR01000028.1, from coordinate 60,837 downwards.
CGCAAATGCTCAGCGCCAGGTCACTTCAGTCGCGGTAAATCTGCACCTGCAGCTTCGCCGGCGGATCCTCACCTTCAGCCCGTAGCCATTCCCCTGGCGGTTGCCCGACATGCTGGGCAAAGGTACGCGAGAACGACGCCTGCGAGGCGTAGCCCACAGCATCGGCGATCACCTTGATCGGCTTCCCCTCACGCAGCAGGTCCTGCGCCACCTTCATGCGCCAGGCAGTCACATAGGCCATGGGCGTCATGCTCATGACCTCGGAGAACAGTGCTGCGAACTTGGTACGCGACATCTTCGCCAACGCGGCCAGACGCTCAACGCTCCAGGCCAGCTGGGGTTCCTGGTGAATGCAGATCAGCGCAGGCCCCAGTTGACTGTCCTGCAGCGCATAAAGCAGGCCGCTGGTTATGCGCCCTTCGTTCACCGCGCGGCGTACCAGCAGGACGAACACATATTCGAACAGCAGGTTCAACGCCTTGCTCCGGCCGGGTGCCTGTGTCCGGAATTCGTTGACCAGTGAGCCGATCACCGGCCCGAGCTGCTCAAGGGCGCTCAGCGGAAACACCAGGGTTTCCAGGAGACCCAATGGAAATGGCTGCTGCCCTGAACGCCCGAACTGGAACGAGGCGCAGATCAGATCCACGCCACCTGGCTGGTGCGCACGCAACTTGTAGCAGCAGGTGCTGGGACAGAACAAAACGCTGGGTTCACTGATCGCGATACGAGGCTTGTCGGCGTGCACCATATCCAGTGCACCTCGCTCAATGACGTGGATGAATGCCATGCCAGGGGGCTTATCCAGCACCAGGGTACCGTCTACCGGGCCGGCGAATAACAGTCGCCCTTGCAGGCTCGTGCGCTCGAAGAACTCGGAAAGAACATCCATATTGGCAATGACCTGATAAAGATTCTCTAGGGTGGTGAAAGCTCAACCGGTTAGAGCCCATGGGTTGAACCGTCGTCGATTGATAGACAGTTCAACCCATGAAAATTCCAACGGTTATTCACCAGGACGGAGAATCATCCGTGATTTACATCACGGTTTTTTCGCAGGCCCAACCCTGAATTACCCATCCAACAAGGCGCACGCCGATCAGATCAGCCCATAAGAATGACCATTGTCTTCTGACTGGGCCTGCATCTTGGCTCGCTCCTCCATGCGCTGGGCAATTTCTTCTTCGACTGCCTTCTGCTGCTCAGGTGGCAGCGCCTCGATCTCCTCTTCGGTCATGCCTATTTCCTTGAGGATACTGTCGCGCATCTTTTCGGCCGGAGTCATTGCCATATAGGCCTTGAAAGCCTCCAGCGCGGCGTTACCGCCCTCGTCGCCCAGTGGCTTTTCCACCTGCCCTGAACTGACGGATGTCTCGACCTTGCCGTCTGACGCATTCTGCAGCGCGACGCGCAAACGCGCGAAGCCCTCCTCCGTAGCCTGCCTGGCGCGGAACTCGCGTTCGGACTCGGCGTTCGCCGTGCGCGTGGTCTTCTCGACATTGCGCGCCAACTGGGCCAGTTCGCCCTGCTCTTCACTCTGCTTGCTGCGAAATCCCGTCAGGGATATGCCACCGTAACTGCCAATACCTCCAATCGTGCTCATGCCGTGCTCCTTGACTGAGTTGCAATTGCCAGGCGCACTGATTCAAAGCGCATGCCAGCTCACGAGGTGCGCCTAACCAATTGAAAGTATTGAACTTTATAATCAGGTAGAAAGGAAATGAGGCAACCCCTTGCCGTCAAGCGGCAAGGGGTTGCAGGGGAGCTCAGTGCTGCCCGCTCATTTGCCGGAAGGCATCGAGCAGTGCCTGGCTGAGATCGACCGAGGAGAACTTGGTCAGTACCGCATTGGCACCGACCGAACGCGCCTTCTCGGTATTCATGGTGCTGTCCAGCGAGGTGTGTAGCAGCACGTAGGTGTCGGCAATATCGGGGCTGCGACGAATTTCCTGAACCAGGCTATAGCCATCCAGCTCCGGCATCTCGATGTCCGAGACCAGCAGCTCGAATGGCATGCCAGCCTGATGGTATTCGTGCAGTTGCTGCAGGGCAGCCTGGGCACTGCGCACTGCGGTGCAATCGAGCCCCAGTTGGCGCAGTACGTTGAGAGTCTGTTGCAGCGCGACTTGCGAGTCGTCGACCAGCAACACGCGGCGACCTTGCAGCAAGCGGGCATCCTGGTCATCGAGCAGTTGTCCGACAGGGGCTTCCTCCAGCGCAGGCGCAATGTCGTGCAGCACCTTCTCGATATCAAGAACCTGCACGATGGCGCCATCGATCTGGGTCACACCGGTAATGAAGGCACGCGCGCCGGAGCCGGCGGGTGGAGGACGCACATCGCGGGTGGAGCACTGCACGATACGCTCGACACTTTTCACGTGCAGCCCCTGGCGCGAGCGGCTCAACTCGGTGACGATCAGGCAACCATCGTCTTCGTCAGCCGCACCGCGTTCGCCGATGGCGCGCGCCAGGTCGATCACAGTCATCGCGGCGCTACGCAAGGTGGCGATGCCGCGCACGTTGGGGTGACGATTGGGCAGCTTGGTCAAGGCTGGGCACGGAATGATCTCGTTTACCTTGAGCAGGTTGATCCCCAGCAGGCGGCCGCTATGCAAACGAAACAACAACAGCGATAGCGCGTCGCCGACGACCATACTCATGCCACTTTCCTTGAAAGAACGATTAGACCTACCGGATATAGCGACCGGGTGGCCACGGACTTTAATCCGTGGCCAGTTTCAGGGCCACTCGCCCGCGATTAGGGCAGGTTTCCATGTAGCGATGCGCTTCGACGAAGTCTTCGAAATCGAACACCTTGTCTATCACCGGCGTCAGCAAACGGTCCGCCGTCATCTGGTTGATGTGCGTAAGTGCGCGCTGCACAGCATCATTGTTCGGCTCGATCCCCAGTTCCGGGCACCCGGTGAAATCCAGCACGCAGTGACGGAAGAACTGCAGGTGCTTCTTGAATGCGGCGCAAGCAGGGAAAGCAGTATCGTTGCCGCCATTGATGCCGTACAGGATCAGCTTGCCGCGCGGCGCGGCGATATCACCCAGCAGCTTCATCTGCGGGCCGGCACACTGGTCGAGAATCACCTCGACACCCTTGCCTTCGGTGTAGCGCTCGACTTCCAGGACCAGGTCCTGTTCCTCGGTGGCGATCACCTTGTCGGCACCCAGGCCACGCAGGAATTCGCGATCCTCCGAGGAACTGGTGGAGGCGATGACCTTGGCACCCAGCGCCTTGGCCAGTTGCACGGTCTGTGGTGCCATGCAGTGGCTGGCCTCGGTGATCAGCACATGCTGGCCGGGCTTCAGATGCGCGAGATCGTTCAGTGCCAGATAGCCGAACAGCAGGCCGGTGTAATGAACGCTGGCCTCGACCGGGCTGAGCACGTCGGGATAACGGGTCAGGGCGTGGCTGGGCATCAGCACCAGATCGCCCCAGGTCGGATAACGGTTCGGCGTACCCGCCGGGAAACCGGCAACGGCGGTGCCGACTTCGAAGTCGCTCACGCCATCACCTAACGCCGCCACGGTGCCGGCCAGTTCGAAACCGGTGCCGGCCGGAAGCTTGGCCTGTTCGGACGCCAGGTTCTGACGCCACAGCACGTCTTTCCAGCCCAGGCCGACGGCCTGAACGCGCACCAAGACTTCGCCAGGGCCGGGCACAGGCGTCGGAACCTCTTCGTACTGGAGCACATCGGCATCGCCGAACTTATGAAAACGGATCATGCGGGACATCGCTTACCTCGAGCTTGATCGCGGATTAACACTTCAATGACTGTGGACTCTATCCGCTGTGCGGCGGCGACACTATCAGACTCTATCGATAGTCTTCATGCCTGTCAGTGATTCAGCAGCTTTCAATCCGCTGCACACTGCCCGTAATATTGCCTGGGCAAAGGCTCTCATTTGCAGCGCCGCGCTGACAAGGCCCGTATCCCTCGAATGGTACCCGGATGAACCGCAACGACCTGCGCCGCCTCGATCTGAACCTGTTGATTGTCTTCGAGACCTTGATGCACGAGCGCAGCGTGACGCGAGCCGCAGAGAAGCTGTTTCTCGGCCAGCCCGCCATCAGTGCGGCGCTCGCTCGCCTGCGTACCCTGTTCGATGATCCGCTATTCGTGCGTACCGGTCGCAGCATGGAGCCGACACCGCGCGCGCAGGAGATCTTCGCCCTGCTCTCGCCGGCGCTTGACTCGATCTCCACCGCTGTCAGCCGCGCCGCCGACTTCGATCCCGCCACCAGCAAAGCGATATTTCGCATCGGCCTGTCCGACGACGTCGAGTTCGCCCTGCTGCCAGCTATGCTCCGACGCCTGCGCGCAGAAGCGCCGGGCGTGGTGCTGGTGATTCGCCGCACCAACTACCTGATGATGCCCGGCCTGCTGGCATCTGGTGAAATTTCGGTGGGCGTGGCCTACACCGAAGAGCTGCCGGCCAACGCCAAGCGCAAGGTGCTGCGTCGCACAAAGGCTAAGCTGCTGCGCGCCGACACCGTACCCGGCGCGCTCAGCCTTGACGATTTCTGCGCACGTCCCCATGCGCTGGTGTCCTTCGCCGGCGACCTCACCGGCTTCATCGACGATGAACTGGCCAAGCTTGGACGCGAGCGCCACATCGTATTGGCCGTTCCGCAGTTCAACGGTCTGGCCACCCTGCTGGCGGAAACCGATATCGTCGCCAGCGTGCCGGACTACACCGCCGCCGCCTTGACCGCAGCCGGCGGCCTTCGCGCCGAGGATCTGCCGCTAGAGGCGCAGACCTACGAACTGCATATGGCCTGGCGTGGCGCCCAGGACAACGACCCAGCCGAGCGCTGGCTGCGCTCGCGCATCCAGATGTTCTGCGGCGACCCGGATAGCCTCTGATAAATATCTGGAAATGCACGATCCAAGTGTCTCCAGGAACCTTGGTGCACCCTCATAGATCAAAATTGATATAAGTCCGCCTTTTATCATTCCCGATAATGTTCAAATTCATGGCATTCGATTCGTAGCCCTCCGAGACTCGTCGCAGACTCCGCCAATCCACAAATCCGACTGGCGGAGTCACCCATGGAACAGCAGCACAAGAACATCTGGATATTCCCCCTGGCCCTCGCCGGCGTACTCGCACTCGGCGGCTGCGAGCAGGCCGCACAGACCCAGGCGCAAATGCCTGCACCCAAGGTCAGCGTCGCCGAGGTCATCGAACAACCCATCAACGAGTGGGACGAGTTCACCGGTCGCCTAGAAGCGCCGCAATCCGTCGAAATCCGTCCGCGCGTTTCCGGTTACATCGACAAGGTCGCCTTCGACGAAGGCACCCTGGTGAAAAAAGGCAATCTGCTGTTCCAGATCGACCCGCGTCCGTTCCAGGCCGAGGTCAAACGCCTCGAAGCCCAACTGCAACAGGCCCGCGCCAGCCAGGCCCGTGCCGCCAACGAAGCCCGCCGCGGCGAACGCCTGCGCCAGAGCAACGCCATCTCCGCGGAACTGGCCGATGCCCGTGCCAGCGCCGCCACCGAGGCTCAGGCTCAGGTCGCCGCAATCGCCGCCGAGCTGGAAAACGCCCGCCTCAGCCTCAGTTTCACCCGCATCACTGCGCCCATCGACGGTCGCGTCAGCCGCGCCGAAATCACCGAAGGCAACCTGGTCGGTGCCGGCGAGAGCCTGCTGACCTCGGTGGTCTCCACCGACAAGGTCTACGCCTACTTCGATGCCGATGAACGCGCCTTCCTCAAGTATGTCGAGCTGGCCCGTCAATCCGGCTACGATGCCCGTGGCGCCAGCCCGGTGTATCTCGGCCTGTCGGATGAAAGCGGTCACCCGCATCTGGGCCAGCTGGATTTTCTCGACAACCAGGTCAACCCACGCACTGGCACCATCCGTGGCCGCGCCGTGTTCGACAACCAGGATGGTCGCTTCACCCCCGGCCTGTATGCACGCCTGAAGCTGGTGGGCAGCAAGCCCTACGCCGCCACTCTGATCAAGGACGAAGCTGTCGGCACCGACCTGGGCAAGAAGTACGTGCTGGTGCTGGGTGATGACAACGCCGTGGCCTATCGCTCAATCGAGCTGGGGCCGAAGCTCGAAGGTCTGCGCATCGTCCGCAGCGGCCTGAGCAAGGGCGAGAAGATCGTGGTCAACGGTCTGCAGCGCGCCATGCCTGGCTCCACCGTCGATCCGCAACCGGTGGCCATGGCCGATGACAGCACCCTCGAGCAACTGGCGCGCCTGCGTCAGGCCGTCGATGCAAGCCAGGCCCCGCGTATCGCCGCCGACCACATCGACGCTCGCGCGCCGCGCGGCTGATAACGCCTGCGCGACCTGAGGAACCCCCATGAATTTCTCGCAATTCTTCATCCAGCGGCCGATCTTCGCCGCGGTGCTGTCGCTGCTGATCCTGATCGGCGGCGCCATCTCGCTGTTCCAACTGCCGATCAGTGAATACCCGGAAGTGGTGCCGCCCACCGTCGTGGTGCGTGCCGATTTCCCCGGCGCCAACCCCAAGGTGATCGGTGAAACTGTCGCCTCGCCGCTGGAGCAGGCCATCGTCGGTGTTGAGGGCATGCTTTATATGTCGTCGCAGTCGACCATTGATGGCCGCCTGACGCTGACCGTGACTTTCGCCCTCGGCACCGACCTGGACAACGCCCAGGTGCAGGTGCAGAACCGCGTCACCCGCACCATGCCGACACTGCCCACTGAAGTGCAGCGTCTTGGCGTGACCGTGGACAAGGCCTCCCCGGACCTGACCATGGTGGTGCACCTGACCTCGCCGGATCAGCGCTACGACATGCTTTATCTGTCCAACTACGCCGCGCTCAACGTCAAGGACGAGCTGGCGCGCCTGGACGGCGTTGGCGACGTGCAGCTATTCGGCATGGGCAACTACTCGCTGCGCGTCTGGCTCGACCCGAACAAGGTGGCCTCGCGCGGGCTCACCGCCACCGACGTGGTCACCGCCATCCGCGAACAGAACCGTCAGGTCGCCGCCGGTGCACTCGGCGCGCCGCCTTCCGATGCCGGCAACAGCTTCCAGCTGTCGATCAACGCCCAGGGCCGCTTGGTCAGCGAGGAAGAGTTCGAGAACATCATCATCCGCGTCGGTGACAACGGCGAGATTACCCGTCTGCGCGACATCGCCCGCGTCGAACTGGGCTCCAACCAGTACGCCCTGCGCTCGTTGCTGAACAACCAGCCGGCGGTCGCCATCCCGGTGTTCCAACGTCCCGGCTCCAACGCCATCGATATTTCCGACTCGGTGCGCGGGCGCATGGCCGAGCTGAAGAAGTCCTTCCCGCAAGGTATGGACTACGAAGTGGTGTATGACCCGACCATCTTCGTGCGTGGCTCCATCGAGGCGGTGGTGCACACCCTGCTCGAAGCCGTGGTGCTGGTGGTGCTGGTGGTCGTGCTGTTCCTGCAGACCTGGCGCGCCTCGATCATCCCCCTGGCAGCTGTGCCGGTGTCCTTGATCGGCACCTTCGCGGTCATGCATATGTTCGGCTTCTCGCTCAACGCCCTGTCGCTGTTCGGCCTGGTGTTGGCCATCGGTATCGTGGTGGACGACGCCATCGTCGTGGTGGAGAACGTCGAACGTAACATCGCCCTGGGCAAGTCGCCGGTCGAGGCCACTCGCCAGGCCATGAAAGAGGTGACCGGCCCCATCGTCGCCACCGCCCTGGTGCTGTGCGCCGTGTTCGTGCCGACGGCCTTTATCTCCGGTCTGTCGGGCCAGTTCTATCAGCAGTTCGCACTGACCATCGCCATTTCCACGGTGATCTCGGCGATCAACTCGCTGACCCTGTCGCCGGCCCTCGCGGCCATCTTGCTCAAGGACCATCACGCGCCGAAAGATGCCTTCTCTCGTGGGCTCGACAAGCTGTTCGGTGGCTGGCTGTTCGCCCCGTTCAACCGTATGTTCGAGCGCGCCAGTAACCGCTACGTCGGTACCGTGCGTCGCGTACTGCGTGGCAGCAGCATCGCCATGCTGATCTACGGTGGCCTGCTGGTGCTCGGTTACCTGGGCTTCTCCAGCACTCCGGCCGGCTTCGTGCCGCAGCAGGACAAGCAGTACCTGGTGGCCTTCGCCCAGTTGCCGGATGCCGCCACCCTGGATCGCACCGAAGTGGTGATCAAGCGCATGAGCGAAATCGCCAGCAAGCATCCGGGCGTGGAAAACACCGTGGCCTTCCCGGGCCTGTCGATCAACGGCTTCACCAACAGTCCCAACAGCGGCATCGTTTTCGTCACGCTCAAGGACTTCGGCCTGCGCAAGGACGAAAGCATGTCTGCCGGCGCCATTGCCGCCGAGCTCAACGGCCAGTTCAGTGAGATTCAGGAGGCCTACCTCGCCATCTTCCCACCGCCGCCGGTACAGGGCCTGGGCACCATTGGCGGCTTCCGCCTACAGATTCAGGACCGTGGCAACCTGGGCTATGAAGAGCTGTATACGCAGACCCAGAACATCCTCAACAAGGCCCGCCAGTTGCCGGAGCTGAACCCGATGTCGGTGTTCACCAGTTACCAGGTCAACGTACCGCAGGTCGATGCCGCCATCGACCGCGAAAAGGCCAAGACCCACGGTGTGGCCATCAGCGACATCTTCGACACCCTGCAGGTGTACCTGGGTTCGCTGTATGCCAACGACTTCAACCGTTTCGGCCGCACCTACCAGGTCAACGTCCAGGCCGACCAGCAGTTCCGCCTGGAGCCGGAACAGATCGGTCAGCTCAAGGTGCGCAATAACCGTGGCGAGATGGTGCCGCTGTCGACCTTCGTCAAGGTCGATGACAGCGCAGGTCCTGATCGGGTGATGCACTACAACGGCTTCCTCACCGCCGAGATCAACGGTGCCGCCGCGCCGGGCTACAGCTCGGGGCAGGCCGAAGCGGCCATCGCCAAACTGCTCAACGAGGAACTGCCGATCGGCATGACCTTCGAGTGGACCGATCTGACCTACCAGCAGATCCTCGCCGGCAATACCGCGATCTTCATCTTCCCGCTCTGCGTGCTGCTGGCCTTCCTGGTGCTGGCTGCCCAGTACGAAAGCTGGAGCCTGCCGCTGGCGGTGATTCTGATCGTGCCGATCGTGCTCTTCACCGCCATCACCGGGGTGATCATCGCGGGCCTGGACAACAACATCTTCACCCAGATCGGCCTGATCGTACTGGTGGGCCTGGCCTGCAAGAACGCGATCCTGATCGTCGAGTTCGCCAAGGAGAAACAGGAAGAAGGGCTTGATCGCGTCGCGGCCGTGCTTGAGTCCTGCCGCCTGCGTCTGCGCCCGATCCTGATGACCTCGATTGCCTTCATCATGGCCGTGGTGCCGCTGGTGCTGTCCAGCGGTGCAGGTGCCGAGATGCGCCACTCCATGGGTGTGGCGGTGTTCTCCGGGATGATCGGTGTGACCTTCTTCGGTCTGCTGCTGACTCCGGTGTTCTATGTCCTGATCCGCGGCTTCGTCGAGAAACGCGAAGCGCGCAAAGCCGCCCGTCTGCAGGAGTCGCATGCATGAAAGCCTTTGCCCCCGCTCTCCTGACCTTGGCGCTGTCGGCCTGCGCTGTCGGCCCGGACTATCGAGCGCCCGTGACCGATCCTGCACGCATTGCCGCGCTGGAAGCGGCCGATTACGACCGCAGCCGCTTCGAAGCTGCCTGGTGGCAGCAGTTCGACGACCCGACGCTGAATCAGCTTGTGCAGCGTTCGCTGCAGGACAACCGCGAGCTGCGCGTGGCGTTCAACCGCCTGCGTGCGGCACGGGCGATCCGTGATGACGTGGCCAACGACCGCTTCCCTACCGTCACCAGCCGTGCCAGCGGCGAGTTCGGCAAGGCCCAGCAGCCTCCGACCACGGACGAGCGCATCCGTCAGGAACGCTACGACCTGGGCCTGGACATGGCCTGGGAAGTTGACCTGTTCGGCCGTATCCAACGCCAACTAGAAGCCAGTGAAGCGCGCATCGAAGTGGCCGAAGCGGATTATTACCAGTTGCAGGTCAGCCTGATCGCCGAGCTGGTCGATGCCTACGGCACCCTGCGTGGCGCACAGCTGCGCGAAAACATCGCCCGCGAGAACCTGAAGAACCAGCAGGATTCGCGCTCCATCACCGAGCAGTTGCGCGACGCCGGCGTTGGTAACGAGTTGGACGTCCTGCGCGCCGATGCGCGCCTGGCCGCCACCGAAGCCAGCCTGCCACAACTGCAGGCGCAGCAGGTGCGGGCGCAGAACCGCATCGCCACCCTGCTCGGCCAGCGCCCGGAACAGCTGCAGATCGACCTGTCGCCCAAACCACTGCCGGTGATCGCCAAGGCACTGCCCATCGGCAACCCGAGCGAACTGCTGCGCCGTCGCCCGGATATCCAGGCAGCCGAGCGGCAGCTGGCGGCGGCCACGGCCGAAGTCGGCGTGGCGACTGCCGACCTGTTCCCGCGGGTCAGCCTCTCCGGCTTTCTCGGCTTTACCGCCGGGCGCGGCTCGCAGCTGGGTTCATCAGCAGCCCGTGCCTGGGGCGTAGCGCCGAGCATCAGCTGGGCAGCCTTCGATCTCGGCAGCGTACGAGCGCGCCTACGCGGCGCCGAAGCCGAGGCTGATGGCGCGCTGTCGCAGTACGAACAGCAGGTGTTGCTGGCACTGGAGGAGTCTGAAAACGCCTTCAGCGACTACGCCAAGCGCCAGCAGCGCCTGGTTTCCCTGGTGCGCCAGGCCGAAGCCAGCCGTGCTGCAGCCGATCAGGCCGCGATTCGCTATCGCGAAGGCACGGTGGATTTCCTCGTGCTGCTGGACGCCGAACGTGAGCGCCTGGCCGCCGAAGATGCTCAGGCCTCGGCCGAGGTCGAGCTCTACAGCGGCATCGTCGCGATCTACAAGGCGCTCGGCGGCGGCTGGCAGCCTCAGGCCTGAACCCACTCTCCCCGGTCCGCGCCATGCCGACCCTCCTCAGCCCCAGGGTTCGATGCTCTGGGGCTTTTTCTGGCGCTCAGCTATCCCGGCGAATCCACTGGGAGCCACGCAGATAATCCAGCCAGGAAACCTCAGACGGCGTCGAACGCTATCAGGGACCAGTCCCGGGCTTCGGGAACCCGCGTCTACGAGACGATGCCGAACGGCGGTAAAGTGCAGCGCAACCTGAAGTGCAATGGCAAAAACATGAACCTGCAGATCGGCAATGCCGTCACTCTCCTGCATCATCACCTTGGCGACAACCTGCTGGCGGTGCATCTGTTCGGTTCCGCCGTTAGCGGCGGCCTCAAACCGGCAAGCGACATCGATCTGCTGGTCACCGTCCGCACGCCCCTGAGCGACAGCACGCGCAAGGCCCTGATGACCGACCTGCTGAGACTGTCGGCCTGGCCCGCCACCGCGCACCTGCGCCCGCTGGAAGTGACGCTGCTGGTGCACGACGCTGTACGGCCCTGGCGTTATCGGCCGATGCGCGAACTGCAGTTCGGCGAATGGCTGCGCGACGAGCTGCAGGCGGGGCGCTTCGAGCCGGCCATGGCCGATCATGACCTGGCCATCCTGCTGAGCAAGGCGCGTCAGCACGCTATCAGCCTGCTGGGCCCACCAGCTGCCGAACTGTTCGAGCCGGTGCCTGAGGCGGACATGATTCGCGCCCTGCACGACACCGCGGCGCAATGGAACGGACCGGACGACTGGCTGGGCGATGAGTGCAACGTGGTCCTGGCCCTGGCACGCATCTGGCTGACGCTGAGCAGCGGCGAGATCGCTGCCAAGGACGTGGCGGCCAACTGGCTGCTCGAGCGCTTGTCCCCTGAGCACCGCCCGGTGTTGGAAACTGCGCGAGACGTCTATCTGGGCCAGGCCAGGGATGACCTGGCTCAGCGCCCCCAGGCACTGGCCGCTTTCATCGGCTATGCCCGGCGCCAGATCGACCGGCTACGCAGCCAGTCGGCCAGCCGATAGACTGCCGTTTCGACCATCGATGGACATGCCCATGACGCCCGACCAGATCGCCAGCTTCTGCCTCAGCCTGCCGGGCGCCCGCGAAGACCTCAAGTGGGGTAGCAACCGGGTGTTCTCGGTGGCCGGCAACAAGATGTTCGCCATCCTCGATTTTCTTGGCGAGGATCTGGCCTTCAAGGTCGATAACGACCTGTTTCTCGGTCATGTAGACCGTCCGGGCATCCGCCCTGCCCCGTATCTGGCTCGTGCTTACTGGATCAGTATGAGCGGCCACCGGCCGCCGCTGGGTGACGATGAGCTGCGCCAGTTGCTGACGCGCTCGCATCAACTGGTGGTGCGCCGCCTGCCCAAGCGCCTGCAACCTGGCCTGCTACTGGACGAATAAGTGTATGTGGCGGGCGATGTAGGTACCGTCGAGCAGCAGCAGGTCGATCCAGAACAGTTGATGAACTGCGACGATCAGCCAGAAAACAGCCTGATAGGAAACCTTGCGCGTCTTGTGCCGGAATGTCTGCTGAGCGATCAGCGCACCTGGCCAACCACCAGCCAGCTCGACCAGATGCAGGGTGTTTTCCGCCGTGCGTCGGCCACCGCTCTGAGCGCTGCGTTTATCCAGCCAGTACTGCAGAAAACTCAGCAGGCTGGCCAGCAGATAAAGCGGCAATATCCACCAGAGCCCCTTGCCGAACAGCGTCACGCAGCCGAGCAATGGCAGGATGCACAGCAAAGCGAGCACCAAAGCCTTGCTGGAAAAGTTCCGGATGGAGCCTTGAGTCGATGATCGGTATGTGGATTTGGCGGCAGCCTTGCGCACTAACGGTGCCGCCTTGCCGGGCGTTTTCGGTTTGCGCCGAATCGACTGGCGATCAAGGCTGAGCTCGCCAGCCAGGCGCAAGTGCTCGGCCCGTGGCCGCCCTCGTTCGTCACGCCCCTCGATGAACAGCACCTCGTCGCCCGGCTGCGGGCGGCGATCACCGCGCATCACCGAGATATGCGCGAAGACTTCAGCACCGCCGCTCAACGGCTGGATGAAACCAAAACCCTTGGCGTCATCCCAGCTTTTAAGGCGCCCCCTGCGCTCGGTACCGATCACGGTTGCGCCGTGCTCCAATCAATCAGGTGCAGCTGCCAAGTAGCGAGAATCACCAGGCCGAAGGCGATGCGATACCAGGCGAACACCGCATAACTGTGGCTGGTGATGAACTTGAGCAGTGCGCGTACGGTGATCATCGCCACGATGAAGGTGCTGACGAAACCGATGGCGAAGATCGGCAAGTCGCTGATCTGCAGGATGTCGCGGTACTTGACCAGCGAATAGACCGTAGCCGCGACCATGGTCGGCATGGCCAGGAAGAAAGAGAACTCGGTCGCGGCCTTGCGCGACAAACCAAACACCAGGCCGCCGATGATGGTGGCGCCCGAACGCGACGTCCCCGGAATCAGTGCCAGACATTGCGCAAAGCCAACCTTCAATGCCAGTTTCCAGGTCATGTCATCGACCGTTTCGGCCTTGATCGCGTGTTCGCGCTTCTCCGCCCAGAGCATGATGATGCCGCCAATGATCAATGCCATGGCCACTGTGATCGGATTGAACAGCCAATGCTCGATCAGATCGGCGAAGGCCAGACCAAAAATCACCGCAGGAATGAATGCCAGCAGCAGGTTGAAGGTGAAACGCTGCGCGTTCGGGTCGCTGGGCAAACCGACGACGACGCCGAGCACCTTCGCTCGAAACTCCCAGATGACCGCCAGGATGGCGCCTAGCTGGATGATGATCTTGAACGCCGTCGCCTTTTCGCCATTGAAGCCCAGCAAGTCACCGACCACGATCAGGTGCCCGGTGCTGGAAATCGGCAAGAACTCGGTCAGGCCTTCCACTATGCCCAGAATCAGGGCCTGAAAGGCCACCCAGAAATCCATCAAATCCCCCAAAGCGCGGCAACTACCTACGCGTAAAACTCAGAACGTGGAGCGTGGCCCCGGCCCTGGGACACAAAACCGTCATGGAGGTTCCTTGCAACGGTCTAGCCCGGTGCTCATTCAGTTCTACGCCGGGCGGCCGAAATGCTATCAGACAACTAGAGTGAATAATGCCTCGATGTGACAGTATTGCGCTGCGCCATTCGAGGCCCCCCTGAAGCCGACAATTACAACAATCAGGAATTCGTCCATGAACAGCTTACGTAGTCTTCCCATCAGTCGCCGTCTATGGCTGATCCTGGCGCTGGCCATTCTGACGCTGATCTTGCAGGGCGCCTACATGCTGCGCCAGATCCACATCGATCTTTACGCCGGCAAATCGGAAAAGACCGAGCATGTGGTGCAGAGCGCGGCCGGTATTCTCAAGCACTTCCATGACCTGGAAAGCGCCGGCAGCCTGAGCCGCGAAGAGGCACAGAAGCAGGCCATGGAAGTGGTGCGCGGTTTGCGCTACGACGGCCAGGAGTACTTCTGGATCAACGACCAGACCCCGGTCATGCTCATGCATCCGATGAATGCCAAGCTCGAGGGCCAGAATCTTTCCGGTTTCAAGGACCCGGACGGCAAGGCGCTGTTCAACGAGATGGTCGCCATCACCCGCAGCCAGGGAGCCGGCCAGGTCGACTACCGCTGGCCGAAACCTGGCGCCACTGACCCGGTACCGAAAATCTCCTACGTCGAACTGTTCCAGCCCTGGGGCTGGATCATCGGCTCCGGCGTCTATGTCGATGACGTACAGGTGGAGTTCCGAGCCCAGGCGGTGAAAGCCATGAGCATCGGTCTGCTGATCGCCCTGCTCCTGACTGGACTGGTGGTGCTGATCACTCGCAGCATCGTGCAGCCTCTGCAAGCCGCAGTAGACGCCATGGCCAGCATTTCCAGCGGCGAAGGCGACCTGACTCGCAACCTCGATACCCACGGGCGTGACGAATTGACCGCCCTGGCGACCTATTTCAATGCCTTCACCGCAAAGCTGCGCCATGTGATCCGGCAGATGCTCGATTCAGCGGGGTCGCTCGATCAGGCTGCCCGCTCGCTTGGCGACATCTCCAGCGAAGCGCAGCGCCACAGCCAGCAACAGGCGCAGCAGATGGAGCTGGTGGCGACCGCCGTCAACGAGGTGACCTACGGCGTACAAGACGTGGCGAAGAACGCCGAGCACGCCTCCAGCGAGATGCATACCGCCGAGGACCAGGCCAGCCAGGGCCAGCAGAACATCGAGGCGAGCCTGCGCCAGATCGATCAGTTGTCGGGCACCATCGACAAGGCCGTCGAGGTGATTCAATCACTGGCCAGCGAGAGCACGCAGATCGGCAGCGTGCTGGAGGTGATCCGTTCCATCGCCGAGCAAACCAACCTGCTCGCCCTCAACGCCGCCATCGAGGCTGCCCGCGCCGGTGAGCAGGGCCGCGGTTTCGCCGTGGTCGCGGACGAAGTGAGGCTTCTGGCGCAACGTACCCAGCAGTCCACCGCTGAAATTCAAGGTATGATCGAGCGCCTGCAAGGCAACTCCGAGGCCGCCGTCAAGGTGATCAACGAAAGCAGCCGCGCTTCCCAACTGACCGTGGAGCAGGCCAGCCAGGCCGGTGAGAGCCTCGCCCAGATCGCCCAATCGCTACGCAACCTGACCGGGCTCAACGCCTCGATCGCCAGCGCCACCTTGCAACAATCCCACGTGGTGGAAGACATCAATCAGAACGTCACGCAGACTGCAGCACTAGCCCACAACACCGCCGAGGCTGCCGAACAGTCGAGCGCAGCCAGCCAGCACCTGAAACAGCTGGCCGACCAGCTCAATCGTCTGCTTGGGCAATTTCGCGTATGAGTCGAGCATGAGCAGCATGCAACATCAGGAGGTCGATTTCAGTCGGCCGCAGAACCAGGACCTGATCTGGGACCTGGACAGCATGGCCCGCCGCGAACTGGCCGAGCGTTTCATCAAGCTGTTCGAGAATCGCCTGTGCGTCTATTCCGAATCGGTGGGGCAGCTGTACACCAACTACAGCCTGCACTTCCCCTCCGATCTCGGTCGCAAGATGGTGGTGCTGCCCAACCCCTACGCCTTCCACGACACCCTGCACGGTATCGACAGCCAGGCCATCCGCAAGACGGGCCTGTGCGTGTTGCCGGGCAAGGTTCTGGGCAAGCCGGGCCTGCTGCTCAGCACCCAGATCAAGGACGATGGGCCTGCCCCCAAGACCATGCCCTTCAAACCGGCACTGGCGCAGATCATCAGCAACCAGAAGAAAATCGGTGATCTGTTCCTGCCGGTATTGATGAAGGGAGATCTGCGCGAGTTCGACCAGCAGATGCCCTATATCCACCTGCATCGCCTGCAACTCGCGCGCCTGGAGCGGCTGTCGAGCTTCGAGCGAGACGACATCCAGCAAACCATCACCCGCAAGCTGCTGACGCTCTATCGGCAAGCCGACAGCCTGGTGTGCTGAACTGCCGGCATCAGTACAATCGCCACCCTTTTCAGATTTGAGGACGTCGGATGTCCTGGCTCGAACTCGTTGCTGCCGGGCTCGGCATCGTCGCTGTCTGGCTGACGGTCAGACAGAACCCCTGGTGCTGGCCCATCGGCCTGGTGATGGTGTTGCTCTACGCCTGGCTGTTCTATGACTGGCGCCTGTACTCCAACCTGCTTCTGCAACTGTTGTTCGCCGCGCTGCAGCTCTACGGCTGGTGGCAATGGACCCGTGGCGGCGAACGCCACGATGGGCGCAAGGTCAGCCGCCTGGGCCTGCTCGCAGCCCTGACTGGACTGTTGATCGGCGCGCTCGGTGCCGGGCTGCTCGGCTACCTCATGGCGACCTACACCGACGCCAGCTCACCCTGGCTGGATTCGGCGCTGACTGCCTTCAGCCTGGTCGCGCAGCTGTGGATGGCACAGAAGCGTCTGCAATGCTGGGCACTTTGGGTGGTGGTAGACCTCTGCTACGTGGCCTTCTTCCTGTATAGCGAGCTATATCTTACTGCTGGTCTCTACGCTGCTTTCACCGCATTGGCCGTCAGCGGCTGGCTGAGCTGGCGTCGCGACCCGGCGTTGCAGTACGCGCCATGAAAGTACTGGTGCTGACCGGGCCGGAGTCCAGCGGCAAAAGCTGGCTGGCGGCGCAAATACAAGCGCGCTTCGGTGGCGTGGTGGTGGGCGAGTACGTGCGCCATTTCATCGATGAGCAGCAGCGCGATACCTGTTACGTCGACATCGCCGAGATCGCACGCGGCCAGCTGGCCTGGGAGGACGCGGCGCGGGCAGCCAGACCGCCGCTGCTGATCCTCGACACCCACTTGCTGAGCAACATGCTCTGGAGCCAATGCCTGTTTGGCGACTGTCCGCAGTGGTTGGAGGCCGAATTGCTGGCCCGCCATTACGACCAGCATCTGTTGCTCGACCCCGCTGGCGTGCCCTGGGTCGAAGATGGCCAGCGTTGCCAGCCACAGCTGGCAGAGCGCCAGGCTTTTCATCAGGCCTGCCGGGACTGGTTGCAGAGTAACGGGCAGCGGTTCTGCGAACTTTCAGGTGACTGGGACGAGAGGTGCCAGGCAGCGCTGAAGCAGGCCGCAACGCTGCTCGGCTCAGCGGATCAGTACGCTGGCCCAGGCCACTAGCAGGCTCAGGCACACCACCAGCGTCAACGGCGTACGCAGTGCCGGATACCATTGCGGTGCCAGTCCTACGCGTACCGCGTGCATGTCTGCCAGATACAGGCCGATAAAGGCAAAAAGGAAAATCGGTAGCGACAAGCCCATCGGCAGTCCGCCAGCCAGTGCAGCCCAGCCCAACAAGGGCGGGATCACCGAAAGCCCCAGTTGCAACTTGGCATTCTCGTCGGTTTCCTCCGCCCGCATCGCCAGCCCCCAGTGGATGGCGCCCATGAAAGCCAGAATCACGGCTGCGAAATCCAGCAACGCAGCCAGCACGAAAGGCCGCCAGCCCATGGGAATCACCCAGATACCCAGCGCACCGCCAACGAATGGAACCAATCCGGCATAACCCAGCAACACGGCCAGTTGCGGCGGCTTCTCGGCGTCGAACGGGTGCATGACGATCTCCTTGGCGATAGGTGTGCCGAGCACCTTAGCAGTGTTTCTCAGGCGTTACAGCCATGAGCCTCAGCGCAGGCGATGCTTGTGCAGCAAGCGATAGAAAGTCGGCCGAGACACCCCAAGCGTCCGCGCCGCCTGACTCATGTTATTGGCGTAGCGGCCCAGGACGTCGTTCAGCGCCTGCCGTTCGGCCCGCAGTATGTAGTCCTCCAGCGTGACCGGGGCGTCGATGCTGGCCTGTGCCGGGCGCAAGCCAAGGTCGGCTGCGAGAATCTGTCGTCCTTGAGCCAGCACCAGTGCGCGTATCACGCGATTGCGCAGCTCGCGCACATTGCCTGGCCAGGGGTGGCTGATCATGGCGTTGATCGCTTCTTCACTGAAACGCCGATGATGGCGCCCGATCATCGCCCCGTGTTGTTTGGCGAAATGCTCGGCCAGCAGCGAAAGATCGCCAGGATGTTCGCGCAGATTCGGTGTTTGCAGCTGTTGCGCCGCCAATTGATGAAACAGATCCCGTCTGAAACGTCCCTGTTGCAGTGCCTGCACCAACTCACCTCGATCCAGGGTCAATAGGTGTGCTTGAGGATGGTGCTGCAGGTAGTCCAGCAACCTTTGCTGGTCCGCCGCAGAAAGCAGGGAGGCGTTTTCGAGCAGTACGCTGGTAACGCTCGATGCGGCGAGAGCAGCCTCGTCGAGAGGCTCGGCGCAGTCGATAGCGCACATGGCCTGGGCTGCAAAGGATGAACGCTGGTGGAGCAAGCGGGCCAGAAGATGCTTGCCGCTACCACGTTCCCCGCTGACAAGCAGCGGGCCATCGATACGACTCAGGCGATCCAGCTGCCGACGCAGACTCCGCGCTGCACCGCAATTGCCCAGAAACTGCGGCAGTTGCCGCCCACTTTTCAATCTGCGCAAGCGAGTGGCTGCCTGAGCTTGTTGCAAGGTTTCCAGTAAGTGGGGCATTTCCACCGGCAATGTCAGCGCGGCAAAGCACCATTCCCCGACCAGCTCATCGCTGCCGACCTGCATCAATCGCTCGGCATCCGCCAGCACGATGCAAGCAAATCCTGTCAGTTGCAGCTGTTTGAGCAATGCATCACTCGGTCGCCGATCGAGGTGAAGCAGAAGTGCATCACCTGCATGGCCGTTGAGCGTTTCTGGCGTGCAGTGCTGCACCGACCAGCCAGCGGCCTGCAATGGTTGAAGCAGCACTTCGCATGCATCGAAAGGATCGAGCATCAGTAATTGCCGGGGTGCGACGGAAACAGCCTCCAACATACTCCATCCTTGGCGCCATTATTTTGTAATTCCAATAAAAACAACAATTTGGCGCTCGCAAACGTAAAGCTAGCAAGAACTTTGACGCTTCATGGATCATTTCTCTATATGCATTGTTCCTACTGGTTATTGCAGAGTTTTCATGATCAAGGCGGTGGCACCTTGCCAATAGCCTGCAGTATTGGCATAACAGGCCAATTAATAAGAACGCTACAAGGAAGTCTCTGATGCGTCTGCTCCGCCGCACCCTGAAACTTTTCATCTTGCTGGCACTGATCGGCCTGGCGGTGGCACTGTATTACGTCGCCAACCCCAACCTGCCGACCTATCAGCAACCCAGCGATTTGCACTATCTGGACCAGTGGAACGAAGAGCAGCGCCAGACCTATTACTACACGCCGCAGGGCACCACGGTTAAAGGCCTGCGATATGACTGGTTCAGCGCACTGGAAATGCCATTCGGCACCGAGAAATTCGCCCGCCTCGATTATCTGGCCCGCTTCGGCTTTCTCACCGATCCCAAGCAGCAGCCAAGCGCTCTGAATCCCGGCAATCTGCCGGTCGGCTTCACCCGCCACCAGGACAGTGAAAGCGGCGAGCACTTTCTCGATATCAGTTGCGCCGCCTGCCATACCGGCGAGCTGCGCTACAAAGGCCAGGCTGTGCGTATCGACGGTGGTGCCGCTCTGCACTCGCTGGCCTCTACCGTACCGACCTTACGTGGCGGCGGTTTTGGCCAGGCGCTGGGTATGAGCATGGCCTTCACCTATTACAACCCGCTGAAATTCCGTCGTTTTGCCCAGGAGGTCCTGGGTGATCAATACCCGCAAGGCCGTGACCAGCTACGCGAGGACTTCAAGCAGGTGCTCGACCGGCTGCTGGCGACTGCCTTCAACGACTGGCACCGCGGCCTGTATCCGACCGAAGAAGGCTTTGGCCGTACCGATGCATTCGGTCGAATCGCCAATACCGTGTTCGGCGATGTTCTAGATGACGCCAACTACCGCGTCGCCAATGCCCCCGTCAGCTACCCGCAACTCTGGGACATCTGGAAATTCGACTGGGTGCAATGGAATGGCTCGGCCATGCAACCGATGGCGCGCAACGTTGGCGAAGCCCTTGGCGTAGGCGCCAGCCTGCATCTGCTCGACGAACACGGCAAAGGCGTTGCCGAGGCTGATCGCTACGCCTCCAGCGTGCGCCTGCATGACCTCTACACCCTCGAGGAAACCTTGAAACGGCTGCAGCCACCCAAGTGGCCAGAGGCTGTTTTCGGCAAGGTGGACCTGCCGCTGGCCAGCCGTGGCAAGGCGCTCTACACCGAGAATTGCGCCTACTGTCATGCCCCCGATCCCAAGCCGCGCGACGAGCGCCTGGCACCGTCGCGCGACCCTGAGTGGAAGATGCGCGTCGTACCGATCAGCATCGTCGGCACCGACCCGACTACCGCCGACAACATCGCTGACCATCGTTTCGACATCAGTCGCCTGGGCTGGACCAAGGCCGAGCTGTCGAAGCTGGACGTGCGTCTATACGGCGCCAGCCTCGATGAGGTCGATTTCAAGAGTATCTCCAGCGCCAAGGGCCTGGCCTATATCACTGCTTATGTGGAGAACCGCGCCTATCAGGACGCCGGTATCGGGCCACGCCAGCGCAAGGAAATGGACGGCTATGGCCTGCCCATCGGCGTTCAGGAAAAGCGCGGCTACAAGGCCCGCCCACTCGATGGTATCTGGGCCACCCCGCCCTTCCTGCACAACGGATCGGTGCCCAATCTGTTCGAGCTGCTCTCTCCCGTATACGAGCGGCAGGCCCAGTTCTGGGTCGGTAATTTCGAATTCGACCCGGTACGCGTGGGCTATCGCAGCGACAAGTTCCCGGGTGGTTTCCTGCTCGATACCCGCGTTACCGGCAATGGCAATGGTGGCCATGAGTTCCGCGATGGCTGCCGTCAGGAGGGTGTCATCGGGCGCGCCTTGTCGCCGGACGAACGCCTGGCACTGATCGAATACCTGAAAGTGCTTGGTAACGCCGATCTGGAGACTCAGCTCAGCGACGTGCCGGTACAAGCCTGGACACCCGGCCCGAGCTGCGAAGGCTGATTTCAACCGATATCTAGAACAAGGATTGCAACGATGTTGAAACGCTTCTGGCTCTGGCTCGGTCGCCTGCTCGGCAAACTGCTGTTCACCGTCGCTCTAGTCGGTCTCGTTGGTTGGGGATTGGGCGAAGCCTATTACGCCTGGAAATTCTCCGGCCCGGTCTCCACGCAAGAACAGATCGCGCCGGATGAGGCCGCGCTCACCAGACTGATCATCGAAGATGCTGTACGCATCGTCGAGCAACACCGTGATAACACCCGCGTACTGCGTGATGCGCATGCCAAGGCCCACGGCTGCGTCAAAGCCGAGGTGCAAGTGCTGGATACACTGGACGAGTCACTGCGCCAGGGTGTCTTCAGCGAGCCCGGGCATACCTGGCAGGCCTGGATGCGCCTGTCCAACGGCAATGCCTACCCGCAGTTCGACCGTGCCCGTGATGCGCGCGGCATGGCCATCAAACTGCTCGACGTGCCTGGCGAGAAGCTCATGAAGAGCCCGGCGCATGCTGGCGAACAGGATTTCGTGATGTTCAACCATCCAGCCTTCTTCGTTCGCGACGTGGCTGAGTACCGCACCAACTTCGCCGCCCAGGCCGATGGCAAGAAGGCCCTGGCGTTCTTCCCCAGCTGGGACCCGCGCACCTGGGAGGCTCGCCACCTGATCATCGCCCTGAAAACCCTGGCTCCGGCGCCAGAAAGCCCCGTGGCCACTACCTACAACTCCATCGCGCCGTTCAAGCTCGGCGAGTTGAACATCAAGTACCGCGTGGTGCCCGCCCCACAGAATTGCCCACCCTACGAGCTGCCGGAACAAAACACCGACCTGCCCAACTTCCTGCGTAATGCGCTCTACCAACAGTTGTCACTGGACCGTGCGCCGGCCTGTTTTGAACTTCAGGTGCAAAAGCAGAACGCGCAGTACTACATGCCCATCGAAGATCCGACAGTCGAATGGAGTGAAAAGATATCGCCCTTCGAGAGCGTTGCGCGTATTACCGTACAGCCGCAGGACTTCGATAGCCGCGAACAAAACCTGTTCTGCGACAATTTGTCCTTCAACCCCTGGCACGCACTTCCCGAACACCGGCCTATCGGTGGCATAAACCGTTTGCGCAAATCGGTATATGAGGCGGTAAGCGCCTATCGCCATCAGCGCAACGCCCCAGCCCCCGCTAACGCTGCGCCGCAACCAGTTGCGCAAGAAACAGAGGTGGAACTTTCGCAGTAGAAAGTTGTAGCCGACGAGACGCCAGAAGTTTTTATCAAGGCACACTACGCCGGTAATAAAACTTTTTTCAGGCATGTGTGACTTATGGGTCTGCTGAGTTCATCAACAACATTGAAAGGCCAACATCAATAACCTGTTGGCCGCCATTGATTGTTGGGAACAACTCGGAGAAACCGACCCCATGAACACACCGCTGCGTTTCAACGAAGCCCTGCTGATTGCCGATCGCGCCTTCCGCCCGTTCCAGTGCGTGGCCTGGGCTCCGCAGGACGGCACCGGCGTCGTCAGCATCAGCGTCATCGACCGCACCAACACCCGCCTGCTCGGCCGCACCCAGCTGTCCAGCGCCACCTACAGCGACCCGCAACAGCTGGAAGACGCGCTGCAGCGCTCCCGTGATGAGCTGCGCAGCCAGGGTTTTGACTTGGCGCCTTGGAGCATGCCGGAATAAACCCCGTCGGGGCGCCTTGCGCGCCCCCAGATTTGCCCGTTGCGCTTGGCCACCAGCGACTGCAGACTGTTGCGATCACTCACTGTACCGAGCCTCGCGCCATGCTTGAACTGCGCCCCAACTGCGAGAACTGCGACTGCGATCTGCCTGCGTCCAGTGTTGACGCCTTGATCTGCTCCTTCGAGTGCACCTTCTGCCGCTCCTGCGCCGAATCCGTCCTGGCGCTACGCTGCCCGAACTGCGGCGGCGAGCTGGTAAAACGGCCTATTCGCCCGGCCGAAAAGCTCGAACGCTTCCCCGCCTCCAGCAAACGTGTACTCAAGGCCTGAAATGAAAAAGGGGCGACTCCAGTCGCCCCTTTTTCATATGCAAGACGACTATCAGTAGTAGGCGTTCTCGCGATTGCTGTGGTCGGTCACGTCACGCACCCCCTTGAGCTCAGGAATGCGCTCGAGCAGGGTTTTCTCGATGCCTTCCTTGAGGGTGTAATCAGCCTGACCACAACCCTGGCAACCACCGCCGAACTGCAGCACGGCAATGCCCTCTTCGACCACGTCGATCAGCGTCACCTGGCCGCCATGGCTGGCCAGGCCGGGATTGATCTCGGTCTGCAGGTAGTAGTTGATGCGTTCGTTGAGCGGACTGTCTTCGTTGACCATCGGCACCTTGGCGTTTGGCGCCTTGATGGTCAGCTGGCCGCCCATGCGATCGGTGGCGTAGTCGACGACTGCGTCTTCCAGGAAAGGCTCACTGACGCCATCGATCCAGGCGGTGAAACTGGCCAGGCCAACGGCGGTGTCTTCAGGCTTCTGCTCACCCGGTTTGCAGTAGGCAATGCAGGTTTCCGCGTAAGGCGTACCCGGCTGGGTGATGAAAACTCGGATGCCGATACCCGGAGTGTCCTGCTTGCTCAGCAGCTCGGCCAGGTAATCTTCGGCAGCTTGGGTAATGATGATGGCGCTCATGGCAACTCCTCGCGAACATGGACGCAGTGTACGCCAGAGCGCCGCCCGGTTAAAGCCCAACTAAATTAGTAGGAATTGATCGCAGCCATAGCCACCATGCGACAAGCAACCTGGAGTGCACTTCACGTGCGCTCCGGTGCGTTTAGAGGTTCTGGTAGCGGTTCATATCCAGCACGCCTGTCTCCAGCGGCTGGGTTTCGCGAATATGCTCGGCGAGATCGTGAAAATAGCGCCAGAACTCGGGATGACTGCGCCGTACCCCCCAGCGCTCGACGATTTGCTCGAAGGATTTTGCGTCGCTGACACCTTCCATCTGCTTGACGAAGGCATCCACCTCCCCCGCTTTGACCGTGAACAGGAAATTCGGATAGCTGCTCAGCACTTCCGGGTAGATGGTCAGGGTGTCCAGGCGCGGTTGATAGCGCAGCTCCTCCCCCAGCATGAACGCCACGTTGCTGTGCGCACGGTTGCGCAGCAGGCTGTAGATCTCGCGCGAACCATCACTCAGTTCCACCCGCAACATCGTCGCTTCTGGCAGTTGATCGATCACCCGCAAGCCGCCCGCCGGACGACTGGCCAGGCGCGCCAACGTCTGCTCGACATCTTGCAGCTCCCTGGGCAAACCGTCGCGATAACACTGCGCGCCCGTGCAGCGGTTGATCGGATCAGGACGCGCGTTGAGCTTGGCGTAGCGCTGCAGCAGCTGTTCGGCGAACTGCTTCTTCGGATCGTCACCGGTCAGGCCAATGGCGCTCGGTGAACGATGATCGACCGAGGTGTAGTCCAGCAGCATCTTCAACTTGCCGCTGTTCTGATACCAGTCATCCAGGTAGGCCTCACGAGAACGCGCCGGCAGCAGGCGCAGGAAGTTCACTTCGGCGCCATTGCGGATCAGATCGAAATACAACCGCGTCTGCGCTTGGTGCGAAACGTTGCCGAAAACGTCGAAGTTGACCACCAGTTGGTAGTAGGTGCGCTCCAGCAGCGGGTAATCCATCCACCAGAGGGTCTGCGGAATCTCGCCGAGCAGGCCTTTGCGCACCGAGGCACTGTCGTGCTGGCGGAAGATCGACAGCAGCGCGTTGTCATTGCCGCTCCAGATATGCGTCCAGTCAGCAGGAGGGGCGTCGGCGTAAGCGTCCTTGCGCAGGTTCTCGTAATCGTTGCGCTTGTCGCGATAGTTGCGCCACAGGCCCAACAGATCGCCGATATCGTCGAACTGGCCGGGCATGGCCAACAGCGGCGTGGCCTCGCGCTGGTAATTGGCATCGGTGATGTAGAGATCGTGCTCCGGCGCCTGGAACACGGCCCAGAAGTTGTCGCGAATCACGTCAGTGGCGATCTGCCCGCGGCACACCGGACCACGGATGAAGGTACGCACGAAGTACTCGGCGTTATCCAGCATGAACTGATAGCGCGCATGCGCCGGAATCGCGGCGAAGGTTTCGAAGGGGTTGGCGCGGCGTTGTGCGCCGTAACCCGGCACAGCGTTCAGCGCCCAGTCTTCGCCGAAGAACAGCTCCTTGACCCGCGCCAGCTTGGCGTCACCCAGTGGGTAGGTGATATGCGTCTTGTGCACGATCACGCCCTGGATCGGCCATAGCCGGTAGTAGAACTCGGTGCCCGGATCATCGTTGGGGCGGCGCGTGGCGATAGGATCGATGGGTTTGCCGCTAGGGGTACGCGAACGGACCATCTGGAAGAAGTGCCCGGGCTCACCGCCCTCGAAGTGCAGATGCGCGAGGAACAAATGCTCGTACAGCCAGCGCGCAACCAGATCCTGCCGCGCACCGGGCGCATTCATGAAACTTTCCCACTCCGCCACCTGACGCAACTCGACCGCGCTGGGCGTGAGCGCCTGCTCGGCGACCGGCGCGCCCTGGGCCAGCCACTGCTCCAGGGTGGCGTACTCGTCATCGTTCAGCCCCGTCACGGCGAACGGCATGCCGCCATGGGGATTCTTCTGCGCATAGGCGGCGAACTCCCCCGGCAACGGACAGCTGTTGCTGCGGGTGATGGCTATGTCGAGATTGTCCGGGAGCTTGGCATTGGGCTCCAGTGGCTGACTGCGACCCAGCTCCAGCATGCGCTTGATCAGCGCAGCCTGGCCGTTCTCGCCATCGAGCACCGAATGAAAGTCGCGCTGGCGCCAGGCCGCCTCGCCCTGTGCATCCAGATAAAGCCGAGTGGTCGCTTGCGCCTTGCTGCGTGTGCCGTCGTACACCAGTTGCTTGCTGGCACCGCGCGCAATGCCTTCGCCACTGCCCAGATTGAGCTGGCACGGCGCGTCATAGCAGGTATGGCAGGCCACGCATTTGTGGGTGAGGATCGGTTGGACGTCATCGATATAGGAAATCGCTTCCGCACGGGCCAGGCCGGCTGCGAAAGAAAGAAGAAACAGAGCAGCGGGCTTGAGCATGGCCACGTCCTTGAGTGCGATGCTGGCAATTCTAACGAGACGGCGCCTCCAGCAACATGAATGAAATTCATGAAAAGCCCGCTGGTGCTCCAGAACCCTGCAGCTTTGCTATCATCGCCCACCTTTGTTTCCGCTTTGCTCAGGTAGTTCTCATGTCCGATCGCAGCGCCCGCCTCCAAGCCCTCCAGCAAGCCCTGAAGGAGCGCATCCTGATCCTCGATGGCGGCATGGGCACCATGATCCAGAGCTACAAGCTGGAAGAGGCCGACTACCGCGGCGAGCGCTTCGCCGACTGGCCGAGCGACGTCAAAGGCAACAACGACCTGCTGCTGCTCAGCCAGCCGCAGATCATCGCAGCCATCGAGAAGGCTTATCTGGATGCCGGCGCCGACATTCTGGAAACCAATACCTTCAATGCCACCCAGGTATCCCAGGCCGACTACGGCATGGAGGGCCTGGCCTATGAGCTGAACGTCGCCGGTGCCCGTGTAGCTCGTGAAGTGGCCGACGCCAAGACCCTGGAAAACCCGGATCGCCCGCGCTTCGTCGCCGGCGTGCTTGGCCCGACCAGCCGTACCTGCTCGATTTCCCCTGACGTTAACGATCCCGGCTACCGCAACGTTACCTTCGATGAACTGGTAGATAACTACACCGAGGCCACTCGCGGCCTGGTCGCAGGCGGCGCCGATCTGATCCTGATCGAGACCATCTTCGACACCCTCAACGCCAAGGCGGCGATCTTCGCCGTGCAGCAAGTGTTCGATGAAGACGGCGTCGAGTTGCCGATCATGATTTCCGGCACCATCACCGACGCCTCTGGCCGTACCCTGTCCGGCCAGACCACCGAGGCGTTCTGGAACTCGGTACGGCACGCCAACCCTATCTCCGTCGGTCTGAACTGCGCCCTTGGCGCCAAAGACCTGCGCCCGTATCTGGAAGAGCTGTCGAACAAGGCAGACACCCACGTCTCTGCGCACCCCAACGCCGGCCTGCCCAACGCCTTCGGCGAGTACGACGAATCGCCTGCCGAGATGGCTGCGGTGGTCGAAGAGTTCGCCGCCAGCGGCTTTCTCAACATCATTGGCGGTTGCTGCGGCACCACGCCAGGGCATATCCAGGCCATTGCCGAGGCGGTCGCCAAGTACCAACCTCGCACCATTCCAGAGATTCCCAAGGCCTGCCGCCTGTCGGGCCTCGAGCCCTTCACCATCGACCGCAACTCGCTGTTCGTCAACGTCGGCGAGCGTACCAACATCACCGGCTCGGCCAAGTTCGCCCGCCTGATCCGCGAGGAGAACTACACCGAGGCACTGGAAGTCGCCCTGCAGCAGGTGGAAGCCGGCGCTCAGGTGATCGACATCAACATGGACGAAGGGATGCTCGATTCCAAGGCCGCCATGGTCAGGTTCCTCAACCTGATCGCCGGTGAGCCGGACATCTCGCGCGTGCCGATCATGATCGACTCCTCCAAGTGGGAAGTGATCGAAGCGGGCCTCAAGTGCATCCAGGGCAAGGGCATCGTCAACTCGATCTCGATGAAGGAAGGCGTCGAGCAGTTCAAGCACCACGCCAAGCTGTGCAAGCGCTACGGCGCCGCCGTGGTGGTAATGGCCTTCGACGAGGTCGGCCAGGCCGATACCGCCGCACGCAAGAAGGAAATCTGCCAGCGCAGCTACGACATTCTGGTCAACGAAGTGGGCTTCCCGCCGGAAGACATCATCTTCGACCCGAACATCTTCGCCGTCGCCACCGGTATCGAGGAGCACAACAACTACGCCGTGGACTTCATCGAAGCCTGCGCCTTCATTCGCGACAACCTGCCCTATGCGCTGAGCTCAGGCGGCGTATCCAACGTGTCGTTCTCGTTCCGCGGCAACAACCCGGTACGTGAGGCGATCCACTCGGTATTTCTCTACTACGCGATCCAGAACGGCCTGACCATGGGCATCGTCAACGCCGGCCAACTGGAAATCTACGACGAGATTCCCAAGGAGCTGCGCGACAAGGTCGAGGATGTGGTGCTCAACCGCACACCCGGCGGCACCGACGCCCTGCTGGCCATCGCAGACCAATACAAGGGCGACGGCGCCGCCAAGGAAGTCGAGAACGAAGAGTGGCGCTCGCTGCCGGTGGACAAGCGCCTGGAACACGCGCTGGTCAAGGGCATCACCGCCTTCATCGTCGAGGACACCGAAGAGTGCCGTCAGCAATGCGCGCGCCCCATCGAGGTCATCGAAGGCCCGCTGATGAGCGGCATGAACGTGGTCGGCGACCTGTTCGGCTCGGGCAAGATGTTCCTGCCCCAGGTGGTCAAGTCCGCCCGGGTGATGAAGCAGGCCGTTGCCCACCTGATTCCCTTCATCGAAGCGGAGAAAGGTGACAAGCCGGAAGCCAAGGGCAAGATCCTCATGGCCACCGTGAAGGGCGACGTACACGATATCGGCAAGAACATCGTCGGCGTGGTGCTGGGCTGTAACGGCTACGACATCGTCGACCTCGGCGTAATGGTGCCCGCGGAGAAAATCCTGCAGACCGCCATCGCCGAGAAGTGCGACATCATCGGCCTGTCTGGGCTGATCACCCCGTCGCTGGACGAAATGGTGCATGTCGCCAAGGAAATGCAGCGCCAGGGCTTCACCCTGCCGCTGATGATCGGTGGCGCCACTACCTCCAAGGCGCACACAGCGGTGAAAATCGACCCGCAGTACAGCAACGACGCCGTTGTCTACGTGACCGACGCCTCGCGCGCCGTGGGCGTGGCCACCCAGCTGCTGTCCAAGGAGCTGAAGGCCGACTTCGTACAGAAAACCCGTGAGGAATACGTGGTGGTGCGTGAGCGCACCTCGGCCCGCGCCTCGCGTACCGAGCGCCTGGGCTATGCCGATGCCATCGCCAACAAGCCGGCCTTCGACTGGAAAGGCTACATCGCGCCCAAACCGAGCTTCATCGGCGCCCAGGTGCTGGACGACATCGACCTGGCGACCCTGGCCGAATACATCGACTGGACGCCCTTCTTCATCTCCTGGGACCTGGCCGGCAAGTACCCGCGCATCCTCACCGACGAAGTGGTTGGCGAAGCTGCCACCGCGTTGTTCAACGACGCCCAGGCGATGCTGAAGAAACTCATCGACGAGAAACTGATCAAGGCCCGCGCGGTGTTCGGCTTCTGGCCGGCCAACCAGGTCGCCCATGACGACATCGAAGTCTATGGTAACGACGGCAAGCCCCTGGCCACCCTGCACCACCTGCGCCAGCAAACCATCAAGCCCGACGGCAAGCCGAACCTGTCGCTGGCCGACTTCGTCGCGCCGAAGGAAAGCGGTGTGACCGACTACGTCGGCGGCTTCATCACCACCGCTGGCATCGGTGCCGAGGAAGTGGCCAAGGCCTATGAGGCCAAGGGCGACGACTACAACTCGATCATGGTCAAAGCGCTGGCCGACCGCCTGGCCGAGGCCTGCGCCGAATGGCTGCACGAGCGTGTACGCAAGGACTACTGGGGTTATGCCAGGGATGAACAGCTGGACAACGAAGCGCTGATCCGCGAGCAGTACAAGGGCATCCGCCCTGCCCCCGGCTACCCGGCCTGCCCGGATCACACCGAGAAGGCCACGCTGTTCAAGCTGCTCGACCCCGAGGCTGACTACCACAAGGCCGGCAAGAGCGGCGTGTTCCTCACCGAGCACTACGCCATGTTCCCGGCGGCAGCGGTGTCCGGCTGGTACTTCGCCCACCCCGAGGCGCAGTACTTCGCCGTGGGCAAGGTCGACAAGGATCAGATCGAGCAGTACAGCAAGCGCAAGGGCCAGGACATCGCTGTCAGCGAACGTTGGCTGATGCCCAACCTGGGCTACGACGACTGATGCCAAAGAGCCCGCAATCGCGGTAATGCTGTTCACTTAAGGTTGCACAGGTTTGGCTCCCCTCTCCCATTTATGGGAGAGGGGCTGGGGGAGAGGGCAGAAAACACCGCAAAACTGCCAGTTTCCCCCTCTCCGAACGCGGCCCGCCCTAACCCTCTCCCCGGAGGGGCGAGGGGACTGATCGAGTTCGACCGTTTCTTAAGTCAACAGCATTACGCAATCGCGGGCTCTGTTCATTCATGCAGCGACGAACGAGGCGCAACTCGCGCCGATCATCGAAAAGCTCGAACTCTGATGCATGGCTGCTGCTCCAACACCTGTCGAGCCATTTAGGCTCAATCGACGGAGCGATGACATGTACAAGCACAGTCTTGCGGTACTGGCCGTAGCGGCCGCAGTGAGCGGTTGCTCGACCTTCGAGAACCCGGTCGATTACGTGACCTTTCGCAATGAGCCACTGGTCAAGCAGGTCGACCACGGCATGACTCAGGAACAGGTGCGCACCCTCGGCGGGCCACCCTCTTCGGAAGGACGTAATAGCGTCACAGGCGGCACCTGCAACAACTACGTGCTGAACGTCGACGGCCTGGAACAGCCCTATTACGTGGACTTCGACGTCAACGGCCGGGTCGACAGCAAGGGCTTCATGACCTGCGAGCAGCACCAGGACAACCAGCGCAAGAGGCTCTGAATACGATCAGCCCCGCTGCACGCAGCGGGGCCATTCATTGGCTAGAAGATCAGTGAGAGCAATCCCACCACCACGATCAGGCCAATGATGAAAATGATACCGACGGTACCGCCCAGAAACTTCAGCATGCTGACTCTCCTTTTTCGAGGTTCACTGGTTGTGACCTCGGCCTGGCAGTCAGCGTTTAGCTTTTTTCTTCACCTGCAGCGGCAAGCATCAGGCGCCCGGGCGACGGACGATCTTGATGCTGTACTCCATCTGCGGCTTGCGCGTCACGCTCACCGCACGACGGCTGACGGTATCCAGCGTGATGTTCCAGAAACCACTGGAGGGCACGCGGATCTTCGCCGGGAACTTGATGAAGGCGCCGCCGTGGTAACTGTGCCGACCACGGTTTCTGAACGCGCGAAAGTTGGCATCGTTCATCAGGCGGATGTTGCAGGGCTGCGAACACTGGATGACCACCAGATCGCCCTCTTCCAGATGCTCGCGTTGATGGATGAATTTCATCGTTTTCGGACTCGGTGGTGAAACGGGGGCGCAATAGTGCCGCAAGCGGACCGGCACCGCCAGCGCAGCTGACGACTCGCTTGCAGCCAAGGCTCGCGCTACCTAGGATGCGCGCCCAACACTGCCATTTGCCGCTGCCATGAAAGTCGTGCTCGACCGCATCCCCACACTGATCGCCCTGCTACGCCGTTACCCAGGCCTGGTCGCCCTGTTCGGCTTCTGCTCGGGCGTGGCCAGTTTTCTCCTGGTCGACCGCCAGGCGCATCTGGCCAAGGTGTTGGGCGTGGTATTGCTGGTCAGTTGGGTCTGGTTGATTCTCGAGAACCTGCTGCGTGAACGCATTGCCCGGCGCTTCGGCTTCGAATTGCCGTTGCCGCTGCTGCGCTACGGCACACAGATGATCCACCAGGAAAGTCTGTTCTTCGTCTTGCCGTTCTTCTTCATCACCACCACCTGGAACAGTGGGCAGTTACTGTTCAGCGGCCTGCTGGCGATCGCCGCCCTGGCCTCGATCACCGACCCGATCTATTACCGTTGGCTGGCGCCCAGGCGCTGGTTGCTGTTGATCTTTCACAGCCTGGCGCTGTTCGCGGTGATGCTGACCGCGCTGCCGATCATCTTTCACCTCAGTACCCCGCAGAGCTACCGCATTGCCCTGCTGATCGCCACGCTGCTGGCGCTGCCGAGCCTGCCCGGCCTGATCGGCTTCACCGGTTGGCGACGCATTGTGCTGCTGGCCGCCCTGCCTCTGGCGATGGCCAGCGCCGGCTGGGTGGCGCGCGCCTGGGTGCCACCGGCAACGCTATGGCTGACCGAGGTGGCGATCAGCGATCGCTTCGATGGCGAGCAACGCACGCCAGGCGAGAGCCTGCAACAGATCAGCCCGCAACAGCTGCGCGATGATGGACTCTACGCCTACACCTCGATCAACGCCCCACGCGGCCTCAACGAACGCATCTACCACGTCTGGCAGCACAATGGCCGGGAAGTCGACCGCATTGCGCTGGACATCAACGGCGGGCGCAAGGAGGGCTATCGCGCCTGGACGCACAAACTCAACTTCCCGGCCTCACCCGAAGGCCGCTGGCAAGTGCGAGTCGTCACCGAAGCCGGGCAGATGATCGGCGTGCTGCGCTTCGACGTGGTCGCTGCCACGGCCAAGTGATAGCATGCGCGCCCCATGCAGCTCACCGAACTCAACCAACGCCTCGCCGACCTTGGCGCCAAACCCCAGCATATCGGGCGCATTACCCGTGCCTGGCTGCAGGGCAAGCCGTTGGACACCGGCACCAAGCATCAGAAGACCGAGAACTTCCTGCCCCTGACGGTACGTGAAGCACTGCCGGCCATCGCCAGCGAACTGGACACACTGGCCCGTCTGCGCTCCGAGCACCCCGGCGCCGACGGCTCGGCTCGCCTGTTGGTGGAGCTGGCGGACAAACAGATGGTGGAAAGCGTACTGTTGCCACGTGATGGCCTGTGCATCTCCAGCCAGGTGGGCTGCGCCGTTGCCTGTGTGTTTTGCATGACCGGCAAGAGCGGTCTGCTGCGCCAGCTCAGCAGCGCCGAGATGGTCGCCCAGGTCGCCCTGGGTCGGCGCTTTCGCCCGGTGAAGAAAGTGGTGTTCATGGGCATGGGCGAGCCGGCGCACAATCTCGACAACGTGCTTGAGGCCATCGATCTGCTTGGCACCGAGGGCGGCATCGGTCAGCGCAATCTGGTGTTCTCCACCGTTGGTGACCCGCGGGTGTTCGAGCGCCTGCCCAAGCAACGCGTACGCCCTGCTCTGGCGCTGTCGCTGCATACCACTGACGCCGAACTGCGCCAACGCCTGCTGCCCAAGGCGCCGCGTATCGATCCCGAAGAGCTGGTGGAACTGGGCGAAGCCTACGCGCGCACCATCGACTACCCGATCCAGTACCAGTGGACCCTGCTCAAGGGCATCAACGACAGCCAGGAAGAGATGGACAACATCCTGCGCCTGTTCAAGGGCAAGTTCGCCGTGCTCAACCTGATCCCCTACAACAGCCTGGAAGCGGACGACTACCAGCGTCCCGACGGCGAGCGCATCGTCGAGATGGTGCGTTATCTGCACAGCCGTGGCGTGCTGACCAAGGTGCGCAATTCGGCCGGTCAGGATGTCGACGGCGGTTGCGGTCAACTGCGCGCCCGCGCGGTGGATGTGGTCAATACCAGCCGCTTGCACAGAAAGCGCGGCTGAGGCTCAAGAACGGCGCCTGAGAGCCGATACAACAGCGTACAGAGAGACCACACGTCCCGCCGGCGAGAAGCCAGCACTGTGCCAGGTTTGGAGAAACTGCCGTGCATGGATGCAGCCCCGTCGTCTTGGTGCCCAGGAGCCCATTCATGAAAATCGCCCACAAGGTCGGTATCGCGGCCGCTACCGTGCTGTTCCTTACCACCAGTCTGCTGTCGCTGCTGCAGGTCAGCCAGGTGCGCGACACCCTGCGCAGTCAGGTCGAATCGAGCATTGCCGAATCGAGCAACGCCCTGGCCAGGCAAATCGAGAACTGGCTCAATGCCAAGCTGCGCCTGATCGATCTGATGGCGCAGACCATCGACAGCAACTACAGCCCGCAGGAGACCCAGCGGGTGTTCGATGCGCCGCTGCTGAAAAACGAATTCATCCTGGTATTCGGAGCGCTGGAAGCGGACGGCAAGCCGATCAAGAACAGCGACGACTGGAAGCCCAGCCCTGACTGGGACGGCCGCAAGCGCCCCTGGTACGCCACTGGCAAGGGCGGCAGTCAGGCCATGCTGACGGAGCCCTACGTGGACTCCACCACCAATGAGATTCTCATCTCCGCCGTGGCCCGAATCAGCGATGCAGGCCAGTTTCTCGGCGCCTTCGGTGGCGATATCCGCCTGCAGTCGGTGGCCGATGCGGTCAACACCCTGGACTTCAATGGCGCCGGCTATGCCTTCCTGCTCAGCCGCTCGGGCAACATCATTTCCCACCCCAACGCCGACTACAACGGCAAGTCCTACAGCGAACTGTTCGACGGCCAGAGCCCGGCGCTGGGCAAGGAACTGCGCGAAGTCGAGGCCGGCGGCAAGAACCTGCTGGTCTCCTTCACCCCGCTACCCAACCTGCGCGGCATGGACTGGTACATCGGCGTAGTGCTGGACGAAAGCGTGGTGATGGCCGAGGCCAACCGCCTGACTTGGCTGGCCGTGGTCGGTACCGTGGTCGGCGTGGCCATCAGCCTGGTGGTGCTGGGCCTGCTGATGAACAGCCTGCTCAAACCACTGAGCCTGCTCAGCACCTCGTTACGTGAGATCAACAGCGGCGAAGGTGACCTGACGCGCCGCCTGGCGATCACCAGCAACGACGAGATCGGCGAGCTGTCGCAGGAATTCAACCGCTTCCTGCAGACCCTGCAGACGTTGATTGGCGACGTCATGGGCAGCTCGCGCCAGGTCCGCGAAAGCACGGCCCTGACCTCAAACGAGTCGGAACAGGCTGCGCGCCGCCTGCAGGAACAGCTGCAGGAGCTGGATCAGCTTGCCACCGCCATGCAGGAAATGGCCTCCACCGCCGAGGAGGTGGCACGCAACGCCCAGGCCGCAGCCCAGGCCGCCGTCGCCGCCAACGAAGAAACCGAAAACGGCGTGCGCGTGGTGTCGCAATCTAGCGCAGCTATCCGCCACCTGGCCGACGAGATGGACGGCACCAGCCACGCGATCAACGAGCTGGCCAAGCTCAGCCACAATATCGAGTCGATTCTGCAGGTGATCACCAGCATCGCCGAGCAGACCAACCTGCTGGCTCTGAACGCAGCCATCGAAGCCGCGCGCGCCGGCGAATCCGGCCGTGGCTTTGCCGTGGTCGCCGATGAGGTGCGCTCGCTGGCCTCGCGCACGCAGCAGGCCACCCAGGAAATCCGCCAGATGATCGATCAGCTGCAAGGCGGTGTGCGTCAGGCCGAAAGCCGCATGCAACAGAGCCGCGACACGGCCAGCAAGACCGCCGAAGACGCCGGCGCGGCCAACGACATGCTCGGTCGTATCCGCGAGGCGATCACCCGCATCAACGACATGAACCTGCAGATCGCCACCGCGGCCGAGGAGCAAAGCGCTACCACCGAGGAGATCAACCGCAACACCACCAACATTCGCGACATCAGCCATGAACTGGCTGGCGGTGCCGAACAGCAGGTGCGCCAGTGCGCCTCGATGGTGGAGCAGGTTGGCCAGCAGGATCGTCTTCTGGGGCGTTTCAAGGTCTGATACCTGGATGACCTTGTCGTAGGAGCGAGCTTTGCTCGCGAAGCTTTTTGGTTCACGAGCAGAGCTCGCTCCTACAAAAAAAGAAAACGCCGCGAACCTGCAAAGGCTCGCGGCGTTTCTCTTGGCAGATCGGCATCAGGAGGTTCTGAAAAACTCACAATCACTCCCGCGAAGGCGGGAGCCCAGGCGTTGCAGACTTGCTGGATTGCCGCCTGCGCGGCAATGACAGCATTTTCAGACCTCCTGGATAACGCCAGAAATGGGCAAGCTCAGCGCTCAGACGCCGCTCTTGACCTTGCTCCAGATACGCGTGCGCACCCGGTCGATCTTCAGCGGCATGGCCTCCAGGGTGTACAGCTTGTCCATCACCGCCTCTGGCGGATACACGGTCGGATCGGCCTTCAGCGCCGGGTCGACCAGCGCGTCGGCCTTGGTGTTGCCGTTGGCGTACTTCACATGATTGCTGATGGCCGCCATTACCTCGGGCTGCAGCAGGTAGTTCATGAAGGCGTACGCGCCCTCTTCGTTGCCGGCATCGACCGGCATGGCCACCATGTCGAACCAGATCGGCGCGCCTTCCTTGGGAATCTCGTACTGGATCTTCACCCCGTTGCCCGCCTCAGCGGCACGGGCGCCAGCCTGCATGATGTCGCCGGAAAAGCCCACCGCCATGCAGATCTCGCCATTGGCCAGATCACCGACGTATTTGGAAGAGTGGAAATAACGCACGTTCTTGCGCATCTCCATCAATAACGCTTCGGCGCGCTTGTAGTCCTCAGGGTTCTTGCTGTGGTGTGGCAGGCCCAGGTGATGCAGGGCGATCGGCAGCATTTCCGGGCCGTTGTCGAGGATCGCCACGCCGCACTGGTTGAGCTTGGCCAGCTTGACCGGGTCGAACAGCACGTCCCAGCTGTCCATCTTCACCTCCTCGCCCAGCACGGCGCGCACCTTGTCTACGTTGTAGCCGATACCGGTGCTGCCCCACAGATAGGGGAAGCCGTGCTCGTTGCCCGGATCGTTCACCTCCAGCGTCTTCATCAGTACCGGGCTGAGGTTGTTCCAGTTCGGCAGCTTGCTGCGGTCGAGCTTCTTCAGCGCGCCACCCTGAATCTGCCGGGCCATGAAGTGGTTGGAAGGGAACACCACGTCGTAGCCGGAGCGACCGGCCATCAGCTTGGCGTCCAGCGTCTCGTTGCTGTCGTAGACGTCGTAATGGGTACCCAGACCGCTGCTCTTTTCGAACTGCTTGAGGGTGTCCGGGGCGATGTAATCGGTCCAGTTGTAGATGCGCACGCTATCAGCGGCATGAGCGGTGCCGGCCAGGATCAGGCACGGCAGGAGTTTCTTCAGCATGGGATACCTCGTGAGTTGTTGTTCTAGGCAGTACTGAAAAGGGGCTGACTCAGAAGATCAGCACATAGGTCTTGCGCACCGTTTCTTGTATGTCCCAGATGCCAAGGGTATTGGCCGGCATCATCAGGGCGTCGCCGGCGCGAATCTCGATGGGCTCACCGCCGTCAGGCGTGAAGGTGCAGCGCCCAGCCACGAAGTGACAGAACTCCTGCTGCGCGATCTGTCGGCGCCAGCGCCCCGGCGTGCATTCCCAGATGCCGGTCTCGACGCCGTCACTGCGCTCGACGCTGGTGGTCGAAGTAACCGCCACCGGCTCGCTCAGGGGCACGGCAACCGGATTGGACTCGTCCAGGCCGACGCTGGGGGTGTTACGAAAATGGGTGATATTCATTGGTACTCCGGATAAAGGAACGGCTGGCCTTCACTCAGCCCATCAGGCTTTCCATGCGCGCCGCCACCGCCTGCGCCAGACGCCGGCGCCAGGCCGGGCTGCGCGGGTTGGCGAGGACTTCGTCCTCATGCACGAAACTGCGGATGATGGCGTTGTAACCAAGCCAGCGGCAGGGCTCGGGCTCCCAGCGGCTCAGGCTGGAAATCGGGCTATCACTCAGCACCCAGGGCTGGCGCAGCAGTTCGCTGTCCCGACCGAGAATGAGATCGGCCAGGGTGCGCCCGCCCAGGTTGGTGGCACCGACGCCCTCGCCGCCATAACCGCCAGACAGCGCGATGCGGTTCCGGGTGTCGCGCAGCATGTGCGGCTGGAAGCGCCGCGCCATGCCCAGGTTGCCGCCCCAGGAATGGGTGAAACGCACGTTGCGCAGCTGCGGGAAGATTTCCCCCATCAGGTAACGGCGTAAACCCAGCTCGTCGTCGGTTAAGTTGAAGTCGGTGCGCAGGCGCCCGCCAAAGCGGTAGCCACCACGCGCCCCGAAGATCAGACGGTCATCGAGGCTGCGCTGGCCGTAGGTGACCTGACGGCTGAATTCGCTGAACGCCTGCCCGCGCTCCAGACCGATACCGGCCCAGACATCCGCCGGCAATGGCTCGGTGGCAACGATCAGGCTCTGCACCGGCAACTGGTGATTACCCAACGGCGGCAAGCTGGCGGCGTACCCCTCGATGGCCGGCACCACCCAGTCAGCCGTGACAAGGCCGTGAGCGGTACGCACCAGGCCGGGCTGCCAGTCGATCACCGGGCTACGCTCGTAGAGTTCGACACCCAGGTCCTCGACGCAGCGCGCCAGGCCCCGCACCAGCTTGGCCGGTTGGATCGTCGCGCAATGCGGGCTGTACAGCGCGCCGTAGGCATTGGCCAGGCGCAACTGGGTGGCCAGTTCGCTCGGTGCCAGCCAGCGGTAGTCGTCTTCACTCAGGCCCAGCGCACGCAATTCCTTGAGATAATCACGCAGGCGCACTTCCTGCTCCGGGTAGCGCGCCGCGCAATACAGCACGCCGCCCTTGCGCAGATCGCAGTCGATGCCTTCACGGGCGACCACCGAGGCCACTTCATCGGGAATGCCGTGCAGCAGGTCGAAGCCCGCCTTGCGCTCCGACGCTGGCAGACCGGCCAGCAGACGATCCTCGCCGAGCAGGTTACCCATCAACCAGCCACCATTGCGCCCGGACGCACCGAAGCCGGCGGTCTCGGCCTCGACCATCACCACACGCAGCTGCGGCGCCTGACGTTTGAGGTAATAGGCCGTCCACAGGCCGGTGTAACCCGCGCCGATGATTGCCACGTCGGCGTGCAGATGGGCTTGCAGGCTGGGCCGCGCCTGCAGCGGATCATCGAGCTGATCCATCCACAGACTGATGTTGCGCCAGGGATTCATCCACGCCTCCGTCATCAATCGATGACGCAAGGCTAGTTGGGGCGATCAGTCGCTGTCTTGCGTGCGTGCCCGCGAGGAAATCTGCTTGAGGTAGGCCTTGGGCGACAGCCCGGTGTGGCGCTTGAAGCAGCTGTAGAAGGCCGACAACGAGTTGAAACCCGCCGCAAAGGCCAGCTCGTCGATACGCTTGAGGTCGCTTCCTGCCTGCAAGCCATCGAGCAAGTACTGCAGGCGGGCGCGGTTGACGTAGCGGTAGAAGCTCTCGCCCAGTACCTGATTGAGCAGATGGGATATCTGGTTGCGGCTGTAACCCGTCGCTGCAGCCACCTGCTGCAGATCCAGTTCGGGGTCGAGAAAGGGCTGGCTGCGCTGGAAATAGTCCTGCAGGTCCTGCGCCAGTTGACCGAGCTGGCGGGTCGACAGCCCCAGACGGCTGATGGCCGGGCGCGAACTGGCGGTTTCGCCGGCACCACGCGCTTCGTGTACCAGCGTGGTGTATTCGTTGATCCGCCAGATCAGCCCGTCGCGCACGGTGATGGCTTCGCCGGTGCGGAACGACACCAGCCCTTCCCCGCCTTGCAAGCTGGTGCAGTACTGGATGAAGGCGGTATGCCCGTCGATGCGGATACGGTCGACGTGCTCCAGCAGCTCGCCCGGGCGGCGCGGCAGGTTGTTCTCGACGTACTCGCGCAGCTCGCCCAGGCGCATGCAGCGCTGCTGGTAGAAGTCGTTGTACTCGACTTCCGGGTGATACAGCGCCATTAACGCTTCGAGGTCGCGGTGCTTCCAGCTCAGGTGGTAGCGCAGGATGGTCTCGCGGGTGCGCTCGGTCTGTGCGGCGTCGTCGGGGAAAAGATTGTCAGGCATGGTCAAGGTCGGTGGTCAGCGCTCGGGCAGATTGCCTGATTCGCCGCGGCCAGCCTAGCCCCTCGTGCCGGCCCGTCGGTTGCGGACTATGCTTGCAGGATCGACGGAGAGGTTGACCATGAGCGATCAGGACAAAGACCCCCAGCAGGCCCCGCTGACCTTGCGCGAAATGCTGCAGAGCGTGCTGGCCGCCGCCCTTGGCGTGCAGAGCGGGAAGAACCGTAGCCGCGACTTCAGTCGCGGCAAGCCCAGCCATTTCATTCTGCTCGGGGTGCTGTTCACCACACTGTTCGTGATCGTATTGCTGGTAGCGGTGAAACTGATCCTGCACCTGGCTACCAACTGATCAATCCAGCAGGGAAGCTATCGAGCAGTCATAACGCGGCTGTTGTGGCTGCGTCAGCGCGCTGAACCGGCCAAAGTCCATGTCGATGTCCGCCTGACCAAGGCGTGCCAGCAGTTTCTGCGATTGCGCCCTGTCGAGCAGGCGCAGCAGGGATGCCACCTGGTCCTGGCCGCCACGCTCGATGAAATCCAGATCACGGGCATGGTCACTGAGCATCACCAG
The DNA here is from genome assembly GCF_002803095.1 of Pseudomonas sp. ZH-FAD. Classification (GTDB taxonomy): domain Bacteria; phylum Pseudomonadota; class Gammaproteobacteria; order Pseudomonadales; family Pseudomonadaceae; genus Aquipseudomonas. The sequence goes on along the minus strand of NZ_PGLR01000028.1, from coordinate 20,512 downwards.
AGCACAGGCACCCAGAACAAAGTGGCCGCTCGCCAGGACATCGATTCGTCCATCGATATGCGCCTGCAGCACTCGAGCCGAATTGTTCAGGGCTGCATAGCGCAGGTCTCTGCCCTGCTCATCAGCCGCACGCATCACACCGAATGCCATTGCATCGTTCGCGGACCAGACCAGGCTCACCCCCGGATAGCGCGGCAGCAGGCTCATCGCCTGCTCATAGGCGCGCTGCTCCTGCCACTCGCCATGCACCGCCTGCACCAGACGAACATGCGGCGCCTCGTTCAGCGCACGTTGCAAACCGGCCAGACGCAAGATCGATGACGGCGTTTGCTTGACCCCGGAAAATGCCAGCAGCTCGGCCGGCCGGCCCTTGGCTAGCGCGATCAGCTCGCGCCCCATCAGGTAACCCGCTTCTTCATCATTGGGTACCAGGCTACCCAGCCAGTTGCGGTGACGCTCGCGACTGCCACCGATCAGCGCCTGCTGCTCGTCGGTAAGCGTGCTGTGCAGGGCGAAAAGACCAACCTGAGTACCTTCGAACAGACGCAGCAGCACCGGCCCCTGGAACTGCTCATTGGTGAAGATCAGGTAATCCGGGTGCTCACCATCCAGTACCTGCCGGGCATTGCTCAGCATGCGCGCAGGATCACGCTCGCCGTAGAGTACTTTCAGCTCGATGCCGAGATCACCTGCGGCGTCCTGCATGTAGCGGGTGTAATCGGTCCAGAATGGCTCGTCGGAATAGCCGGGATTGAGGAAGATTACAGACGGCGCGCGAGTTTGTGCTGACGCCAATGCGCAGCACAGTACTAGCCACAGGCCCAACACCCACCGGATCACGGCACCCCTCCCCAATTAACCGGGGCGCAGTATAGGGGGCAAATGACAAAAGGCCGACCGCTAATGCGTGTCGGCCTTCGCCCTCACTGTCCGCTGACCCAGAAGACCGCCGTACCTACCGCAATCAGGATCAGGCAAAAAATCGCCCAGGCATCGACAACGCTGTCGGAATTTTCCACTTCAGTATGCTCGGTCATGGTTCCCCCTCTTCTTGTGCTTTTGGGTGATGCACACTGCATTTAAGACCAGGCTTGGCCATCGCTCAAACCATATGGTTATGCTCTAGGGCAGTCTTATTCCTTAAACCTAGGTTTATATATTCAAACATCACTTTTACGCATAAACCTGAGCTGGTATCGTGCCCCGGCTCCTCGGGGAGTGCGCGGCCGTGCGCGCTGATTGGCAGTAAGTAGCCTGAAAACAGGACCCTTCATGTACGTATATGACCAGTACGATCAACAGATCGTCGAGGATCGCGTCAAGCAGTTCCGCGATCAAACCCGCCGCTACCTCGCCGGAGAGCTGAGCGGCGAGGAATTCCGTCCGCTGCGCCTGCAGAACGGTCTGTATATCCAGCGCTACGCGCCCATGCTGCGCGTGGCCGTGCCTTATGGCCTGCTGTCGTCCACCCAGGTGCGCATGCTGGCCAAGATCGCCCGCGACTACGACAAGGGCTATGCCCATATCAGCACCCGCCAGAACGTACAGTTCAACTGGCCGGACCTGGAAGACGTGCCGGAGATTCTCGCCGAGCTGGCCACCGTGCAGATGCACGCCATCCAGACCAGCGGTAACTGCATCCGCAACACCACCACCGACCAGTTCGCCGGCGTGGCCAAGGACGAGATCGTCGATCCACGCCCCTGGTGCGAGATCATCCGTCAGTGGTCGACCTTCCATCCCGAATTCAGTCACTTGCCGCGCAAGTTCAAGATCGCCGTCAACGGCGCCGTGAGCGACCGCGCCGCCATCGAAGTGCATGACATCGGCCTGGAAGCAGTGAAGAACGAAGCCGGCGAACTGGGCTTCCGCGTCTCTGTCGGCGGCGGCCTGGGCCGTACCCCGATCGTCGGCAGCTTCATCAACGAATTCCTGCCCTGGCAGCACCTGATCAGTTATCTCGACGCCATCCTGCGCGTGTACAACCGCTATGGCCGTCGCGATAACAAGTACAAGGCGCGTATCAAGATTCTGGTCAAGGCGCTGACCCCCGAGGTGTTCGCCGAGCGCGTGAACACCGAGTGGGCGCACCTCAAGGACGGCCCGACCACCCTGACCGAAGCCGAAGTCGCCCGCGTTGCCGCACACTTCGTTGATCCGGCCTATCTGACCCTGCAGAACGAAGATGCCCTGCTCGCCCAGCAGAACGCCGAACACCCGGGCTTCGCCCGCTGGCGCGAGCGCAACACCTTCGCCCACAAGAAGCCTGGCTACGTTGCCGTGACCCTGTCGCTCAAGCCCACCGGCGTGGCGCCAGGCGACGTCACCGACAAGCAGCTCGATGCCATCGCCGACCTGGCCGATCGTTATTCCTTCGGCGAAGTGCGCAACAGCCACAACCAGAACATCATCCTCGCCGACGTCGAGCAGCGTCAGTTGCTGGCTCTGTGGGGCGAACTGCGCGAACAAGGTTTCGCCACGCCGAACGTAGGCCTGCTGACCGACATCATCTGCTGCCCAGGCGGCGACTTCTGCTCGCTGGCCAACGCCAAGTCGATCCCGATCGCCGAAGCCATTCAGCGTCGTTTCGACGATCTCGACTACCTGTTCGACATCGGCAATATCGACCTGAACATCTCCGGCTGCATGAACGCCTGTGGTCATCACCACGTCGGCCATATCGGCATTCTCGGCGTCGACAAGAAAGGCCAGGAGTTCTATCAGGTATCGCTCGGCGGCAGCGCCGGCCGTGACGCCAGCCTGGCGCAGATCCTCGGCCCATCCTTCGCCGAAGCGGACATGGCCGATGTGATCGACAAGATCATCAAGGTCTACGTCGAGCAACGCACCGAAGAAGAAAGCTTCCTCGATACCTACCGCCGCGTCGGTATCGACCCGTTCAAGGAGCGCGTCTATGCAGCGAATCATTAAGAACGGTCAGGTGGTCGACGAGACCTGGCACCTGCTGGCCAAGGACGTGACCCTGGACGTCATCCCCAACTGCGACGACATCATCGTCCCACTGGCCCTGTGGCGCGAGCATGCGCACGCCCTCAAGGCCCGCGACGGCGGCCTTGGCGTATGGCTGGAAGCCGGCGACGAGATCGAGGAAATCGCCGATGACCTGGCGCACTTCCAGGTCATCGCCCTGGAGTTCCCGGCCTTCACCGATGGCCGCCACTCCTCTACCGCCTATCTGCTGCGCACCCGCTACGGCTACAAGGGCGAAGTTCGCGCCATTGGCGACGTGCTGCGCGACCAGCTGTTTGCCCTCAAGCGTGTCGGTTTCGATGCCTTCGCCGTGCGCGCGGACAAGGATCCGTACGATGCGCTGAAAGCCTTCGAGGACTACAGCGAGGTCTACCAGGCCTCGGCCGATCAGCCGCAACCGCTGTTCCGTCGCCGCGCCTGATCACGGCAGTTGACACGCCCAAAACGCCCCGACTGGTTCGGGGCGTTTTGCTTTGTGTACTCCGCTCGCGGAATTCAGGTCGAACCCTAGTGCGTTGCTGAAGTCGGACGCTATAAGCCCATCGCATAGGGAGAGACCGCCATGAAGCACGACTGGGACCTGATCGAACGCCTGCTGCACGAGGCACAGAACTCCGCCGGCAAACCCTTCGCCCCGCGTCGCTACGCCGAAGACCTGGCCGAAGAGCATGAGAACGCCGGCGAACCCGTGGACAATCTCGATCATCTGCGCGCCGAGGCGGCACGCTACGAAGCGCGCCTGCTGCAAAACGGCTTTATCGAACCACGCCCGGAAGACGAAGGTGGCAACGGCGAGAACTTCATCCTCACCGCGCGTGGCGCGCAGCTGCTGAGCATGCTCGACAGCAGCATCCCCGGCGGTGAGCGACCACGCGAAGTGCTCGACGAAGCGGGTGAAGCGGCGTTGACGCCGGAGGTGTTCGATCGTCTGGCGCCCAGGGCCAATCTCAGCGAAACCGGCTGACAGGCTGCTGAAAAACTACCTGCGTTGCCATTGCTGCGTTAAAAACAGGCTCACAGTCGCAGACTGAACGCGCTTTAGCGCGGCCCCGAAGGGGTGAGCGAAGCGAGTCAAGTGCTCATTTACAACTCGTAAACCCGAGTGCGGGCCCAGTGCTTTTTTCGCCTGTTTTTGCGGGGCCGCCATCGGTATTGCACTGACTGCCTCGCCTACGTTTTTCAACGGCCTGTTCACCTGCCCTTAACAAACAAAAACGCCGCAACCCGGTAAGGGTTGCGGCGTTTCGTTGATCCTGCCATGAGCCATCAGGCTCGCAGGATCAATCCTCGCGGTAACGACGCAGCTTCAGAGCCTTGCCAGCAACGCGGGTATCTTTCAGTTTGCCCAGCAGGCGGTCCAGCCCGTCTTCCGGTAGCTCGACCAGGCTGAAGGTTTCGCGGATCTGGATACGACCGATCGCTTCGCGAGCCAGGCCACCCTCATTGAGGATGGCACCGAGCAGATTCTTCGCGGCGATACCGTCACGAGTACCCAGCGCAGTACGGCAACGCACGCGACCTTCGGTCAGCGGTACCGGCGCGCGGCGTTCGCGGAATTCGCCGCGTTCACCACCACGATCACTACGCTCGCCGTCACGTTCACGACGCTCACGCGGAGCGCCGCCAGCGCCCGGCACCAGTGGCTGCTCGCGCTCGACAGTGGCCAGATCCAGGGCCTGGCCGTTGGTAGCCTTTTTCAGCAGCGCAGCGGCCAGGGCACGTGGGCTGCAGCCGATATCGGTGGTCAGACGGTCGAGCAGATCGCCATGGCTGGCTTCGGCATCGGCCACCAGCGGCGCCAGGCTGTTGGTCAGTTTCTTGATGCGAGCATCGAGCACCTGTTGGGCGTTCGGCAGCTTGACCTCACCGACCTTCTGCCCGGTGACACGCTCGATCACCTGCAGCATGCGACGCTCACGCGGCGTCACCAGCAGCAGCGCCCGGCCATCACGACCGGCACGGCCGGTACGACCGATACGGTGCACGTAGGACTCCGGGTCGTACGGCATGTCGACGTTGAATACGTGGGTGATGCGCGGCACGTCGATACCACGGGCAGCCACGTCAGTTGCCACGACGATGTCCAGACGGCCATCCTTGAGCGATTCGATGACGCGCTCGCGCTGGTTCTGGGCGATATCACCGTTCAGCGCAGCCGCCTTGTAGCCTTTGGCTTCCAGGGCGCTGGCCAGGTCCAGGGTGGCTTGCTTGGTACGCACGAAGGCGATCAGCGCGTCGAAATCCTCGACTTCCAGCAGACGCAGCACGGCGTTGGTCTTCTGGTCGGCGTGGATCATCAGATGCGCCTGTTCGATGCGCGAGACGGTCTGGGTCTTGGCAGCGATCTTGATGTGTTGCGGCTCGCGCAGGTGCTTCTCGGCGATGGCGCGAATCGAGTGCGGCAGCGTGGCGGAGAACAGCACGCTCTGGCGGCTTTCCGGCATGGCTTCGAAGATCACTTCGAGGTCATCCATGAAGCCCAGCTTGAGCATTTCATCGGCTTCGTCGAGCACCAGGTGCTGAATGGTGGACAGCACTTTCTCGTCACGACGCAGGTGGTCGACCAGGCGACCAGGGGTAGCGACGATGACCTGAGCGCCCTGGCGAATGGCCTTGAGCTGCGGGCCCATGGGCGCGCCGCCGTATACGGCAACGACATTCAGGCCAGGCATCTGCTTGGAGTAGGTTTCGAAGGCGGTGGCAACCTGCAGGGCCAGCTCGCGGGTCGGTGCCAGGATCAGCACCTGCGGCTCGCGCTTGGCCGTGTCGATTTTCGACAGCAGCGGCAGCGCGAAGGCTGCGGTTTTACCGGTACCAGTCTGCGCCTGGCCGATCATGTCGTGGCCGGCGAGAATCACCGGAATGGCCTGCGACTGGATCGGAGACGGCTCTTCGTAACCGACGGCGGTCAGAGCGGCGAGAATATTGGGGTGAAGTCCGAGCGCGGCGAAGCCGCCGATTTCCTGGGTCATGGGTCTGCCTCAAGTGCATCCGCAAAGACCCATGTTCCAAAGCTGCGCATGCCGTGTAAGACCTTTTGGGTCACCCTGGCAGCCTGGTCGGCGGGGATTTGCGAAAACGTGATGAAAGTGAATCGTCAAGGATAGTCCGCTGGGGACTGGCTGCCGGGTGTTAATTTCCCGGGCGAGTTGCGCTACCTGAACGTGGCCAGAAAATTGGCCGGCGCGCACTATACCGGAAAATCCTGACTCGGGTGCTGGTTTTTATCGATTGGCATGCATCCAACCGCTCAACGGCGCATCAAGTGGCCGGACGCAGCGCTTCGATCAGCGGCTGTAGCGAATAACCCAGGCGCGGCGCCAGCTCGCCTGCTCGCATCTGCAGGCGTCCCATGTTCAGGCGCTGCTCGAGGTCGGCCGGGATCAGCAATACCACGTTGCCCTCCTTCACCGGGCACTCCCAATAGTGTCGGTGATAGAGGCCGCGCAGCAGTGCCGCGCCAAGCGGCTTGCCGTCATTGCCCGCCCATTGGTTGATGATCAGCCAGCCGCCCGGGTTGAGTTTTTCGCGGCAGCGCTCGAGAAAGCGCCAGGCCAGATGCCCGACACCCGGGCCCTGATCGGTGTACAGATCGAGAAAGATCAGGTCGGCGGTTTCCGCGCTGTCGAGCAGTTCGGTGGCGTCGCCGATGCGAATGGTCAGCCGTGGGTCATCGTCCAGGCCGAGAAACTCCATGGCCAGGCGCGGTACGTCCGGGCGCAGCTCGATGGCCTCGACGTCCTCCAATGGCAGGAACTTCAGGCAGGCCTGGGTCAGGTTGCCGGCGCCCAGCCCCAGGAACAGTGCGGTTTCCGGCGCATCGTGGCACAGCGCGCCCAGCAACATGGCGCGGGTGTAGTCGTATTCCAGCCAGCTGGGATCGCCCTGGAACACGCAACTCTGTTCGATGGCATCGCCAAACTCGAGAAAGCGGTAGGCGCCGATCTGCACCACTCGGATCACCCCGAAGGCGTCGCGCACCTCGGCCAGCAGAACCTCGTCCTGCTGCTGCAACTCGTCGTCCGGCGGCAACCCTGGCATCGATACCTCTCCCACAGTGACATCCCGTACCACAAGAACCGGGCTAAAGGCGCCGATTGTCATTGAAGCAGCAGCCCCCGGTCACGCAATAATTCCATCACTTACGCTGCTACTCATAACAATAACGAGGTTCGCCATGTACGCCATCATAGGTGCCGGCCCCATGGGCCTGTGCACGGCTCGGCAATTGAAGAAGCACGGTATCGATTTCGTCGGTTTCGAGCTGCACAGCGACGTTGGCGGCCTGTGGGATATCGATAACCCGCACAGCAGCATGTATCACTCGGCGCATCTGATTTCCTCCAAGGGCACCACCGAGTTCCGCGAGTTCCCCATGCGCGCCGAGGTGGCGCCCTACCCGCACCACAGCGAGATGCGCCGCTACTTTCGCGACTACGCCAGGCAGTTTCGTCTCTACGAGCATTACCAGTTCGATACCCGCGTGCTGCAGGTACAACGCGAGCAAGATGGCTGGAAACTGATCAGCGAGCGCAACGGCGAGCAACGCGAATGGCGTTTCGACGGTGTACTGATCGCCAACGGCACCCTGCATACGCCCAACCTGCCGCGCCTACCCGGTGACTTTTCCGGCGAGTTGTTGCATTCGAATGCCTACAAGAGCGCGGATATCTTCGCCGGCAAACGGGTGCTGGTGGTCGGCTGCGGCAACTCGGCCTGCGATATCGCCGTCGATGCCGTGCATCGCGCCGCCTCGGTCGACCTCTCGGTACGCCGTGGCTATCACTTCCTGCCCAAGTTCATCCTCGGCAAACCCACCGACACCTTCGGCGGAGCGATCAAGCTACCGCGTCGTCTCAAACAGTCGGTCGACGGCCTACTGGTGCGCGCCCTGGTCGGCAAACCCTCGCAGTACGGCCTGCCCGACCCGGACTATCGCCTGTACGAGTCGCATCCGGTGATGAACTCGCTGGTGCTGCACCATATCGGTCACGGTGACATCCGCCCTCGCGGCGATATCACGGCAGTGAGTGGTCAAAGCGTGACCTTTGCCAATGGCGAACAGGCCGAGTACGACCTGATCCTCATGGCCACCGGCTACAAGCTCGACTACCCCTTCATCGACCGCGACGAGTTGAACTGGCCACAAGATGCCGGTGCACCGCAGCTGTATCTCAACGTATTCCACCCCAAGCACGACGACCTGTTCATGCTCGGCATGGTCGAGGCCTCCGGCCTGGGCTGGCAGGGTCGTGACGAGCAGGCGGAGCTGGTCGCGCTGTATATCCGCCAGTCGCGGGCTGGCAGCCCCGCTGCTCAGGCCCTGCGCCAGACCATTCGTGCTCAAGCCAGCCAGCGCCTGGATGGCGGCTATCGCTACCTGCAACTGGAGCGCATGGCCTATTACGTGCACAAGGACAGCTATCGTAGACGCATAGCCGAACACAGCGCCGCCCTGCGCCGTGAGCTGGCCAACGATGGCGCACTCGCTGCGCAGGGGGCATGAGCATGGAACAGGTGAATATCGCCTTCGACCCCAGCAGCCTGGTGCTGATCAACCTGATCGTCGCGTTGATGATGTTCGGCGTCTCCCTGGACCTGCGCGCCGAAGACTTCCGCCGCATCACCCGCGCGCCCAAGGCCCCGGTGATTGGCATGCTGGCGCAATTCGTGTTGCTGCCGGCGCTGACCTGCCTGGCCTGCTGGGCCCTGGCCATCGAGCCGCAACTGGCGCTGGGCATGACCCTGATCGCTGCCTGCCCAGGCGGCAGCTTCTCCAACATCATGACCTGGATGGCGCGCGGCAACGTCGCGCTGTCAGTGAGCATGACCGCCGTTTCCAGCGTCGTCGCCAGCGTGCTGACACCGCTCAACTTCGCTCTGTACGCCTGGCTCAATCCTCACACCAGGCCCTTGCTGACGCAGATCGAACTGGACCCGCTGAGCTTGCTGCTGCTCGTGCTGCTGGTGCTCGGCCTGCCTCTACTGGCAGGCATGTGGATCGGCCGGCGTTTCCCGCAACTGACGCTGAAAGTGGAAAAGCCCCTGCGTCTGTTCGCCTTGTTGGTAATGCTCGGTTTCGTCGCGCTGGCGTTCAGCCGCAACCTCGAGCAGTTCACCCGACATTTTCATCTGTTCTTCTGGCTGGTGGTGGCGCACAACGCCCTGGCACTGAGCATTGGCTACCTCAGCGCCCGCCTGAGCAGGCTACCGGTGGCCGACCGCCGCGCTCTGACGCTGGAAGTGGGCATCCAGAATTCGGCGCTGGGCCTGGTGATCATCTTCACCTTCTTCCCACAGGCCAGCGGCATGTTGCTGATCGCTGCGTTCTGGGGTTGCTGGCATCTGGTGTCTGGCCTCAGCCTGGCCTGGCTGTGGTCACGTAGGCCGCCTGCAGCCGACGCGTTGCTGACGCCCTTGCCCAGCGCAGGAGAGCGGTGATGCGCGTGGTCCTGATTACCGGCGCCGCCAGCGGCCTCGGCTGGCAACTGGCGCGCGCCTGTCACGCGCGTGGCGATGCCCTGCTGCTCACCGATATCGACGCCAGCGGCCTCACAGCTCGCGCCAATGAATTGGGCAGCGAGCACGTAATGGCCCTTGCCGGCGACATCACCGAACCCGAGCTGCATGCACGCCTGCTCGACGACTGCCGGCAGCGTTTCGGCCGGCTGGACGTGCTGATCAACAATGCCGGCATCACCCACCGTTCACCTACGCTGCGCACCGATCCAGCGGTGTTTCGCAAGGTCATGGCGGTGGACTATCACGCGCCGCTGGAACTGACCCTGGCCGCTCTGCCGCTGCTGCGTGAAAGCCGCGGCCAGGTGGTCGCCATCGGCTCCATGGCCGGCTGGATGCCGGTGCTCGGCCGCGCCGGTTACTGCGCCGCAAAAAGCGCCCTGGGCCAGGCCTTCGAGGTGCTACGCGCCGAGATCGTCCGTGACGGTATCGGCCTGCTGATGGTCTATCCGAGCTTTCTCGATACGCCCATCGACCGCAATGCCTTGGGCGGCGACGGCAAACCGGCTGGCCATGCCCGCTCGACCATCGGCAGTATTCGTGGCGCCGACTGGATGGCAAGTCTGATTCTCGATGCACTGCAGCAGCGCCGCGAGCGCCTGTTCCCGGATCGTGGCAGCTGGTTGGCGAGCCTGCTCTGGCGCCTGGCGCCGGCGCTGTACCACCGTAAGATGAGCCAGCGTTTCGCCGGGGAAATGAGCTGATGGCCCTGGTGCCCTACGCCCTCGGCAGCTTCATTCTGTTGGCCTACACCCTGGAAGCCGTTACTGGCTTTGGCAGCGTGGTCATCGCCCTGTCGCTCGGCGCATTGCTGCTGCCCATCGATCAGCTGTTGCCAATCCTGGTGCCGCTGAACATCTGCATGACCGGCTATCTGGTACATCGCCACCGGCAGCAGATCGACCGCCGCCTGCTGCTTGGCACCCTGCTGCCCGGCATGCTTATCGGCACGCTGCTCGGCTATTGGCTGCTGCCTTATCTGGACACCCAGGCATTGAAGGTCGGCTTCGGTGCGCTGATCGTCTGGTTCGCCGGCCGCGAACTGTGGCGCCTGCGCCGGGCGAGCGCACTGCCGCAACGCCCGGCCTGGCTGACTCGCGTCATTACCCTGGCCGCCGGCCTCAGCCACGGCCTGTTCGCCTCGGGCGGCCCGCTGCTGGTCTACGGCCTGGCCGGCACCCAGCTGGACAAGGCGCGACTGCGCGCCACCCTGGTTACTGTCTGGTTCAACCTCAACAGCCTGCTCACCCTCGCCTTTTTGCTCGACGGTCGACTGCTGCCGGCGCTGCCCCAGGTGCTCGCCTACGCCCCGCTCCTGCTGCTCGGTATGTGGCTGGGCGAACGCCTGCACCGGCGCTTCGACGAGCGTCATTTCCGCCTCGCCATCTACATCCTGCTGTTGGTCACCGGCATCCTGCTGCTGGCGCCCTGGAGACTGCCATGAGCTACGACATCATCATCAACAACGGCCTGTACTTCGACGGCACCGGCACGCCGGGTGCAATCCGTCATATCGGTATCCGTAACGGCAAGGTCGAGGTGCTCAGCCTCAGCCCGCTGGACGCCGCCGGCTGCCCCGAGGTGATCGACGCCAAAGGCCAGTGGCTCACCCCCGGCTTCCTGGAGATCCACTCGCACTACGATGCCGAGGTGATCGCCGCGCCCGCGCTGAAGGAGTCGGTGCGCCACGGCGTCACCAGTGTGACCATCGGCTCCTGTTCCATCAGCATGGTGCTGGCCGACGCCGAAGACTGCTCCGACCTGTTCACCCGCGTCGAAGCGGTGCCCCGTGAATACGTGCTGCCGATCCTCGAGGAAAAGAAAACCTGGCGCGACGCCGCCGGCTATCGCGCCTTCTACGACCAGTTGCCGTTGGGCCCGAACGTCAATTCCTTCCTCGGCCATTCGGAGCTGCGCGTGGCGGTGATGGGCCTGGAGCGCGCCACCAGTCGGGTGAAGCCCAGTGAAGCCGAACTCGCGCGCATGGAGCAGTTGCTCGAAGAGGCGCTGGACGCCGGGTGTATTGGCCTGTCGGCGATGACCACCCGACTGGACAAGATGGACGGCGACCGCGCCTGGTCCAGCCCGTTGCCGTCGACCTTCGCCAGTTGGAAGGAGTTCTCCCGCCTGTTCGCCGTACTGCGGCGGCGCGGCGCCGTGCTGCAGGGCGCGCCGAATGCGGTGACCAAGGTCAACGTATTCGCCTTCCTCTGGCAGGCCCACGGCTGGTTCAGGAAACCGCTGAAATGCACCATGCTGACGGCGCTGGATCTCAAGTCGCAGCCGCTGCTGCACCGCTTCACCCGCCTTTCCGGCTGGCTGGCGAACAGGGTGCTGCGCGGCCACTTCCGCTGGCAGACCTTGCCAGCGCCCTTCACCCTGCGCCTGGAAGGACTCAACGTGAATGCCTTCGAGGAATTCGGTGCTGGCGAGATCCTGCGCAACATCAAGGACCCGGATGAGCTCTACGCCAAGATCAGGGAGCCGGCGTTCCGCGCCCTGTTCAAGAAACAGGTCAAAGCCGTGCTGACCAAGGGCCTGTGGCACCGCGACTTCTCCGATTGCTGGGTAACCGAATGCCCGGACCCCAGCCTGGTCGGTAAGAACTTCAAGCAACTGGGCCAGGCGCGCGGCCTGGATGCGGTAGACGCTTACTTCGAACTGGCCTGCCAGTATCGCGATGAGCTGAAGTGGACGACCTGCTACGGCAACCAGCGCGAGGCGATCATGCGCAAGCTGCTGGCCAGCCCCTGGACGCACCCCGGCTTCGCCGACTCCGGCGCGCACCTGCGCTCCATCGCCCAGTACAACTTCCCGCTGCGTTTTCTCAAGTACGTGCGCGATGCCGAATTGGCCGGCGAGCCCTTCATGGAGCTGGGCAAGGCCGTGCGCCGCTGCAGCGGCGAGCTGGCCGACTTCATCGGCGTCGATGCCGGCTACCTGCGCGTCGGTGACCGTGCCGACCTGGTGTTGATCGACCCCGCCGGCCTCGATGACACCCTGGACGAACTGCACGAAGCGCCGATGGACGTGCTGGGCCTGGTGCGGGTGGTCAAACGCAACGATGCAGCGGTCGCGCTGACGATGATCAACGGTCGCATCGCCTATCGCCGCGGCCTGGAATACCCGGATGATCTGGGCAAGGCACAGCGCTACGGGCGCTTCCTGCCGGCGCGCGATGTATCGCCGCGCATGCGGCCTGCGCGCGCATTCGAGCCCGCTCCGGCGTCATGAGCCAATACACGTACGAGCTGCGGGGCTTATCGGTTACCATGCGTCTCCGCCTGATCAACCGCTAGAGACGCAGCATGTCGAACGCCTGGAGCCCCGAAAGCTGGAGGGCCAAGCCCATCCAGCAGCAGCCTGAATACCCTGATGCCGCGCACCTGACCCGCGTCGAGCAAACCCTGGCCGGCTACCCGCCGCTGGTATTCGCCGGCGAGGCGCGCGAACTGCGTCGCCAGTTCGCCGAGGTCACCCAGGGCCGCGCCTTCCTGCTGCAGGGCGGCGACTGCGCCGAGAGTTTCGCCGAGTTTTCCGCCGCGAAGATCCGCGACACCTTCAAGGTGTTGCTGCAGATGGCCATCGTCATGACCTTCGCCGCCGGCTGCCCGGTGGTCAAGGTCGGACGCATGGCTGGCCAGTTCGCCAAGCCGCGTTCGTCCGGCAGCGAAACCATCGATGGCGTTACCCTGCCCGCTTACCGCGGCGACATCGTCAACGGCATCGGTTTCGACGTCGCCAGTCGCGTACCGGACCCGGAGCGCCTGCTGCAGGCCTACCACCAGGCCACCGCCAGCCTCAACCTGCTGCGCGCCTTCGCTCAGGGCGGTTTTGCCGACGTGCATCAGGTGCATCAGTGGAACCTCGACTTCATCGCCAACTCGGCGCTATCCGAGAAGTACCACCAGTTGGCCAATCGCATCGACGAAACCCTGGCGTTCATGCGCGCCGTCGGCATGGACAGCGCGCCGCAGCTGCGCGAAGTCAGCTTCTTCACCGCCCACGAAGCGCTGCTGCTGAACTACGAAGAGGCCTTCGTCCGTCGTGACAGCCTCACCGGCCGCTGGTACGACTGCTCCGCGCACATGCTGTGGATCGGCGACCGCACCCGCCAGCTGGACGGTGCGCACGTCGAATTCATGCGCGGCATCGAGAACCCCATCGGCGTCAAGGTCGGCCCGAGCATGGACCCGGACGAGCTGATCCGCCTGCTCGACACCCTCAACCCGGACAACGATCCGGGCCGCCTCAACCTGATCGTGCGCATGGGCGCGGACAAGGTCGAAGCGCACTTCCCGCGCCTGCTGCGCAAGGTCAAGGAAGAGGGTCGCCAGGTGCTGTGGAGCTCCGACCCCATGCATGGCAACACCATCAAGGCCAGCAGCGGCTACAAGACCCGCGACTTCGCGCAGATCCTCAGCGAAGTCCGGCAGTTCTTCGCCGTGCACCAGGCCGAAGGCACCTACGCCGGTGGCATCCATATCGAGATGACCGGGCAGAACGTCACCGAGTGCATTGGCGGTTCGCGCCCGATCACCGAGGACGGCCTATCCGACCGTTACCACACCCACTGCGACCCGCGCATGAATGCCGACCAGTCCCTGGAACTGGCGTTCATGATCGCCGAAACGCTGAAGCAGGTACGCCGCTGACGAGCCGCGCCCTGGCCAGGGGCCAGGGCGCGAACCGGCTCGCACATCTTCTGTGCGGTATCCGGCATAATGCTGTCCCATCGCGAGCACCGGACAGGTGCCCCAGTTACACCCAGCCGGAAAGGACTCGCGGCCACCCCCCCTCAACAAGGACGATGAACCATGCAACTGCGCACCACCCTCTCCGCTTTCGCCCTGTCCAGTGCTGTCTTGCTGACTGGCTGCCAGAACATGTCCCCCGACGCCATGCTGCAATCCGGCCTGATGGCCGTGCAGGCCGCGACCCTCAGCGACGCCGAAGTACGCAGCATGTCCGACCAGGCCTGCGCTGAAATGGATGCCGAAGCCAATATCGCCGGCCCGAACAGCCCGTACAGCAAGCGCTTGGACAAGATCGCCAACAACCTTGGCCATCAGATCAACGGCACGCCGATCACCTACAAGGTGTATCAGGCCGATGAGGTCAACGCCTGGGCCATGGCCAACGGCTGCGTGCGCGTCTACAGCGGCCTGATGGACCTGATGACCGACAACGAAGTGGAAGGCGTGCTCGGCCACGAGATCGGCCACGTCGCCCTCGGCCACAGCAAGAAGGCCATGCAAACCGCCTACGCCACCACCGCCGCGCGCAATGCTGCAGCCGCGTCGGGCAACGGCACCATCGCCGCATTGTCCGCGTCGCAGCTCGGCGCCCTGGGTGAGCAACTGGTCAATGCGCAGTTCTCGCAAAGCCAGGAAAACGCCGCCGACAACTTCTCCTTCGACCTGCTGACCCAACGCAACATCCCCCGTGAGGGTCTGGTCACCGCGTTCGAGAAGCTGGCCAAACTGGGCGGCGGCGAAGGCAGCATGTTCTCCTCGCACCCGGGTTCCAGCGACCGCGCCGCCAACATGCGCACCCGTCTGGCTGCCAAGTAAAGGTAATGTTCAGGGGCTGCATTGCAGCCCCTGTTTCGTTTGGAGATCACCATGTCGATACCGCGCCACTGCCTGGCAATCTTGCTCATTCTTTCACCCGCGGTTCAGGCCGATTATGACCAGCAGTACCAGGCCTGCCTGGACGCCAGTGGAATGATCAACAACGCCAGCGTCGCCGGCTGTGCCGAAGGTGTATCGGAAACGCTGAAGAAGGAGATGAACCGCGTCTACCAGCAGCTGTTCCTCAAGCTGCAGGACGACGCGCCAGAGGACGCCGAACAGCTGGAAACGGCGCAGAAGGCCTGGCTGGTCTACCGCAACGGCCAATGCGACCTGCAGGGCAAGCACGTTGGCTCGCCGATGTACTACACCTGCCCGATGCAGCTGAATATCCAGCGCGTCGAGGAGCTGAAGTTCCTGCTGGAAAACGGCGGTTAGCCGAGCAGCCCGCGCAGACTGACGCTCGGCGCCAACCACACCTCATCCAGGCCCAACCAGTGCGCCAGCGCTCGCAGTGAATCGCCCAGCGCCAGGCGCGCCTCCTCGCTCAACACCGCGTCCTCCAGATGCACGGCATGCACCGCCAGGCGCCCGGTAGCGCGCTCGCTGCGCAGATCCACCCGCGCCAGCAGGCGTTCGTGGTGCAGGAACGGCAGCACGTAGTAGCCATACACGCGCTTGGCCTGCGGGGTGTAGATCTCCAGGCGATAGCGAAAACCAAACAGCCGCTCGGTGCGCTCGCGTTCCCAGATCAGTGAATCGAACGGCGACAGCAAGGCGCTATGGCGAACACGCCGGGGAATGCGCGGCTCACCACGGCAATAGGCCATCTGCCGCCAGCCTTGCACCGCGACGGGCAACAACTCGCCCGCCTCCACCAATTCGGCGATACGGCGCTTGCTGTCACTGACGTCCAGTCGGTAGTAGTCGCGCAAATCGCGCTCGGTCGCCACGCCAAGGGCATCGGCAGAACGAAGCAACAGGCGGCGCTGCGCCTCGTCCTCATCGAGATCTGGGTGATTCAGCATATCCGCGGGAATGACCCGCTCCGGCAGGTCGTACAGCCTTTCGAAGCCGCGGCGCCCGGCCACAGTGACCAGACCTGCAGCGAACAGCCATTCCAGCGCCATCTTTTCCGCGCTCCAGTCCCACCAGGGGCCGGCCTTCTCGGTACGCGAGGAAAGGCTGCCGGCGCCCAGCGCACCGCGCTCGCGCACGGCCTGCAGCACACTGTCTATGGCGTCACGCCGCTCCACGCCGAACTTCGCCAGCTGGCTGTAGATGCCCTGCCCATCCGCGGCTCGGCGCATTCGCCAGCGCAGCAGCGGATAAAGCTCGAGCGGCAACAGCGAGGCTTCGTGCCCCCAGTATTCGAACAGCCGCCTGCGCCGCGCCCGGCCCCAGGCCAGTTCATCGAGGTGCTCGGCCTGGTAATGACCGAGGCGGGAAAACGCCGGCAGGTAGTGCGAGCGCACCAGGGCGTTGACCGAGTCGATCTGCAATACACCGAGGCGCTCGATCTGCGCCTGCAGCTGCCGATGGGCGATGGCACCGCGTGGCGTACGACCGAAACCCTGGGCAGCCAGGGCCAGGCGGCGGGCTTCGGCGAGAGAAAGTGAAAGCGTCATGGCGACAGCCTATCAGGCAGTTTGGCTGCCGACGAGTTCAGGCCGGCGCGGCGAACGCGTGGCGAAAGGTGAAGGCCTGCGCCGTCGCGCCATACTCGCGCAGATGAGCCAGGCGCTCGGCGGCCTCGACCACGCTCGGCCGATGCCCGGCTGGCACCCACCACAGCACCTGGTGCGCCTGCTCGATACGCTCGAACCATTCGCGACGGCGCTTGAGCATCTCGGTATGTGCCGACTTGTAAACGTAATCACTGAGCGACTGTAGGTCGTGCCAGACCGACATATTCACCAGCACCTCGTCACCGAACGGTCGGATCGCCGTAGCATCGCCCGCCTCGTCCTGCAGACGCCAGACATAGCCGGGAGAGCCTTCCGCCAGCGCATTGATACGCTCCAGATTGGCAACGAAATCGGCCATCTCCGGTGATTCCAGCGGCGTCTTCATCCAGGCAATGTTCAGTTGGGCCAAGTGATAAGCAGACAATTTCCAGCCTCCATGCAAACGAATGATCAGGGTTGCTGCGGCAGGCCACGCCAGCCGGACAGACGTCGACGCAACCAGGCCTCGCTGCTGACCAGAGTGATACCCGACAGCACCAACGCCGCGCCGATGATGAAGTTCAGGGTCAGTGGTTCGTCCAACACCAGCACGCCGAAGGTGACGCCAAACAGAGGTGTCATGAACGAGAACACCGCCATGTTCGAGGCCAGGTAGCGGCGCAGCAACCAGAACCAGGCCAGGTAGGTGAAGAACGACACCACCACGCCCTGCAGCAGGATGCTGGCAATGGCCACGGGCGTCCAACGCAGCTGGGAAAGGTCCACCACCACCAGCGCGTAGGCCAGCAGCAGCACGAAGGCCACTGCCAACTGATAGAACAGGGTCAGCCCGGCCGGCGCCTCGGACAGGCGCGAGCCACGCACCACGACCGTGGTCGCGCCCCAGGCCATACCGGCGCACAGCCCCAGCGCGTCGCCGAGCAGCATGTCGCGATCGATCTGGGCCCAGTTACCGCCCACACCGAAAGCCATCACCACGCCGCCGAAACACAACGCGATGCCCAGCCACTGCAGGCGACGCAGACGCTCGCTGGGCAGCAGCAGGTGCAGACCCAGCGCCGAGAAGATCGGCGCCGTGTACAGAAACACTGCCATGTGCGAGGCCGTGGTGTAGCGCAGGCCCAGCGCGATGAAGAAGAACTCCAGCGCGAACAAGACACCGGCCAGGATTCCGGCCAGCCAGGTCGTACTGACCCACTCGCGCCAGCCGCGCTGCCACAGCAACAGCAGGCCGACCAGTACCGCGGCAACACCCGAGCGCAACGCTACCTGCAGCATGGGCGCGATATCGTCCGCCGCCAGCTTGATTGCCACCTGCTGGCTACCCCAGATGGCGCATAACAACAACATCAGTTGGAACAGGAAAAAATCGGCGCCCTTGCGTACCGCGGTCATTCAGCAACTCCTGTCATGTGCCACTCACTTTCTCAACGGGTCATCCCAGAACGGCCGTTCGGCCTCCTGCACCGCATCGGCCCGGGACAGTCCCAGATCCTTCAATGCAGCATCATTCAGTTGCGCCAGCTGTGCCCGCTCGCGTGCCAGTTGACGCCAGCGCCGCAGCATACGCCATACACCGACCAGTGACGGCAGACGTTCGAAGTGGATGGCCTGAGCCAACGCATAACCTTTCTGACCTTTCATCTTTTCGCCCTCCCTGTGGGGTTGGCGTCAGTGTCGGGTCGAGCTTAAGATCAATCCAACGAATGTTTCTTATGGAATCCATCTCGAGGATTGATGAATGGCCTTCCACCCCAGTATTGATACCGAATTGCTGCGCAGCTTCGTTGCCATCGCCGACACTGGTGGCTTCACCCGCGCCGCAGAAACGGTCAATCGTACCCAGTCAGCCGTGAGCATGCAGATGAAGCGACTGGAGGAAGACGTGGTGCAGCGCCCGTTGTTCGAGCGCGACGGCCGCCAGGTACGGCTGACACCCGAGGGCCAGGTGCTGCTGGGTTATGCGCGGCGCATTCTCAAGCTGCACGGCGAGGTACTCAACACTCTGCGCGAACCGCATATGGTCGGTGCCGTACGCATCGGTACGCCGGACGACTACGTGATGCGCTTTCTGCCGGAGATTCTCTCGCGCTTCGCCCAGGCCTATCCGTTGGTGCAGGTGGAGGTGCATTGCGAACCCTCCGGCCAGCTGTTGCTGCGCCAGGATCTCGACCTGACCATCGTCACCCGCCAGCCCGGCAAGGAGATCGGCCAACTGCTGCGCCAGGAGCGCTTCGCCTGGGCCGTGGCCCAGGGCTTCTGCCCGCATGAACAGAACCCCATGCCACTGGCCATGTTCAACGCCGACTGTTTCTGCCGCGAATGGGCCTGCAACGCGCTGGATGCGATGAGCCGTCCCTACCGCATCGCCTACACCAGCCCCAGCCTCTCGGCGATCTTCGCCGTGGTGCGCGCGGGCCTCGCGGTCACTGCGCAGCTGCAAAGCCTGATCACGCCGGATCTGCGCATCCTCGGCGAAGCCGAAGGCCTGCCGCTGCTGCCGCTGACCAGCATCGTGCTGCTGCGCAACGAGAGCAGCCAGTCACCCGTCACCGAATGCCTGGCCGAGCATATCGTCGAAGGTTTTCGCCTATAGGCGGCCACCCGACTCCAGCGCGAGCAGCAGCGCACAGAGCAGCAGGAAGCCACAGAACAGGCTGCGTAGCAGACGCTCCGGCAACGAGTGCGCCAGGCGCACCCCCCAACTGATGCTGAGCAGGCCACCGATGGCCAGCGGCACACCCATCCACCAGTTGACGTGATCGTGCAACGCGTAGGTAAACAGCGTAACCCCGGTGCTGGGCAACGCCAGCGACAGCGAGAGCCCCTGCGCCACCACCTGCGTGGTGCCGAACACACTGGTCAGCACCGGCGTCGCCACCACCGCGCCGCCCACACCAAACAACCCGCCCATCGCACCGGACACCCCGCCCAGCACACCAAACCAGCCCCAGTGATGACGCAACTCGCCACTGGCCGGCGCCTGAGCCATCAGCATGCGCAGCAGGTTGTAGGCCGCCAGGGCCAGCAGAAAACCGACGAAGGCCCAACGCATGGTGCGCGAATCCACCTCCACCGCATACAGCGAGGCCAGCCAGGCGCAGAAGAAACTGGTGACACCGAGCAGCAGGGCATGTCGCAGGTCGATACGATTGCGTTGATGATAACGCCAGATCGCCAGCATCACGTTCGGCACCACCATCACCAGCGCAGTCCCCTGAGCAAGCTGCTGATCCAGGCCGAAAACGATGCCCAGCACCGGAATGGCGATCAGCCCGCCGCCGATGCCGAACAAACCACCCAGCGTCCCCAGGCCCAGCCCCAGTAACAAATTCAGCAACAGGTCGAACAGATTCATGACACCTCCAGACAGTGGGCGCATGTTAATCAGTCGCGGCTAGCGCGGAAACGCATAGCAACGCACAATGGCTTTGCTTGTCTCGCATAAGAAGGCTGCCATGAACCCCGATGCACTGACCGACCAACTGGAACTCTTTCTCGACGTGCTGGAGACCGGCAGCTTCTCCGCAGCGGCAAGGCGCCATCCGCTCACGCCTTCGGCGGTGGCGCGGCGCATCGATGCGCTGGAGCGCGCCATGGGCAGCAGTCTGTTCAGTCGCACGGTGCGGATTCCACGCCATCCGGCCACCCAGTCCGCTCTCATCTGGCCAGGCATTCCAGGGCCATCTGGCCACCTGTTCCACGGCCATCCGGCCGGGCAGTCGGAGCGCAGCGACGCAG
>NZ_PGLR01000027.1 GCF_002803095.1 Pseudomonas sp. ZH-FAD | reverse complement strand
GCCATTGCACAGGCCGATCTGGATCGTGACGCGCTCTGTGGCGCTGAGTTCGTGATAGGACATGGGGCAACACCTTACCGAAATGGTCGGGTGTTGCACTCAGTTTTTGCGGCCGCCCGAGGTTTTCGTCTCGATAAACCGACTTTTCCACAGGAGGCATCCGTCCGTTGACAGGACAGTCACGGTATATCTACTCTCCAGATATCTGATTTTCAGATATTGAGAGCTAAACAGCCGGGAGGCCTTATGGAAGATGCCTTTATCCCCATCGTACTGATGCGGCATAACCGCCCGCTGCGCGGGGTGATGATCGATTGCCAACCGTGGGTCTGTGCCCGGGAGTTTGCGCGCTTGCTGGGCCATCGCCACCCGGAGCGCATCTGTCGGCTGATGGATGCAGACCAGGTGCGGACGGTTCATTTCCAGCTGGCCAGTGGGCAGTTGGAGACGGTGGAGGTGCTCAGTGAGTCAGGCATGTACAGGGCGTTATGGCGCTTCTCGCATCCGGAGAACCGTCATCTGCGGCGCTGGCTTAGCCATGTGGCCTTGCCGGCGCTGCGCGACAGTGCGGCGCCGGCCGATCATGAGCCATCCCGCTGCCTGATGGCCTGGGACAACCAGCAGGTCAATCTGCTGGAGTGGCAGGGTGAGCTATGGATCGCTCTGGGCGAGTTGCCGCGCTTCCATCGACAAGCCCAACCAGCGCAACACAAACCCCAATCGTGGTTGGCGCGCTGGTGGCGTGGCCGTTTTCGAATCGGAGCGGCGCGCTGAAAGCAAAGCAACTGGTGACAGAGCACCACCTGATCGCAGCCATCAGCATGGCAGGTATGAAGTAGCCCGTTGCCGGCACCTGCCATGTAAATGCCACATTTTTCCCTGAACCTTTGCCCTTATTGCCCGGTCGGCTTTAAGTACCGTCGCGCTCCGCGGCGCCAGCAAAGGATGCGTGTTATGCGAGACCGCACCAGCAGGATCGCCGTTTCACCACCGCACCTCGAACAGCTATGGCAGCGTTACCAGCGGGTGCGCGCTGCTAGTGAGCGGCTCTGTGAGCCGCTGGAAGCTGAAGATTATGTGATCCAGAGCATGGCGGACGTCAGCCCGCCGAAGTGGCATCTGGCGCATGTCACCTGGTTCTTCGAGGCTTTCGTGCTGCAGCCCTTTCTGCCGGGCTATCGCCCGCTGGATGAGCGCTACGACCACCTGTTCAATTCCTACTACAAGACCCACGGCACGCCCTTCGAACGGGCGCGGCGCGGGTTGTTGTCGCGGCCGACGGTAAGCGAGGTGTACGCCTATCGCAGCCATGTCGACCTGGCCATGGCGCAGTTGCTCCAGTCAGGCAGTGAACTTGCCGACGAGGTGCTGCAGCGGGTCGAGCTGGGGCTGGAGCATGAGCAGCAGCATCAGGAGCTGCTGTTGATGGATATCAAGCACATCCTGGCGCAGAACCCGTTGCGCCCGGTCTATCGCCACGACCTCAAGCCGGGCGGTGCTCAGGCAGGCGAAATGCAATGGATCGAATTTCCCGCCGGGCTGCGCCATGTCGGCCATACCGGCGATGGCTTTGCTTTCGACTGCGAGCGGCCGCGTCACCGGGTGTTCGTCGAGGCCTTTCAGCTCGCCAGTCGGCCGGTGAGCAATGGCGAGTATCTTCAGTTCATCCGCGATGGCGGTTATCGCAGTACGGCGCTGTGGCTGGCGGACGGTTGGGACCATATCCAGCGCGCAGGCTGGCAGGCGCCGCTGTACTGGCAGCGCGAGGGTGACGACTGGCTGGAGCTGACCCTGGGCGGCCCGCGCGAGTTGGATCTGGATGCGCCGGTCTGTCACCTGAGCTACTTCGAGGCCGAGGCTTTCGCCACCTGGGCGCAGGCGCGTTTGCCGCGCGAAGAGGAATGGGAAGTTGCTGCGCAGGACGAGCCGCTATGGGGCAATTTCGTCGAGAACGATCACCTGCAGCCGGTGGCGGCGGGCGCGGGCGATGGCCTGCAGCAGCTCTATGGTGATGTCTGGGAATGGACGGCCAGCGCCTATCGGCCCTACCCCGGCTTTCGGCCGCTGGGCGGCAGCCTAGGTGAGTACAACGGCAAGTTCATGTCCGGGCAGATGGTGCTGCGTGGCGGTTGCTGCGCCACGCCTGAAGACCACGTGCGCCCCACCTATCGCAACTTCTTCTACCCGACGATGCGCTGGCAGTTCTCCGGCCTGCGCCTGGCCAAGGAGCTCTGAGCATGGCATTGGCAATCCGTACCCACGAACAGTCGATCAGCCCGGAACTGGAGTCGCTGCGCGAAGAAGCGCTGCGCGGCTTCGCGGCCAGCCCGAAAGCGATGTCACCGAAGTTTTTCTACGATCATCGCGGCTCGCAGCTGTTCGAGCTGATCTGCCTGCAGCCGGAGTACTACCCGACGCGTACCGAGGAAACCATTCTGCGTCTGGCGGCGCGCGATATCGCCGAGCTGGCCGGGCGCAACGCCAGCCTGGTGGAGCTGGGCAGCGGCGCCAGTCGCAAGATCCGCCTGCTGCTCGAAGCCCTGCGCCCGGCGCGTTACCTGGGCATCGATATCTCCCGCGAGTTTCTGCATAGCAGCACTCGTCGCCTGGCGGCCGACTATCGCTGGCTCGACGTGCATGCGCTGTGCGCCGACTTCAGCCAGCCCTTGAAGCTGCCCGCCGAGGCGCTTGGGCAGCGCCCCTTGGCGTTCTTCCCCGGTTCCAGCATCGGCAATTTCGACCCGGATGAAGCCCGCGCCTTTTTGCGTAACCTGCATCGGGCGCTGCCAGCCGGCAGTGGCTTGCTGATCGGCGTGGATCTGGTGAAAGACCGCCAGGTGCTGGAGCGCGCCTACAACGATGCGGCCGGAGTGACTGCGCTGTTCAACCTCAACCTGCTCGAGCGCATTCGCAACGAGCTGCACAGCGATATCGACCCACGCCGCTTTCAGCACCGGGCCTTCTATAACGAAGCCGAGTCGCGCATAGAGATGCATCTGGTCAGCCGGCAGGCGCAGCGAGTGCGCATCGAGGATCGCGTGTTCGACTTCGCCGCTGGCGAAACCCTGCACACGGAGAACTCCTACAAGTACACGCCGAGCGGTTTTCGTGATCTGGCGGGCGCATGCGGCTTCGCCTCCGTCGCCATGTGGCGCGACCCGGCGCAGCTGTTCAGCGTGCATTTTTTGCGGCGGGAGTGAGGAAACTTCGCCAGGGAAAAATAGCGAGCCGTAGCCAGGGTCGGGATAAGCAAATTGCCGTGCGATCTTCTGCCCTCTCCCCCAACCCCTCTCCCGCAAGCGGGAGAGGGGAGCAAAGCGCTTTCGACATTAGTAGGCGAGCGCGCTCGGGACAGGCCTCAGTAGCGTAGGGTGGGTTAGCGGCGCCGAATGCCGAGTGTTCCAGACGCAGATGAAGGTGGTGCGCCGCGTAACCCACCAGACGATGGACCGCGTTGCGCCGATGGTGGGTTACGCCGCAGCCAACACTGCGAGTCGATCGGCAATGTCACAGGCGGCTAACCCACCCTACGCGAGCAGCGCTCGGCGCCGCTTGCCCAAACACATCAGCCAATAAGGCCTCAGCGTTTGGCGATGATGTACACCGCGTGAACGATGCCGGGGATGTAGCCGAGCAGGGTGAGCAGGATGTTCAGCCAGAACGCGCCGCCGAAACCAACCTGGAGAAACACGCCCAGCGGCGGCAGCAGGATGGCGATGAGGATGCGGATAAGGTCCATGCGGTACTCCTTTACATTCCATAAGGGGTACCTGAACAGACTGCGGCTGGCGCCTTGCAGTTCACTCTGGGCGACCAAGCCAGCGGCAATACTGAGAACCAGACGCTGGCGCCGCCAGGGATATGACCTTAGTCTGACGCCAGGATGGAAGCGCCCAGTATGTCCGAACAATCACCACAAGAACGTATCATCGTCGCCGACGATCATCCGGTTTTCCGCGATGGCCTGTGTCGTATCGCCCAGCGCGTCTTCCCCCAGGCGTGCGTTGTGGAAGCCGGAGACATGGATGAAGTGCTGAGCCTGGCGCAAGCCGGCACGGCGCCGAGCCTGTTCATGCTCGACCTGCTGTTCCCCGGCCAGTCGCCGCAGGCCATCAGCGCGCTGCGTCAGACGTTTGCGCGCAGCTCGATCGTGATCGTGTCGATGGTCGATAACCGCGAGTTGATCGATGAAGTGATGGCGGCAGGCGCGGACGGTTTCATCGGCAAGGCGACGCCGCCGGATGAAATCGCCGATGCCTTGCTGGCCGTGCGTGCCGGCGAGTTCGTCCTGACCCTCGGCCCAGCTGGCGTGCCGGCCTTCGCCGAGGATCGTCATCTGCTGGAGCAACTGACGCCACGTCAGCAGGAGGTCCTGCGGCTGGTGGTGCGCGGCCTGTCGAACAAGGAAATCGCCCGCGAGCTGGCGATCTCGCCCTTTACCGTACGCATCCATGTGTCCTCGCTGCTGCGCACGCTGGACGTCGGCACCCGCGCCGCAGCCGCCGCCAAGGGAGCCAAGGCCGGGCTGGTGTGAGCATCACGCAGTCTTGAGCTTGAGCTTCAAGGCCACCAGCAGCGAACGCAGCTCGGCGGGCTGCACCGGTTTCGACAGGATCGGAATATCGCTGTCACCCACCTGCTCCTGCACACGACGCACGTCGTGCCCGGTCATGATGATCGCCGGCACCTTGCGTCCACTGCTGCGCCGCACGTGCTGGATGCAGTCGGCCCCCGACGCTTCGGTGCCAAGGTCGAAGTCCGTCACCACCAGATCGAAATGCGCAGAGGCATCGGGCAGCGTGCTGAAGGTGGCGACTTCGCAGCCCCACTTCTGCAGCAAGGTGGCGGTGGCCAGCAGCACGTTCTGGTCATCCTCGATCAGGCACACGCGCAAGCCATCGAGCATGCGCGGCGACTGCAGGCTGCTGCCCTTGGCTGAGGACATCGCGCGCGGCGCCTCGACGCGCTGCAGGCCGTCGATCACCGCCCGCGTGCCGCGGGCCTCCACGGAGTGAATGCTCACGCGCATGTCCATCAGCGCGCCCAGGCGCCTGACGATGGCCAGGCCGAGGCCCATTCCCTCGACGTCGCTGTCTCGCTCCTGGCGCACGCGATAGAACTCTTCGAAGACGCTGTCGAGATGGCCGGCGGCGATGCCGCGCCCCTTGTCGTAGATCTCGATGGCAACGCCTGGCCCACGTCGGCGGCAGGCGATCAACAGCGGTTTGCCCGGCGCGTATTTCAGGGTATTGGACAGCAGGTTCTGCAGCATGGTGGTGAGCAGCACCGGGTCGGCCCGCACGTGCAGCGGCGGGCAACGCAGGCGCATCTCGACCCCGGCCCAGCGCGCCGCCTCGGCATTCTGCTGGATGAGTTGCTGCAGCAGGCTGCGCAGTTCCAGCGACTCCAGTTGCGGCACCACCTTGCCGCTGTCGAGCGAGTACATATCGAGAATCGTGCGGAACAGGCGTGCGACGCTGTGCAGTGATTTGTCGATGTTCTCCACCAGGCGCCGCTGCTCGGTGCCCAGGCTGCTGTCGCGCAGGCAGGCGGTGAACAGGCTGATGGAATGAATGGGTTGGCGCAGGTCGTGGCTGGCCTGGGCGAGAAACTGCGACTTGGCCCGGTTGGCAGCCTGCTCGGCCTCGGCCGCCTGGCGCGAACGCTTGAGCAGGGCGTGCATGTAGGCCGGTGCCAGCAGGGTGGTGAGCAGCAGTGTGACGATCAGGTAGGGCTGCGACTGCCAGTATGCCGACAGGCTGGCGGCCACGCTCAGCGACAGCAGCGCCATCAGGGTGGCCAGCAGCAGGTAGCCGGAACCGTAGCGCAAGCCATAACCGATGGTGACCCACAGCAGAATCGCATAGACCGGCAGCATGGCCGCGCCGCCAAGCGCCATGGTCACCGCTATGCCGGAGTAGTCGGTAAGCATGGTGATCAGCCGGCGCCCGCGATAGTTGCCCGGACGCTGCCGGATATCGAACCAGATCAGCGTGGCGACGACGCTGAAGACGCACTCCAGGACGAAGATCTTCCATACCAGCGCCGGGTCGATCAGGGAGAAATGGTAGAGGATCACGATGTAGCAGGCCGCGACCGACATGAAGATCATCCGCACCCCGGCCTGGGCACGTTCGGTGTCATACGCGGCGGAGACAGTCCCGGACATGACGTTTCCCTGCT
Organism: Pseudomonas sp. ZH-FAD; assembly: GCF_002803095.1. Lineage (GTDB taxonomy): Bacteria > Pseudomonadota > Gammaproteobacteria > Pseudomonadales > Pseudomonadaceae > Aquipseudomonas. The sequence goes on along the minus strand of NZ_PGLR01000027.1, from coordinate 82,243 downwards.
GATTACAGCTCATGTTGTGGTGTCGGCACCTTAGGCCGGAGCCTGCGGCCGGCGCAAGGAACTGTTTGGCAGGCAAAGAGGCACTAGTACACCCGTACTATTTCGTGCGACCCCACCCATTCCTAGAATCCGGGCAACGCCTCGGCACTGGGTCGGGGCCCGGTCATAGAAGGGAATGTCTGATGAACATCAAAGGAACCCTGGGCGTCCTCATGAGCGCCACCGTGCTGGCCTCGCTGAGCGGCTGCCTGGCGCAGAACACGCAAACCCAGGGACTGCAGAACACCCAGCTGGCCAACGATCCATGTGCGCCGAGCGCGACCAGCAGCCTGATCGCCACCGGACGCAGCTTGCTGGATATGGCCAATACCGTGCTGGAGACGCAGCAGAGCTTCAATGGCAACACTGCGACCTATGCCAAGCGTATGGAAGTTGCGGAGAACGCGCAGAAGGTCAACCAGGGCCACAACGTGCTGAATAACGTCGAGAACCTGGCGGGTGCCGGCCAGCAGCCCTGCGTACCCGCCGCACCTGCCAACGCAGCACGCTAGCCGGCCCTCAAAGGCGCACGTCGAATTTGTCCAATAGCAGCTCGGTCGGTATGTCGGCGCTGACCAGCTGGTTGCGCCCGCGCTGCTTGCCGCTGTACAGGCGACGATCAGCAGCGCGGTAGAGCTCGGCGGCGCTGCGGCCATCCACGGGCCAGGTGGCCAGGCCGAAGGTGGCGGACAGCGTGATCGGCTCACCGTCGTACTCAAGCGGCTGTTCGGCGATCTGCTTGCGCAGCTTTTCCACCAGCGGGTCGGCGCCGGTGCTGTCGGTATGACGTAGCAGCAGGCCGAACTCCTCCCCTCCCAGGCGACCGAGAAAGTCGGTCACGCGCAGGCGCTGCTGCAGGATCTGACAGATATGCTGCAGCGCCATGTCGCCCGCCTCGTGCCCCCACTGGTCGTTGACCTGCTTGAAGTGGTCGACGTCGAGCAGCACCAGTACCAGATGACCGTTGCTGCGTTCGGCCTCCTGAATGCTGCGTTGCAGGGCGTGCTGGAAGCTGCCGCGGCTGGCCACGCCGGTCAGTGAGTCGGTCTGCGCCAGGCGCTGCAGCTCCTCGTAGGCCTGCATGCGCAAGCCATCGTAGATATGCACGAATACCAGGATCAGTACGCCACACAGGGCGGCATTGCCCAGGTCGATCAGGCCGTGTGTGTCCAGGGTCAGGTGGTTGTCGGTGAAGTACAGCAGAAGCCCGGCGCACATGAACGGCGCGGTGAGCAGGAAGGCGCGCTGCTTGCCCAGCAGCAGGTAGGCCAGCAGCGGGATCATGTACAGCCAGACGAACGCCGCCGCTGAGGCGTCCGGCATGACGATGATGTAGAGGATGAAGCAGAAGGTCGGGATCAGGTACAGGTAGATCCACAGGTACAGATGGCGAGCGCGTTCGATACGCCAGGCGCCGAACAGCAGCAAGGCGGTGCACAGCACTTCGAGGATGGCGAAGGGGTAGTTGCCGGCCAGGGCCTGCAGCACGGCAAAGCCGCCCAGGGTCAGGCCGGTGGCGAGCAGGATGGTGCGCATCAGCTTGCGCTTGCCCGATTCGCGCAGCCCTTCGCAGTGCCCTGCGCCTACATCCCTGTGATCGTTATAGTTGCCGTCACTCATCTTGGTGCCCAGCGCTGCCGCCCTCAGCGGTGCGCAGCCCCCCGCTGCGCACCATCAGGCAACTATAGACGGCCTTGCCTGTTTTACACCGCGTAACCCAGCACGCGCGGCAGCCACAGGGCGATTTCCGGGAAGATCGCCACCAGCAGCAGGGCGCTGGACATCACCACGACGAACAGCGCCGCCCAGCCCACGGTCTGTTCCAGGCGTATCTTGGCCACCTCCGCCGTGACCATGAGGTTGATCGCCACCGGCGGGGTGAACTGGCCGATGGCGATGTTCATCGCCAGCAGGATGCCGAACCACACCGGGTTCCAGCCGAAGTGCTGCATCACCGGAATCAGGATCGGCATCAGGATCAGGTAGATGGAGATCGCATCGAGCAGCATGCCGGCCAGCAGCACGGCGAGCATTACCAGCGCCAGCAGCACCCAGCCGTTGTCCGACAGCGAGATCAGCCACTCGGCCAGATGACGGAAGGTGCCGAGCATGGTGCCGGCCCAGGCGAAGATGCCGGCCAGGGCGATGATCAGCATGACCACCCCGGAGATCACCCCGGCCTCGCCACACAGGCGCCAGAGGCTGCGCCAGTCCAGCTCGCGGGTGACGAACAGGCCGATCAGCACGCCGTAGGTCACGCCGACCACGGCGGCTTCAGTGGGCGTGAACAGGCCGCTGCGCAAGCCGCCGAGAATCAGCACCGGGGCGAACAGCGCTGGCAGCGCCTGCTTGAAGCTCTCGCCCAGCGGCGGACGCTCGCCCTGCTCCGGGGATTCCCAGCCGTAACGACGCGACAACAGCCAGGCTGGCAGCAACAGCACCAGGCCGGCGAGGATGCCGGGGAACAGGCCGGCGGCGAACAGAGCGCGCAGGTCCACGCCTGGCACCACGATGGAGTAGAGAATCAGCGCGATCGACGGCGGAATCAGGATCGCCGTCGAGGCCGACGCGGCGATCAGCGTGGCCGAGAAGGGTTTGGGATACCCCGCCTTGGTCATGCTCGGCAGCATCACCATGGCCACGGCAGCGGCATCGGCCGGGCCGGAGCCGCTCATGCCGCCCATGATCAGGCACACCAGCACCGCGACCATGGCCAGGCCGCCGTGACGCGGGCCGATCAGCGCCTGGGCGAAGCGCACCAATCTGAGTGCTACGCCGGCTTTCTCGAACACCAGGCCGGTGAGGATGAACAGCGGAATGGCGATCAGCGGGTACTTGGCCACGCCATTGTAGGTATTGGTGCCGAGGGTGGCGAGCATGTCCGGCGACAGCCCGGCGATGATACCGATGGCGCCGGACAGGCCGAGGGCGAAGGCCACCGGCACACCGAGCGCCAGTAGCACGGCGAAACTGAGGATCAGCCAGAGATCAGGGCTCATCACTGATTCTCCCGCGCAGGCGATCGACGGTCATCTGGGTCAGGCGCACGAACACCAGCAGCGCCAGGATCGGCAGCCAGATCACGTACCACCAGTTGGGCAGGCCGAGGCCGGGCGACTCGGAATCCCACTGGAATTCTTCCCAGGCGAACTGGCCACCGAACCAGCACACCAGCCCCAGCACCAGAACGCCGGCCAGCCACTGCAACAGGATCAGCGGCGTGCGCAGGCGCGGGAACAGGCGCTCGAGCAGGCCGATACGAATGTGCCGGTTGCTGCGCATGGCCACCGAGGCACCGGCGAAGGTGAGGATGACCAGCAGGAACACCGAGATTTCCTCGGTGAAGGCAAAGGATGCATCGGTGAAATAACGCACCACGACGTTGGCCAGGCTGATCAGGCTGATGATCACCAGGGCCAGGGTGGCGAGCACGCGCTCCAGCGGCGCGTCGACTTGCTTGCTCATAAGAACCTCGAACGACCGGAGCAAGGCGCGCCAGTGGTGACACCCCTGCCCTCTCCCCCGGCCCCTCTCCCGCATGCGGGAGAGGGGAGCAGAGCGGGCTGCGGGACATCCACCACTACGCCCCGTAGTGTGGGCTTGCGGTCAGATGAAACGAATCAGGGCTGGGCCACGGCCTGGCGTGCGGCATCCATCAGCGCATCGCCGATACGCGGTGCCCATTTCTCATGCACGCTGGCGGTGGCTTCGACGAAGGCCGCGCGCTCGGCGTCGCTCAGTTCGATCACTTCCACGCCGCGCTCACGCACGTCGACCAGGCGCTGCGCCTGGGCGCCACGCGACAGCTCGATCTCCCACTTGCCGGCGTCGATGGCCGCCTGGCGCAGCAGTTCGCGATCTTCCTCGGGCAGGGATTTCCATACGCGCTGGTTGACGGCGAACACCAGCGGGTCGGCCATGTAGTCCCACAGGGTCAGGTACTTCTGGCCCACCTGGTCGACACGCGCCACGTCGAATACCGACAGCGGGTTTTCCTGGCCATCTACCGCACCAGTGGTCAGTGCCGGCTTGGCATCGGCCCAGCTCATTTGCGTCGGGTTGGCACCGAGGGCGGTGAAGGTGTCCTGGAACAGCGGCGAGCCGACCACGCGGATCTTCAGGCCGGCCATGTCGGCCGGGCTGCGCACCGGCTTGGCCGAGTTGGACAGCTGGCGAAAGCCGTTCTCGCCCCAGGCCAGCGGCACGATGCCGCGCTGTTCGATGGCGGCGAAGGCCAGCTTGCCGGCTTCACCCTGGGTGATGGCGTCGAGGTCGGCATCGTTCTTCATCAAAAACGGCAGGGAGAACAGGTTGAGTTCCGGCACCTGCGGCGACCAGTTGATGGTCGAGCCCACGGCCATGTCGATCAGGCCCGAGCGCATGGCGGAGAATTCCTTGGTCTGGTCGCCGGCGACCAGTTGCGCGTTGGGGTACACGCGCAGGGTGATGCGCCCTTCGGAGCGCTCGTTGACCAGGTCGGCCCACTTCTGCGCGGCCTGGCCCCACGGGAAGGCGTCCGACAGCACGGTGGAAACGGAGTATTCACGCGCCTGCGCGGTGGCGCACAGGGCGGTCAGCGCAGCACCAGCGGCGAGCGCGGAGAAGAGTCGCTTGAGTTTCATCGGGGCGTCCTTGTATGGATCTTGGTCATTGTCGTTGTGGCACCGGCAAAGCGGTGCGGATCCAGCGGCGAGCGGATGGCTCGCCTGGCGCGCCTGGTCGGCACGCGAAAGGGACACGGCAGGTGTCACGGCTGCCGGGCAGGCCTTGTGGGCGATCGGCAGGTGCCGGCGGGTTACGCGCGGCCGCCCAACTATTCCAGAAGCGCGCAGCGAATGCCATTGTCTGATGACTGTTGACGTTGCCCGGCCTGATCGGCGCTGCCCATAATCACCGGCATCTCATTTTCGGACACTCCCCATGGCCATTTCCCGCGACGACCTCGACCAGCACGGCCTGATCATCGGCGTGTCGCCCGAGCGCTTCCGCGCGGTGGCCATGCCGCTGCTGTTCGATCACCTCGATGCACAGTGCGAGGGCACCATCGCGGTCAACCGCCAGGCACGCATCGTCTGGATCAACGACAAGTACGCGCAGAAGGTCGGCATTGCCGATGCGCGCACGGCGCTGGGCAAGGAGATCGAAGAAGTGCTGCCGGCCAGCCGCCTGCGCGAGGTGGTGGAAAGCGGCCAGCCGAGCATGCTCGATCTGATGGCCTTCGGCAGCGAGCACTTCGTGGTCACCCGCATACCGCTGCGCGACGAGGACGGCACCCTGGTCGGCGCCCTGGGCTTCGTATTGTTCGACCGCGCCCGCCATCTCAAGCCGCTGATGGCCAAGTACGCCAACCTGCAGACGCAACTGCTCGCCACCCAGCACGAGCTGGCCAAGGCGCGTCGGGCGCGCTACACCATCGCCGGTTTCATCGGCGCCAGCAGTGCGGCCAGCGAGGTAAAGCGCCAGGCCCGTCGCGCCGCCCAGCTCGACTCCACCGTGCTGATCCGCGGCGAGACCGGCACCGGCAAGGAGCTGCTGGCGCAGGGCATCCACAATCTGTCGCCGCGCGCCAACGGCCCATTCGTCGCGGTCAACGTCGCAGCGATTCCGGAAACCCTGGTCGAGGCCGAGCTGTTCGGCACGGCACCCGGCGCCTTTACCGGCGCCGACCGCAAGGCGCGCATCGGCAAGTTCGAAGTGGCCAACGGCGGTACGCTGTTTCTCGACGAGATCGGCGATCTGCCGCTACCGTTGCAAGCCAAGCTGCTGCGCGTTTTGCAGGAGCAGGAGGTGGAGCCGCTCGGCTCCAATCAGGTCAAGCCGCTCAACGTGCGGGTGATCGCCGCGACCCATATCGACCTGGAAGCCAAGGTGGCCGCCGGGCAGTTCCGCGATGATCTTTACTACCGCCTCAACGTGCTGGCCCTGCGCGTGCCGCCATTGCGCGAACGTGCCAGCGACATCCCCGCGCTGATCGAACACCTGCTCGATGACCTGGCCAACCGCTCCGGCCTGGCGCCCATGGAACTGACGGACGATGCCCTCGCCCTGCTCTGCGCGCAGCCGTGGAAGGGCAACGTGCGCGAGCTGCGCAACCTGCTGGAGCGGGCGCAACTGGCGGTCGATGGGCGATTGGATGGAGAAGCCTTGCGTGGTTTGCTGGTCGATCCGGTGGCGCCGAGTGCACCGATACCCGCTGCGCCGGTAATGGCGAGCACAGCGCAGACCCTGGCCGAACAGTTGGCGCAGGCCGAGCGCCAGGCGTTGCAGGCGGCACTGGCGGCAACCGATGGCAATCGCCAATTGGCCGCCGAGCGCCTGGGCATTTCCCGCGCCGGGTTCTACGCCAAGCTGGCGCAGCATGGGCTGGGGCGAAAAGGCTGAGCGCCTAATCCTGCAGGAGCCGGCTTGCCGGCGATGCGCCACCCGCAACGCTTCCCCACAACAGTCGCGGCTAAAGCCCCTCCCACAAAAGCGTGGCGGGCCGCAATCGCGTAGCCCGGATGAAATCCGGGGATCAGGCGCCGCAAAAGCCCCGGATTGCATCCGGGCTACCCGTGCCAACCCTTGCGTAGGAGCCGGCTTGCCGGCGATGTGCCACCCGCAACGCTTCCCCACAACAGTCGCGGCTAAAGCCCCTCCCACAAAAGCGCGGCGGGCCGCAATTGCGTAGCCCGGATGAAATCCGGGGCCTGCCCTTTATGCAATCAACAATTGGCGGGTTGCACCCGCCCTACATCGCCGGTAGGGCGGGTGAAACCCGCCGGATGGGAACCGGGCGAGCGCAATTATGAAAACCACTAATGTCCAATTTCCTGGACTAAAAATCAGCAGGCCATCCAAAAACCTGGAATAAATCCAGAAATATGGACAGCTGCGTCACTCGCAACGCCTATCTTACAACACACACTCAAGCCTGAAACCCTCGCTGCAGAGGCTTCCCGCCCTATCGACCAAAGTCGTAACGCCGCCTGGCACGACTCTGGCTCTATATCCGGCAAAGGCGCGCTGCCGCATCCGCGCCTTCCCGATAAAACGGCCTCGAGCCGCTAGAACAACAACAAAAGGAACCACCCATGGGTACCCTCGGTATTCTGATTTCCCTCGCATTGTTGATGTACCTCGCCTATCGCGGCATCAACGTCCTGATCCTCGCTCCACTGCTGGCCCTGCTGGCGTTGCTGTTCGCCGGCGACATCGCTCTGCTGCTGCCCACCTACACCCAGGTGTTCATGAAGGCCATGGGCGGCTACGTGATCCAGTTCTTCCCGCTGTTCCTGCTGGGTGCACTGTTCGGCAAGTTGATGGACGACTCGGGATCGGCGCGCGCCATCGCCCATGGCATAGTCGCGAAAGTGGGGAGCGAGCGCGCCATCCTGGCCATCGTGCTGGCCTGCGGCATCCTCACCTACGGCGGCGTGTCGCTGTTCGTGGTGGCCTTCGCCGTGTACCCGATTGGCGCCGCGCTGTTCCGCGAGGCGGGCATTCCCAAGCGCCTGATCCCCGGTGCCATCGCCCTCGGCTCGTTCACCTTCACCATGACCGCGCTGCCCGGCACGCCGGCGATCCAGAACGCCATCCCCAACCCCTTCTTCGGCACCGACGCCTTCGCTGCGCCGGGCCTGGGGGTGATCGCCGGCCTGATCATGTTCGGCCTCGGCACCTGGTGGCTCACCGCGCAGTCGCGCAAGCTGATGGCCGCGGGTGAAGGCTACGGCGAGCATCGCGACGACCCGGTCGTCGAAGAGCGTCGCGACATTCCCGGCTTCTGGCTGGCGCTGCTGCCGATCTTCGTGGTGATCGCGCTGAACTTCCTGATGGCCAAGCAGATTCTGCCGGCCGTTGACACCAGCTACCTGGCCAAGCCGGAATACGGCGGTCTGCAGGACGCCAAGTCGCTGATCGGTATCTGGTCGATCATCGTCGCCCTCAGCGCGGCCATCGTGCTGCTGATCGCCATGCACTGGAAGCGCTGGATGGACCTGAAGAAGAGCGTCAACGACGGCGCCTTCGGCTCCATGCTGCCGATCCTCAACACCGCCGCCGAGGTGGGTTACGGCACGGTGATCGCATCCCTGGCCGGCTTCGTCATCATCCGTGACCTGGTACTGGGCGTCTCCAGCAACCCGCTGATCTCCGAAGCGGTGGCGGTGAACATCCTCGCCGGTATCACCGGTTCCGCCTCCGGCGGTATGTCCATCGCGCTGAAGACCCTCGGCGCGCAGTACCTGGAAATGGCCAACGCCGCCGGCATCAGCCCCGAGCTGCTGCACCGCGTCGCCGCCATGGCCTCGGGCTGCATGGACACCCTGCCGCACAACGGCGCGGTGATCTCGCTGCTGGCGATCTGCAAGCTCACCCACCGCGAGTCGTACAAGTTCATCTTCGTCAACACCGTGGCCTTCCCACTGGTGGCGCTGGTTGTGGTGATCACCCTGGGCACCCTGTTTGGAAGCTTCTGACGAGCATGGCGCCCTCGGGCGCCATGCTGTCTGTACGCCGTGTTGTTCAATCGCTTTCGAGTACCCGCAATGAGCAAGATCATGACCGCCGCCGAAGCCGTGGCGCGCATCCCGGACAACGCCAACCTGGCCACCGGTGGCTTCGTCGGCATCGGTTTCGCCGAGCAGATCGCCATCGCTCTGGAGCAGCGCTTCCTCGCTGAACAGGCGCCGCGCGATCTGACCCTGGTGTATGCCGCCGGCCAAGGCGACGGCAAGGGTCGCGGCCTCAACCACCTAGCCCATGAAGGCCTGGTGCGCCGGGTGATCGGTGGGCACTGGGGCCTGGTGCCGGGGTTGCAGAAGCTGGCGGTGGACAACCGCATCGAGGCCTACAACCTGCCGCAGGGGGTGATCTCCCAGCTGTTTCGCGACATCGCCGCCGGCAAGCCGGGACAGCTGTCACGCGTCGGCCTGGGCACTTACGTCGACCCGCGCCACGGCGGCGGCAAGCTCAATGCGCGCACCACTGCCGATCTGGTGCGGCTGATGCCCATCGACGGCGAGGACTACCTGTTCTACCCGACCTTCCCGATCAACGTCGGCATCGTTCGCGCCACCAGTGCCGACCCTGACGGCAACCTCAGTTTCGAGCGCGAGGCGCTGACCATCGAGAGCCTGGCCATCGCCATGGCCGCGCGCAATAGCGGCGGCCTGGTGATCGCCCAGGTCGAGCGGGTGGTCGAGCGCGGCTCGCTCAACCCACGGCAGGTGAAGATTCCCGGCATCCTGGTGGATTGCGTGGTGGTGGCCGAGCCGGCCAATCACCAGCAGACCTTCGCCACCGCCTACAACCCCGCCTTCGCCGCCGAGACCCGCGTACCGGTGGACAGCCTGACGCCGATGCCGCTGGACGTGCGCAAGCTGATTGCCCGTCGCGCGGCGCTGGAGCTGAAAGCGGACGCGGTGGTGAATCTCGGCATCGGCATGCCCGAGGGTGTGGCGGCGGTGGCTGCCGAAGAGGGCGTGATCGAGCGCCTGACCCTGACCGCCGAGCCCGGTGTGATCGGCGGCGTGCCGGCCTCGGGCCTGGACTTCGGCGCGGCGAGCAACCACAGCGCCCTGCTCGACCAGCCTTATCAGTTCGATTTCTATGACGGCGGCGGCCTGGACATCGCCTTCCTCGGTCTGGCCCAGGCCGATGCCGCAGGCAACCTCAATGTGTCCAAGTTCGGCAGTCGCCTTGCGGGGGCTGGCGGTTTCATCAACATCAGCCAGAACGCCAAGCAGGTGGTGTTCGTCGGCACCTTCAGCGCCGGCAAACAGGATATCCGCATCGAAGACGGCCAGTTGCGCATCATCGAGGACGGCGAACTGCGCAAGTTCGTTGCCGAGGTGGAACACCGCACCTTCGCCGGGCGCCTGGCCGCCGAGCGCGGCCAGCCGGTGCTCTACGTCACCGAGCGCTGCGTGCTGCGCCTGACTACCGAAGGGCTGGAGCTGATCGAAGTGGCGCCGGGCGTGGATATCCAGCGCGACATCCTCGCGCGCATGGACTTCGCCCCCATCGTGCGCCAGCCGAAGCTGATGGATGCACGGCTGTTCCGGCCCGAGCCCATCGGCCTGGCGCAATGCCTGGACTAGCGCCAGGATAATCTTTGAGCGTGAACTCACGGGCCTGAACAGGCCCGTTTTTTTGGAGGACGTCTGCACCAGGCTTATCGCCCCCTTTTCGCGGCAGGCGCGGGCAAACAACCTGAACCATCCCCCGCCCCCTCCGTCGTAACTGCAAGACGACGAGCCAGGGAGACGGAGCATGAAACCCCGATTCAAACCCTATCGTGGACCTTCCGGTGGCTGGGGTTCGGCCAATGCCGTGGGCACCATCCTGCTGCGCGAGCGGGCGCCACTGACCGGGGCGGTCGCTCTGCTCAAACAGAATCGTCCGATCGACGGCTTTGCCTGTGTCAGTTGCGCCTGGGCCAAGCCGCACCCGTCCAAACCCCTGGCTTTCTGCGAGAACGGTGCCAAGGCCACGGCCTGGGAAACCACCAGCCTGCGCTGCACGCCCGAGTTCTTCGCCGGTCACACCCTGAGCGAACTGCGCAACTGGAGCGACTACCAATTGGAGCAGCAGGGCCGTCTGACCCAGCCCATGCGCTGGGACGCCCACTCCGATCGCTACCTGCCCGTGAGCTGGGACGAAGCCATCGCCGAGATCGGCGCCGAACTCAAGGCACTGGAAGATCCCGATCAGGCCGTGTTCTACGCCTCCGGCCGCGCCTCGCTGGAGGCCTCGTACCTGTGGCAGTTGCTGGCTCGTTGCTTCGGCACCAACAACCTGCCGGACAGCTCCAACATGTGCCACGAGAGCACCTCGGTGGCCTTGCCGGAAAGCATCGGCGTGCCGGTCGGCACCGTCACCCTGGAGGATTTCGCCAAGACCGACGGCCTGCTGATCTTCGGCCACAACACCAGCAGCAACAGCCCGCGCATGCTGCACGACCTGGACGCCGCCCGGCAGCGCGGCGCTCCCATTCTCACCTTCAATCCGCTGCGCGAACGCGGCCTGGAGCGCTTCACCAATCCGCAATCACCGCGGCAGATGCTCACGGGTGAGTCGGAAGTGGTCAGCACCCACTATCACCAGGTCACCATCGGCGGCGATGCCGCGGCCATCGCCGGCATCTGCAAGGCCTTGCTGACGATGGACGACGCCGCGCGCGAAAACGGCCAGGATCGCGTACTGGACATTGCCTTCATCGAGCAGCACACCCAGGGTTTCGAGGCTTTCGAGCGGACCATCCGCGGCTATACCTGGGAGATGCTGGAGCGCAGAAGCGGTCTGACCCGTGGCGCAATGGAGGGCGCCGCCAGGGTCTATGCCGGTTGCCAGCGGGTCATCGCCATCTACGGCATGGGCCTGACCCAGCATCGCCATGGAGTGACCAGCATCCAGATGCTGGTCAACCTGCTGCTCATGCGCGGCAATCTGGGCAAGGAAGGCGCGGGCATCTGCCCGGTGCGCGGCCACTCCAACGTGCAGGGCCAACGCACCGTCGGCATCACCGAGAAGGTCGCACAGGTGCCGGTCGACCGCCTGTACGAGCAGTTCGGCTTCCGCGTGCCGGAGCGCGACGGCACCACCACGGTGGACGCCTGCGAGGGCGTACTCAGCAGCACGATCAAGGCATTCCTTTCCCTGGGTGGCAATTTTGTCCGCGCTACCCCGGACAACCACCGCCTGGAACCGGCCTGGAGCAAGCTGCGCCTGACCGTACAGATCACCACCAAGCTCAACCGCAGTGCGCTGGTACATGGCGAGAAAGCCTACCTCCTGCCTTGCCTGGGCCGCACCGAAATGGATATCCAGGCCAGCGGCCCGCAGTACCACACCACCGAAGACAGCACCGCCTGCATTCGCGCCTGGCAGGGCGTCGTCAAACAGGCCGGCTCTGACCTGCGCTCGGAGCCAGCGATCATCGCCGCCCTGGCCAGGGCCGTGCTACCGGCCAACCCGCGCATGGACTGGGACGCCTGGGTGGCCGACTACGGTCTGATCCGCCAGGCCATCGCCACCACCTACCCGGAAACCTTTCACGACTTCAACACGCGCATGCTCGAACCAGGCGGCTTCCATCGGCCGCTGCCGGCCACCTGGCGCGAATGGAACACCGACAGCGGCAAGGCCAACTTCATCCGACCGGACAGCCTGGCGCTCAACGATGACGTTGAACAGAGCACGGAACGTCGTGATGTACTCAACCTGATGACGATCCGCAGCAACGATCAGTTCAACACCACGGTGTACGGTTATGACGATCGCTTCCGCGGTGTGTACGGCACCCGCTCGGTGATTTTCATGCACCGCAACGACATGGCCCGACTGGGCCTGGACGAAGGCGATCAGGTGCAGGTGAGCACGGCGGTGGACGATGGTGTGCCACGCTCGGTCGGGCCGCTGCGCGTGACGCCACACGATATTCCCGAGGGCTGCTGCGCCGCCTACTACCCCGAGTGCAACCCATTGGTGCCGCTCTGGCACCACGAGAAGAAGGCCAAGGTACCGGCGGCCAAGTCGATTCCGATCACCCTGCGCCGGGTGATCGCGACCGCCTGAAGCTGAAGGTTACTGAACGGCATCGACCTTATGCCGCGCGGCATACAGGCAGATCATCTCCATCGCCAGGGTGGCGCCGGCCAGTGCGGTGACTTCGGCGTTGTCGTAGGGCGGTGCCACTTCCACCACATCCATGCCGACCAGGTTGATACCGCGCAGACCGCGCAGGATCTCCAGCGCCTGATGGCTGGAAAGGCCGCCGCACACCGGTGTTCCGGTACCGGGGGCGAAGGCCGGGTCGAGGCAGTCGATGTCGAAGGTCAGGTACACCGGATGCTCGCCCACCCGCGCACGAATGCGCTCGGCGATCTGCTCCGGCGTGCTGCGGTGCACCTCGCGGGCATCGAGCACCTGAAAGCCCATCACGTCGTCGTTGGTGGTGCGCAAGCCGACCTGCACCGAGCGCGCCGGGTCGACCAGCCCTTCACGCGCGGCGTGATAGAACATGGTGCCGTGGTCGATACGCTTGCCCTCCTCGTCCGGCCAGGTGTCGCTGTGCGCGTCGAAGTGGATCAGCGCCAGCGTGCCGTGCTTCCTGGCATGCGCCTTGAGCAGCGGATAGCTGATGAAGTGGTCGCCGCCCAGAGTCAGCAACGCGCTGCCGGCTTCGAGAACGCGCGTGGCGTGCGCCTCGATCAGCGCCGGGGTGTCCTGCGGCGTGCCGTGGTCGAAATAGCAGTCGCCGTAGTCGACGCAAGCGAGCACATCGAAGGGGTCGAACTCCCAGGGAAAATGCCGCGCCCAGGCCGACTGGATCGACGCGGCGCGGATCGCCCGCGGGCCGAAGCGGCTGCCGGGCCGGTTGGTGGTGGCGGTGTCGAACGGCACGCCACTGATGGCCAGGTCCACGCCGGTGAGGTCACGGCTGTAGCGGCGGCGCATGAAACTGGTGATGCCAGCATAGGTGGGTTCGGCGGCGGTGCCGTAGAGGCTGGCGCGGGTGATGGCCTGGTCGTTGTCGAAGGCTTGGTCCATGGTCGAATACTCGTTTCGGTGATGTTCGCGAGCAGAGCTCGCTCCTACAGACTCAGTACTGGCTGCGGAAGGCTGTCCACAGGCGGGTGCGCTGGCGTTGCTCGCGCAGGCTCAGCACTTCTTCGGCGAACAGGCGCGCACGCACGGCTTCGGGCGGGTAGATATCCGGGTCGCCGCTCACCGCCTCGTCCAACAGGGGCGTGGCGGCGCGGTTGGCGTTGGCGAAGAACAGTTCGTTAGTCAGCTCGGCGATGGCCTCGGGCTGCAGCATGAAGTCGATGAAAGCGCGGGCATTGCCCGGATGCGGCGCGTCGGCGGGAATGGCCATGGTGTCGAACCAGATCAGCGTGCCTTCGCGCGGAATGCGATAAAGCACCTCGAACGGCTGCCCGGCCTCGGCAGCGCGCGCGGCGGCCATGCCGGCGTCACCGGTGTAGGTCAGCGCCAGGCAGGTCTCGCCCTTGGCCAGGTCGTCGATCTGCCGGGCATTGCCGATGTAGCGCAGGTTCGGTTGCAGCGCCGCGAGCAGCGCGCTGGCCGCGTCCAGATCGACGCCGTTGGCGCTGTACGGCGGCTTGCCCAGGTAATTGAGGGCGATGGCGATCACTTCCTGCGGCGAGTCGAGCACGGAGATGCCGCAGTCCTTGAGCTTGCTGGCGTACTCGGGCTTGAACAGCAGATCGAGGCTGTCCAGCGCCACGCCGGGCAGGCGCTGCTCGACGGCTTGCTTGTTGATCGCCAGGCCCACCGTGCCCCAGGTGTAGGGCACGCCGTACTGGTTACTGGGGTCGACGCTGGCCAGCTTGGCCAGCAGTTCGGGGTCGAGGTTGCCGGCGTTTTGCAACGCCCCCACCGGCTGCAGCGCCCTGGCCTGGATGGCGCGCGATAGGCCGCTGGAAGCGGGAAAGACCACGTCATAGCCGCTGCCGCCGGTCATCAACTTGCTCTCCAGCACATCGGTGCTGTCGAAGGTGTCGTATTTGACGCGGATGCCGGTCTCGGCCTGGAAACGCACGAGCGCCTGCGGCGCCACGTAGTCGGCCCAGTTGTACAGGTTGAGCTGTTTCGGCTCCGCCATCAGGGGCGTGGCGATGGCCAGGAGCAGCAGGCTTGCAGCAAGACGCATGGTTCTATCCTCGGGCAGACGTGGTTGGCCGTGCCTCTCTGCTGGAGGCTGGGATGTCTGCATCCTGCGCCCGGCGTTGCTTCGGATAAATACGAAGTGTTCTACTCCAACATTGACAGCCATCAATGTATGGAGCCCACATGCTCAGCCAACTGCGCGACCTCGACCTGCAACTGCTGCGGCTGTTCGTCACCGTGGTGGAGAGCGGCGGCTTCAGCGCTGCGCAGGGTGAACTGGGCATCGGCCAGTCGACCATCAGCACGCAGATGGCCAAGCTGGAAACGCGTCTGGGCTTTCGCCTGTGCGAACGCGGCAAGGCCGGCTTTCGCCTGACGCCCAAGGGCGAGCAGGTGCTGGCCGCCACACGCAAGCTGTTTGCTGCCATCGAGACCTTCAAGGGCGAGGCCCAGGGCATGGCCGACAAGCTGCTCGGCGAACTGCGCATCGGCCTGTCCGAAGCGTTGTCGGACGAGGTGCTGCAGCGCATCGGCGAGGCCATCGGGCGTTTTCGCCAGCGCAACCAGGCGGTACAGATCGAGCTGGTCAGCGCCATGCCCGCCGAGCTGGAACGGCGTCTGCTGCAGGACCAGCTACAACTGGCCATCGGCTATTTTTCCGGCAGCCAGATGGCGCTGGACTACCAGCCGCTGTTCGACGAGCGCCAGCGCCTGTACTGCGGCCGCCAGCATCCGCTGTTCGACCGGCAAACGCCGAGCGCCGATGACCTGCAGACCTGCGACCGCGTGGTGCATCCCTATCGATTCATCGCAGCCGACGAACCCTGGCAAGGCGGCAGCAGCAGCGCGCGCTGCGAGCAGGTCGAAGGCAGCCTGGCGTTCATTCTCTCCGGTGCTCATCTGGGCTATCTGCCCGAGCACATCGCCCAGCCCTGGGTAGAGCGTGGCGGCTTGCGCGCGCTGCCCGGCAAGTGGGATTTCACCGTGCAGTTTCGTCTGGCCAGCCATCGTGGCCACCCCGCCAGCGAGGCGCAGAAGGCTTTCGCCGACGATCTGCTGGACGCGTTCGGCGAGTGACGAGGCTCGCGCCCTGCACCTGCTGAAACATCCGGGGTCTATAGTGGTTGTTCCTTTCTCACCACACCTTCTGGAGTACACATGAGCAAGACCTACAACGTCGCCGTACTGGTTGGCAGCCTGCGCAAGGCTTCCATCAACCGCAAACTGGCGCTGGCACTGGCCGACCTGGCGCCGGCCTCGCTGAACCTGGAAATCCTCGAGATCGGCGACCTGCCGCTGTACAACGAAGACGCCGACGGCGATACCGCTCCGGCCTCCTACGCGCCATTTCGCAGCAAGCTCAAGGCGGCCGATGCGGTGCTGTTCATTACCCCCGAATACAACCGCTCGATCCCGGCGCCGATGAAGAACGCAATCGATGTCGGCTCGCGTCCGTATGGCCAGAGCGGCTTCAGCGGTAAACCAGGCGCCGTGCTCAGCGCCTCGCCGGGTGCCGTTGGTGGCTTTGGTGCCAACCATCACCTGCGCCAGTGCCTGGTGTTCCTCGACGTGCATGTGCTGCAGCAGCCGGAGGCTTATCTCGGTGGCGCCGGCAACTTCTTCGACGAGAACGGCGTACTCAGCGACGGCATCAAGCCGTTCCTGCAGAAGTTCATCGACGCCTATGCCGCCTGGGTGGCCAAGCAGGCCTGATACCGCGCGCCGCCTATTGGGCGGCGCTCCACTGTGCCGATATACCCTGATCTGTGGCCTGAATGACACTGGCAACTAGACCGACCGGTCTACATAATCCACGCCATGACCAAGACCACTCGCGACAAACTGATCGACGCCATGATCGATGCCCTGCAACGCAAGGGGCTGCATGGCGTTGGTTTGAACGAACTGCTGGCCGCCGCCGATGCGCCCAAGGGCAGCCTTTATCACCACTTCCCGAACGGCAAGACCGAACTGGCCGTGGCCGCCATCGAGCGTGTCGGCCAGCGCGCCGAGCAGGCGTTCGCTGCGCTCTTCGAGCGTCAGTCCGATCCACTCGATGCGCTGACTATCTGGCTACAGGGCGCGCTTGGCCAGTTGCAGGAAAGCGCCTTCGAGCGTGGCTGCCCGCTGGCCACTGTGGCCCTGGAAAGCGGCCCGCAAGATCATGAAATTCGTGCAGCCCTGGCCAATGCCTTCGCCGCCATTCGCCAGGCACTGCGGCAGCAGTTGCAACGTCATGGTTACCCACAGCCAGAAGGGCTCGCGGCCCTGTTCGTCGCGCTCTACGAAGGCGGTCTGCTGCAAGCGCGTGTCGCCGGCAGCAGCGAGCCGCTGAAACAGGCCGTCGCCACCCTGCTCCACCTGACCCGCCAGCACCGCACGGAGTCCCCGCCAGCATGAACACAGCCATTCGCCGCGAAACCCTGCCCCTGCTCGCCCTCGACGACTACCAGCTGACCGCGACGCGCTATCACGCCGAGCAACCCCAGGCACAATTGCTGATCGCCGGCGCCACCGGGGTGCCGCAAGGTTTCTATCGCCGTTTTGCCGAACACGCCGCCAGCCGTGGTTTCAACACCATGACCCTGGACTACCGCGGCATCGGCCAATCCAAGCCAGACAGCCTGCGCGGATTCGAGATGGAGTATCTCGACTGGGCTCATCTCGACCTGGCCGCGGCGGTGGATCAACACCGGCACGCCGAACGCCCGCTGTTCATGATCGGTCATTCGTTCGGCGGTCACGCCTTTGGCCTGCTGCCCAATCATGATCAGGTCGCCGGCTTCTACACCTTCGGTACCGGCGCCGGTTGGCACGGCTGGATGCCCAGGGCCGAGCAGGTGCGCGTGCTGGCCATGTGGCGCCTGATCGGCCCGCTGATGACGCGCTACAAGGGCTACCTGGCCTGGAGCAAACTGGGCATGGGCGAGGATCTGCCGCTGGGCGTGTACCGTCAGTGGAAGCGCTGGTGCCGCTTCCCGCGCTACTTCTTCGACGATCCGCAGATGCCGGGGCTGGCCGAGCGCTTCGCCCAGGTGAACACACCGATGGTGGCGCTCAATACCCTGGACGATCTGTGGGCACCGCCAGCCTCGCGCGACGCCTTCATGGCCGCCTATGTGAATGCGCCCTACCAGGCGCGCACGCTCGACTCGCAGGCAGAGGGCCTGGGCGCCATCGGCCATATGGGTTATTTCCGCCCTGCGGCGCAGCGTCTGTGGGACGAGACGCTGGATTGGTTCGAGCAACTGCACGCCAAGCGCCAGGCGGCCTGATCTCGTAGGGTGCGCGGCGATCAGCTGCCGATCACTCCGCCGTCGAGGCGGGTCACCAGCACGGTGGTCGAGCGTGGGCGGCTGCGACCATCGCTGGCCGGGTAGCTGAGGCTCGGGTGCTGGATATTGGCCCACATCGCCTTGCCGTCCGGGCTCCAGGCCAGGCCGGTGATCTCGCAGCCGCGCGGGCCGACCATGAAGCGGCGCACCTCGCGGGTGGCGGGGTCGGCGCAAAGCATCATGTTGCAACCCATGCCCTGCATCGGCGCCTCTTCGTCGTCGTAGTCGGTCTGGATCCACAGCCGCCCGGCGGCGTCGAAGGCCAGACCGTCCGGCGAGGAGAAGATGTCACCGTTGACGGTGCCGGTGAGGTTGGCCGGCATCGGCTCGCCGCCAGCAGTCCGCGCGCCCCTGGCCTCGCCGGCCAGGAGGAACAGCTCCCAGGTGAAGGCGGTGGCGGTCGGGTCGCCGCCCTGTTCGTTGAAACGCAGAATCTGCCCGTGCAGGTTGTGCGGACGAGGGTTGGCGGCGTCCGTGGGCTGCTTGTCGCCACGGCCGTCGTTGTTGGTCAGGGCGACATAGACCTCGCGCGTTCTGGGGTGCACCGCCGCCCACTCGGGGCGATCCATGGGCGTCGCGCCAGCACGGTCGGCGGCGGCGCGGGCGTTGAGCAGCACCTCGGCCTGACTGGCGAAGCCGTGCTCGGCGCTCAGACCGTTCTGCCCGTGAACCAGAGCCAGCCACCGGCCGCTGCCGTCGGCATCGAAACGTGCCGCGTACAGGGCGCCTTCGTCCAGCAGATCGCGGTTGGCGCGAGGATTGGCGGCGTCGAAACGCCCGCTCGGGACGAACTTGTAGACGTACTCGCCGCGTGCGTCGTCGCCCGAATAGAATGCCATACGCCCGTCCTCGCCGAGCGCCAGCGCCGCGCACTCGCGGCTGAAGCGGCCGAAAGCGGTGCGCTTGATCGGCTGCGCACTGGGGTCGAAGGGATCGATCTCCACCACCCAGCCGAAACGGTGCGGCTCGTTGACATGGCCACCGTGGGGCTGGTCGGCATAGGGCGTGGCGTCGAAGCGCGCGTCGGCGGTTTCCCAGGCGTAGTTCTTGCTGGTGCCCTCGGTGGCCAGGCCGTAGCGCTTGTGCGACGTACGGCGCTCATAATCCTGTTGGTCGCGATTGATGAAGTAGTTGTGCCAGTTCTCCTCGCAGGTGAGGAAGGTGCCCCAGGGCGTGACACCAGTGGCGCAGTTGTTCAGGGTGCCGAGCACCGTCAGGCCTTCGGGGTCGCTGGCGGTCTTCATCATCTCCAGTCCGGCCAGCGGCCCGGCCAGGCGCATCGGCGTAAGCATGCTGATGCGCCGGTTGTAGGGCGAATCCATGACTCTGTGCCACTGGCCGTCCGAGCCTTTTCTCACCTCGATCACCGAAACGCCATGGGCGGCCTGCTCCTTGCGCACCTCGCCCAGCGGCCGTGGTCGCGACTGGTCGATCACCCCGGACGGATGCAACGGCGGATTGACGTACTCGTGGTTCATCACCAGCAGGCCGCGATCCTCTTCGCCCTCGAAGGCGAAGAAATTCATGCCGTCGTGGTTGTCGCCCGCCTGCTTGAGCTGGGCCTGCCAGTCGTCGCTGGCGTCCGAGCGCCAGTCCGGCGCGCCGAGCTCCACCGCGTCGCCCCAGGAAAAGAACGGCACGGCGCGATAGCCCGGCGGCACCAGCACCTGGTCGAACTGCGCATCGAACTGCAGCGGCACGCCGGTGAAATTCAGCAACGGGCTGGCCGACGCCTTGCTACAGGCGGCCAGGCCGCCACCGAAGAAGCCCAGGGCGGCCAGGCCCAGACCGCCCTTGAGCAGGTTGCGCCGGGTGGGGTCGATCAGCGTGGACAGGGGCGGATTGCTGCTGGGGTTGATCGGCTGGTCGTCGTGGGCTTCGAGACGTTGGTGAAAGTCCTGCGGATCGTGCTTCATCGAGCTTCTCTGTGCTGGCTGGTATTCCCGGATTGCATCCGGGTCGGGGTTAGGCGGTTGCACGCCCCCTCTCCCTAACCCTCTCCCCAGAGGGGCGAGGGGACTGATGGTGCGCGCGGCGGCCGACTGCGTATGGGCCAGGTTCCGTTGCGCTGCGTGGTCATTCGATGCGGTAGGTAAAAGTGTTCCTCACGCTCTCCACCGCCACGGCACGGCCGTCGATCATCCTTGGCTGGTAGCGAAAGCTCTTCGCCGCGTTCAGCGAGGGGCGGACGAACAGCGGGTGGCAGTCGGGCTCGGCCTCGGGGTTTTCCACCCGGCCCTGCTCATTGACCCGGTAACGCACAGTGCACTGTCCTTCGAGGCCCTTGTCCAGGGCGCGCTGTGGGTAGGCCGGGGCCTGCTTGGCAATCGGCAGGAACTCGCGGCTGGCGGCGGCCGCTGCCTCGGCCTGGCGTGCGCGTTCGGCTGCCGCAGCCGCCTGCTGACGCTCGACCTGTTCGCGCTGCACGGCCAGGCGCTGCTGCTCCAGCTGTTCGCGGGCCTCGGCCTCGCGGCGCTGGCGCTCCTGCTCACGTCGCTGAGCCTCGCGCTGGCGTTGCTGCTCCTGTTCAAGGCGCTGCTGCTCGGCTCGTTTGCGCGCCAGGGCAGCCTGCTCCAGACGCTGGCGTTCGATGGTCGGATCGGGTTGCGCCGGCGCCACCGGCTGCGGCAATTCGGGGATCGACGCGGGCGGTTCTGGCACAGCCGGTGGAGCCAGCGTCAACAGTTGCAACTGCACCGTGCTGACCAGCGGCACCGGTGGCTCGTCAACCTGCCAATGGGCGAGCAGCAGCGCGCCCAACCCCAGATGCAGGGCCAGGGTCGCCGCCAGCGCGCCACAACGACGGCGCCAGTGCACGGACGGCACGAGCGGGCGTCGCATGTTGTGCTCAGCGGGCAGGGTCAGGCTGCTCATTGCGGCGCCTCGGTGATCAGCCCCAGGCTGCTCACCCCACCCTGCTGCAGGGCGGCGATGCCGGCCACCACACTGGCGTAGTCGGCGGCCTGGTCGGCGCGGATGTACACCTGGGTGTCGCCCTGCTCGGCGACCAGTTGCGCCACTCGCGCGCTCATCACCGCCAGGTCCACGGCCTGCTCGCTGGCCGCGCCCAGTTCGGTGTCCAGCTCGCTACCGAGGTTCCAGTAGTAGCTGCCGTCGGCCTGTACCGACAGGGTGAGGATGCGCTGCTGGTTATCGCTGGGCAGCGCCTCGGCGGCCACCTTGGGCAGCTCGATATGCACCCCCTGGGTGAGCATGGGCGCGGTGACCATGAAGATCACCAGCAGCACCAGCATCACGTCGATGTAGGGCACCACATTCATCTCGGCCTTGGGGCCATGCTTGCTATGCGGCCTGCGCATGACGTTCCCCTCAGGCCGCTGCGGCGACGCGGCTGGCACTGCTGTGCAGCCTGCGCTGCAAGCGTCCCTGCAGCTCGTTGCCGAGGCTGTAGTAGCGCGCGCCAAGGCCTGCCACGCGCGCGGAGAAGCGGTTGTAGGCGATCACCGCGGGAATCGCGGCGAACAGGCCGATGGCGGTGGCGATCAGCGCCTCGGCGATGCCCGGGGCGACGGTGGAGAGGGTCGCCTGCTGCACCTGCGACAGGCCGATGAAGGAGTTCATGATGCCCCAGACGGTGCCGAACAGGCCGACGTAGGGGCTCACCGAACCGACCGTGGCGAGCAGCGGCAGGCCTTTTTCCAGGCGCTCCTCCTGTTCGGCGATGGCCACCAGCAGGCTGCGCTCGACCCCTTCGATCACCGCGTCGGCGGCGATACCGGGCTCGCGCTGCAGCTGCAGGTACTCGCCGTAACCGGCCTGAAACAGCTGCTGCAGGCCGGCGTCCTGATCTGCTTCGGCGGCGCACTCACGCTGCAGTTGGCCCAGCTCGGCGCTGCCGCGAAAGCGCTGCAGGAAGGCTTTCGCCTCGCGCTCGCTGCGGCGCAGCACGGCGCTGCGCTGAACGATCAGGTACCAGCTGACCAGCGACGCCAGCACCAGGCTGAGCATTACGGCCTGCACCAGCAGGCTGGCCTCGCTGACCAGCCCCCAGACGGTCATCTGTTCGAGTGAACTGTGCATCTTCGACTCCTTGCTTGCTACGCCCGCCAAAAATGGTGGGCGCCATGCCTATTAGGGTTACAGGCAGCCTGGTTGCCGCTGCCGATGGAGGGCTTCGCTGCGGCGGACTGTTCGCTGCGCTCCTGAGTCCGCCCTACGTACTGAGTTCGCCCTACGTCGCCCGGCCGAAGGCCGGGCGGTGAAACGCGGTCACTCCAGGCTCAGGGCCTCGGCCACTGCGCTCCAGGGCAGATACTTGTAGTTCTGCCGGCCTTCGGGCATGCGCTTGCGGCCGTCCTGCACCACCAGCATCCCCTGGCTCCAGGGGCCGCCGAGGTTGGCCGAGGTCACTTCCAGGCCGTCGGTTTCCGACACGCCATCGATGCCACGCGCGGCATCCAGGCCGATACGGAAGGCGCCGCGCACGGCATACGGTGCCTGGCCGTCGAGTACCACGTAGCTGTCGTTGCCCTGGCTGGAGATCACCAGGTAGTCGCGCTGCTCGCCCTGGTAGAAGGCCAGGCCCTCGATATCGTCGTGTACCACCTCGCCGACGCCGATCACCTGCTGCAGCTCGGCCGGTACCTCGGCGCGGGCGTCCAACACCCACACCGCGACGTCCTCCTCGCCGACGAACAGGCGCTGGTTGCGGTCATCGGCGACACAACCTTCCGGCTGGCTGGCGACCTTGAACTGGCGCGCCAGCGTGGCCTGCACACGGCCGCTGCTGCCGTCGAGGCGGTACTGCACGAAGGTGCCGTCCTTGTCGTTGGCGATGGCGTGGATGGCGCCATCGGGCTGCTGGAACAGGCACAGGCCGTAGATGTCGCTCAGCGCAGTCGGCGCCTGGCCGAGGTCGCTGAGCTCGCCACTGGTGCGGTCGATGGCGAAGAAGTGCAGGCTGTTATGGTCGCGATTGCTGGCCACGGCCAGATCGACGCGCTGCCCGCCAAGCTCGAAGCCGGCGCGCAGATCGACGTTGTTCATACGACCGACGCGCAGGTCCTGCAGCTGCCTGCCCTGCTGGTCGTAAACCAGCAGGCCGCCCTGTTTGTCGGTGCCCAGCACGCGGCTGCGGCTCGGCTCCTGCGGATGCAGCCAGATCGCCGGGTCGTCCGCCGCGTCGCCCAGGCTCGGCACCTCGTCGGTCTGTACCAGCGGCGTCAGCACCGGCAGCGGCCTGGCCAGCGCCGGCGCGGCCGGTGCCCAGTCGAGCTGGACGCGGTGCAGGCCGTTATCACCGCCGATCAGCAGCTCCAGGCCACCCTCGACCGTCCGCGCACCGAGTCGCTCCGGCTCCTCCAGCCCGGGCAGCGACAGCGGCGCCTCGGCGCGCCAGCCCTTACCCTGGCGAGCGTAGCGGTGCAGCACGCCGGCCTCCGGATCGAGCGCGAGCACCCCACCGGGCACCACCGCCATACCGGCCATCGCCTCGGCGATATCGCCGAACGGCTGACGCAGGCCCACCGGCTGGCGGATCAGGTCATCCTCGGCGCCGGCGGCATAGGCCCACAGGCCGACGTTCTCCTCGTTGACGTAGAGCAGCTCGGCGTCATCATCCACGCGGCAATGCTCGCTGGCCGGTGGCAGGCTCAGGCGCCGCACCAGGCGCGGCTCGGCCAGCGGTTGCAGGGCCTGGGCCACCAGCCACTGCTCGCCAATGCCCTCTTCGCCGACCAGAAACAGGAACTGGTTGTCGGCCGCGTCGCGCGACAGGCACAGGCCGTCCACCTTGAAGCTGGCGCGCGGCAGGTACACCGGCTCGCCCCAGCGCCGTTCGGCGCCGCGCAGGGCCACCAGCATGGGCTGCTGGCGGTCGATATCGACGCTGGCGAGCAGCAGGCCCTCGGCATCGCTGCGCTGGTCCAGGGCGCCGAAGCGCCCAGGCAGATGGGCCAGGCTGGCGCCCTGCTCGTCGAGCAGGTAGAGGCCCTGCTTCTCGCTGCTGAGCAGGTAGCGTGCGCCTGGCCAGAACGAGGTTTCGCTAAGCAGTTGCAGATCTTCAACGGCAATCTCGGTGGCCGGCTGCCAGGCCTGTGGCGCCAGCGGCGCAGTCTCGACTGCCGCGGGTTGGGCCTGGGCAGCCGGCGCCTGTGGCTCACAACCAGCGAGGCTCAGGACACCGGCGAGCAGGCCGAGGGCCAGGGGAGTGGGAGAAAAGACACGGTTCATTACGGGGCGATCCTTGTACACGATCGCCCTGCCCTCCCCACGGGAGCGCAGGGCACGGGGCTTAGAAGTGGGTGAAGGTCAGGCCGAGCTTGTAGGTCGGGCCGTATTCCTCGTACTGGGCGTTGTAGCGACGGTTGCCGGTGTAGAGGTAATAGGACTCGTCGGTGAGGTTCTGCGCCTCGAACTTGAGCTGCAGGTTGTCGCTGAGGAAATACCCGGCGCTGAAGTCGACGAACAGCTGCGAATCGGCGTAGAGGTCGTGAGCCTTGTCGTCCACCGCCGCCACTTCGGCCAGGTACCTGGATTTGTAGTTGGCAGCCAG
The DNA here is from genome assembly GCF_002803095.1 of Pseudomonas sp. ZH-FAD. Taxonomy (GTDB): domain Bacteria; phylum Pseudomonadota; class Gammaproteobacteria; order Pseudomonadales; family Pseudomonadaceae; genus Aquipseudomonas. The sequence continues at coordinate 57,739 of NZ_PGLR01000027.1, read as the reverse complement.
GCGCAGGCTGAGCTTGTCGTTCTCCCAGCCCAGGGTCAGGTTGCCGACTTGGTCGGACTGGTTCGGCAGATCGATGCTGCGCTTGCTGCCCTGACCTTCGATGCGTGCATCGGAGCGGCTGAAGGTGGCGTTGGCGCCCAGCAGCAGGCCGTTCCAAGGTGCCGGCAGCCAGTCGAATTTCTGCGAGTAGGCCAGCTCGATGCCGTACAGCTTGGCGCTGGCGCCGTTGGCGAAGGTGTTGGCCTCGCTGAAATCGGCCCAGGCGCCGCTGCCGGCCAGGTCCGTGGCATAGACGAAGTTGTCGATGTCCTTGTAGAAGGCGAAAGCCGAGACCACCCCGGCACGGCCCAGGTAGCGCTCGATGCCGAGGTCGAAGTTGCTCGACTCCAGCGGCTTGAGATCGGGGTTGCCGAAGCTGGCCTCGTCGCCGTCGATGACGAAGCCGGGTGCCAGTTGACCAAAGGTCGGACGCACCACCGAGTTGGTCCAGGCGGCGCGGATCTGCGTGTGGTCATCGAGCTGGTAGCGTGCGTGCAGGCCCGGCAGCCAGTGGTCGTAACGCTTGCGGCTGCTGATCGACTCATAGGCGTCGTCGCGCAGACCGGTGCCCTTGGCCTCGAACTCGGTGCCCTCGTAGCGCATCCCGGCGATAAAGCGCCAGTCGTCGATGTCGACGCTGTTCATCAGGTAGGCGGCGTTGATGTCCTCGCGCATCGTGAAGTCGTTGATGCGCGACTCCTCCTCGTCGTAAAAATCGGCCTTGTTCAGCCCGGCGAGCAGGCGCTCGATGGCCTTGGCGCTGATGCCCGGGCCGAAGCTGCCGAGGCCGTAGTCGACCTCACCCCTGACGAACTGGCCGAGGTTGAGTTGCTCGTCCGTCAGGCCGAAGTCGCCCAGGTCTTCATAGACCCATGCCTCCAGGTCGTTGTCCTTCTTGCGCCGGCTGAGCTTGCCACCGAACTTGGCCTGTGCCGCATAGCCGCTCATCTCGTAGTCGCGGGCCAGATCGAGCTTGATGTTCTTTTCGGTGTCGGTGGTCTTCTGTTTCTCCCACTGCACCTCGTCGAGGGTGAAGTTGGCCGGGTCGTAGAAGGCCGAGCCGATGTTCAGCTTCGGCTTGCGCGTGCCACCGAAGCCGACATCGGCAAAGTCGTCGTTGCCCTCGAAAGTGGCGCCGGCGATACCTTCCGGAGTCTTCTCGCTGGCCTTGCTGTAGCCGAGCTGACCACTGACCGTCCACAGGCCCAGGTTGCGCTCGCCGCCGAACACGTAGGACTGGATCTGCTGGGTTTCTTCGCGGCTTTTCAGCTCACGCCAGCCTTCGGCTTCGCCGCTCTCCCCGGGCAACTGCGCATCGGCGAACTCGACGCCGGCGGCGTTGCGCGTTTCCGTGTCCTTGTAGCGGCTGTAGAGCGTGCGCAGGTAGTAGCTGGAGGCGTCGTCCGGCTTGTAGTCGAAGTTCAGACCGAAGCCGGTGCGCTCGCGGCGGATATCGTAGGCGCGCTGCTCCAGCTCTTCGAGCCGGGCACCGTCGCTGAAATCCCAGGCACCGCCGGTCTCCACGTTGTCCGAAGCGAAATCACGTTTTTGCCAGCTCAGCGCCGCGGCCACACCAAAGTTGTCGATACCGTCGCCGAGACTGAAGCGCTCGCTGATCGCGCCGGAGAATTTCGGGCTGGTCTGACTGCTGTTGTCGTCGTAGCTGGCCTCGCCGCTGAGGGTGTAGAACAGGCCGTCGTGGTCGAAGGCCGAGAGGCTCTCGACCTGCACGGTACCGCCGAGGGAGTTGGCGTCCATGTCCGGGGTCAGGGTCTTGACCACCGACAGCGACTGCACCAGCTCGGACGGCAGTACATCGAGGGCCACGGCGCGGCGGTCGCTCTCCGGCGACGGCACCAGGGTCCCGTTGATGGTAACGGCGTTGAGATCCGGGCCGATGCCGCGCACGCTGACGAAGCGCCCCTCGCCCTGGTCGCGCTCCACCGACAGGCCGGGAATGCGCTGCAGCGCCTCGGCGGCGTTGTCATCCGGCAACTGGCCGATGCCATCGGCGTGCACCACGCTGGTGACGCTGTCGGAGCGGCGCTGATCCTGCAGCGCCTTGTCGATGCTCACCGCCTGGCCGACCACCTCGACGTGCTCGAGAAGCACCGGCTCCTCGGCCAGGACAACGGTGCTGGCGGCGATGGCCAGCGCCAGGGTGCTGATACGAAAGCCCGCGTGGCGGGTGCTGCTGTGACCTAGGCGCATGGCCTGCTCTCCCCAAGAGTGAAATCCACCGGCACGGGGCCGGCTCGCTGGAGGCGCAAGCTAGGTGGGGCCAATGACGCTTCTGTGACAGCCCTACAGCGCATGCGGTGAAATACCGGGTTTTGTCGGCAATATCCGCAGCAGATGAGCCGAAATGACCTGACGCAGCACAGCTCAGAGCCCGATGAGCGCCTGCAACGAGCCCGGCGCTACAGGTGCACGCCCCCAGAGTCGGTGCGCGCGGCGCACCCTGAGCAAAAAAATCGTGCAACTGCCATGAGCCGAATCGACCTCCCCCGCTGCAACCAAAGTGTCATGAGCCTCTGTTCTGCTGGCCGTCATTGAAGCCCGCGGAGCCCCGCCAATGCCGCCCCTGTTGAAACTGCATGCCTGGAAACTCGCCGGCCTGTTGCTGCTGGCCAACCTTGGCCTGCTCGCTCACCTGATCGCCGGCCATATCAAACCCACCAGCGAATGGAACTGGACCGATATCCTCGGCGAAGGTGGCTCGGCGCTGCTGGTGCTGCTGTGGATCGGCCTGCTGCTGAAAAGCCGCCCGGCCGGGCGGGTGACCAACCTGCTGTTCTGCGGCCTGGCCTGCCTGTTCTTCTCGCTGTGGATGGATTCGGTGGACGAGTTCGTCCAGCTGCCGGCCAGCGTGCACTGGGACAAGTGGTTGGAGTCCGGACCGATGCCGGTAGGCTTCATCCTCATGACCCTGGGCATCTACCACTGGCACCGCGAGCAATTGGCGATCAGCGCACAGATGGAAAAGCGCGAGCGGCTGTTCCGCGAACACCGCCTGTTCGACAAGCTCACCCCGCTGGGCGGTGCCGAGTACCTGCGCCTGCAGGTGCAGCAGGCGCTGCAGCAGAGCCACGAACAGGGCCAGCCCCTGGCGTTGGTGATTCTCGATCTGGATGATTTCGACCGCCTCAATCGCGAGCACGGTCATGCCGAGGGTGATCTGGTATTGCAGAACCTGACCCAGCTGTTGCTGCTCAACCTGCGTCGTCAGGATCTGCTCTGCCGTCTGGCCGGCGATCGCTTCGTCGCGCTGCTGCCAGGCACCGGCGCGCAGCAGGCGCAACAGATCGCCGGCGAGCTGCAGGATGCCGTACGCCACCTGGCCTACCGCAGCAGCCGCAACGGCGAACGCCTGTATCTGTCAGCCGGCGTGGCCAGCGTGCTGGCCCAGGACGAGGATGGTGACAGCCTGCTCAGGCGCCTCAACCTGGCCCTGGCGCGCGTCAAGCAGACGCCCGCAGCCAAGCGCGCCTGAGGAATACGCCATGGCCGTCAAGGGCAGTTGGTACGAACGCGACAGCCGCTTCATCGCCGCCCACCATCAACCGGCGCTGCTGCTCGATCTGGCCCTGGCGCGCGAGCTGGACAGCCATCGCCTGCTGCGCGGTAGCGGCCTGTTCCACGAAGACATTCTCAGCGGCCAGGCGCGCATCAGCCCGCAGCAGTTCCTGCAACTGATCGACAACGCGCGGCGCCTGCTGGATGCCGACGACAGCAGCTTTCTGTTCGGCCAGCGCCTGCTGCCGGGCCACTACGGTGCCGCCAGCCAGGCCCTGCAGCAGGCCGGCGACCTGCAACAGTCGCTGGAGCTGCTGGTGCGTCTGCGCGCCCTGCTCAGCCCGCTTTTGGCGCCACGCCTGCTGCTCGACGAACAGCGCGTCTACATCGTCTGGCTGGATGCCTGCGGCTGCGGCGAGCAGCGACGATTCCTGCTCGAGGCGAGCATGACCGCGCTGGCCTCGAGCAGCCGCTGGCTGGCTGGCGAACGCCTGCCCTGGCAGTTCGAGTTCGCCCATGAGCAGCCACGCTATATCGAACAGTACTGGGTACACCTGGGCGAGGACGTGGCGTTCGCGCGCCAGGTGGACATGATGAGCCTGCCGCGCGAATACCTGACCCGCCCCTGGCCCGGCGCCTCGCTCACTGCCGGGCAAGTGGCCGAACAACAGAGCCTGGCGCAACTGGAGGCGCTGGGGTTTTCTGCCAGCCTGCTGGATCGCCTTTACGACCACCTGCACGAGCAGATTCGCGAGACACCGAATCTGGACAAGGTCGCGCACGCTTTCGCCATGAGCCCCGCCACCCTCAAGCGCAAGCTGGGCAAGCACGACAGCCACTTTCAGGAACAGCTCGACCTGGTGCGCAAGCACGTGGCGCTGTACCTGTACCGGGTAAAGGGCTACAGCAACGACGAAGTGGCCGCCTACCTGCAGTTCCACGACAGCACCAACTTCCGTCGCTCGTTCAAGCGTTGGACGGGCCTGTCGCCCAGTGCGCTAAGGCAGTTGCTGGGTTGAGATCGCGCCAATCAGCGTAAAAGTCCGGCACGCGCGGCGCGCACTCGGTGGGTAATGCGAGGGTGAAGGTGGGCGAGCGCCCAAAAAAGAAAACCCCGCGATTGCGGGGCCTTGCAGACTGTTGTCCTGACATCCTTGATCTGCTCACCATCCTGGCGGCTGTCCAGCGTGTCCCTGTTCGTCTAGGCGCTTCCTGCGCTGAATCCATGTGCAGCAGAGTACGCTCGTACCTGATCGACCGACAGTGGCGAAAATCGTGACATCATGTAAGCCATGGCTTACACGAAACCACCCCGCGTCAGCAGTCTCGCCTTGCCCCAACCATCTCAAGTTGGGAGAACGCATTTAGCCGTGTTTTTTGTGACGTACGTCTTGCTAGACTGCATCTTGTCCTACAAAAACAACAGACTCCGACAACGGCGGTCACTGGGGCTAGAGTATGCGCGCAGTCACCTTGCTTCTTGGTTGCCTGGCAACCTGCATCAGCAGCTTCTCCCTGGCCAGCGGCCAGACTCAACTGGGCGACGTCAAACAGGCCATCGATCAGGCGTTCTGGCAGGATCTCTACGGTAATGGCGGCACCACGCTCTATTGCGGCCAGACCTTCGCCCGCGAAAGCGGCACCCTGACTGCCAGCCCGATCTACAGCAGCAAGCAGCTCAAGAGCGCGATGCGCTGCGTCACCGACCGCCAATGCACCATCATGAACCCACGTTATCCGTACATCGTCGCCGACCTGCACAACTACTACCCGGCGCTGAGCCGCGTGGAGCTGGCACGACGCAATGCCCAGTTCGCCGAACTGGCCGATGACGTCCCGAGCAAGTTCGCTGACATCGGCTGCGACATGAAAACCAGCTTCCAACTGGTGGAGCCGCGTGACGAAGCCAAGGGCAATATCGCCCGGGCAATCTTCTACATGCACATCGAATACGGGTTGCCCATCGTCGGCCTGGTGCCGATGTACAAGGCCTGGCACCGCATGGACCCGCCGGATGCCGAGGAAAAGACGCGCAACGACAAGATCGAGGTGCTGCAGGGCACGCGCAACCGCTTTATCGATGACCCTTCGTTGGTGGATCAGCTGATCAGCGACTGACCCCGAACGCAGTGGGAGTGGCTTTAGCCGCGACGGGAACGCTGCGAATCACAGGCAGCCGGCTCCTACGGTTTGTGGAAAGCCTAGGCTCTGCGCTTGTGTAGCGAGCGCAGCTTGTAGCGATCGCCGGGGTGGATCAGCCGCGCGTAGCTGATCAGGTGATCGTCCGACCAGGTGCGGCGGATCACGCTCAGGCAGGGCATGGCCGGGTCGATCTGCAGCAGCTCGGCGGTGCGTGCATCCACCAGCACCGCTTCGACCACATGCTCGACATCCGAGATCGGACAGCTGGCGACCAGCACCTCGTTGGGCGTCACCTGGGTGAAGTCGCTCTGCAGGTAATGCGGCACCCAGCGCGGGTTGACGAAGCGGTCCTCGAGCTGGATCGGCAGGCCGTCCTGCAGGTGCACGAGGATGCTGTGAAACACCTCGGCGCCCAGGCGCAGCCCCAGGCGCAGGGCCACTTCATCATCGGCGGCGATGGCCTCGCAGCGCACCACTTCGTTGCTGTAGGCATGGCCGCGGCCGCGCACTTCGCTGGCGATATTCATCACCTCGTGCAGCGGCGATTCGGCCTTGCGGTCGGTGACGAAGGTGCCGAGCCCGGCCTGGCGCACCAGATAGCCCTTCTGCACCAGGTTCTGGATCGCCTTGTTGGCGGTCATGCGGCTGACGCCGAAATCGCGCGCCAGCTGCTCCTCGGGTGGAATCTGGTGATTGACCGGATAGGCACCGCCGTGAATGCGCTCGAGGAGAAAATCCTCGATGGCCTTGTAGCGCGGAGTGGGACTGGTCACGGCTGCTCCTTGGATATGCCCGGTGCGCGGATGATAGCGGAGCGGAACGTTCCACTCCCAGCGTCGTAGTGTGCAGAGCGATTCGGGACGCTGGCCGCCAGGAACGTCAGGCGTAGGGCGGGCTCAGGAGCGAAGCGAACAGCCCGCCGGGCCATGGCCCCATAAACTGCGCCCATCCCTCCGACGGCGTACTGCTTCGCGAGTACGCCCTACACCAGCCCTACATTTCCGCGCGACTCAGTGCGGGCGTAGGGCGGACCGGGGCGCCGGCCGCTAGGAGCGTCAGCGAACGGTCTGTCAGGCAATGCTCAGCCTACCGACGGCAACATGCCGGCCGGCAGCAGCGGCGTCAGCACGCGCTCGGCGAGCAGAGCATCAGCGGCGGCGATGTCCGGGGCGAAGAAGCGGTCCTCGACGTAATACGGCACCTTGGCGCGCAGCGCCTGCCGCGCCTGTTCCAACGCTGGGGTGCTCTTCAGCCCTTCACGGAAGTCCAGGCCCTGGCAGGCGCCGAGCCATTCCACGGCCAGCACGCCACGGGTGTTGGCGGCCATGTCCCACAGGCGTTTGCCGGCAGCCGGGGCCATGGAAACGTGGTCTTCCTGGTTGGCCGACGTCGGCAGACTGTCGACGCTGTGCGGGTGAGACAGCGCCTTGTTCTCGCTGGCCAGGGCCGCGGCAGTGACCTGGGCGATCATGAAGCCGGAGTTGACCCCGCCATTGGCCACCAGGAACGGCGGCAGCTGAGACATGTGCTTGTCCATCATCAGCGAGATGCGCCGTTCGGACAGCGAGCCGATCTCGGCGATGGCCAGGGCGATATTGTCGGCGGCCATGGCCACCGGCTCGGCGTGGAAGTTGCCGCCGGAAATCACCTCACCTTCGGCGGCGAACACCAGCGGGTTGTCCGACACGGCGTTGGCCTCGACGCCAAGCACCTCGGCAGCCTGACGCAGCTGGGTCAGGCAGGCGCCCATGACCTGCGGCTGGCAGCGCAGCGAGTACGGGTCCTGCACCTTGTCGCAGGCGGCGTGGGAACGGCCGATCTCGCTGCTGTCGCCGAGCAGGTGACGGAACGCCGCTGCCGCGTCGATCTGCCCGCGCTGGCCGCGAGCGGCATGGATGCGCGCATCGAAGGGCGAGCGCGAACCCAGCAGCGCCTCGACGCTGAGCGCACCGCAGACGCTGGCGGCGGCGTACAGGTCCTCGGCCTCGAACAGCCCGCGCAGGGCGTAGGCGGTGGACACCTGGGTGCCGTTGAGCAGGGCCAGGCCCTCCTTGGCGGCCAGGGTCATGGGCTCCAGGCCGGCGATGGCCAGCGCCTCGGTGGCCGGCAGCCATTCACCCTTATAGCGCGCCTGGCTTTCGCCGAGCAGCACCAGCGACATATGCGCCAGCGGCGCCAGGTCGCCGGAGGCGCCTACTGAGCCCTTCAGCGGGATATGCGGGTAGACCTCGGCGTTGACCAGGGCGATCAGCGCGTCGATCACCTTGCGGCGGATGCCGGAGAAGCCGCGCGCCAGGCTGTTGATCTTCAGCAGCATGATCAGGCGCACCATGGCATCGCTAAGCGGCTCGCCGATGCCGGCGGCGTGGGACAGCACCAGCGAGCGCTGCAGCTTTTCCAGATCGGCGTTGGCGATGCGGGTCGAGGCCAGCAGGCCGAAACCGGTGTTGATGCCGTAGGCCGTGCGGCCCTCGGCGATGATCTGGTTGACGCAGGCAACGCTGGCCTCGATAGCCTCGTGGGCGGCGGGGTCCAGACGCAGTTGCACGGGTGCCTGGTAGGCGGCGCGCAGGTCGGCCAGGGTCAGGTGGCCAGGGCGAACATGGAGAACGGACATGACTCTACTACCTCAACAGTCGATGGGGGCCAGCTGCTCGCGCAGCTCGGCCAGGGTACGGGGGTCGCGCAGCAGCTGGTAGCTGGCGCGGATATCCAGGTGCAGCGGGTGTTCTTCGGTGTAGTGGGCGATCCGTTCGCGCAGTTTCTGCCAGGCGCGTCCGGTGCCGGCGCCGAAAGGCCGGGCGGCGATGAAATCGAAGGCCTGAGCGGCCAGCAGGTATTCGATGGCGAGCACCTGGAAGGCATTGTCGAGCGCCTTGTCCAGCTTCAGCGCAGCGCTCTCGCCCAGGCTCAGGTGATCCTCCTGCAGGCCCGAGGTGAGGAAGTTGTCGGTCACCGCCGGCAGCGCCAGGCGCTTGTTGTCCGCCACCAGCGAGGCGGCGCTGTACTGGGCGATCATCTTCCCCGACTTGACCCCACCCTCGGCGGTGAGGAACGGCGGCAGACTGTTGGCCTGCGGCGTCACCAGGCGGAAGATGCGGCGCTCGGCGATGCTGCTCCACTCGCACACGGCGATGGCCAGCAGGTCGCAGGCCATCGCCACCGATTCGCCGTGGGGGTTGGCCTGGGAGATGATCCGGTGGCCCTCGCCATGGCGCACCACCAGCGGGTTGTCGGTGGCCGAGTTGAGCTCGTCACCCACCTGCTGCGCGGCATGCCGCAACTGGTCGCGGCAGGCGCCGTGCACCTGGGGAATCGAACGCAGGCTCAAAGCATCCTGCAGGCGCTCGCCCTGAGTGAGCTCGAGCACCCGGCTGCCGTCCAGCAGACAGCGCAGATTGGCGGCGCTGCGCTGCATGCCGACATGTGCCTTGCGCTGGATCGCGGCCGGGTCGATGGCATCGAGCTGGCAGCCAAGCGCCTCGAAACTCATCGCCGCGACGATATCGGCCCAGTCCGCCAGAGCATAGGCGTCGGCCAGGGCCAGGCAGGCCAGTCCGGTCATCGCCGGGGTGCCGTTGACCAGGCTCAGGCCGTCCTTGGGCCCCAGCGTCAGCGGCGCCAGGCCGATGGCCTGCAGTGCCTCGCCGGCGTCGACGCGACGGCCGGCCAGATCCACCTCGCCGACACCGAGCAGGGCCAGGCCGATATGCGCCATGTGCGCGAGATAGCCGACCGAGCCCTGCGCCGGTACCACCGGCACCAGATCGTGGTTGAGCATCTGCAGCAGCCCCTCCACCACCTGACGGCTGATGCCCGAATGGCCATGGCTGTAGTTGACCACCGCACAGCACATGATCGCCCGCACTTGCTCGGCGCGCAGCGGCTCGCCGATGCCACAGGCGTGGCTCATCAGGGTATGGCGCGACAGGCGCTGCAGCTCGTCAACCGCCAACACCACGTTGCATAGCGCGCCGAGCCCGGTATTGATGCCGTAATGGGCCTTGCCGGAACCGGCCATGGCCAGGACCGCCGCGCGCGCCTCGTCGATACGCGCCCAGGCACTATCGGACAGGCGCAGCGGCTGGCGCTGGCGGGCCACGGCCACCACCTGCTGCCAGTCGGCCGCGCCGTCGCCGATGAGGATCTCTGCCTGACTATTCATTGACCACTCCCGCCAGCGGCGCCGGCTCGTCGACTCGTTCGCCGTTCGGCTCGTGACGCTTGAAGATAAACACCCGCGCTGCCGCGGCGACGATCAGGATGAACAGGAACAGCACGCTGAAACCACCAGCCGCGGCCAGGTACTTGATGCCCTCGACGCCCTGCGCGCCGCCGCCGTAGGCGACCATGATGAAGGCGATGGCACCGATCGACAGGCCCCAGATCACCTTCTGCCGCTTCGGCGATTCCTCGTCCGCGCGGATGTCGTGGGTGCAGATCGAGGCGATGGTGGAGGTCATCGAGTCGGCCGCAGTGGCGAAGGAAATGATCAGGGTGAAGATCGCCAGCGGTACCAGGATCACCGCCAGCGGCAGGTGCTGGAGGAAGCCCCAGAGCCCCGCCACCGCACCGCTCTCGCTGACGATGCGCACCAGGTCGAGGGTGCCGTCGAGCTGCCATTTGATCGCCGAGCTGCCCCAGATGGCAAACCAGACGATGCCGAACAGCGACGGCAGGATCCAGTTGATCACCAGGAACTCACGCAGGGTGCGGCCGTAGGAGATGCGGGCGAGGAACAGCCCCATCAGCGGCGCGTAGGCGATCCAGATCGACCAGTCGTACATGGTCCACCAGGTCACCAGCGCCTCGCCGCCAGACTCCTTGGTGTCGAACGACCAGAGGAAGAAGTTGTTCAGCCAGTAGCCCAAGGAGGTGGTCGACAGGCTGAGGATGTAGCTGATCGGCCCGACCACCAGCAGGATGATCACGAAGGCGTAGAAGATGTAGGCATTGATCGACGACAGCACGCGAATGCCGCGCTTGAGCCCCGACAGCGCCGAGGCGATGAAGATCGCCGCGATCACCAAGGTCAGCAGCAGCCAGGTCAGCGGCGTCGGGCGGATGCCGTACTGCGATTCGATGCCCGAGCTGATCAGCGCCAGGCCGGCGCCGAGCGACGAGGCCAGGCCGAGGGCGATGGCCAGTACCGCCACCACGTTGACCAGCGAGCGCACCAGCGGCCGCTGTTCGTGACGGCCGATCACCGGAATCAGGGTCGAGGCGATGGAGAACGCCTGGCGGCGGTTGTAGTGCATGTAGCCGATCATCAGGCCGACCACCGAATACATGGCGTAGGGAATGAAGCTCCAGTTATGGAAGCAGCGCGCCAGGGCGAAGATCGCCGCCTCGGCACTGCCGGGGGCGAAGGACTGGTTGCCGATCTCGCCGTAGACGTTGCCCAGGTAGATGATCGGCTCGTTGACCGAGTAGGTCACCACGCCGGTGGCGATGCCGCCGGTCAGCGCCATGGCGAAGGTGGTGGCCATGGAAAACGCCGGTTTGGCATGCGCCCCGCCCAGACGAATGTCGCCGGCCTTGGAGAAGAAGATGTAGACGGTGACCGCCAGTGCCGAAATGGCCAACAGCTGATAGAGCCAGGCGAAATCGACCAGAGAGAAGTAGAAGATGCCCTTGGCCACCTTGACCAGAGCCTCGTTGTCGACCAGCCCCAGGACGACCGCGAGAAGAATGATGGTGAAGGCGGGGACGAACACCCCCACGTTCAGGCGCTTGCGGCTACTTGTATTCATTGTTGCCTGCCTTTGTTGGGAACAGCGTTAAGAAAGCTGCCGGTGCCGCGGACCTCTGCCGCCCGCGGCACCGGCGTTGCGCTCGATGCTCAGATCATCGGCAGCTTCAGGCCCTGTTCCTTGGCGCAGTCGATGGCGATCTGGTAGCCGGCGTCGGCATGACGCATCACGCCGGTGCCCGGATCGTTGGTCAGCACCCGGGCAATGCGCGCGGCGGCTTCATCGGTGCCATCGCAGACGATGACCATGCCCGAATGCTGGGAGAAGCCCATGCCTACGCCGCCGCCATGGTGCAAGGACACCCAGGTCGCGCCGCTGGCGGTATTGAGCAGGGCGTTGAGCAGCGGCCAGTCGGACACGGCGTCGGAGCCGTCCTGCATCGCCTCGGTCTCGCGGTTGGGGCTGGACACCGAGCCGCTGTCCAGGTGGTCGCGACCGATCACGATAGGCGCGCTCAGTTCACCCGAACGCACCATCTCGTTAAAGGCCAGGCCGAGCTTGGCACGCAGGCCCAGACCGACCCAGCAGATACGCGCCGGCAGGCCCTGGAAGCTGATGCGCTCGCGGGCCATGTCCAGCCAGCGATGCAGGTGAGCGTCGTCCGGGATCAGTTCCTTGACCTTGGCGTCAGTCTTGTAGATGTCCTCGGGGTTGCCGGACAGCGCCGCCCAGCGGAACGGGCCGATGCCGCGACAGAACAGCGGGCGGATATAGGCCGGGACGAAGCCGGGGAAGTCGAAGGCGTTGGCCACGCCCTCCTCTTTCGCCATCTGGCGGATGTTGTTGCCATAGTCGAAGGTCGGCACGCCCATCTTCTGGAAGTCGAGCATGGCTTTGACGTGCACGGCCATGGACTGCTTGGCGGCCTTGACCACGCCCGCCGGATCGGTGGCTGCACGATCCTTGTATTCGGCCCAGCTCCAGCCGATCGGCAGGTAGCCGTTGAGCGGGTCGTGGGCGCTGGTCTGGTCGGTGACCATGTCCGGGCGCACGCCACGGCGTACCAGTTCCGGCAGGATCTCGGCAGCGTTTCCCAGCAGGGCGACGGAGATGGCCTTGCCTTCAGCGGTGTACTTGGCGATGCGCGCCAGGGCGTCGTCCAGATCAGTGGCCTGCTCGTCGACGTAACGGCTGCGCAGGCGGAAATCGATGCTGCTCTGCTGGCATTCGATGTTCAGCGAGCAGGCGCCGGCCAGGGTAGCGGCCAGCGGCTGGGCGCCGCCCATGCCACCGAGGCCGGCGGTCAGCACCCAGCGGCCCTTGAGGTTGCCGCCGTAGTGCTGGCGACCGGCTTCGACGAAGGTTTCATAGGTGCCCTGGACGATGCCCTGGCTGCCGATGTAGATCCAGCTGCCGGCGGTCATCTGGCCGTACATGGCCAGGCCCTTGGCATCCAGCTCGTTGAAGTGCTCCCAGCTCGCCCAGTGCGGCACCAGGTTGGAGTTGGCGATCAGCACGCGCGGGGCGTTGCTGTGGGTCTTGAACACGCCGACCGGCTTGCCGGACTGCACCAGCAGGGTCTCGTCGTCGTTCAGCTCCTTGAGGGTCTCGACGATCGCATCAAAGCACTCCCAGTTGCGCGCGGCGCGGCCGATGCCGCCGTACACCACCAGTTCCTTGGGGTTCTCGGCCACGTCCGGGTCGAGGTTGTTCATCAGCATGCGCAGCGGCGCTTCGGTCAGCCAGCTCTTGGCGGTGAGCGTGTTGCCGCGCGGAGCGCGGATTTCGATGTCGCGGTACTTGGTGGTCACAGCAGGTTCCTCTTGTTGTTCGGCGCTCAGAGGCTGAGCAGATGAATCAGCCGCGCCGCCACCTTGGCGGTGCGGTTGTCGATGTCGTATTGCGGGTTGATCTCGGCCAGGTCGGCCAGGCGCAGCTTGCCGCTGGCCTTGAGTCGTTCGATCAGCGGTTCGAGCAGCTCCAGGCGTACCCCGCGCGCGGCCGGGGCGCTGACGCCGGGAGCCTCGCAGGCCGGCAGCACGTCGATGTCGATGGTCAGGTAGAGCGCGTCGCACTCGGCGGCGAAGGCGTCCAGCTCTGTGCCGATAGCATCGAGAGTCGACTCGCGAATTTCGTGATCCTCGCGTACCAGCACGTTCAGCTCGGCGGCGCGAGAAAACAGCGCGCGGGTGTTGCTGGCGCGGCTGACGCCCAGGCAGGCGTAGCGGAACGGCCAGCCGCGCGCGGCGCACTGCTCGGCGATCTGCGCGAAGGGGGTGCCGGAGGAATGCACATGGGCCGGGTCGCGCAGATCGAAATGGGCGTCGAAGTTGACGATGCCAATCTTCGGGGCGTGGTTACCGGACAGGTGTTCGGCCAGACCGGACCAGCTGCCGAAGGCCACCTCGTGGCCGCCGCCGATTACCAGCGGCAGGTGGCCGGCATCCAGCAGCGCACAGACGTTGCGACCGAGGCGGGCCTGCGCCGCTTCCAGGTCGCCGTCCTCGCAGGTGACGTCACCGGCGTCATAGGCCGGCGCCTGGCGATGCCAGGCAAGGTTGGCCAGCGCCTTGCGCACGCTCGACGGCGCGCCGGCGGCGCCGACACGGCCATGGTTGCGGCGCACACCCTCGTCGCAGGCGAAGCCGAGCAGGGCCAGGCCCGGCTCGCTGGCTTCGCTGAGCGAGCGGATGCGCTGGTGCCAGCGCGCGCTGTCGGTTTCGGGATCGGTGCGGCCGGTCCAGGCGCTCATGCAATGACGGTCAGCGTGCATAAACCACTTCTCCATTGAAAACGCGCTGGCGCAGGCGCCCGGCCTGCACCGCATAGGCCAGTTCGGCCGGTTGCTGGATGTCCCACAGGCACAGGTCGGCAGGCGCGCCGACCTCGATCCGCCCCAGGTCGAGGCGGCCTAGAGCGCGGGCGGCCTGGGCGGTCATGCCGCTCAGCGCTTCGCGCGGGGTCAGCCGGAACAGGGTGCAGGCCAGGTTGGCCATCAGCGTGGGCATGCAGATCGGCGAGGTGCCGGGGTTGGCGTCGCTGGCCACGGCCATCGGTACGCCGTATTGGCGCAGCAGTTCGATTGGCGGCAGCTGGGTTTCGCGCAGCACGTGGAAGGCGCCGGGCAGCAGCACGGCAACGGTGCCGGCTTCGGCCATGGCGCACACGCCGGCCTCGTCGAGGTATTCGATATGGTCGGCCGACAGCGCACCGTAACGCGCGGCCAGGGCGCTGCCGCCCAGATTGGACAGCTGCTCGACATGCGCCTTGATCGCCAGGCCATGAGCCTGAGCAGCCTGATAGATGCGCTCGCACTGTGCCGGGGAGAAGCCGATGCCTTCGCAGAACACGTCCACCGCATCGGCCAGGCCTTCGGCTGCGGCGGCCGGAATCATCTCGTCGCAGACCAGGCTCACGTAGTCGTCGGCGCGGCCGGCGTATTCCGGCGGCAGCGCGTGGGCGCCGAGCAGCGTGGTGAGCACCCGCACCGGGCGCAGCTGGCCGAGGCGGCGGGCTACGCGCAGCATCTTCAGCTCATCGGCGACGGTCAGGCCGTAACCGGACTTGATCTCCACCGTGGTCACGCCATCGGCCAGCAGCGCGTCGAGGCGCGGCAGGCTGGCGGCGATCAGTTCGTCCTCGCTGGCCACGCGAGTGGCGCGCACGCTGCTGAGGATGCCGCCACCGGCGCGGGCGATCTCTTCGTAGCTGACGCCTTCCAGGCGCTGCTCGAACTCGCCGGCGCGGTTTCCGGCGTAGACGAGATGGGTGTGGCAGTCGACCAGGCCGGGGGTCATCACTCCGCCGCGGCCGGCGCAGGCGGCGCCCTCGGCACGCGCCTCGTTGAACTCGCGCGCCGGCCACAGACCGGCGATGCGCCCGTCCTCGACCAGCACGGTCATCGCCTCGCTCAGCTGCACCAGGCCATCGAAGACCTGCACATCGCGCCACAGCTGTTTCGAAGTTGATTGCGTCGGCATGGGATTCTCCCTGCTTGTTTTGTATATACAATATGAGTGGTTCGATCGGCCGTCAAGCCATGCAGGCTCGTCTGACCAGGTGGTCATCCGGCGGCGAGCGCTGCCCACTTGACGGGCGAAGCACCTGATATAGAGCCGCTAAGTCTGGCAGATAGAGACTGCGCGCCAGCGCCATTGATAGCTGCCATTCGTCGCTTCACGATTATGTATATACATTTGGAGAAAGCATGCCCTGCACCCTGCTCGACCTCGCCACCGCTCGCGTCATGCCCTGGAAGAACGGCGGCGGCGAAACCCTGGAACTGGCCATCGCGCCGACGGGCGCCGGGCTGGAGGATTTCGCCTGGCGCATCAGCAGCGCGCGGGTCGGCGCGGCGGGCCCGTTCTCGACCTTCGCCGGCGTCGATCGCAGCCTGGCGCTTCTGAGTGGCGCGGGGTTGCGCCTGCAGCGTGGCGACGGATGGATCGAGGAGCTGCACGCCGGCGGCGCGGTGGCGGCGTTTGCTGGCGAGGAGGCGATCACCGCGGCGCTGGTGGACGGCCCGGTCGGCGACCTCAATCTGATGACTCGCCGCGGCGCCTGGCGCCATCGCCTCGTCCCGCTACCGCTGCATGGGCAGCAGGAGGTGGAGAACGATGCCGAGGTGATGCTGCTCTGGTGTCAGGCTGGCGCGGCCGTGGAATGCCGGCTGGCGGATGGTGAAATGCGCTCGCTGGAAATCGGCCAGGGGTTGCTGCTGGAAAGCCTGCCCGGCCCGCTTGTGCTGCATGCCCAGCAACCCGCCCTGCTCTATCTGGCCTGGCTGTGGCGCGAGACCAACGGTAGCTGAGCGGTCATCAAAACTTAACCCCGCGCCGCCAGCATCGAGCCATTGCTGCCACTAGGGAGAATGGCTGATGACCGCCAATGCCGATGCCTTGACCGTCGAACCCTCGCTGCCGGCCACGCGCCAGTGGCTGTCCTGGTTGCTGGTGGTGGCGCTGATCTACCTGCTGCTGGCCGGCGTTGGCGCCATCGGCGACGGCTTCAAGGCCGCCACCGGCAACAACGCCCGCGAACTGTTCGCCTTCGCCACCAACCCGCTGGTCGGCCTGATGATCGGCTTGGTGGCCACGGCACTGATCCAGAGTTCCAGCACGGTGACCTCGATCATCGTCGGCATGGTCGCCGGCGGCTTGCCGATTCCCATCGCCATTCCGCTGATCATGGGCGCCAATATCGGCACCTCGCTGACCAGCACCATCGTCAGCCTCGGCCATATTCGCAGCGGCGAGGAGTTCCGCCGTGCCTTCTCGGCAGCCACGGTGCACGACGCCTTCAACATCACTGCGGTGGCCATCCTGCTGCCGCTGGAGCTGCTGTTCCAGCCCTTGCAGCGCCTGTCCGAATCGCTCGCCGGCCTGCTGGTCAGCGATGCCAGCGTCGACATGAAGAGCGTCAACTTCATGAAGACCCTGCTATCGCCGGCCTCCGACCTGCTTGCGGGCAGCGTCAGCTGGCTGCCCGGCGCCGTGTGGAGCGGCGTCGCGCTGATCCTGATCGGCGTGGCGATGATCCTGTTCGTGGTCACGGCCATCGGCAAGGTCCTGCGCAAGGTGATGGTCGGCCGTGCCAAGGACATCATGCATGCCAGCGTCGGCCGCGGCCCGCTCTCCGGCATTGCCTCGGGCAGCGTGATCACCGTGCTGGTGCAGTCGTCCTCGACCACCACGGCGCTGATCGTGCCGCTGGCCGGTAGCGGCGTGTTCAGCCTCAAGCAGGTCTATCCCTTCACCCTCGGCACCAATATCGGCACCTGCGTCACCGCGCTGCTGGCTGCCACCGCGATCACCGGGCCGACCGCGGAGGTGGCCATGCAGATCGCCCTGGTGCACCTGCTGTTCAACCTGCTGGGCATTCTCATCATCTACGCCCTGCCCTTCCTGCGTGGCGTGCCGCCGATGATCGCCGAGGGCCTGGCCACGCTGGCGCAGCGCAGCAAGCTCTACGTGGCTGCCTATATCGCCGGCGTGTTCTTCGCCCTGCCCCTGCTGCTGATCGGCGCTAGCCAGATCTGAGCCCTGCCAAGGAGTTGCCATGAGACGCGAACAGAGTCGCCACGAAACTCAGCAGCGCATCCACGAGCTGCGCGAAACCCTCAACGAGCTGGAGACGCAACTGGCCGGGATGGAGGCGCAGGAGCAGGCCCAGCACCAGCAGATCGAGCACCTCGACGACTATATCGACGCCGTCGACACCAAGCTCAGCAGCCTGCAGCTGTTCTGGAATTCGCTGAAACAGGAATGGCGCAAGCCCAAGGCGTGATCCCATGACGACCCGACTCTCTCTCGCCAAGACCCTGCTCGGCGGCCTCGCCGTCAGCCTGCTCAGCGCCTGCGACGAGGTGCCACCGGTGACTTCGGCCGCGGCCGACCTGCGTATCGACGGCTCCAGCACGGTGTTTCCGTTGACCCGCGAGGCGGCGCGACGTTTTGAGCGCACGGCCGGGGGCAGCCGTATCGCCGTGGACTTCTCCGGCACCGCGGCCGGCTTTCGCCGCTTCTGCGCCGGCGAGACCGACATCAGCAACGCCTCGCGGGAAATCAATACCGAAGAACTGGCCCAGTGTCAGGCCAACAGCATCGACTTTCGCGTCGTGCCGCTGGCCATGGACGCCATCGCCGTGGTGGTCAATCCGGCCAATACCTGGGTCGATACCATCAGCGTCGAGGAGCTGAAGAAGCTCTGGTCGCCGACTGCCGAGAAGAAGCTCAGCAGCTGGCGCGACCTGCGTCCGGACTGGCCGGATGAGCCCATCGTGCTGTTCGGCCGCGGCCAGGACTCCGGCACCTACGACGTCTTCACCCAGGCCATCGTCGGCACCACGCACAGCAGCCGGCAGGATTACCAGGCCAGCGAGGACGAGGAGTTTCTCGCCAAGTCCATCGCCGCGGAGCCGAATGCCCTGGGCTTCTTCGGTATCGGCGCCTACCACCGGCACTGGGACGAGCTGAAGCTGGTGGCCGTCGACGCCGGCAACGGCGCGGTCTTCCCTACCCTGGAGACGGTCGCGCAGAACCGCTACCAGCCGCTGACCCGGCCGCTGTTTCTCTACGTCAGCCAGCGCAGCCTGGCGGACAAGCCGCTGCTGGACAGCTTCCTGCGCCACTACCTGGACGGCCTGCCCGGCTGGATTCACTTCACCGGCTATATGCCGCTGGCCCGCGACAGCTACCGCAGCAGCCTGGAGGCCCTGAGCAAGACGCCCTGAGCGCCCCCCCAGGGCAGCGCGTGGCTGCCTGGACAGCAGCACGCGCAGCGCGACCTTCACCCATGGCCGCGGAGGCTAGTAGCGCGACGGCACCAGCATGCTGTCCGGTACCGGCATGCGCAGATAGTCCGGGTTGTAGACCCGCGCCGGCAGTTGCACCTGTGCCCGCGGCACCGTCTGGTAGGGAATCTGGCTGAGCAGGTGGGCGATGCAGTTGAGCCGCGCGCGCTTCTTGTCGTCGGCCTCCACCACCCACCAGGGCGCCTCGGGGATATGGGTGCGCTCGAGCATCACTTCCTTGGCCTGGGTGTAGGCCTCCCAGCGTCGCCGCGACTCCAGGTCCATCGGGCTCAGTTTCCACTGCTTGAGCGGATCGTGAATGCGCGCCAGGAAGCGGCGGTTCTGCTCGTTGTCGGTGATGGAGAACCAGTACTTGATCAGCAGGATGCCGGAGCGCACCAGCATGCGTTCGAACTCCGGCACCGAGCGGAAGAACTCCTCGTACTCGGCATCGCTGCAAAAGCCCATGACCTTCTCGACGCCCGCGCGGTTGTACCAGCTGCGGTCGAACAGGACCATTTCCCCGGCGGCCGGCAGATGCGGCACGTAGCGCTGGAAGTACCACTGGGTGCGTTCGCGGTCGTTGGGTGCCGGCAACGCCGCGACCCGGCAGATACGCGGGTTGAGGCGCTGGGTGACGCGCTTGATCACCCCGCCCTTGCCGGCGGCGTCGCGGCCCTCGAACAGCACCACCACCTTGAGGTGGTTGTGCACCACCCAGTCCTGCAGCTTGACCAACTCGCCTTGCAGACGCAGCAGCTCGGAGAAGTAGGTGCGCCGCGACAGATCGCCCGGTTGTAGCGGAACGCCGCCTTCGGCGCGGGCGATCAGGCCATCCATGCGCGCATCGTCCAGCTCCATTTCCAGTTCCTCGTCGAGGCTGTCCTGGAATTCGGCCTGCAGCAACTGCTCGTAGGCCTGTAACGAACTGTGCATCTGATCGGTCATGGCGGCTCCTCGCTGACTGGATTGCCCGGCTGGGTCGCCCCAGGCTAGCGAGCAGCAATGACAGCGGCATGACCGGCAAAACCCGCCATGTAGGGTGCGCCGCGCGCACCGGGGCCTTAAGCGGCGGTCGGGCGGGACCAGCTCCCTCGCCCCTCGTTAGGGCGGGCTGCGTTCGACGAGCAGACTTGTGGCGTTTTCGGCCCTCTCCCCCAGCCCCTCTCCACTAGGCGTAAATGGGAGAGGGGAGCAGAGCGCGCTCGACCTCAAATGCACAGCACCAAACACACAGGCATCCTTGCAGAAGTCTGGAATGCAAAAGCCCCGGCACTGGGGCCGGGGCTTTCGGGTGGTGCCGGGGCGCTTAGAACTGCGCGGCGTCGAGCAGATACAGCGACTCGCTCCCCGCCTTGACCGACGCACTCAGCGAGTGAATGCGCGGCAGCAGGCGGGCGAAGTAGAAGCGCGCGGTACCCAGCTTGCTGGCGTAGAACTCGTCCTGCCCTTCCTTGCCCAGCGCGGCCCTGGCCATCAGTGCCCACATATAGGCATAGGCGGTGTAGCCGAACACGTGCAGGTATTCCACCGAGGCCGCACCGATCTCGTTGGGGTTGCCCTTGGCACGGTCCAGTACCCAGGCGGTCAGCTCATCCAGGTTCTGCACGGCAGCCGCCAGCGGCTTGGTGAACTCGACGAGGCTGGCATCGGCCGAAGCGACGAAGGCTTTGATCTCGTCGGCCAGGTGCTTGTAGAAGCTGCCGCCGCTGCCGACGATCTTGCGCCCCATCAGGTCCAGCGACTGGATGCCGTTGGTGCCTTCGTAGATCTGGGTGATGCGGCAGTCGCGCACCAGCTGCTCCTGGCCCCACTCGCGGATGAAGCCGTGGCCGCCGAAGATCTGCTGGCCGTGCACGGTGGTCTCCAGCGCCATGTCGGTGAGGAAGGCCTTGGCCACCGGGGTCAGCAGCGCCACCAGCTCGTCGGCGCGCTTGGCGGTGTCCTTGTCCTCGCTGTACTTGGCGGTATCGAGCTGCATGGCGACGTAGCTGGAGAAGGCGCGACCGCCCTCGTTCAGCGCCTTCATGGTCAGCAGCATGCGGCGCACGTCCGGGTGCACGATGATCGGGTCGGCGGCCTTGTCCTTGGCCACCGGGCCGGTCGGTGCGCGGCTCTGGATGCGCTCGCGGGCGTATTCGATGGCGCTCTGATAGCTGCGTTCGCCCAGGGCCAGGCCCTGGATGCCAACGCCCAGGCGCTCGTAGTTCATCATGGTGAACATGGCGTTGAGGCCCTTGTTCACCTCGCCGACCAGGTAGCCGGTGGCGCCGTCGAAGTTCATCACGCAGGTGGCCGAGGCCTTGATGCCCATCTTGTGCTCGATGGAGCCGCAGCCCAGGGCGTTCTTCTCGCCCAGCGAGCCGTCGGCGTTGACCATGACCTTGGGCACGATGAACAGCGAAATGCCTTTCGGGCCCGCCGGCGCGTCCGGCAGCTTGGCCAGCACCAGGTGGATGATGTTCTCGGTCAGGTCGTGCTCGCCACCGGTGATGAAGATCTTGGTACCGCTGATCTTGTAGCTGCCGTCGGCCTGGGGCTCGGCCTTGGTGCGAATGATGCCCAGGTCGGTGCCGGCATGCGGTTCGGTCAGGCACATGGAACCGGCCCAGACGCCGGCGTACATGTTCGGCAGGTACTGCGCCTTCAGCTCTTCGCTGGCGTGGTTGAGGATCGACAGGCAGGCGCCGGCGGTCAGCATCGGGTACAGGCCGAAGGACAGGTTGGCCGAGTTGACCATCTCCTCGACCTGCGCGCCGATCACCTTGGGCATGCCCATGCCGCCGAACTCCGGCGATCCGCCGACACCGACCCAGCCGCCTTCGGCGTAGGTCTGGTAGGCCTCGGGGAAACCGGCCGGGGTTTTCACCGCGCCGTTGTCCCAGGAGCAGCCTTCCTCATCACCGCTGCGATTCAGCGGGGCGATGCTGCCCGCGGTGACTTTGCCAGCTTCTTCCAGGATGGCACTGGCGGTATCGGCATCGACTACCTCGGCCAGGGCCGGCAGCTCGGCCCAGAGCTTGGAGACTTCGAATACTTCATTGAGCACGAAGCGCATGTCGCGCAGGGGGGCTTTGTAATCGGCCATGACACATCCTCGAAAACGGACTTACGTGAGAGGGCCGAGTTTACTTGAACAACTTTATAGACACATAGGGTCTTGTTATGACCAGCAATTCACATCGGGTCACTAACTATCTGATTGACTGAGGGCAAGGAAAATCCCTGCTGACCGCTCGTCTGCCAGTGCAGCTATTCGCGCCCGGAGGCCAGCTTCACAGCCCCGCGACGCTGGCCAGCGCTACGGATGCAATTGCGCCCGGCGGCCTTGGCGCTGTACAGCGCCTTGTCCGCCTCCTTGATCACTTCCTGTGGAGTGCGTTGCTCGGCCTGACGCTCGGCAACGCCCATACTCACGGTCACCGACACCTCGCTGGCGGCCTTGCCGGCCCGACGCTGCTTGCCTTCACGGTCATCACGCGGGCGGCTTTGCGGGTCGCGCAGTTGCATGCGGTACTGCTCGATGGCCAGGCGCACTGCCTCGATGTGCGGCATACATTGCTCCACGCTCTTGCCGGGAAACAGCAAGGTGAACTCCTCACCGCCATAGCGGTAGGCCTTGCCGCCACCGCCAACCTTGCGCAGCTGACCGGCGACCAGGCGCAACACCTGATCACCGACATCATGGCCGTGGGTATCGTTGAATTTCTTGAAGTGATCGACGTCGACCATGGCGATCACATAATCGCGCCCCAGGCGCTGCAGGCGCTCGTTGAGCGCACGCCGCCCAGGCAGCCCGGTGAGCTCGTCACGGAAGGCCATCTGGTAGGCCTCGTGCGCCACGGCAGCCACCAGCATGAGCATCACCATGCTGATCATCACCTGCAACGCGTTGGCCAGGATGAATACCTGCGGCAACATCCACAGCAGACCGCACAGCCCCACCAATTGCGCTGCATGCAGCGGCCTGGGCTTGCGCAGGTACTGCACTGACAGAGCGATGAAAGCGAGCAGGAACGCCAGATATACCAGTTGCGCCAGGTTCATCCAGGCGCCGTGCAGCGATGGCCAGTGAATCTGCGCCAGCCAGTCGGCGATGCCCTGTGGATAACGGCGCGCCAGACCAAAGGCCACCGCGCTGACCGCCAGCAGCACCAGGGCGCGAGCGAACATGTCCTGCGCCAGGTGCGAGCGCTCCTCCCAGCAGCCGTAGAGGGCGTAGAGCAGCGGTAGCAACAGGCAGATCAGATGGAAGACCAGGGCCGCATCGTCGCGTATCTGGCCATTGTCACGGAAGTGATCGACCTGGATATCCAGCAGGAAGTAGCCGACATACAGCGCCAGCAGCAGAAACACCTCGCGCTGACGGCCATAGACCAGACAGAACGCACCGCCGAGCAACAACAGCAGCGTCGGCAATACATTGAACAGGGAAATGAAGAACTCGCTCAGCACTGGCAGCAGAGCAGCCACGATCCCACCGGCCAGCAAAGGCAGCGAGGAGAAGAAGTGACTGAGGCGCAAATTGGCCGGACGGATCACGCTGACATCCTGGGCGAGAGATGAAGGCATTCTGCCTGCTTCGCCTGTTGAAAACAGCGACAGGATGCGACATTCCCTTCAGTACCCGGCGCAAAAACGACAACGCCGCCCTTGGGGCGGCGTTGCGGTTCAACCGATCAGGACTTAGAAGCCGAGCGCGAAATGCTCTTCATCCATCTCCATCAGGTTGTTGGCGCCGGACAGCATGGCTTCGACGTGCGCGCGGGTGCGCGGCAGGATACGTGCGAAGTAGAAGCGCGCGGTCTGCAGCTTGGCCTTGTAGAAGGCCTCGTCATCAGTACCGGCAGCCAGCTTCTCGGCAGCCAGACGCGCCATGTCGGCCCAGAAGTAGGCCAGGCAGGCGTAGCCGGAGTACATCAGGTAGTCCACGGAGGCAGCACCGACTTCCTCGCGATCTTTCATCGCGGCCATGCCGATCTTCATGGTGATGTCGCCCCACTCCTTGTTCAGCTTGGCCAGAGGCTCGACGAATTCCTTGACGGAGTCGTTGCCTTCGTTGGCCTGGCAGAACTTGTGCACGATCTTGGTGAAGTTCTTCAGGGCGCCGCCCTGAGTCATCAGCACCTTGCGGCCCAGCAGGTCCAGCGCCTGAACGCCGGTGGTGCCTTCATACATCATGGAGATGCGGCAGTCGCGCAGGTTCTGCTCCATGCCCCACTCGCTGATGAAGCCGTGGCCACCGTAGATCTGCATGCCGTGGGAAGCGGCTTCGAAGCCCACTTCGGTCATGAAGGCCTTGGCGATCGGAGTCAGGAAGGCCAGCAGTTCGTCGGCGGCTTTCTTCTCTTCTTCGTTCTGGCTGTGCTGAACGATATCCACCTGCTTGGCGGTGAAGTAGACCATAGCGCGGTTGCCTTCGGCGAACGCCTTCATGGTCAGCAGCATGCGGCGTACGTCCGGATGCACGATGATCGGGTCAGCGGCTTTTTCCGGTGCTTTCGGGCCGGTCAGCGAACGCATCTGCAGACGCTCGCGAGCGTACTTGATGCCACCCTGGAAGCCGACTTCGGCGTGGGCCAGGCCTTGCAGCGCGGTCCCCAGACGAGCGGTGTTCATGAAGGTGAACATGCAGTTCAGGCCTTTGTTGGCCGGGCCGATCAGGTAGCCGGTGGCGCCATCGAAGTTCATCACGCAGGTGGCGTTACCGTGGATGCCCATCTTGTGCTCGATGGAGCCACAGGAAACGGCGTTGCGCTCGCCTACGCCGCCTTCGGCATTGGGCAGGAACTTCGGCACGATGAACAGCGAGATACCTTTGGTACCAGCCGGTGCATCGGGCAGGCGGGCCAGAACGATATGGACGATGTTGTCGGCCATGTCGTGCTCACCAGCGGAAATGAAGATCTTGGTGCCGGAAACCTTGTAGCTGCCGTCGGCCTGCGGTTCGGCCTTGGTGCGCAGCATGCCCAGGTCGGTGCCGCAATGCGGCTCGGTCAGGCACATGGTGCCGGTCCACTCGCCGGAAACCAGCTTGGTCAGGTAGGTGTGCTTCTGCTCGTCGGTACCGTGAGCACCGATGGTGTTCATCGCACCATGGCTCAGGCCCGGGTACATACCCCAGGACCAGTTGGCCGAGCCGACCATCTCGCTGATGGCCAGACCGAGGGATTCCGGCAGACCCTGGCCGCCGTGCTCGACGTCATGCGCCAGGCTCGGCCAGCCGCCTTCGACGAACTGCTGATAAGCCTCTTTGAAGCCGGTCGGGGTCTTCACGCCGGATTCGCTCCAGGTGCAGCCCTCGGTGTCACCCACACGGTTCAGTGGCGACAGCACCTGCTCGCAGAACTTGGCGCCTTCTTCGAGGATGGCGTCGACCATGTCCGGAGTGGCGTCCTGGCAGCCAGGCAGGCTCTGGTAGTGCGCTTCATAGCCCAGCAGCTCGTCACGAACGAAACGAATGTCACGCAAGGGGGCCTTGTAGTCAGGCATAACGGTAAACCTCTGCGGTGGATTCCTAGTAGTTGGGGTGACCGTCTTGGCGGTCGCTCTCGGGATCACTCCCGGCTGCCTGGCCACGAGGCTGCGGCCGAAGCAATCAAACAGGCGTTTGAAACATACGTTTACGCCAACCCCTTGTCAAGCGCTGCCAATCGGCCGGCTACGCGACCAGATCGATGCGAGGCTCCGGCGCTGGCAACTCACCCAGACGCCGATACAGATCAAGATTAGGCGCTGGCGGTAAAGCCTGCTGCGACTGCTCGGCGGGCTGCTCATCCGCTTGTCTGGCTTCTTCACGTGCCTTGCGCTGCTCTACGGCGTTGGAGGCTTCCTCTCGCCGCTGCTCGGCCAGTTCGACGCGCGCCTGCGCCGCCTGCGCCTGAGCCAGAGCAGCTACACGCAGGTCCTGCGGGGAAGGTTCGATGGGCGCGAGTGCTGCGCGCAGGACGATTTCCATCTTGCGCAACGTCGCTTCGGGATCATTGGGGATGGGAGCGGTATCGATGCTGACTTCGCCGGAAACGGCGTAACGCTGCCCATCAGGGCCGCGCTTGAAGCTGTAGGTGGGCGCACCGGCGTATTGCCCACCCACGGCCGCGTGCGCCTGCTCGTGAGTGCGCACCTCGCGGTCACGCTGCACGAGATCGGCGATTTCCAGCTGCTGCTGGCGCTGCTCCTGGGGGCTTGGCTCGGCCTCGCCTGCAGGTGTCGATGAATTGGTATCGCGATCCGCCTCCTCTCGGCCGGAAGCAGCGGAGTCGGCCTGTTGCTCCTGTGGCGCGGCGACAGGCGCCTGGTCGGCACGGGCAATATCAGGGGAAACATCGGACGACAGCGGTCTCGCCGAACTGGCGGACGGCGCGGGAGTGAATGGTGGCAGGCTACTGCCGATCTGCATGAGCGCCCTCCTGCCACGCCGCTGGCAGCATCCGCGCGGCCGGGGTGAGACGACTTAAGCGCGGGTATCGATCAGGGTGCCTAGCACCTCGTCAGCCGTGTCGACGACGCGCGCATTGGCGCGCACTTCGTTTTCACCGACACGCAGTGCAACGAGGCTTTCGGTCAGGTCGGGACGGCTACGCTCGGAAACCTGCGAGCTCGGGTTGACCTGATTCTGCGGCGGAGTCTGC
Organism: Pseudomonas sp. ZH-FAD; assembly: GCF_002803095.1. Taxonomy (GTDB): domain Bacteria; phylum Pseudomonadota; class Gammaproteobacteria; order Pseudomonadales; family Pseudomonadaceae; genus Aquipseudomonas. Next base: position 31,427 of record NZ_PGLR01000027.1, on the reverse strand, counting down.
GTGGTCTGCTGAGAAGGGTTGATGGTGTTGCTGGCGATATCAGCGGCTGCCTGCTCGACACGGCGTTGCCCGGCCTGAATACCGTTCAAACCCGAATTGAATGCGTTGGCGGAGATTTCCATCGGCAGCCCCCTGAGGGATATAGAACCTAATGGCGTGTATTGAAGCAGAAAACGGCTAAAAAACGTACAGGCAAAAGGCTATGGTCACTTTACTGTTTATTACCAGTCTGCCAACAACTCGAGATTGAGGTGCTGCGCCACCGCCGCGGCCGTCGCTTTGCCCAGGTGCGGCACACGCCCCAGACAGGGTGCTGGCAGTCGCTCGCTGAGGGTGGCGAGATTGTCTTCCAGACGTGATGTTTTCGGCTCGACGATATTGGCCACCCAGCCGGCCAGTCTGAGCCCGTCCCGCTCGATGGCTTCGGCACTGAGCAATGCATGGTTGATGCAACCCAGGCGCACACCCACCACCAGAATCACCGGAATGCCCAGCGCCATCGCCAGGTCTGAGAGGTTTTCCTCGCCGGCCAGGGGTACGCGCCAGCCGCCTGCGCCCTCCACCAGCGAGAAGTCCGCGCCCTTGGCCAGGATCGCCCGTACCGGCGGCAGCAAGCTGGCAACATCCAGTTTGACGCCCACTTCGCGCGCCGCCAGGTGCGGGGCAATGGCCGGCTCGAAGGCCAGCGGGTTGACCTCTTCATAGCGCAGCGGCAACGAACACTGGGCGAGCAAGGCCAGCGCGTCGTCGTTGCGCAGCCCATCGGCGGTTCGCATGCAACCGGAAGCAACCGGCTTGGCCGCTGCGGTGCTCAGACCCTGCTGGCGCGCCGCATGGAGCAGACCAGCGGCAATAGTGGTCTTGCCGATTTCGGTATCCGTCCCGGTGACGAAGTAGGCTTGGGTCATCTGATCCACCGTGGCAGCGAGCTCTGCTCGCGAAGCTTGTTGGCGAGCTAGGCTCGATCCTATGAAGGTTTCTGTAGCACGCCGTACACCACCTGGTAGGTTGCCGGCAGTCCTCGAGGTTGACGAAAACACTCGTAGGCCTCGATCAGCGCACGAATGCGTGAGCGCCCGGTCAATCCGCCCGGCCGCCCCGGATTGAGGTTGTGCGCGCCGAGGTCCTTGAGCGAGGTGGTCAGGCTGCGCAGATCCGGGAAATGCAGCACCTCGGCCTGACGCTGTAGCGTCAGCGGCTGCAGGCCGCTTGCCGCGCACAGCTGCTGGTAATCCTCGAAGCGGCGAAAACGATTGACGTGGACGAAACCATCGACCGCCAGCCAGCTGTCACGCAGCTCCTGCAGGGTACCGACGCACAGGCTGGAGAACGCCAGCACACCACCGGGGCGCAACACCCGCTGCGCTTCGCTCAGCACACGCGGGAAGTCGGCACACCATTGCAGCGCCAGGCTGGAGAACAACAGCTCGACGCTGTCGCTTTGCAGCGGCAGCGCCTCGGCATCGCCAGCGATGAAATGTGCAGCACCGCCCTGAGGTCTGGCGTGGCGCAGCATGCCCTCGGCGATATCCACAGCCAGCCCTTCGCCTTGTGCAAAACGCTCGGCCAGGGCTCGGGTGAAATAGCCCGTGCCACAACCCAGGTCCAGCCAACGACCTGGCTGCAGCGAGGCCGGCAAACGCGCCAGCAGTTGGGTGCCGACGTTGCGCTGCAACTCGGCCACTGCATCGTAGCTTTCTGCCGCGCGGGAAAAGGATGCCGCGACCTGGCGCTTGTCCGGTAACGCCGCATCACCGTAGGGTGCGCTGTGCGCACCAAGGGATTGGTAAAGCGGGTCCGTACCATGTACCCCACGCAGCTCAGACATCGTTGGCCTCGCAGATGAAATCGAGCATCAAGGCCGCCAGAGCATCCGCCTGGTCAAGTACGAAGGCGTGACCACAATCTTCCAGCACGTCCACCTCACCCGTTGGCAACAGCGCCAGCAGCGCGTCACCAGCCGCTGCTGGCACCAGCGCATCCTGCTCGGCCAGCAGGTGCAATTGCGGCCCGGTGAAAGCTGCCAGCGCCGCGCGATTGTCCAGACTCGCCAACAGACGCAGCCCGGCCAGCAAGGATGGCTCGTCGCTGGACGCCAGATGGTTCTGCAGCTGTCGTGACAGACCGCGCGTGTCGGCGCAGCCTTGGGCACAGAGCATGGCGAAACGCTTGAGGGTAGTGCCGGCGTTCTCCTGGCAGCCCTCGTAAAAGGCTGCGTAAGTCTGCGCCGGCATTGCCGTCGGCCAGGCAGCGCTGGCGACGAAACAGGCGTTACTGGCCAGGGTGATCAGGCCACGGCAACGCTCGCCGCGCCGTGCCGCCAGGGCAGCGGCCAACATGCCGCCGAACGACCAGCCGGCCAGCCAGCCATCATGCGGTAAACGCGTATCCAGCTCGTCGAGCCAATCGGCCGCCGCCGCACTGCTCAGGCGCGGCAAGGCCAGCACCTGCACCTGCATATTGCCACCCAGCGCCTTGGCCAGCGGCTGCAGCAAGGCGCCGTCCAGACCCCAGCCTGGCAATAGAATCAGCGTCTCACGCATCGATCTGCACCTGCGGCCAGCACTCGGCAAGCGCTTCGAGCAGCAGCTCAAGCTGCGCATCGCTGTGCGCAGCGGACAGCGTCACGCGCAAGCGGGCACTACCAGCAGGCACGGTCGGCGGGCGGATGGCGCCCACCAGCAGGCCGCGATCCTTGAGCAGGGCCGAGAGTTTCAGCGCCCGCGCGCTGTCGCCCACCAGAATCGGCTGAATCGGCGTGGGGCTGTCCATCAGGCTCAGGCCGATTTCGGCAGCGCCCTGACGAAAGCGTGCGATCAGTCGGTTCAGATGCTCCCGACGCCAGTGTTCACTGCGCAGCAGCTCCAGGCTCTGCAGCGTGGCGCAGGCCACCGCTGGCGGCTGACTGGTGGTGTAGATGTAGGGGCGAGCGAACTGGATCAGGGTCTCGATCAGTTCCTCGCTGCCGGCAACGAAGGCGCCGGCGGTACCAAAGGCCTTGCCCAGCGTACCGACCAGCACCTGCACGTCATCCTGGCCCAGACCGAAGTGCTCGACGATGCCGCCGCCGGTAGCGCCCAGCGGGCCGAAGCCATGGGCGTCGTCGACCATCACCCAGGCCTGCGTGGCGCGCGCCTCGGCACACAATGCCGGTAGATCGGCCAGATCGCCGTCCATGCTGAACACGCCATCGGTGACCACCAGACAGTTGCCCGTAGCCTTGCGCAGGCGGTTGGCCAGGCTCACCGCATCGTTGTGCAGGTAGCGAGAAAAACGCGCGCCGCAGAGCAGGCCGGCATCGAGTAGCGAGGCGTGATTGAGACGGTCCTGCAGCACGCTGTCGCCCTGCCCGAGCAAGGCAGTGACGACCGCCAGGTTGGCCATGTAGCCGGTGGAGAACAGCAACGCACGCGGCCTGCCGGTGAACTCGGCCAGTGCTTCTTCAAGTTCATGGTGCGGCGTGCTGTGGCCGATAACCAGATGCGAAGCGCCGCCACCGACGCCCCATTTTTCCGCGCCGTGCTGCATGGCACGGATCACTTCGGGGTGGTTGGCCAGGCCGAGATAGTCGTTGGAACAGAAGGCCAGCAGCTCCTGATCGTCCGCGCGCACCTGCGGCCCCTGCGGGGTCTGCAACAGCGGGCGTTGGCGGAACAGATCGGCGGCCTGACGCTCGGCCAGGCGGGCGGATAAATCGAAAGGCATATGCATACCCTGTAGGAGCCGACTTGCCGTGGTTCGACCTCTCGGCGATCAACCGCAGTCGCCAGCAAGCTGGCTCCTACATAAACAGCGATTTAGGCCGACGCGGCGTTGTAGAACAGCTTGGAATCGCGCTGCTCGACCAGCGCCTGCTCGATAGCCGCCTGGTGCACCTCATCGGCATGCTCTTCACGCTCTTCGGGTTTGATGCCGAGGCGCTTGAACAGGGCCATGTCCTTGTCCGCCTGCGGGTTGGCGGTGGTCAGCAGCTTCTCGCCGTAGAAGATCGAGTTGGCGCCGGCCATGAAGGCCAGGGCCTGCATCTGCTCGTTCATCTGCTCGCGGCCGGCGGACAACCGCACGTGGGATTTCGGCATCATGATCCGCGCCACGGCCAGGGTGCGAATGAAGTCGAACGGGTCGACGTCCTTCTCCTCGGCCAGCGGCGTACCCTTGACCTTGACCAGCATGTTGATCGGCACGCTCTCCGGGTGCTCCGGCAGATTCGCCAGCTGGATCAAGAGCCCTGCGCGATCGTCCACCGACTCGCCCATGCCGAGGATGCCGCCGGAACAGATCTTCATCCCCGCCTCGCGCACGTAGGCCAGGGTCTGCAGGCGTTCGCCGTAGGTGCGGGTGGTGATGATGTTGCCATAGAACTCCGGCGAGGTATCGAGGTTGTGGTTGTAGTAGTCCAGCCCTGCTTCGGCCAGCGCCTGGGTCTGCTCCTGGTCGAGACGACCGAGGGTCATGCAGGTTTCCAGGCCGAGCTTCTTCACGCCCTTCACCATTTCCAGCACGTAGGGCATGTCCTTGGCGGACGGATGCTTCCAGGCCGCGCCCATGCAGAAACGCGTGGAGCCGATGGCCTTGGCCTCGGCGGCCGCCTCCAGCACCTTCTGCACTTCCATCAGCTTTTCCTTGTCCAGGCCGGTGTTGTAGTGGCCGGACTGCGGGCAGTACTTGCAGTCTTCCGGGCAGGCGCCGGTCTTGATCGACAGCAGGGTCGAGACCTGTACGCGGTTGGGGTCGAAGTGCTGGCGATGGACGCTTTGCGCCTGGAACAGCAGGTCGTTGAAAGGCTGCTCGAACAGCGCGCGAACCTCGGCGAGGCTCCAGTCGTGGCGGGTGGCGATTGCTGCAGTTGCGCTCATCTGAGAAGTCCTTCGACGCTTGGTGGCATCTGTTGTCAGGCCCACACGGGGCATTCAGGCTTTGGCCATCATAAGTGGCGATCGGATGCTGTCAACCACGATAAAGACACAGGTTTACATCTGATCAATTAACAACCAATAGAACTTATGTCATGGCACAAGGCCAAATGCTTACCCCTCCCACAGGATGTTCTGCATGCAGGTTGAAGGTTTTTTCGAAGGACTCGGCGAAGCGCTGGGCCGTGCCATCCGTTTCATCGTCGACATGCTGTCCGGCGTGCTGGGCGCCATGGCCGATGCCATCGACGACTTTCTCCAGGGTATGGCCAGGGCCATTGGCATGGACGTGTCGATTTTCAGCATCATCCTGCTGATCATCGGCCTGCTGTTTCTGTTCAGCGGCGCTCGTTCGCTGTTGCGTGGCTCGATCATCGGCGGGGTGATCTGGCTATTTCTCGGTCTGATCGTAATGGGCTGGCTCATCCGCTGACGCTGACTAAACTTCAGGCACCACTGCTCATGGACGAGCCGCCATGCCTCCGTTTGACCTCACCGTTCTGCAACGCCTCGCCTGGCTACGCCAACGGCGCCATTGCCAGCTTTGTGACGAAGCCACCGACCACCCCACACACAGCATCTGCACCGCCTGCGAGACCGAGTTGCCCTGGCTCGGTGCACAATGTCAGGTCTGTGCAGTGCCATTGCCGGCAAACGGCATGATCTGCGGCGCCTGCCAGAATAAGCCGCCGAGTTTCAGCCGTGTGGAAGCGCCCTGGCGCTACGCCTTCCCGGTCGACAACCTGATCACCCGCTTCAAGCACCAGGCGCAATGGCCATACGGCCGTCTGCTCGCCGAACTACTGGCCGAACACCTGCGCCATGCCTTCGATGAAGGGCTGCCCCGCCCCCAGGCGCTGCTGCCGGTGCCGCTGGCCCGCAAGCGCCAGCGACGACGCGGCTTCAATCAGGCACAGATGCTCGCCGACTGGCTGGGCGCCAGCCTGAAGCTGCCGGTGCAACATGAATGGCTCCAGCGCCGCATCGATACACCCGCACAGCAAGGGTTGGATGCCGCAACGCGCAAGCGCAATCTGCGTCAGGCCTTCAGTCTGGAACTGCAAGCCAAGGTCGCCGGCGCTCATCTGGCGCTGGTCGACGACGTGCTCACCACCGGCGCCACGGCGGGCGTGCTCGCCCACCTGCTGCGTCGCGCCGGCGCCCTGCGCGTCGATGTGTATTGCCTGGCACGCACGCCGCGGCCGGGCGATGGCTGACTTGACGCGCCAGGCGCAGTCACGCACCGTGCCCGACATTCTCCCTGGCCACGCCTCAATCATGTCGCAGCTCGATTCCATCGCCCAATTACTCAGCCGCCGGCCGAAACGCCTGGCGCTGCTCGAGCAGATCGCCGAACAAGGTTCCATCACCCGCGCCGCCAAGGCCGCCGGGCTGAGCTACAAGGCCGCCTGGGACGCCATCGATGAGCTGAACAACCTGTCCGAGCAGCCCCTGGTCAGCCGCAATGTCGGCGGCAAAGGTGGCGGCGGTGCACGCCTTACGCCCGCTGGCGAGCGCCTGCTGGCACTGCAACAACGCCTGCAGGCGCTGCAGGTGCAACTGCTGCAGGCCGCCGGTGACGACGCCGACCTGGAGTTGCTCGGCCGCCTGATGCTGCGCACCAGCGCGCGCAACCAACTGACCGGCCGCGTGCGCGCGATTCACGCCCACGGGCACAACGATCTGATCGACATAGAACTACCAGGCGGCAGCCGCCTGCAGGCGCAGATCACCCATGACAGTACGGAAAACCTGCAGCTGAGCGAAGGCAGCAGCGTGGTCGCGCTGATCAAGGCTGGCTGGCTGGAATTGCAGCCACTACAGGCTCCCCGTGCAGAACAGCACAACGCACTCGAAGGCCGTATCGAACAGATTCTGCCGGCCAGCGATGGCCCCAGCGACGTGCGCATCGGCCTGCCTAATGGTCAGACCCTGTGTGCCCTGCTCGACTCCGCTCGCCTGGCCGAGCTGGGCCTGCGCGTCGGCGATCCGGTGCGCGCGCAGTTCGCCGCCAGTCAGGTGCTGCTCGGCACGCAGCTGTAGGGCGGGTGCAACCCGCCAGTCATTTCAGCGGCGGGTTGCCCCCGCCTTACTGCAAGACTAATTAACGCCAACGGCGGGTTACACCCGCCCTAGGTTTAGCGCAAGCCGGTAGACTGGGTGCCCACTCACGCGGAGCCACTCATGAGCCATCCTTTTTCCACCCTCACCCCGGATCTGGTGCTCGATGCCGTGGAGAGCCTTGGCTACCTCAGCGACGCCCGCGTATTGGCACTCAACAGCTACGAGAACCGCGTCTATCAAGTCGGTATCGAGGACGAAACGCCGCTGATCGCCAAGTTCTATCGCCCGGACCGCTGGAGCGATGCGGCGATCCGCGAGGAGCACAGTTTCAGCGCCGAGCTGGCCGAGCATGAGGTTCCGGTGGTAGCGCCCCTGGAGCGCGATGGCGAGACGCTGTTCGAGCACGGTGGCTTCCGCTTCGCCCTGTTCCCGCGCCGGGGTGGCCGGGCGCCGGAGCCGGGCAACCTCGAGCAGCTGTACCGCCTCGGCCAGTTGCTCGGACGCATGCACGCCATCGGTGCCAGCCGTCCTTTCGCTCATCGCGAAACCCTGGCGGTGGACAACTTCGGCCATGCGGCCCTGGCCTCCCTGCTCGACGGCGGCTTCGTGCCGCGCAGTCTGCTGCCCGCCTACGAGTCGGTAGCGCGCGACCTGCTCACCCGCCTCGATGAACTGTTTGCCCGCGTGCGCTACACGCCGATTCGCCTGCATGGCGACTGCCACCCAGGCAACCTGTTGCACCGCGACGACGCCTTCCATGTCGTCGATCTCGACGACTGCCGCATGGGCCCGGCGGTGCAGGATCTGTGGATGATGCTGGCCGGCGAGCGTCATGAACGCCTTGGTCAGTTGGCCGAACTGGTCGACGGTTATCAGGAATTCCATGACTTCGCCGCCCGCGAACTGCCGCTGATCGAAGGCCTGCGCGCCCTGCGTCTGATGCATCACAGCGCCTGGATCGCCCGCCGCTGGGACGACCCGGCCTTCCCCCTGGCCTTCCCCTGGTTTGCCGGTGAACGCTACTGGGGCGACCAGATTCTCGCCCTGCGCGAACAGATGGCAGCTCTGGATGAAGAGCCGCTGCGGCTGTTCTGAGCCGATGACATCCGGGGCCGCAGTTCCCGGATTGCATCCGGGCTACGCACCGATACAGTTGCACATGCCGCGTAAAGTTTCCCTTACGACTTTGCCGGCGCTTCGGGCTCCGGAAAAAGCTGAACGAACAGACAAGGCAGCGTACAGAACGCTAGAATTTCGCGGCAACCGTTAGCTGCCTAACCAAGGATTCTCGATGGCTACCGCCAACCCGCAACGCGGGTACGTTCTGGGCCTTACCGCCTACATCATCTGGGGCCTGTTCCCGCTCTACTTCAAAGCCCTGCAAAGCGTCCCGGCGATGGAGATCATCGTGCACCGCGTGCTCTGGTCCGCGCTGTTCGGTGGCCTGTTGCTGCTCGTCTGGAAGCACCCTGGCTGGTGGCGCGAGCTGCGCGACAATCCCAAACGCCTGGCAGTGCTGGCCGGCTGCGGCCTGCTGATCGCGACCAACTGGCTGGTGTACGTGTGGGCGGTAAACAATGACCGCATGATCGAGGCCAGCCTGGGCTACTACATCAACCCGTTGATCAACGTGTTGCTCGGCCTGCTGATTCTCGGCGAGCGCCTGCGCCGCCTGCAGTGGCTGGCCGTCGCCTTGGCCGCGCTGGGCGTGCTGCAGCAGCTATGGCAGGTCGGCAGCCTGCCCTGGGTGTCGCTGGTGCTGGCGCTGACCTTCGGCTTCTACGGATTGATCCGCAAACAGGCGCCCGTGGCGGCACTGCCCGGGCTGGTGGTGGAAACCTGGCTGCTGGTGCCGGTGGCGCTGGCCTGGCTGGCTCTGCACCCTGCGGCGATGAGCAGCCAGGCAAGTTTCTGGACCAGTAGCGAAGCACTGTGGCTGGCCGCGGCCGGGCCGATCACCCTGGTGCCGCTGGTGTGCTTCAACGCCGCGGCGCGGCATCTGCCCTACACCACGTTGGGCTTCCTGCAATACCTGGCTCCGACCCTGGTACTGCTGCAGGCCATCCTGCTGTTCGATGAACACTTCTCGCCGAGCACCCTGCTGGCATTCGCCTGCATCTGGGCCGGACTTTTTGTATACAGCCTGGATATCTGGCTGAACCTGCGCAAGCGCTCGAACGGTTAACCCGGCGGTGCGCACGGCGCACCCTACGATTCCGCGCCGAGCATCCTCGTAGGGTGCGCTGCGCGCACCGGCTTCTCTTTCACTGAACAAAAAATATCCATCCACCGCCAGGCCGCGCCAGCCTTGGGGCGGCGTCTTTCACCCCCGGCTTATCCACAGATCCATCCCCGGCATTTGTGCACAAGACATTGATCCTGTTGAACTTTTAGCCAGCCAATGAAAAACCCCGGGGCACTAAGCTGTGCGCCGGGGCTCCCCAGTTTATCCACAGGCTGATCCACCTATACCGGGGATATCAATCCTCGGCGCGCAGGTTCAGCTCCACCATCAGGTCATCGGCCAGGGTTTCCAGGCGTGCCTGCAATTGCTCCAGCGCCAGCGTCTCCGGCACGGCCAGCAGCGCTTCGGCGGTGAACAGCAGCTCGCCGCTCATCGGCGCTGGCGCCACCTCGGTCAGCAGGCTCTCCAGATTGACGCCCTGCTCGGCCAGCACACGGGTGATATCACGGACGATACCGGGCCGGTCGTTACCCACCAGCTCCAGGCGAATCGCAGTGAAGCGCCCGCCCGGCTCGCTGCCGCTGGCCGCCAGCTGTACACGAATACCCTGTGCACTCAACGCTTCGAGTTCCTTGATCAGGCCGCCGTGGGCCTCGGCCGGCACATCCACGCGCACGATTCCGGCGAACTGCCCGGCCATGCGCGCCATGCGGCTTTCCAGCCAGTTGCCCCCATGATTAGCCACGCAGCCGGCCAGACGCTCGACCAGACCCGGTTGGTCCTCGGCAATCACCGTCAGTACCAGATGGTCCATGTACTACCTCACTCGTTCACAGGATTGGGAAGGTCAGCCGCGTAGCGACAACCAGTAGGTGAAGAACTGCTCGTCACGCACGTAGCCAAGACGCTCGTAAAGGCGCTGGCCGGCCAGATTGGTCCTCGCCGTCTCCAGTTGCAGACCGCAGGCGCCGGTCGCCTCGGCATGCGCGCGGGCGGCATTCATCAGCGCCTCGCCAACGCCCAAGCGGCGCGCGCTTTCGTCGACATACAGATCGCTTAACAACCAGGCCGGTTCCAGCGCCAACGAAGAATGAAAGGGGTAGAGCTGCACGAACCCCTGTGCGGCGCCCTGCTCGCTCCGGGCGATGAACAACTGCGAATCCCCGCGCTGCAGGCGCAGACCAAGGAAGGCGGCAATCTCCGCCTCGTCGCGCGGCACTTGATAGAAACGCAGATAGCCAGCAAACAGACGGGTGAGATCGGCAAGGTCGGCAGTAACAGCGGCAGATACCGTCATGGCGGGCTCCAGGATGCTCGAAAAGCAGTATAGGCGAGGAGGCGTAGGCCATATTGGCGCGGTTGTCAGTAGCCAACTCAATTAATCGTGTACGTTTTTGCATTTTTTATGAAACAATAGCGAACTTTTTTGAACACAACGCGTACTGCTCGTGACCGTAATTAGTCTTTTGGTCGCGGTCTGACGCACACCCACTGCATTTCCCCAGAATCTTGATGTAGTATGCCGCGCCACGGACTACAAGACGGCCAGACCGTCTCCGACGAGCCTCTCTGAAAGCGCAGGCGTTGACCCGCAGGTCGTTTTCAGAGGTGCCCGAAGCGGCGATTGAGTAAAGCTCAGATAGTGAGGCAAGTGATGACTGAACGCGTTCAAGTCGGTGGCCTGCAGGTCGCCAAAGCCCTGTACGACTTCGTGAACAACGAAGCCATTCCCGGTACCGGCATCGCTGCCGACCAGTTCTGGGCCGGTGCCGCTGCGGTCATCAAGGACCTGGCGCCGAAGAACCGTGCCCTGCTGGCCAAGCGCGACGAGCTGCAGGCACAGATCGATGCCTGGCACCAGGCGCGCAAGGGTCAGGCCCATGACGCCGCTGCCTACAAGGCCTTCCTCCAGGAAATCGGCTACCTGCTGCCGGAGCCGGAAGACTTCCAGGCCACCACTGCCAATGTCGACGAAGAGATCGCCCGCCTGGCCGGCCCGCAGCTGGTGGTGCCGGTGATGAACGCGCGCTTCGCTCTGAACGCTTCCAACGCCCGCTGGGGCTCGCTGTACGACGCGCTGTACGGCACTGACGTGATCAGCGAAGAAGGCGGCGCCGAGAAGGGCAAGGGCTACAACAAGGTGCGTGGCGACAAGGTCATCGCCTTCGCCCGCGCCTTCCTCGACGAGGCCGCACCGCTGGCTGCCGGCTCGCACGTCGATTCCACCGGCTATGCCATCGTCGGCGGCAAGCTGGTCGTCGCCCTCAAGGGTGGCAGCAACAGCGGCCTGCGTGACGACGCGCAACTGGTCGGTTTCCAGGGCGAGGCCAGCGCGCCGATCGCCGTGCTGCTCAAGCACAACGGCCTGCACTTCGAAATCCAGATCGACGCCTCCAGCCCCATCGGCAGCACCGACGCCGCTGGCGTGAAAGACGTGCTGATGGAAGCGGCGCTGACCACCATCATGGACTGCGAAGACTCCGTCGCCGCCGTCGATGCCGATGACAAGGTGGTGGTCTACAAGAACTGGCTGGGCCTGATGAAGGGCGACCTGGCCGAGGAAGTGTCCAAAGGCGGCAAGACCTTTACCCGCACCATGAACCCGGACCGCGTCTACACCCAGCCGGACGGCTCCGAGCTGACCCTGCATGGCCGCTCGCTGCTGTTCGTGCGCAACGTCGGCCACCTGATGACCAACCCGGCCATCCTCGACGCCGAAGGCAACGAGATCCCGGAAGGCATTCAGGATGCGCTGTTTACCAGCCTGATCGCGGTGCACAACCTGATCGGCAACACCAGCCGCAAGAACACTCGCACCGGCAGCGTGTACATCGTCAAGCCGAAGATGCATGGCCCGGAAGAAGTCGCCTTCACCAGCGAAATCTTCGCCCGCGTCGAGGATGTGCTGGGCCTGGCCCGCAATACCCTGAAAGTCGGCATCATGGACGAGGAGCGCCGCACCACCGTCAACCTCAAGGCGTGCATCAAGGCTGCCAGCGAGCGCGTGGTATTCATCAACACCGGCTTCCTCGACCGTACCGGTGACGAGATCCACACCTCCATGGAGGCTGGCGCCGTGGTGCGCAAGGCCGCCATGAAGAGCGAAACCTGGATCGGTGCCTACGAGAACAACAACGTCGACGTCGGCCTGGCCACCGGCCTGCAGGGCCGCGCGCAGATCGGCAAGGGCATGTGGGCCATGCCGGACCTGATGGCGGCGATGCTCGAGCAGAAGATCGCCCACCCGCTGTCCGGCGCCAACACCGCCTGGGTCCCCTCGCCGACCGCCGCCACCCTGCACGCGCTGCACTACCACAAGGTCGACGTGTTCGCCCGTCAGGCCGAACTGGCCAAGCGCGCCCCGGCTTCGGTTGACGACATCCTGACCATCCCGCTGGCCAAGGACACCAACTGGTCAGCAGAAGAAATCCGCAACGAGCTGGACAACAACTCGCAAGGCATCCTCGGCTACGTGGTGCGCTGGATCGACCAGGGCGTCGGCTGCTCCAAGGTGCCGGACATCAACGACGTCGGCCTGATGGAAGACCGCGCCACCCTGCGCATCTCCAGCCAGCTGCTGGCCAACTGGCTGCGCCATGGCATCGTCAGCGAGGCGCAGGTGGTCGAAAGCCTCAAGCGCATGGCACCGGTGGTCGATCGCCAGAACGCCGGCGACCCGCTGTATCGCCCGATGGCCCCGGACTTCGACAACAACGTCGCCTTCCAGGCCGCGCTGGAGCTGGTGGTCGAAGGCACCAAGCAGCCCAACGGCTACACCGAGCCGGTACTGCATCGCCGTCGTCGCGAATTCAAGGAAAAGAACGGCCTGTGATTCGGACGCTGCTCGAATAGAAAACCGCCCTCCGGGGCGGTTTTTTTATGGGAAGTCGCGGCTAAAGCCCCTCCCACAGCCCCGTAGCCCGGATGCAATCCGGGGATGCCGCCCCCGGATTGCATCCGGGCTACGCCTCCTCTCCCCCTACTTAGGTGCAATGGGCAAGCCGACCAGCCAGGGCCACACTGACAACATCCCGAAACTGCGAGGCGCACGCCCATGAGCAAGGCCGACGCGATGGCCGATGCGGGCAAGACAGCGGTGCTGCAGAACATCCACGGCACCATGGAGTTCCTGCAGAAGTTCCCGCCTTTCAACCAGATGGACACCGCCCATCTGGCGTTTCTGGTCGAGCACTGCCAACTGCGCTTCTATGCCGAGGGCGACTCGATCATCAAACCCAGCGATGGCCCGGTCGAGCACTTCTACATCGTCAAGCAGGGCCGTGTGCATGGCGAGCGCCCACACAGCGCCCGGCGGGGCACCGAGACCACCTTCGAGATCACCGCCGGCGAGTGCTTCCCCCTGGCGGCGCTGATCGGCGAGCGCGCCACGCGCACCGAGCACCTGGCCGCCGAAGATACCTTCTGCCTGCTGCTGTCCAAGCTTGCCTTCGTCAAACTCTTCGCTGTCTCCAACCCGCTGCGCGATTTCGCCCTGCGTGGGGTCAGCAGTCTGCTCGATCAGGTCAACCAGCAGGTGCAGCTGCGCGCGGTGGAAACCCTCGGCGCGCAGTATTCGCTGGATACCCGCCTGGGCGAACTGGCCATGCGCCAACCCATCGGCTGTGCGCCGCAGACGCCGTTGCGTGATGCCGTGCGAATGATGCACGAGCAGCACGTGGGCAGCATCGTGGTGCTCGACCCGGCCGCTAAACCACTGGGTATCTTCACCCTGCGCGACCTGCGCCGGGTGGTGGCTGACGGCGTCGACCTGGCCCAGCCCATCGACAACCTGATGACGCGCGACCCCTTCCATCTGGCACCAGATGCCAGCGCCTTCGATGCCGCCATCGCCATGACCGAACGGCACATCGCTCACGTCTGCCTGGTGGAGCACGAGAAACTCTGCGGAGTGATTTCCGAGCGCGATCTGTTCAGCCTGCAGCGCGTCGACCTGGTGCATCTGGCACGCACCATCCGCCATGCCGGCAAGGTAGAGACCCTGGCCGGGCTGCGCAGCGACATCCGCCTGCTGGTCGACCGCATGCTCGCCCACGGCGCCAGCTCGACGCAGATCACCCATATCGTCACCCTGCTCAACGACCACACCGTATGCCGAGTGATCGAGCTGACCCTCGAGGACATGGGCGATCCGGGCATACCTTTCACCTGGCTGTGCTTCGGCAGCGAAGGCCGCCGCGAGCAGACCCTGCACACCGATCAGGACAACGGCATTCTTTTCGAGGCCGAAAGCGCCAGTGAGGCTGCTGCCATCCGCGAGCGCCTGCTGCCGATCGCCCGCGAGATCAACCAGCGCCTGGCGCAGTGCGGCTTTACCCTGTGCAAGGGCAACATCATGGCCGGCAACCCAGAGCTGTGCCTGTCGCGCGAGGAGTGGTCGCGGCGCTTCGCCGGCTTCGTCCTCGAAGCCACGCCGGAAAATCTGCTGGGCTCGACCATCTATTTTGACCTGCGCGCGATCTGGGGCCCGGACGAAGGCTGCGAACAGCTACGCGAGGAGCTGCTCGGACGCATCGCCAACAACAGCCTGTTCCAGCGCATGATGGCGGAGAACGCCCTGCGCCACCGCCCGCCGGTTGGACGCTTCCGCGACTTCGTGGTGGCCCGTTCGGGCGCCGACAAGGACACCCTCGACCTCAAGGTGCAGGGCCTGACGCCCTTCGTCGACGGCGCCCGTTTGCTCGCCTTGGCCAACGGCATCAGTGCGGTCGGCACCCTGGAGCGCCTGCGCGCGCTGATCGCCAAGGGCGTGATCGAGGCCCTGGACGGCGCCGCCTATGAAGAGGCCTACCACTTCATTCAGCAGACGCGCATGCAGCAGCATCAACTGCAGGCGCGCGACGAGCTGCCCTACTCCAATCGGGTCGACCCCGACCATCTCAACCACCTGGACCGGCGTATTCTGCGCGAGTCGTTCCGCCAGGCGCAGCGCCTGCAGAGCAGCCTGGCCATGAGGTATCAGCTATGAGCAAGTTCACCTGGTTCACCGGCCGCGGTCCGGCCCTGACCCAGCAGCAGCTGCAACGCCGCGCTGCGCTGAGTGCGCCGGCGCCGTTCGACGAACGCCCGCTGCACCAGCAGCGTTTCGTCGTCCTCGATCTGGAAACCACCGGCCTGAACATGCGCCGCGATCAGGTGCTGGCCATCGGTGCGGTGGTGATCGACAACGGCGCCATCGACTTCGCCGAGCAGTTCGAATGCACCCTGCACCGCCCCGATCACCAGGCCAGCGCCAGCACCCTGATCCACGGCATCGCCCCCAGCGAAGTGGCCCGTGGCGTGGAGCCGGCCGAGGCGCTGCTGGATTTCATGGAGTTCGTCGGCAGCAGTCCGCTGCTGGCGTTTCATGCCGAGTTCGACCAGCGCATGCTGGCTCGCGCGCTGCGCCAGAGCCTGGGCTATCGCCTGCAGCACCGGTTCTTCGATGTCGCCGAAATCGCCCCGCTGCTGTGCCCACAATCGCGCATTCGCCAAGGCGGGCTCGATGAGTGGGTCGCCGAATTCGGCCTGCAGGTACACCAGCGCCACAACGCCAGTGCCGACGCCCTGGTGACCGCTGAACTGGCGCTGATGCTGTTCAGCAAGGCGCGCCGTCAGGGCATCGACAGTCTCTGCGATCTGGAGCGCCAACTGGCCAGCCAACGCCGGCGTCAACACGCCATGTAGCAGCCCACAGCGCATCGCCTGCAAGCGGCATCCTGCAGATGCGCAGCGGCGCGGCAGACATCGCGGCTAAAGCCGCTCCTACGGGTTCGTGGTCGCGGCAGGCTATGCATCCGCGGCTGGCGCTTCCTCCAACCGCACAAACTGTTCAGGTGGGAGGCGCTTCAGCGGCGAGCGTTTATCGCGGCTAAAGCCCCCCCTACGGTTTTGTGGTTGCCGCGGCTGCGCATCGCTCTTTTCATCCACCCTACGAAAACCTACAGATCGCGCATCAGCAGCCCGTATTCCAGTTTCACATCCGCCGGCAGCGGCAAATACAGGACGTGGCCATCGCCAGGCGCCACCGGCTGCGCCTGCCCTTGGGCGTTCTGCAGGTGCTCCAGACTGAAACGCAGGTTGCCCTGCGGGGTCATCAGCTCCAGCCCATCGCCCACGGCGAAACGATTCTTCACCCGCACCTCGACCAGTTCGCCACGGCGCTCGCCGGTCAGCTCGCCAACGAACTGCTGGCGCTCCGACACCGAGCTGCCGCGCGCGTAGTTCTGGTATTCGTCATGCACATGGCGACGCAAAAAGCCCTCGGTGTAACCGCGATGGGCCAGAGACTCCAGACTGCCCAGCAGGCTCGGGTCGAAGGGTTTGCCGGCCAGCGCGTCGTCAATGGCGCGGCGGTAGACCTGCGCAGTACGCGCCACGTAGAAGTGGCTTTTGGTACGCCCCTCGATCTTCAGCGAGTGCACGCCCATGCGCAGCAGCCGCTCGACGTGCTGCACCGCGCGCAGGTCCTTGGAATTCATGATGTAGGTGCCGTGCTCGTCCTCATAGGCGGCCATTTCCTCCCCCGACCGCCCAGACTCTTCGAGCATGAAGGCCTGGGTCGTCGGCGCTCCCCGCCCTAGCGTCGGGTCGACCACACGGACGATCTCGCCCAACTCGTTCTCGGTCGCGGGCGTGGCCTGGTATTGCCAGCGGCAGGCATTGGTGCAGGTGCCCTGGTTGGGGTCGCGGCGGTTGATGTAGCCCGACAGCAGGCAGCGCCCGGAATAGGCCATGCACAGCGCGCCGTGGACGAACACTTCCAGCTCCATGCCCGGAACCTGGCCACGGATTTCCTCGATCTCCTCCAGCGCCAGCTCACGCGACAGGATCACCCGCGTCAGTCCCTGCTGGCGCCAGAACTCGACACTGGCCCAGTTCACCGCATTGGCCTGCACCGAGAGGTGAATAGGCATCTGCGGATAATGCTGACGCACCAGCATGATCAGACCCGGGTCGGACATGATCAGCGCATCCGGCGCCATCTCGATCACCGGCGCCAGGTCCTTGAGGAAGGTCTTCAGCTTGGCGTTGTGCGGGGCGATGTTGACCACCACGTAGAACTGCTTGCCCTGGGCGTGCGCCTCAGCGATGCCAAGGGCCAGGTTGGCGTGGTCGAACTCGTTGTTGCGTACGCGCAGGCTGTAACGCGGCTGACCGGCATACACCGCATCGGCGCCGTAGGCGAAGGCGTAGCGCATGTTCTTCAGGGTGCCGGCTGGCGACAACAGTTCGGGGAAACAGGGCATGACCGCAAGCTCGAAAATCAGGGGCTGGCGATTCTATGCAGGTGGCAGGCGTGGATATTGATCTGGGTCTATCGGGCGCGGAAAAGCGCCCAGTCAGTGAAGGGGCGGTGCGCACGGCCTAGGCGGCCCCGCGACACCCTACGCAAGATCACGGCTCCAGTGGCAGTAAAGGCAGCCGCACGCCGCAGCGCTCAGCGAAAAGACAGCACGCTAGCGACAGACCTGACGATAAAGTTCGTCGTCCTTGTCGATACGCTTGAGCTGGGCGAGCTGAGGCTGCTTCTTCTCGTCCAGCGGCAACAACTCGCCGGTTGCACAATTGAGCAGATGGGCGCGGTGCGAAACGTGGTCGATGTGCTGCTTCTCGAAGCGATAGAGCATGAACTCGGCCACTGGTGCGTCTGCCACCTGCTCACGCACGACACTCTTGCTGTCGAGCACGGTGAAGGCGGTGACCATCGGTACGAAGTAGCTCCATGGGCGCCAGAACACGTGGCCCGCTTCGGTCGCGACCACGACCGACTCCTTGGGCTGGCGTGCCTGCTGATGCTCGAACCAGGAATACTCGTAGAACACCTGATAACCCAGCATCCCCAGACCACCGAACAGCGGCACGATCCACTTCGGCAGTTTGTTACGCGTCAGTTTGCGCAGCAGCAGAGCGATACCGGCAGCGCCGAGCCCCGCCACCACGATGGCAAGCAAAGTCCACAACATATGGTTGTTCCCGAAAAAAGACGGGCCTCCAGTGGAGGCCCGTCTGTCAGACCCTGGACCATCGACAGATGGCGTCAGGCCAGGATTATGCTTAGTGGCTCAGAGCGGCACCAGCACCTTTGGGAGTACGTACGCTTTCCACCAGATCCTGGATTTCCTGCGGCGGCTCGGCGGTGACCATCGATACGCCGTAGGCCACGGCGAAGTTGATCAGGGCGCCGACGGTACCGAAGGAAGCCGGGGAGATACCCATGAACCACTGGTCCGGGGTGTTTGGCAGCATGTTGGTCCCCGGAACGAAGAACCAGCCCAGGTAGGTGAAGATGTACAGCAGGGTGATCACCAGGCCGGCGACCATACCGCAGATCGCACCCTTGTCGTTCATGCGCTTGGAGAAGATCCCCATCATCAGCACCGGGAACAGGGTCGCCGCGGCGATACCGAAGGCCAACGCCACCACCTGCGCGGCGAACCCTGGTGGATTCAGGCCCAGGTAGGTCGCCAGCAGAATCGCGCAGGCCATGGAGATCCGCGCTGCGCGCATTTCCCCTTTCTCGCTGATCTTCGGATTGATCAAGGTCTTGATCAGGTCATGACTGATCGCCGAAGAAATCGCCAGCAACAATCCCGCAGCCGTCGACAGTGCCGCCGCAATGGCGCCCGCCGCGATCAGACCGACCACCCAACCAGGCAGGTTGGCGATCTCCGGGTTGGCCAGAACCAGGATGTCGTTGTTCACGGTCAGCTCGTTACCGCTCCAGCCACGCTCCTGAGCAGTTGCGGTGAAGGCCGGCGCAGCATCGTTGTACATCTGGATGCGGCCGTCGCCGTTCTTGTCTTCCCACTTGATCAGACCGGTCTGTTCCCAGTTCTTGACCCACTGCGGACGCTCGTCATAGGACAGCGCCGGAGCAGAAGCACCTTCCGGATAGATGGTGGTGACCAGGTTCAGACGCGCCATGGAGGCAACGGCCGGAGCGGTGAGGTACAGCATGGCGATGAAGATCAGGGTCCAACCAGCCGACCAGCGTGCGTCGGAAACCTTCGGCACGGTGAAGAAGCGGATGATCACGTGCGGCAGACCGGCCGTACCGATCATCAGCGACATGGTGAACAGCACCATGTTCAGCTTGTTGTCGACATCGGCGGTATAGGCCGCGAAGCCCAGCTCACGCACCACTTCATCGAGCTTCTGCAGCAGCGGCACGCCGGACTCGACGTGGTCACCGAACAGGCCCAGCGGCGGAATCGGGTTACCGGTCAGCTGCAGGGAGATGAAGATCGCCGGAATGGTGTAGGCCACGATCAGTACCACGTACTGAGCGACCTGAGTGTAGGTGATGCCCTTCATACCGCCGAATACGGCATAGGCGAATACCACCGCTGCTGCGATCCAGATACCGGTGGAGTTGCTCACTTCGAGGAAGCGCGAGAAGGCAACGCCGGCACCGGCCATCTGACCGATCACGTAAGTCACGGAGATGATCACCAGGCAGATCACCGCAGTCAGGCGCGCGCCACGACTGTAGAAGCGATCACCGATGAAGTCCGGCACGGTGAACTTGCCGAACTTGCGCAGGTAGGGCGCGAGCAGCATCGCCAGCAGCACGTAGCCGCCGGTCCAGCCCATGAGGAAGGTGGAGTTGGCATAACCACCGGCGGCAATCAGGCCCGCCATGGAGATGAAGGATGCAGCGGACATCCAGTCAGCGGCTGTCGCCATGCCGTTGGTGACCGGATGCACACCACCGCCAGCGACGTAGAACTCTTTGGTGGAGCCGGCACGCGCCCAGATGGCGATGCCGATGTAGAGCGCGAAGGACGCGCCTACGAACAACATGTTGATGACGAATTGGCTCATGACCACTTACTCCTCGACGCCAAATTCTTTATCGAGTTTGTTCAGTCTCCACGCGTAGTGAAAAATGAGCCCGATAAAGAAGAGGATGGAGCCTTGCTGCGCGAACCAGAATCCGAGGTCGGAACCGCCGACGGAGATTCCCGCGACCATCGGGCGCAGAATCATGGCGAATCCGTAGGAAACCAGCGCCCAGACAATCAGGCTCCAGGTGATGAGCCGCACATTGGCCTTCCAATAGGCCGCGGCATTTGTTTGTTCAGAAGTCATAGACGCCTCCGGTTATTGTTATTCTGATGCAGCTTCAAGCTAGCAGCAGGCCAGCACCGACCGACAGATAGACATTGGTATTAGCCGCATCGCGACGTTTCGTGGATTCATTGCAAACGCTGAAAACGCTAGTAGAGAAGCGCCAACTTTCAAGGCATCTACTGCGACAAATCCGCATTTGATAATGATTCTCTAAAACACTAGAATCCCGGGCCCTCACCTACCCCCGGCCCAAGGATTCACACCATGCGACGCCTGGTCGTACCGTTCCTCGCCCTGCCCGCTCTCACTTGTCACAGTGCCTTTGCCAGCACCGATAACGACACGCCGCTGGCACTGGAAGAAATGCAGATCACCGCCCCCAGCGAGCGGGCCGACGGCCCGGTGAATGGTTATCGTGCCAGCCGCTCGGCCAGTGCGACCCGTACCGATACGCCGATCCGAGAGATTCCACAGTCGATCAGCGTCGTCCCCGCTCAGGTAGTACAGGACATCGGCGCGGTGCGCCTGGAAGATGCGCTGGACTACGCCGGCGGCGTGGAGCGCGGCAACAACTTCGGCGGCCAAGGCCTGACCGAATTTCTGATTCGCGGCTTCAACAGCCAGGAGTTCTACCGCAACGGTTTTGCCGTCAACCGTGGTTACCCGAACATGCCCGACGCCAGCACCATCGAGCGCATCGAAGTGCTACGCGGCCCAGCGGCCATGCTCTACGGCCGCAGCGATCCGGGCGGCACCTTCAATATCGTCAGCAAGCAGCCGCAGGCCGAGCGCCGCACCGTGCTCGGCAGCCAGGTCAACAGCGAAGGCCTGCGTCGTGGCACCCTGGACACCACCGGCGCGCTGGATGAACAGGCCACCTTCACCTACCGCCTGAACCTGGTGGCCGAGGGCGGCGACAGCTTCCGCGATGACGTCGAGAGCGAGCGCTACAACGTCGCCCCGGTGCTGCGCTGGCAGCTCGACGAGGCAACCACCATCACCCTCGAAGGCGACTACCTGCACAACCGTCACCCGCTCGACCGTGGCGTCACCCGCTATTCCAACCAGAACGGCAAGCTGCCGCGCGACCGCTTCCTGGGCGAGGAATCCGCCGGCAAGCTGACCAACGAGAACGCCACCACGCAACTGCGTATCGAGCATCTGCTGAGCGACAGCTGGACCCTGCGCGGCGGCGTGCAATACCTCGATGGCAAGATCTACGGCGGCGCCGTGGAGAACAACAGCAACGCCTACACCGGCTTGCCTGCAGGCGCCAGCAGCGTCGGGCGCAACTACAACGAACGCTGGCTGAACTGGAACGACGTCAACGCGCAAGCCAACGCCGAAGGCAACTTCGACCTTGGCGGCTTCGCCCACACCCTGCTGGTGGGCGTGGAGTACGACAAGTTCAACTACAACTCGCTGATCATCCGCTCGCCGGGCGGCGGCGCTTACCCTATCGACCTGTACAACCCGGTACACGGCCAGCCGCTGCCGGCGCTGACCCGTACCACCACGCATGATGCCGAAACGCTGGAGTCCTACGCCTTCTACCTGCAGGACCAGATTGCCCTGACCGAACGCCTCAACGCCCAGATAGGCGCACGCATCGAGCGCTTCGAGCAGAGCTACGAAGACAAACTCACCACCAGCGGCGACTGGGATCAGGCGCATAACGCCGTCACCCCGCGCTTCGGCCTGATCTACGACCTCACCGACGAGCTGGCGGTTTTCGCCAACACCTCGCGTTCGTTCAAGCCCAACCGCGGCGCTGATCGCCTGGGCAACGCCTTCGACCCTGAAAAAGGCGTGGCCCACGAAGTCGGTCTCAAGTACGACATGGCCGATCGCGACCTGAGCCTGACCGCCGCGCTGTTCCATATCGTCAAGGAAAACGTGCTGACCAGCGACCCGCTGGATACCACGCGCAGCATTGCCGCTGGTGAAGTGCGCAGCCGTGGCTTCGATATCAATGTGGCCGGCAACATTACCCCGCAATGGCGGGTGATCGGCGGCTACGCCTATGTCGACGCCGAAGTCACCGAAAGCACCAGCACCACCATGCCGGTGGGCTCGCGCCTGGCCAACGTGCCACGCCACAGCTTCAACCTGCTCGACACTTACGAGTTCGATGGCGGCCCGCTGGCCGGCCTGGGCCTGGGCATCGGCCTGAAATACGTCAGCGAGCGCCAGGGCCAGACCAGCAACAACACCTTCGACATGGACGGCTACGGCCTGGTCGACCTGCTGGCCTACTACCCGCTGACCGAGAACGTGCGCCTGAACCTCAACCTGAACAACGTCTTCGACAAGCACTATGAAGAGCGTGCCTGGAACGTCTGGAGCTATCCGGGCGAGCCACGCACGCTGCAGGCGGGGATTTCGGTCAGCCTGTAAAGCCGAGCGCCAGCTGAACGCGGTTCACCTGGCTTGTCACCTCGTAGCCCGGATGCAATCCGGGGATGGCCTGTCATGCCGTTCCCGGATTGCATCCGGGCTACGCACAGCGTCCTCAGTGCGGGTCGGAGACCAGCTCGATTGGCAGCAGATAGCGTTCTTCGTCGTACTCAATACGAAACTGAACGCGGCGTGTATCGGCTTCGATGGTCTGGCATTCGCCATCTGCCGCCTCCATTCGCCGGCCAGTATGAGTTCGCTTGAAGATCAGGTCGCGATAGCCATTGCGACCCACCTTGTCCGTAACGATGAGCACGCCCTTGGCCTCGCCGAACGAAGCCGTGCAATCGTCGTCTCGTTCACCGCCGAAGCTCTCCACCACCAGCCCTCCCATCAAGGTGCGCAACCCCTGCTCTTTCAACTCGTAGAGAGCGAGCTCGGTTTCCCTGAAGGGATTCATGCGTGACCCGTTGCGGCGGCTGATCCGAACAGCAAACGCCAGGTCATCTCCACGCAGGCGATAAGGCGCAGTATCCAAGGCCAACCTGTCCACATAGATCGCGTCCCAATCCAACCGATTGGGCTCCACTAGCCGTGCCAGGACCTGTTGCTCGGCGCTATTGAGCACCAGCACTTCCAGGTCCGCCTCGCCATGGCTGTCGTGCTCTGCGCGCAGCAGTGGCATCGCGATCAGCGTCAGCTCAGGCCGCGCTGGCCAGACCTTGCAAATACTCTGTTCGGCATCCACCCGATAACGCCCGCGCTCATCCTCGAGCACCTGACTGGCTGTATGGCCCGGGTGGGCTATCTCAATCCAGCTGGGCAACTGCTGCCGGCAATCATCGGCCTGTGCCAGGCTCGCCAGCAGCAGACCGCCGAGGGCGGTGGTCAGTCTCTTTTTCATCCTTGAAGTACTCCCGTTCAACGAACCGCGAGTCTACGCGGAGGCCCGCCCACTGCCCATGATGGGCATCGCGAAACAACCAGGCGATGCGCAGCGCCAGCAGATGCCCGGCACGCGCCTCCTCGCGCAAACCGATATGCCCGCTCATGCCCGATACCACAGGCGCATGAAGCCCAGCGCCAGCAGCAGGCCGACCTGGCCCAATGCCGCGCATAGAGACAGAAAGGAGCGCAACGTGCTGTTTTGCGCCGCGTCCTGAATACCGGTCAGCGCGCTCCAGAAACCCTCAGGCAGCACCATCAGGCTAAGACTGGCCAGCGGTTTGCCGGTCAACAGCAGGCCGTCGATCAGGTTGAACCAGCCGCAGAACATCAGGCCGATCAGGATCATCACCGCCACCACCAGACCGAGGCCCAGGCAGGCGGAAAACTGCATGAGAAGACGCATGGGATTCTCTCCAGAGAGGGGGCGCGGCCTGTGCCGCGCCAGCCAATATCAGGCTTGAGGAGCGCTGCGACCGACGCCGTACCAGTCCAGTTTGCGGGTCAGCACCATCACGCTACCGAGCACGCCGAACACCAGCAGCGAGCCCATCAGCAGGGCGTAGTCCTCGGCGTTGAGCAGGCCATAGAGCATGGCGTACAGCGCGGCCAGCAGGGCGCCAAAGCCCATGCCCCGTCGCCAGCTGTGGAGCACGAAGCTGACGTAGAAGCCAATAAGGCCGACGCAGGCGCTGGCAGACAGGCCGTAGGCCAGGGCGAAGTCCAGATGCTCGGAGAGCGACAAGAGCAGCAGGTAGAACAGCGCCAGCGACAGGCCGACCAGTGCGTATTGCACCGGGTGCACGGCCAGGCGCTTGAGCACCTCGAAGAGGAAGAAGGTGGCGAAGGTCAGGGCGATGAACAGCAGCGCATATTTGATCGCACGGTCGGTCTTCAGGTACTGATCCACCGGGTCGACAAAACTCACCCCGAAGTTACGGCCGAACAGGCCCTGGCAACGATCACCGCCCACACAGTCACGCAATGCCTCTTCTAGATTGGTGGCGAAGAAGCTGGTTTGCCACTCGGCGGTAAAACCCTTGGCGCTGATCTCCCGGCGGCTCGGCAGGTATTCACCGACGAAGCTCGGGTGCGGCCAGTCGGAGGTCAAGTTGACCCGGCTATCACGCCCGACCGGCACTATCGAGAGCTGCTCGGTGCCCTGCAGCTTGAGGTCGAAGGCGAACTCCAGTGTCTGCCCACCCTGGGCATCCAGAGCCGGGAGCGGTGCATGCACACCGGCGCCGAAGTTATCGTCAGCACTGCCCGGCGCGAAGCTCAGGGTCTGGCCATTCAGGCGTAGTTGCAGGTCGTTGCTGATGCCACGGATATCGCTGATACCGACCGAGAGGAAGGGTTTCTCGAAGCGGTAGAAGCCCAGCTCGTCACCCAGTCCCAGGCGCGCCGGCAGGCGGAATTGGCCGCTGACCTGGCTGTCACTGCGGTACAGGCGCGCTTCATAGATGCCACGGGCACGCAGTTCGGTACCAACCGTTCCTTCGAGCACGAAGCGCTCCGGCAGGAAGTACAGGCGGCCGCGACGCTGACGCTCTTCGCTATAGCGCTCACCGGTCTTCTCGTTGGTCTTCCACTCATGGGTGGTCTTGATATACGGCAGCACCAGGATCGGCCCGGTGATCTGCTGGCGGTAGCTGGAGCTGCGGGCGATATCCTGCAGCACCTCATGGCGCAGGCCTTGGCGCTCATCGACCAGGCCATCGATCATCAGCAGGGGAATCATCAACAGCAGAATCAGCAGAGCGATGGCGCCCAGCTTGAAGCCCAGGGAACGGCTCATGGTACGGCTCTCCGTAGCGAGTGAAGGTACGGCAGAGTCTGGGCAAGGGCGGTGGGAGGCGTATGGGGCGAGCGTGGAGATTGTGTGGAGAATGGGTGAAAAAGAAAGGGCGCCGATTCGGGGCGCCCTTTCTAACTGCAATGCGGCATAAGACTGCTCCCGCGTGATGGATATCCGGATCAGCTGATACGGCTGGCACCTACGCGGTCGGCACCATCTTCGGCTACACGGTTCAGGCCTACGCGGTCTGCACCACCTTCAGCTACGCGGTTCAGGCCCACGCGGTCAGCACCACCCTCGGCTACACGGTTCAGGCCTACGCGATCAGCACCATCTTCAGCTACGCGGAAACGCTCCAGAGTACGTTCGGCACCGCCTTCGGCTACACGATTCACGCCGACACGATCTGCGCCACCTTCAGCGACTACAGGGGCTGCGGACTGTTGAGCGTTGATCTGCGGCAGGGCGAAAGCACTGGCGGACAGGGCGGCGATGACGAGGCTGGCGAGGATTTGCTTTTTCATGTTCGTTCTCCTGAGAGGGGGTGAGTAACTGGCTACGGTTGCCATGTTACGCACGCCCCAGAACGGCAAAAGGCACATCTCGGGATAGTGACAATCGACGCCATCGATACCTGAAAAAGCGCTTATCGATCAGATAGATAGTTGCCACACGCAGTAGCACAACGCCGCCCTCGCCTTCCATCCACCTGAGTACTCCAGCCGGTGAACGGCACTAGCATCTGTATAAAAAACCAGTAAAACTTCGCAGCATGCTCAGCCTCGACGCTCCCGAACTCTATTACCTGGCCAATTTCCGCAAGGCCCTCGCCTGGCTCGACGCCCATCACCGTGACCTGATGGACGACGTCGAGCACGCCTTCGTCGCGGACTTCCCCCAGGTGCCACTGCCCGCCCAGGCGCTGCTGGTACGTCTGGTGATGCGCAAAGGCGTGCACTTTCGTGTCAGCAAACTGCGCTATGCCGAGATCGGCGACATCCCGACCGCTGCCGCACCGCTGCTGGAACTGGGCTGGCTGATCGACTGCGCCGCACTGAGCTTCGACGAACTCGGCGCCCTGCTGCTCAAGGACGAACTGGCCGCGCATTTCGCCAGCGACCTGCCAGGCGGCAACCTGAAGAAAAGCGAAGTGCTCGACCATCTGCGCGAGCTACACACAGAGCCGCGCAGCCTGGCCGACTGGTGCCCGCAGTTGGACGAGCGTCTGCTGAGCCTGGCCATCGGGCCGCTGTGCGACCGCCTGCGCCTGATGTTCTTCGGCAACCTGGCGCAGGACTGGTCGGAATTCGTGCTGGCCGACTTAGGGATATTCCGCTACGAGCAGGTGCCGATCACCCCCGGTTCGCGCGGTTTTCGCCACCGCCAGGACGTGGACGACTACCTGCACTTGCGCGCCTGCCGCGACGCCTTCGAGGCCGGCATGGCGGTCACCGAGGTGTTGCAGCACCTCGGCGATTTCTGCAGCGATAGCCCACATATCGGCGAACGCCACCAGCGCCTGCTTCTGCAACTGGCGCAGCATCTGGAACGTGCTGGCGAGCTGGAATCGGCGCTTGCGCTGTATCGCGACACCCATGCGGTAGGCTCGAGGCAGCGACAAATCCGCGTGTTGGAGCGCCTGGGGCAGGATGCCGAAGCGCTGGCACTGGCCGAGCAGGTGATCGCGGCGCCGCACAACGCCGAAGAGGCGCAACTGGCCGAACGAGCCCGCACACGTCTGCGCAAACGCCTCGGCCTGCCGCCAGTAGCCAAGGCGGCGAAACTGATCGAGGATCGCCTCGACCTGTGCCTGCCGCGCGCCGCCAGCGTCGAGCTGGCCGTGGCCATGCACCTGACCGAGCCGGATGCGCCCGTGCATTACGTGGAGAACACATTGATCTGCGGGCTGTTCGGGCTGCTCTGCTGGGAGGCGATCTTCGCCCCGCTGCCCGGCGCCTTCTTCCATCCCTTCCATACCGGCCCGGTGGATCTGCACCGCGCTGACTTCCATGCGCGTCGCGCCGAGCTGTTCGCCGCCTGCCTGGCACGCCTGGACGATGGCAGCTACCTCGAGGCCATGCGCCGCACCCATGCCGAAAAATTCGGCATCCAGTCACCCTTCGTATTCTGGGAGCTGCTCGACGCCGAGCGCCTGGAACAGGCACTGATCTGCCTGCCACCGGCGCACCTGGGCGCCTGGTTTCGCCGCCTGCTGGCCGATATCCGCGAAAACCGCGCCGGCATGCCCGACCTGATCCAGTTCTGGCCGGCCGAGGGCCGCTACCGAATGATCGAGGTGAAAGGCCCGGGCGACCGCCTGCAGGACAACCAGAAACGCTGGCTGGCCTTCTGCGCCGAGCACGGCATGCCGGTCAGCGTCTGCTACGTGGAGTGGAGCGATTGAGCCTGCGCATCGCCGTGCGCGAGCTGTGCGAGTTCACCGCCAAGGAAGGTGACCTCGACCTGCGCTTCACCCCCTCGCCCACCGCGCAGGAAGGCATGGCCGGGCACGCCACGGTGGTGGCCCGGCGCGGCCCGGATTACGTCTCCGAGCTGCCACTGATCGGCGAATTCGAGGGGCTGACCGTCAGTGGCCGCGCTGATGGCTTCGACCCCGAGTTTCGCCTGCTGGAAGAGATCAAAACCCACCGTGGCGACATCTCGCGCATCCCCGCCAACCATCGCCTGCTGCACTGGGCACAGGTGAAGATCTACGGCTGGCTGCTGTGCCAGGAGCTGGGCTTCGAGGAACTGGATCTGGCGGTGGTCTACTTCAACGTCATGACCCAGCAGGAAACGGTGTTCCGCGAGCGCCATAGCGCGGCCTCGCTGGGCGAGTTCTTCGCCCTGCACTGCCGCCGCTACATCCACTGGGCGCAGCAGGAACAGGCGCACCAGCAGGCGCGCAACCAGGCGCTGGAAAACCTCAGCTTCCCCTACGGCGAATTCCGCCATGGCCAGCGGCAACTGGCCGAGGCCGTATACCGCGCCGCGCGTGATGGCCATTACCTGCTGGCGCAGGCCACCACCGGCATCGGCAAGACCCTCGGCACCCTGTTCCCGCAGCTCAAGGCCATGCCCGGCCAGCAGCTCGACCGTCTGTTCTTCCTCAGCGCCAAGACGCCGGGCCGGCGCCTGGCGCTCGATGCCCTGCAACGCCTACGCGAACCGGACACGCCGCTGCGTGTGCTGGAACACGTCGCTCGCGACAAGGCCTGCGAGCACCCGAGCAAAGCCTGCCATGGCGACTCCTGCCCGCTGGCCAAGGGCTTCTACGACCGCCTGCCGGCAGCGCGCAGCGCGGCGCTGAAAGAGCGCTGGCTGGATCAACACGCCGTGCGCAATATCGCCATCGCCCATGGCGTATGCCCCTACTACCTGAGTCAGGAGCTATGCCGCTGGAGCGACGTGGTGGTGTGCGACTACAACTACTACTTCGACCTCGGCGCCCTGCTGCACAGCCTCACCCTGATCAACCAGTGGCGCGTCTGCCTGCTGGTGGACGAGGCGCACAACCTGGTGGAACGCGGGCGCGGCATGTACAGCGCCGAGCTGGATCAGGCGCGCTTCAAGGCCATGTGCCGCGACGCGCCGAAACGCCTGAAAAGCGTGCTGGAACGGGTCGACCGCCACTGGGATCAACTGCACTGCGAGCAGGAGGTGCCCTATCAGGTCTACCCGCTGGCGCCGGACTTGCTGCTCGCAGCCCTGGGCAAAGCCGTTAGCGCCATCACCGACCTGCTTACCGACCAGCCGGAAGGCAACGGCGGTGAACTGCTCAGCTTCTATCTCGACGCCATGCTGTTCTGCCGCCTGGCGGAAAGCTTCGGCCCGCACTCGCTGTTCGATATCAATCGCGACGAGGCTGGCAACGGGCGCAGCTACTCGACCCTGTGCATCCGCAATATCCTGCCGGCGCCCTTCCTCGGCCCGCGCTTCGAGGACGCCCACAGCGCCACGCTGTTCTCCGCCACCCTCAGCCCCAGCCACTATTACCTCGACCTGCTCGGCCTGCCGGAAGAGACCCAGTGCCTGGACGTCGCCTCGCCGTTCAGCGCCGAACAACTGCACGTGCAGGTGGTGCGTAACCTGTCGACCCGCTACCAGCACCGCGACGCCTCCCTGGCGCCGATCTGCCAATTGATGGCGCGCCAGTACGCCGAACGCCCGGGCAACTACCTGGCGTTCTTCAGCAGCTATCAATATCTGGAACAGGTACTGCAGGAGCTGCGCCGCGACCACCCGCAGATCCCGGTATGGACGCAGTCCCGGCAGATGGACGAAGCGGCGCGTCAGGGCTTTATCGAACGCTTCCAGATCGGCGGGCGCGGCATCGGCTTCGCCGTGCT
Source organism: Pseudomonas sp. ZH-FAD (assembly GCF_002803095.1). Classification (GTDB taxonomy): domain Bacteria; phylum Pseudomonadota; class Gammaproteobacteria; order Pseudomonadales; family Pseudomonadaceae; genus Aquipseudomonas. The sequence goes on along the minus strand of NZ_PGLR01000027.1, from coordinate 1,703 downwards.
CGGTGGAGTATTCGGCGAGGGCGTCGACCTGCCCGGTGAACGCCTGATCGGCGCCTTCGTCGCCACCCTCGGCCTGGCCCAGCTCAACCCGATCAACGAAGAAATCCGCCAGCGCATGGACACCCTGTTCGGCAATGGCTACGACTACACCTACCTCTACCCCGGCTTGCAGAAAGTCGTGCAGGCCGCCGGCCGGGTGATCCGCACGCCGGAAGACCAGGGCGTGCTCTACCTCATCGACGATCGCTTCGCCCGCCCCGAAGTCCGCCGCCTGCTGCCAAGCTGGTGGCAAGTGGAACTGCTGCGTTTGCCGCACAGAACATCCACACCCGAACCACAACCTCTCCTGTAGGATCGGCTGGGCGGCATCCCGTTTTAGCAGCGATCATTGCGGCCTGAAAGCCGTAGCCTGGGCTAAGCGAAGCGATACCCGGGAGGTTCGGGAGCACCTGTAAGACTCGCCTGAATACGAGTTGCCAGCGGTTATCCGACATGGTGTATAACCTGCAAAAAACCCCACCGCCTCGCTGCAGGCCGAGAAATAGAGAAGGATTTCGAAAATGACCAGGAAGGTTATCCACCAAAACAGCCCGCAGGTTATGCACCATTTGGTGTCTATTTATAGTTATGTGTAAACAAGGAGGTAACCTTGAAATATCGAGTATGGGAAACAAGTGCTTCACTATTAATTGCCTACGAAGTCCTAGCTTTAGGCTACAAGAAATCAAAATCTATCCGCACGCCGTTAGTTTTCGATGAGAACAATGAATTAAGAAAAGCAGAACCACCTAAGCATGACTACGCAAATTACAATCAATCCTTGGCCTTGCTAGTACTTAATGCATCGATTCTAGAAGGTACATTGAGAAGCATAATTTCCGAAAAGCTTTCTGCTGACATCGATGAAGAAATAGAGCGAGGCAAAAGGTTAGGAAAAACAGCTCCATCAAAATCCGAGCAGCTTATGTATAAATTCCGCGACGAAGTGGAGCTTCAGGGCGGCTGGGAAAATCTAAAAAATCAGTACTCTTTCTACTTTGACATTTCATTAGAAAAAGCTACTGATGAAAGTACGCGAGAAGGTGTAAACGCCCTATTTGTGCTAAGAAATATTCTTGCTCACGGTACTGCAATCATCCAACCAAGCGAAGTAATGGACGAAGAAATGAAAGATGTTTATCCATATACTTGGCAGAGAAAAACGCAGCGAGCACATGTTTATCTTAAAACAACATTTGGGCACGACAGCTTCTTCGAGAACCTAGCGGAGCACGCTGTTCCTGAGCACTTCATGTCTGTAACGAAAAAATTTATAACCGACATTGAAGGGCTATTGACGCCACTTCCTGAGCGCGCAAAGAAAACTACCGAAATGCTTAATAAATATAGCTTTGGCTATGTCAACTACTCTCGGTAACACATAACAAGTGGTTCAAACCGTTCGCTTCGCTCACTGGGACGGGTTAAAGCCCGCCCCTTAACCAAACGTTAGCTTCACTTGCAGGGAGAGCACCGTATGCCACAAGAGCAGTGCTATATGTGCGACGAGGTAGCAACCTCGGTCGAACATGTGCCTCCAAAATGCGGCGGTTGCAGAAGCTGAGTGCAACACGGTTACTGGATTGAAGCAGGTGCATCATGCTGCAACGCCACTACTTCTGTCATGACCTCAATCGGGCATTTCCAATTGAAGCGCTTGCGCG
>NZ_PGLR01000026.1 GCF_002803095.1 Pseudomonas sp. ZH-FAD | reverse complement strand
AACGCGCAGATCGCCAGCGCCGCGGAGGAGCAGACGGCAGTGGCCGAGGAGATCAATCGCAGCGTGCATCAGATCGCCGTCGCCGTGGACAGTGTGGCCGGCGAGGCCGAGCAGGGCGCACAGACGGCGCGCAGCCTGGCTGGCCTGGGCGATCGCCTCGGGGCGCTGGTGCGGCAGTTCCGCATCTGAGTCAGAGCGGGAAGCTCCAGCGACTGAATGCGTCGCTGAGCAACTCGATCCAGGCGCGGACAGCCGGCGACATGCCGCGCCTGTGGGTGTAGGCCAACTGGACATAACCCTCAGGCACCGTCCAGTGCGGCAGCAATGACACCAGGCTGCCATCGGCCAGTTCCTCGTGGCAGTAGGTGGTGGGCAGCAGGGTAATGCCCACCCCGGCCAGTGCCGCCGACTTGCGCATGGGAAAGTCGTCGACGGCCAGGCGCGCCTCCAGGGCGATTTCGCGAGCCTCCTGCGTCGTGTTGTGATGAAAGCGCAGATGAATACGCCGGTCGGCTCCGATGGCGCCCAGCGCGGGCAACTGCTGCAGATCTTCGGGCTGCTCCAGGCGCAGCCCGGCGATCAGATCCGGGCGCGCCACCACCAGCGCGCGTGCTGGTAGCAGGCGACGAGTGATCAGACCCGGTTCTTCGTCGTCGGCGTTGCGCACGCGCAGGGCGACGTCCACGGCCTCGTTGAGCAGATCGATGCGGCGGCTGGTCTGTACGACCTCCAGCTGCACCCTGGGGTAGCGCGTCAGAAAATCATTGATCACGTCGGGCAGCAGGGCCACGCCCGGTGGGGTGGAGAAGCGCACCCGACCACGCGGTTCGCTGGTCAGGTTGGTCACGGTTTCCTCGGCCTGTTCGGCCTCCAGCAGCATTGCCTGGCAATGGCGCAGGTAGCGTTCGCCGATATCGGTCAGCACCAGTTTGCGTGTCGAGCGCTGTAGCAAACGCGCACCCAGGCGTTGCTCCAGCTCAGCGATGCGCCGCGACAGGCGCGATTTGGGAATGCCCAGGGCGCGCCCGGCAGCGGCGAAACCACCGGCTTCCACTACCTTGGCGAAGTAGAACAGATCATTGAGGTCATGCATGTCATCGTCCTATTAATGGGACGAACTATCGCATTTTTGCCATCTTATCGGCTATTGGTTACATCGGTAGGCTCTCCGCAATTGCGTCACCACGTCGCACGACACTCTGGAGAGCACCTATGAAACTACTGCACCTCGATTCCAGCATCCTTGGTGATGCTTCCGCTTCCCGTCAGCTCAGCCGTTCTGTAGTCGAGGCCTGGAGTGCTGTCACTACAGATGTTCAGGTGACCTACCGCGACCTGGCCAGCGATGCGCTGAGCCACTTTTCCGCTGCCACCCTGGTAGCCGCCGGCACCCCGGCCGAGCTGCGTGACGCCGCGCAGAAACACGAGGCCGAGCTGGCCGAACGCACCCTGGAAGAGTTTCTCGCTGCCGATGCCATCGTCATCGGTGCGCCGATGTACAACTTCGCCATTCCCAGCCAACTGAAGGCCTGGATCGACCGCATCGCCGTCGCCGGCAAGAGCTTCAAGTACACCGAGAACGGCCCGGTAGGGCTGGCTGGCGGCAAGACCGTGGTGATCGCCTCCAGCGCCGGCGGTATTCATGCCGGCCAGCCGTCCGGCCAGGCGCATGAGGACTATCTGGTGCGCATGCTGAACTTCGTCGGTATCGACGACATCGAGATCGTTCGCGCCGAAGGTCTGGCCTACGGCGAAGAGCCGCGCGCCGAAGCCATGAAAGGTGCAGCGCAGCGTATCTCCGAGCTGTTCGCTACTGCCTGAGCAGAACGCTGAAACAACAAAGCCCGCGAAAGCGGGCTTTGTCATTTCTGCAGCAGGCGTCAGACGATGATGCCCTGGCTGCGCAGGTAGTCGTCGTAGGTGCCGGAAAAGTCGGTCACGCCGTTGTCCGACAGCTCGATGATGCGCGTGGCCAGGGAGCCGACGAACTCGCGGTCATGGCTGACGAAGATCAGCGTGCCCGGGTAGTTCTCCAGCGCCAGGTTGAGCGCCTCGATCGATTCCATGTCCAGGTGGTTGGTCGGTTCGTCCATCACCAGCACGTTGGGCTTTTGCAGGATCAGCTTGCCGAACAGCATGCGGCCCTGCTCACCACCGGAGATGACCTTCACCGACTTGAGGATCTCGTCGTTGGAGAACAGCATGCGCCCGAGGGTGCCGCGGATCACCTGCTCACCGGTCGTCCACTGGCCCATCCAGTCGAACAGGGTCACGTCATCTTCGAAATCGTGGGCGTGATCCTGGGCGTAGTAGCCAACCTCGGCGCTCTCCGTCCATTTCACCGAACCGGCATCCGGCTCCATTTCGCCGACCAGGGTGCGCAGCAGGGTGGTCTTGCCGATACCGTTGGGGCCGATGATCGCCACGCGCTCGCCGGCTTCGACGGTGAAGCTGAAGTTCTTGAACAGCACCTTGTCGTCGAAGGCCTTGGACACCTTCTCGATGGTCACGGCCTGGCGGTGCAGTTTCTTGTTCTGCTCGAAGCGAATGAACGGGCTGACGCGGCTCGACGGCTTGACCTCGGCCAGCTGGATCTTGTCGATCTGCTTGGCGCGGCTGGTCGCCTGCTTGGCCTTGGAGGCGTTGGCCGAGAAGCGGCTGACGAAGCTCTGCAGCTCGGAAATCTGCGCTTTCTTCTTGGCGTTGTCGGCCAGCAGCTGCTCGCGCGACTGGGTCGCGGCAGTCATGTACTCGTCGTAGTTGCCCGGGAACAGGCGCAGCTCGCCGTAATCCAGGTCAGCCATGTGGGTGCAGACCGAGTTCAGGAAGTGACGGTCGTGGGAAATGATGATCATGGTGCTGTTGCGCGCCGTGAGGATCGTTTCCAGCCAGCGGATGGTGTTGATGTCCAGGTGGTTGGTCGGCTCGTCGAGCAGCAGCACGTCCGGGTCCGAGAACAGCGCCTGGGCCAGCAGCACGCGCAGCTTCCAGCCGGGGGCGACTTCGCTCATCGGGCCGAAATGCTGCTCGAGCGGAATGCCCAGGCCCAGCAGCAGCTCGCCCGCGCGCGATTCGGCGGTGTAGCCGTCCATCTCGGCGAACTCACCTTCGAGTTCGCCAACCTTCATGCCGTCTTCTTCGCTCATTTCCGGCAGCGAGTAGATGCGGTCGCGCTCGGCCTTGACCTTCCACAGCTCCTCGTGGCCCATGATCACGGTGTCGATCACGTTGAATTCTTCGTACGCGAACTGATCCTGGCGCAGCTTGCCCAGGCGCACGTTCGGCTCGAGCATCACCTGGCCGCCGGAAGGCTCGAGGTCGCCGCCAAGAATTTTCATGAAGGTCGACTTGCCGCAGCCGTTGGCGCCGATCAGGCCGTAGCGGTTGCCGTTGTTGAACTTGACGGAAACGTTCTCGAACAGCGGCTTGGCGCCGAACTGCATGGTGATGTTAGCGGTGGAAATCAAAGGACTTACCTATCAATAACTTGAGGTGCGCTGTTTAAAGGGTGATACCGCTTTCGAGCCTTTCAGCCCGGCCCGAACCGAGGAAGACGAACCTGCGCATATGAGTGAACGCTACGCCCTTGCCGGCAGACGAGCCGATAAGGCTGGTGGGGCATGGGGGAGTGTCGGGCATCGTGGCGCCGGGGCCTGGTGCTGCTCAGGGCGCCGTCGAAGCGCGCAATGGTATCACTTGGCATCCCGAACCACAGCCCATCCTGCTTCAGGTTGTTCGACCGGGTGTCATCGCGTCGTGACGGCGTGGCGTGCGCTCAGGGAGCGATTGTGGCCGTCGCGGCGCTCAGGGCCGCGATGAAGCGCTCCATCGACGTGCTGTGCGGCACGCCCTGGCGGGTGATGCAATGGCACCTGGCATTATAGGAAAAGCGCGCAGGCCAGATCGGACGCAGCGTACCGCGCGCCACCAGCACTTCGGCGTAGTGCCCGGGCAGGTAGCCTATGAAGTGGCCGGACGCGATCAGCGAGGCGACGGCCTCGGTCGAGGCTGCACTGGATACACTGTTGAAAGGGAAGGTGAATGGCTTGCGATTCTCCACCACCAGGCCACGGTCGACGTATTCGGCGCTGAAGATTTCCGTGTCGCTCAGGGAACTGTCGGTGCGGATAAAGAATGGATGGCCGCGCCCGCAGTAGAGGTTCTGCCGTTCCTCGAACAGCTCCAGGTAGTGCACGCCGGAGAGCTGGTGATCGAACACACCGATGGCCAGGTCGAGGTCGCCATTGATGACTGCCTGTTCGAGCCCTTCGGCAGTGAGAATCTGCAGCACGATGCGGGTGTCTGGAATCGCTTCACGCAGGCGCGCGAGGGCCAGCGGCACAGGTGCCGGTTCGAGGGTGATGAGGTTGTCGATGCTGCCCACGCGCAGGGTTTCCGGATGGCGGGCGTTGAGCAGTACCAGACGCTGGCGGAAACGCTCCATGTCGGCGTTCAGCTCCTGCGCGGCGGCATACACCTGGGCGCCCTGGTCGGTCAGTTGGAAGCCACCCTTGCCGCGCCGGCAAAGGGTGTAGCCCAGCCGCGTTTCCAGGTCGCGAACCGTCACGCTCAAGCGCGGCAGACTGGTGTTCAGGCGAACCTGTGCAGCGGTGAAACCGCCAGCCTCGACGATCGAGCAAAAGATGCGCAGCATTTTCAGGTCGATGTCCGAGAGATTGGCCAGCATGGGGTGATCCGTCTGTCAGGTCTGTCTTATTGCCCGCGCCGAGTATGGCACTTCTCACCGCGTCGGGCGTTCGTTGGCTAGAAGCGGGTGCTGATGAAATACCCGGCCGCCACCACCAAGCCGCTGCTCAGCGAGGTGAAGGACAGCAGCGAGATGAGTCGAAACGCCTGGGTGGTGTCCACGGTTTTGGAGAAGGCCATCGGTACGAAAGTGAGCGGGTTGACCACGCCGCCGAACAACACCAGTGCATAGATCCAGCCCGGCATGTCCGGTGCGGCGAGGGCGGTGGCGGCCATCACCGTGCCCATCACGATCCAGTCGATATGGGCTTGGCGAATGCGCATCGGGTTGACCACGCCCAGGGCGCGGGCCTTGTCCGGATAGTCGACGCAGGTGAGCACGGCGAAGCCGGAGAGGGCGCCAAGGGCGAGGGAGAGCAGGGCGGTGGCGAGCAGCAGATCATTCATCACGAGAGCACTTCAATAAATGGAAAGGGGCTGATGCGGAGTGCGAGGCCGCTCAGGCGTCGAGCAGTTCGATGCCATGGCGTGGGCGGCGGTCGACGCGCAGCTCGAAAATGTCCGGGCGCAGGTAGTGCCCGGCCACGTCGAGGTCGTGGCGCTGTGCATCGACGTAGTCCAGATCGAGCGTCGCCAGCACGATGCTGGCCTTGCCCACCAGTGGCGGTGCCAACCATTGGCCATCCGGGCCGATCACCCCCGAGCCACCGGCGAACAGCACGCCATCGGCTGATTGTTCGGCGCCGGCGCCCTGGCAATAAGCGTCAAGCAATTCGCGAGGGATGTCGGCGGTGGTCAGGTACTGTCCGGCGCAGAGCACGAAGCAGCGCCCCTCGAAGGCATAGGCGCGGGCGGCGACGTGATGCATCTCCGGCATGTCTGGCCAGACCGCGACGTGGATCTGCTCGTCCTGAGCATGCAGCGCCTGACGGGCCAGCGGGTGCCAGTGCTCCCAGCACACCAGCCCGCCGACGCGACCGATCGGGGTATCGACCACACGCAGTCCGGCCGCGTCGCCCTGGGCCCAGACATTCCGCTCGGTATGGGTCGGCGTGAGTTTGCGGTGCACGTTAAGCAGGCAACCGTCGTCGCCGATGGTGACCAGCGAGTTGTACAACGAGCCACCTTGCGCCCGCGCCCGCTCGTTGATGCCGATGACCACACACACCTTGTGTTCGCGGGCTGCTGCACGCAGCGGTGCCAGGCCATCGAGCATGTCGTCATGCGCGCCGAGCACCGGGCTGTCGGCCAGCAGCTTCTGGTACCAGTGCTTGGCTTGGGCATCGTCCCAGCCGGCCAGGCCGAATACCCACGCCGGGTAGCAGCTCAGCCAGGTTTCGGGAAACACGATCAGTTGTGCGCCCTGGGCAACTGCCTCGGCGATCAGGACGACGGCGCGCTCCAGCGATTGCGCCGTGTCGAGCACGATCGGAGGGTGTTGAATGAGGGCGATGGTCTTGTGGTTCATGGTCAGTTACCTGAAACGCGGGTGAGCGAGGGCGGCCCGGCCGCCCTCGGGGGTAGGGTCAGGGTGAAGCGACAGTTGGATTGGCTAGGCGCGGTTCGCTGTTGCCGTGGTGCGCGCGTGGCTGTTCTGAGTCAGCAGGTAGTAGAGGCCGCCGCCGACCAGCAGGCCGGGAAGGAAGGCCACGTCCGCGCCACCCAGGGCTTCGGCTGCCGGGCCGATGTAGAAGGGCAGCGAGAAGAACGGAATCATGCTGAGGAACGCGGCGGCGTAGGACAGAATGCCCTGCCAGGCCCAGCGGCCGTAAATGCCTTGCGGGTTGAAGATTTCGCTGATCGAGTACTCGCCCTTGCGCACCGCGTAGAAGTCCACGAGGTTCACCGCCGTCCAAGGGATCAGGAAATACAGCATCAGCAGGACGAAACCGTTGAAGCTGGTCATGTACGCCTCGGGTAACGACAGCGAAATGACGATCGAGGCGACGCCGACCAGCGACAGCCCAGCCACGCGCAGGCCCAGAGTTGGTCGCACCGGGCGGAAGCCGTCCACTGCACTGATGCCGGTGAGCATCGCGCCGTAGCAGTTCACGCCGGTGACCGACAGTTGCGCCGCCGCGCCGATCATCACCACGAACACACCGAAGCCGGGGAACAGATGGTTACCGGTAGTCACCAGGGCGACGATGCCGTCTGCCCCTGGAATGTAGGTGGCCAGCATCGCCCCCAGTGACATCAACCAGACGGCCGAGCCGGCGGCACCAAGGTATGTCCAGAAGATCAACTTGCCGCTCGGCGCGTCCTCGGGCAGGTAGCGCGAATAGTCCGACACGTATACCGAGTAGCTGATGTTGTAGCCGGCTGCGAGCGACAGCTGCACCAGGAACGCCGTGGTGTCCCAGTTCGTCGGCATTGGTGTGGCAGAGGCCTGCGGTAGCGCCGTGAAAGCCAGGAAGGTGACGATGGCGAAGGTGGCGATGAGCACGTAGGTCAGCCAGCGCTGCACGAAATGCAGCAGGTCATAGCCGACCACCGCGACGATGATCGAAACCACCACCAACGTCGGGTACCAGAACCCCTTGGAGCCGGGTAGCACCAGCTGTATCGCCTGTGTGACCAGAATCACCCCAAAGACGATGAAGCCGATGTAGACAAACACCGTCGCGGCGAACGGTACGATGGCGCCGCGGCTGCCGAACTGCGCGCGGGACTGGATCATCTGCGGTAGGCCCATCTTCGGCCCCTGGTTGGCATGCAGCGCCATGAAGATGGTGCCGAAACCGGCGCCGATCACCACCGCGAGCATGCTCCACAGCGTGCCGAGGCCCATGCTCGGGCCGGTGAAGCCGACCATCATGGTGAGAAAGACGAAATTGCCGGTGAACCAGAACGGTCCCTGGTGCCAGATCTTTCCATGACGTTCTTCGCGCGGCACGTAATCGATCGAGCGAACTTCGAGCCTGGGCAGCTCGCGTCCGGCATTGCGCGGCGTGTTCATAGGGCGCCTCTTGTTGTTATGCGCTGGATAGGGTGTGTGTCACCTGCGAACCGAGACGCTCCAGGCCCAGGCCTGCGCAGGCGGAACCAGTATTGGGCGCGCCCTCGGAGCCTGTAAATTCCACCTTTCTCAAGTTGACTTACGCTAGAGCGAAAGCAGCCGCCATGCACGGCTATAGCTGGCGGGCGTTGGACGCAGCGTCACAGGACGTTGGCCCGGCGCGAGGTGTGGGGAAGGGGGTAACGACGGATTCAGACCTGGCCATGCGACTCACGGGATTGACCGTGACAGGACAGACTGAGGTGAGAGCGGGAGTAAGCGCGATTTTTGGGCTGCTTGCGACCACTAGCGGGCGTTTATAGCAGAGAAAATAAATCTGCTCCCTTTCCCCGCTTGGGCGACCAGGATGTAGACCAAAGTGCGATTACGGTTCGCCAGCTCGATACACGACTGCGCAGAGAAATGCTCCTTGATGTCTGATTTTCAGGGCTGGGCCCCCTCAGGACTGCCGGTCAGGTATGGATGCTGGGAGGCCCAAGAACGCTTCGAGCTCTACAAAAGGCATCGGTTTGGCAAAGTAATACCCCTGAAAAACATCGCAGCAGCTGCCCTTCAGAAATTCCATTTGCGACTCTGTTTCCACGCCCTCGGCGACCACCGTCAGGCTGAGGTGATGGGCCATTGAAATAATGCCTTGGGTGATCGCTGCATCGTTATGATCGGTAGCGATTTCCTGGACGAAGGAGCGGTCAATCTTGATTTTGTCGATGGGCAAACGCTTGAGGTAGCTGAGGCTGGAAAAACCGGTGCCGAAATCGTCCAGTGCAATGCGCACCCCCAGCGCCTTGAGCCGGTGCAGCGTTTCGATCGCCTGCTCAGCGTTATTCAATAGAAGCGACTCGGTGATCTCCAGCTCCAACTGCTCACCCCGTAGACCATGTTTTTCAAGGGTGGCCTGGACATACTGGACGAAATGGCCGCGATGAAAATGCATCGGCGAAATATTCACCGCCATCGAGATGCTCGTGGTGCCTTGATCACTTAGCTGGCGCAACTGCGCACAGGCCGCATCGAGTACCCAAAGGCTTAACGGGATGATCTGGCCACTGTCTTCAGCCACCGGTACAAACACCGTTGGTGAGATAAACCCCTTTTCCGGATGCTCCCAGCGCAGCAACGCTTCTAGCCCGACCACCCGCCCCGTGCGCGCGTCCACCTGCGGTTGATAATGCAGCTGTAATGCCTGAGTTTCGATCGCCTTTTGCAGGTCGTTGCGCAGGCTCGCGTACTCGCAAACGCGCTGATTCAGATCGCTGGTGTACCACTGAAAGTTGTTGCGCCCTTGCTGCTTGGCTTTGTACATCGCCATGTCAGCCTGCTGGATCAGCTGCATCGGCTGCTCGATATGACCATCGCTCAGGGTGATACCGACACTAGCACTCACGTGCAGGTCCATGCCCTGGACGCAGTAGGGTTTGGCAATGCTGGCCATCAATCGCTCGGCCACCGGCACAACGTCCTCATCACAAAGTAGGTCCGGTAGCAGAACGATAAATTCATCACCGCCCATGCGCACGATGGTATCCCCGGGACGAACCTGCTGGGTCATACGCTGCGCGACCTCAATCAGCACTTGGTCGCCGAAGTAGTGCCCGATCGAATCGTTAATGGATTTGAATCCATCCAGATCAAGGTACATTACCGCCAGGCGGCGCTTATGCCGACGACTGATGTGACAATCCAGAGCAAGCCGGTCTTCAAGCGAAACACGATTAAGCAAACCGGTCAGCCGGTCATGGCTGGCGTTGAAGCTCACTTGGCGCTCGAAATGCTTCTGCTCGCTGATATCCCGAGCGATGCCAAACACACCGACGATCTTGTCATTGACCATGATCGGCAGGTTGGAGATGTCCATGGTCAACAGGTTGTCACTCTCGTCGCGAAGCCGGGCCTCAAAGCGTTGGGGCACTCCGGCGCGGGCTGCTGAAAAATGCTGGCTGACCCGTTGCAGGTCTTCTTCGAGCACCAGGTGAGAAAAGTGATGGCCAATGAAGTTGGAGGCAGTGTGCGGTTTCAGCTTCAGGCCTGCCGGATTCACACTCTGGATATTGCCGGCCAGATCAAGCGCGAAAACCGGGTTTGGGTTGTAGGTAAACAATGAGCGAAAACGTTGTTCGCTTTCCTCCAGACGTTGGCCGTCACGCTCATGACGGATAGCGATGACGGCGAGTTGGGCGGCGCAGGTCATTTGTTGAATCTGCGCCTCGTTCGGCGTATGGGTGCGGCTCTGGTACAGGGCAAATGTGCCCAACACGCCTCCTTGATGGGAGAGCAACGGCAGCGACCAGCACGAGCGCAGGTTATGCCCCAGCGCCAAGCTGCGAAAGCGCTCCCAACGTGGATCCAGGGCGATGTCCTCGGTGACTACAAGCTCGCGCCGGAACGCTGCGGTGCCGCAGGTTCCTTCCTGTGGACCAATGGCCATTCCATGAACCGCCTTGTTGTACTCTGCCGGCAGGCCGGGCGCTGCGCCGTTAAGCAAGCGTTTGCCCTCGGCATCAGCAAGCAAAATCGAGGAGCGGGTTGTGGGGGCCTGTGTGTCGAGCATCTGGCAGATCGCGCTGAGTATTTCGTCCAGATGATGGTCGGCCGCGATCATTCCAAGAATGTCACGTTGCGGATCTGCAAGTGTCTTGCTCTGCAGGCCCGTGCAAAAAGTGTTCATGGTGGTTCCTGAAGACTCTCAAGATCGTCCGGTCTTCAGAGAGTCAGAAACAGTGGGCGGCCGATCACTGTCCACTAGTACGTCGGTAGCGCACTGTATAAAGCACTGACGAGATAAAAACAGACTCAGAGTCCATATAAAAAACGGTATCAGATTGCCGCCATCTGGCTGACTTCGCGTTCTCGACGTGCGGCAATGTATTGGCCGAACGAAAAGGGGCAGATAAGTTTTCCCGACTCTAGAACGTCCGCCTTGTTGGCCGATTGTAGCGGTTGATGACCGTCCGCTAATGGCCGCAAGCAGCCCAAAAATCGCGCTTACTCCCGCTCTCACCTCAGCCTGTCCTCCCAGCAATTGCTCAATGTATTCCCCGCCGCTGCGGGTGGAGCAGTGCGCTCAATCGGGGCGCCAGGAGATAAGGTGAAAGGTGCGTGCCTACGACTGACTAAAGCGAGCGGTCGAGCAGAAACTTGCTGAGAAACTGCCGCGTGCGTTCGTGCTGGGGCGCGGTGAACAGGGTCTTGGCCGGGCCCTGTTCGACGATGTGCCCCTGGTCGATGAAGATCGCCCGGTCTGCCACGTCGCGGGCGAAGGCCATTTCGTGGGTGACGATGACCATGGTGCGTTTTTCTTCGGCCAGATCACGGATGGTGGTCAGCACTTCGCCCACCAGCTCGGGGTCGAGCGCCGAGGTGGGTTCGTCGAAGAGGATCACCTGCGGGCGCATGGCCAGGGCACGGGCGATGGCCACGCGCTGTTGCTGGCCGCCGGAGAGGCGCTTGGGGTAGGCGTCTTCCTTGCCGCTCAGGCCCACCTTGGCGAGCAGGGCGCGGGCATGGGCGAGGGCTGCTTCGCGCGGCTCCTTCTTCACCTGCACCGGGCCTTCGATGACGTTTTCCAGCGCCGTGCGGTGGGGGAACAGGTTGAAGTTCTGGAACACGAAGCCGGCCTGCTGGCGCAGTTGGCGGATGAGCTTCTGCTGGCCCTTGAGCGGCTTATCCGCATTGATATGGATATCGCCCACCGTGATCTGCCCGGCGCTGGGTTGCTCCAGCAGGTTGAGGCAGCGCAGCAGGGTGGTCTTGCCCGAGCCGCTGGGGCCGATGATGGCGACTACTTCGCCGGCGGCCACCTCCAGGTCGATGCCCTTGAGTACTTCGTTGCTGCCGAAGGCTTTTCGCAGATTGCGCACGGAAATCATCAGTTGTCCTGCTCGTGCCGGTTGACCCTGGCTTCCAGGCGCGCCTGGAAGTGCGCGAGGATGCTGGCCAGCGCCCAGTAGATCAGCGCGGCCGCCAGGTACATGGTGAAAATCTCGAAGGTGCGCGCGGTGATCAACTGCGCCTGACGGAACAGTTCCGGCACCTGAATGGTAGCGGCCAGAGCGGTGTCCTTGACCAGGGAAATGAAGCTGTTGCCCAGCGGCGGCAGGGCCGTGCGCGCGGCCTGCGGCAAGATCGCCCGATACAGCGTCTGCGTCTTGCTCATGCCGATGCTGGCGGCCGCTTCCCATTGGCCGCGATCGATGGAAGCGATGGCCGCGCGGAGAATCTCCGAGGTGTAGGCGGCCATGTTCAGCGAGAAGCCGATCAGCGCGGCCGGCAGTGGGTCGAGCTGAATGCCCAACTGCGGCAGGCCGTAGTAGATCAGGAACAGCTGCACCAGCAGCGGCGTGCCACGAAAGAAGGAGACGTAGAGGCGGGTGAGCCAGCGCAGTGGCGCTGGCCCATACAAGCGTCCGACGGCGAGGGCGAAGCCCAGCAGCAGGCCGAAGAACATGCCGCCCAGGCTGAGTACGACCGTGTAGTAGGCGCCCTTGAGCAGAAAGGGCGCAGACTCCAGAGCCAGCTGAAGGGCGGACTCGATCATCGGGTGACGTCAGCCTTGAACCATTTCTCGGAGAGTTGCGTGAGGGTGCCGTCGGCACTCAGTTTGGCCAGCGCCTGGTCGATGGCAGCGAGCAGGGCGGGGTTGCCCTTGCGCATGGCGATGCCAGCCTCCTGACGGGAGAAGGCGTCGCCGGCCACGGCCAGGCGGCCACCGGTTTTCTCGACCATCTCGAAGGCGGCGAGGCGATCCACCAGAATCACGTCGATGCGGCCGACATTGAGATCCTGGAATTTGGTCGGGTCGTCATCGTAGGTGCGGATATCGGCTTGTGGCACGTTGTCTTTCAGCCACTGTTCGTAGTTGGTGCCAAGGCCTACGCCCACCTTTTTGCCGGCCAGATCCTGGGCGCTCTTGATGCTGTCGCCATCGGCCTTGCGGGTCAGTGCCTGGATGCCGGAAACGGTGTAGGGGGTAGAGAAATCGTATTTCTTCTTGCGCTCGTCGGAGATGGTCACCTGGTTGATCACCACATCCAGGCGCTTGGATTCCAGCGCGGCGAGGATGCCGTCCCACTTGGTCGGCTGGAACTCGACCTTGACGCCCAGCTCCTTGGCCAGCGCTTCGGCCAGCTCCACTTCGAAGCCGGTCAGCTTGCCGCTGGCGTCCTGGTAGTTGAAGGGTGGGTAGGTGCCCTCAAGGCCGACCTTGATGGCGCCACGGGCCTTGATGTCATCGAGCAGGTCCGCGGCAAAGCTTGCTGCGCTGAAACTGGCGCCCAGTACGAGGGCCAGGCTACCGAAGAGGAAATGGCGACGCAGGGTGGAAAATGTCATGGTGACCTCGTGTCAGTGGGAAGGTGGCGCCACTCTAGGTGGAAATATTTATTCCGTTAAATAATTAAAAATTATTCATATATTCGATTTTTTTTGTAGGCGAAGAGAGCCGGCGAGCCGCCCGTGTGCAGGAACAGCAGCGGTCCGTTGCCTGGGAAGGCGCCACGCTTGAGGCCATCGAGCAGCCCGGCGAAGGCTTTGCCAGTGTAGACCGGGTCGAGCAGGATCGCTTCCAGGCGCGCCAACAGGCTGATGGCCTCCAGGCCGGCGGCGTTGGCTTCGCCGTAGCGCGGTGCGAAATAGGCATCCCATAACTCCAGGTTCAGTCCTTGCGGTACATCCACCCCCAGCAGTTCAGCTGTGCGCTGGAGTAGACCTTCGACCTTGGGCTTTTGTGCCGCCTCGCTGCGCGAAACGGTGACGCCAATCACGCGTGTGCCGGGGCGCGCACTGTCCAGCGCGAGGGCCAGCCCGGCATGGGTGCCGGCGCTGCCGGATGCCAGCACCACGGCGGCGAAATCCTGGCCGCTGGCGGCGATCTGCTCGGCCAGCTCCAGCCCGCCACGCACGTAGCCGAGTGCGCCCAGGGCATTGGAGCCGCCGATGGGTACCAGGTATGGCCGACGCCCGGCTGCACTGAGGCGTCGGCAGGCGGCTTCCAGCAACTGATCGGCGTTGTCCAGGTTGGCGACGTTTTCCACTTCGGCGCCGAACAGATCAAGCAGCAGGCGGTTGCCATTGCCCAGGTAGTCGTCGCTCTGGCTGTCGATGGGGTTTTCCAGCAGGGCCAGGCAGCCCAGGCCGAGCTGTGCGGCGACCGCTGCGGTTTGCCGTACATGGTTGGACTGGATGGCGCCTGCGGTCACCACTATGTCGGCACCCTTGGCCTGCGCATCGGCGGCAAGATATTCGAGCTTGCGTGCCTTGTTGCCACCGAGCGCCAACGGGGTGAGGTCGTCGCGTTTGAGCCAGATATCGCGGCCCAGGTGCAGGGACAGGCGTGGTAGATGGTGCAGGGCGGTGGCCTGAGGGATCAGTTGCAGGCGGGGGAAGCGGGCGAGGGCGGCGGTGAGCATGGGAGCCTCCAGGGAGCGAAGGCTTCTCACTCTAGGTGGGAGGAGGCTGGGCTCACAAGCAGAAGGGAAGATTATTTTGAATATAAGAAAATAATTAATAATTATTTTATGGAATAAATGTTTCTCCGTACTGTCGCGATCAGCCCGGCACATCCGCCGGGCGCCTGCCAAACGCGCCGGACTGCTGATCCAGCCGGTGCCACAGACCGAGAACAAGGAACTATGAAGAAGACCCTGCTGTTGACCGCTCTGGCCACTGCCCTGACTGCCTCCCTGGCCCACGCTGGCGAAAAGCTTAGCGTCGCCGCCACGCCGGTGCCGCATGCCGAAATCCTCGAACTGATCAAACCCGAGCTGGCCAAGCAAGGCGTGGATCTGGATATCAAGGTCTTCACCGACTACGTTCAACCCAATCTGCAGGTGAGCCAGAAGAATCTGGATGCCAACTACTTCCAGACCAAGCCGTACCTGGACACCTTCAATACGCAGCGCGGTACCGAGCTGGTGATCATGCAGGGCGTGCACGTCGAGCCTTTCGGCGCCTATTCGGCCAAGTACAAGTCCCTCGATGAATTGCCGAACGGCGCCACTATCGCCATCCCCAACGAAGTCAGCACCACCGGCCGTGCCCTGCTGCTGTTGCAGAAGGCAGGCCTGCTGACCCTCAAGGACCCAAACAGCGCCCAGGCGCTACCGCGTGACATCGTCGATAACCCGCGCAACTTCAAGTTCCGCGAGCTGGAGGCGGCCACTGTGCCGCGCGTGCTGAATCAGGTCGATCTGGCGCTGATCAACACCAACTATGCGCTGGAGGCCAAGCTCAATCCCAAGCGTGATGCGCTGGCGATCGAAGGTAGCGACTCGCCTTACGTCAACTATCTGGTGGCCCGTCCGGACAACCAGGACAGCGAGGCGATCAAGAAGCTTTCCGCCGCGCTGACCAGCCCGGAAGTGAAGGCCTTCATCGAGAAGCGTTATGAAGGTGCGGTACTGCCGGCCTTCTGATCGAAACTGTAAGACGGCTCTTTTTGTGTCCTAGCTGCCCACCGTTGAACACGGTAGTAAACCTGTGCAAACGGGTTTGCGTTTACGCCGAGTCGGCTCAGTCGACTCGGCGTTCTTTTTTCGCACGATGGGTCAGCGCAGCCAGGCTGTCCCTGCGGCGTGCACGAATGGCAAATTGCCGTCCCGGCGCTATGTGCCTACGATTCGCTGGTTTGAAATGCCATGCCGACGGCCTCTGGAGTGCAGAGAGAGGCGCGGGCGCCGCTGCGCGCACCCAGTGTTAGGCTCCTGCCCCTCTCAACTTACGCGAACCCATGGTCACAAGGCCGGTGACCGTGTTCTGAGCCACGTCGCCGCTGTGCTCAAGGCCACGGCACGCCAGAGCGACCTGGTCTGCCGCTTGGGCGGCGAGGAATTCGTGGTCATCGTCCTGGACACCGACAGCACCGGCGCCCAGCAACTGGCCGAGCGCACGCGAGCGGCGTCTTCCCCAGGTAAAGGGCGGCATCCGCCTGCTGCAGAAACGCGTCGAAGGAATCGGGTGGAGTGGGCGGGAGTAGAGCAGTCAGTGCAGATTTACGGGCTATAACGAGTGCTTTCGTCTAAAGCGGCCAGCCACCCGTCGTTAACCCTGTTGATGCCGGATTTCACTGGCGACGACCTATTGCTGCGCCGCATTCATGGATTTCTTTGTACGTGCCTGGAGGCGCTGGTCTGCGCCTCTTGACCCCGCCTCCAAGGCACGTGCTGGCGAGTCTGGACCGCGCTCATCCCTGTGGTTTTTTGCTGCGGTACTCGGTGGTGGTCATGCCCGCGTAACCCCAGTTATCGGTGTCGACTTCCTCGATTACGATGTGGGTGAGTTCGGGCTGCTTGTTAAGTACGCGCTGCAAAGTCTCGGTGATTTCCTTGATGACCTGGGCTTTCTGCTCGCGGGTGACGCCGTCACGGGTGATACGGACGTTGACGAAGGGCATGATGTCGCTCCTGTGTGGGTGGATGTTTTCAAACGGGGAGGCGCGGGCCGCCCCGTCAGGTTCAGCCTATTACCATTTACCGACGCTCATTCCGCCGTCGACCGGTAATACCACGCCCGTGGTGAACCGGGCATTGGCCAGGTAGAGCACGGCGTCGGCGATATCGCTGACGCGGCCGATGCGTCCGGCCGGCTGCAGGCCGTTGAGGAAATCGAAGCTGGCCGGGTCGTGCATCGGCGTCTCGATGATACCTGGGGCCACTGCATTGACCTGGATGTTGTGGGGCGACAGCTCCAGTGCAAGGGCGCGGGTGACCTGATTCAGGCCGCCCTTGATCAGTACTGGTAGGGCGGCGGGCACGGCGAGGTTAGGCTGCAGCGCCACAGCAGCGGTGATGTTGATTATCTGCCCCTGGCGCCGCTCGATCATATGCGTGGCGGCGGCCTGAGAGGCGTAGACCACCCCCTTGAGGTTGGTTTCCAGCAGGCCGTCAATGTCCTCTGGGCTGTACTCGATGAAAGGCTTGGGCAGGAAGAAACCGGCGTTGTTGACCAGCACGTCGACCTGACCGAAGGCGTCGATACCGGCCTGGATCAGCTGGCGTGCGGTGTCCGGCCTGGCGATGTCGCCGGCCACGCCGACGAAGGCGGTGGGGATGCCTAGTTGTTCCCTGGCTTGTTCCAGGCGTTCGGCGGAGCGGGCGTTGCCGACCACGTTGAAGCCGCTGGCGAGGAAGGCCTTGGCCAGGCCGAAACCGATGCCGCTGGAGGCACCGGTAATGACTACCGTTCTGCTGTTGCTCATGTCGATTCTCCCGATGAGGAGGCGCCAGGTGGCGCCGTTGGGAGGACTATATTTTTGTTATATAGGTGGATAAATATGGCTCGGAGAACTTCAGTTAGTACATGGTGTAATTAATGCAGCGACAATTCGACGATGTGATGCTCGGCAGCATCGAGCTGTTCTGCCTGGCGGCGGAGCTGGGCAGCTTCACCGCGGCCGGGCTGGCGGCTGGGGTTACGCCTGCGGCGGTCAGCCGCTCGATCGGCCGGCTCGAGGAGCGCCTGGGCTCGCGACTGTTCGTACGCACTACCCGTAGCATCCGTCTGACCGAGGGCGGACGCGGTTACTACGAGCAGTGCCGCCAGGCGCTTACCCAGATGGTGGAGGCTGAGCGCACGCTGACCGGCCAGCAGCAGGAGCCCTCCGGCACCCTGCGTATCAGCCTGCCCACCACCTACGGACATCACCGCATCTTGCCGCTGTTACCCGAGTTCCGCCGGCGCTTTCCGAAGGTGCAGGTTGACGTGCATTTGGGTAACCGCAACATCGATTTCGTCGGCGAGGGTTACGACCTGGCCATCCGCGTGCGTGCGCAACCGGACTCGACGCTGATCGCCAGGCCGCTGGAGGATGCCCGGCTGGTGGTGGTGGCCACCCCCGAATACCTGGCGCGCGCGGGCACGCCACAGACCCTGGGTGATCTCGCGCGGCACGACTGCATCCAGTTCGAGCTGCCCAGCAGCGGCCGGCGCATCACGTGGCTGTTCAGTGAGGACGGGTCCGAGCGGGAGATACTCACCGAGGGCGGCTACGTCTGCTCGGACGATGTGCTAGGCGGCGTGACCCTGGCCAAGCACGGCGCGGGGTTGTTCCAGACCTATCGCTTCATCGTCGAGCGCGAGCTGGCCGATGGTTCGCTGGTCGAGGTGTTGCAGCCATTCGCCGGACGCTCGCGGCCCTTCACCCTGTTGTATCCCCATGGCCGGCACATGCCCCTGCGCCTGCGCACTTTCGTCGACTTCATCATGGAGCAGCAGCGCCGCTGGACTGCTCAGGTCTGAGCCTACGTATCACTCTGTATCGGTTTTGCACCCTGTGGTGCTGGCATACAAAGCGTGTCGGCCATCGATACGTGCCCGACACACATGCGCGGCCAAATAGCCGGACCCGAGAGTGGCCCGCGCCGTGCGGCCTCTCCGGGCCAACTGCCTCATGGCACATCCGCGCATCATCGCGCTCAGCACCGGAGAATTCCCATGTCCCGTACCCCCGTATCCAACAAGACCCGCATCGGCCTGCTCGCTGTCGCCCTGGCTGGTGGCATGAACCTGGCCTCCACCGCCTTCGCCGTGGAGCAACTGCCTCAGGGCTATCAGCTAGCCGCTGCCGACAAGGCTGGGGAGGGCAAGTGCGGCGAAGGCAAGTGTGGTGAAGGCAAGTGTGGCGGCGAAGCCAAGGCGACCCAGGCCGAAGGCAAATGCGGTGAAGGCAAGTGTGGCGATGCCTCCTTCGCCCGTACCGACACCGACGGCGATGGCCGCGTCTCGCTCAAGGAATTGCTCGCCGTGGCGCCGAACGGCAGCGACGAGTTCAAGGCCATGGACAGCAACGCCGACGGCTACCTGTCCGAGGCCGAGGTCTACAAGTTCCGTAGCAACCAGTACACCAGTAACGGCAAGAAGGTGCCGACCGAGCTGTTCACCCAAATGAGCCAGGCCCGCGACTGATCCGTTCCCTGTAACCACGCCCTCCCTGTCACCGACCGGGAGGGCGTTCGTCCATCTGGAGAAGCCCAATGACTGCTCATTCTTCGGTGCACGGTGCCGGCCTTGGCCTGCGCCGTGCTCTGCTTCCCGAGCTGCTGGCGATGGTGCCAGGCAGCATCGACTTCCTCGAATGCGCTCCGGACAACTGGATCGGCGTCGGCGGCGCCCACGGCGACGGCCTGGCCGCGTTGGCTGAGCGTATCCCGCTGACCTGCCACGGCCTGTCCCTGTCGCTTGGCGGCCCTGCACCGCTGGACCTCGACCTACTGCGCCGCACCCGGCAGTTCCTCGAACGCCACCGGGTGCCGCTGTACAGCGAGCATCTGAGCTACTGCTCGGACGACGGCCAGCTTTACGACCTGCTGCCGCTGCCGTTTACCGACGAAGCAGTGCGTCACGTCGCCGCTCGCATCCGCCAGGCCCAAGACGCGCTTGGCCGGCGCATCGCGGTGGAGAACATCTCTTACTACGCCGCCCCCTACCAGGCGCTGAGCGAGATCGAGTTCCTCCGTGCAGTGCTGGAGGAAGCAGACTGCGATCTGCTGCTGGACGTCAACAACCTGTTCGTCAACGCCATCAACCATGGTTACGACGCGGCGGCCTACCTGGCGGCGATTCCCGCCGCGCGGGTGGTCTGCCTGCATGTGGCCGGCCATTATGACGAGGCGCCGGACCTGAAAATCGATACCCACGGCGCGGCGGTGAAGGGTGACGTGTGGAGCCTTCTGGAGCAGGCCTACGCGCGCTTTGGCGCGGTGCCGACGCTGCTGGAACGGGATTTCAACTTTCCACCGCTGGCCGAGCTGCTGGCCGAAGTCGGGCAGATCCGCCGCTACCAGCGCGCCGTGCAGGTGGAGGTGCGCCATGGCTGAAGCACTGTATGAGCAACTGGCGCGCATGGCCAACCACGTGCGTGACCCGCAACGCCACGCGCCCCCGCCGGGCATCGAGGCGCGGCGTCTGGCGGTCTACCGGCAGTTGTTCCTAGGCAATCTCGAATCGCTGCTGGCCGGTGCTTTCCCTGTTGCTCGGGCGAGCCTGGGGGCGGCCCGCTGGCAGGCACTGGTAACGACCTTCTACGCCGACCATCGCTGCCACACGCCGTTGTTCACCGAACTGGGCAGCGAGTTCGTCGACTACCTGGAAACCGGTAAGGCTGCGGACCTGCCGCCGTGGCTGGCCGAGTTGGCCCACTACGAGCGAGTGGAGAGCATTCTGCTGCTCAGCGATGCGGCGGAGCCGCATCACGACCCGCAGGGTGACCTGCTCGAGGGTGTGCCGGTGTTGTCGCCCCTGGCGCTGCCACTGGCCTACCGCTGGCCAGTGGTGGAGATCGGCCCGGGCCATCTGCCGCAGCAGGCTCCGGAGCAGCCCACGCTGATCCTGGCGCGGCGTGATACGGACCGTCGCGTGTACTTCTCACGTCTGGCGCCGCTGGCTCATGCACTGCTGCTGTCGCTGCAGGAACGCCTTATCAGCGGCCGGGCGCATCTGGCGCGGCTGGCCGCGGCCATCGGCGTAGCACCGGAGGAAATCGTGCCGGCCGGGCTGGCGTTGCTGGAGGACTTGCGCGGCCAGGGCGCGGTGCTGGGCACTCGTCTCGGCGCCTGAACCGCGGCCATAAAAAGCCCGCGCACCCGTTAAGGTGCGCGGGCTTTTGGTTTCGTGGATCAGACCTTGCGGCGTAGCAGCGCGTCCAGACTCAGGCGCCCCGCACCGCCGAGCAGCAGCGGCAACAGGGCTACCAGGTAGATCATCGGCAGCTTGTAGTTGCCATGGCCGTGGTCGCTGATCGAATAGCCCAGGGCCAGTTCTGCCAGGCTCGACCAGTGCGCCGGCCAGTGCACGGCGGCGATGGCCACGATGGTCAGCACCATCAGCGTTGCCGACGCCAGGCGCGTACCCAGGCCGAGCAGCAGGAGCAGCGGCGCGATCAGCTCTACCCACATCGACAATTGCCAGTTCAGCTCGGCCGGCAGCAGGTCGAAGGGGAAGGGGAATTGCAGCTGGCCGAACCAGTTCTGCCCGTACCATTTCTCCAGGCCGGCTTCGAAAAACTCCCAGGCTAGGAACAGGCGCAACGGCAGATCGGCGCCCCAGGCGCCGAGGCGGTCTAGGTGGGCGAAGGCGTTTTGCAGTGGGGTGAAGGCGGTGTTGGACATGTTGACCTCAGCGAGTAGTGACGAGCGGAGCGCGGGTCGGCTGTACCTCACGGCGCAGACGCTGGGCCAGCTTGGCGACGAGCTTGAGCACGATGGCGGAGAAGATCAGGGCGAACCCCAGCGCGTACCAGGGGCTCATCGGGATGCGCTTGTAGAACGACAGGCAGAAGATCGCCGCCAGCACCCAGGTACCGGTGCCATGCAGCAGCTTCCAGCCACGGCCACCGAGGGCCTTCATTGTCCTGGGAAAGGAGGTGAGGCTGAGCAGCAGGATGAACAGGTAGCCCACCGAGCCGGGGATGCTCGCTGCCACCGAGCGGCCGTTCCAGAACACCTCGGGAAACAGCTTCGCATAGGTCAGGATCAGCACGCCGTGGACCAGGTGGGAGAAGGCGAAGGCCAGGCCGAAGTAGCGTCGCTCGCGCAGCAGCGCGCGGGTCGTCGGGCTGGGCAGCAGGAGGGCCAGGGACGAGGCGAGAAAGGCGA
Organism: Pseudomonas sp. ZH-FAD; assembly: GCF_002803095.1. Lineage (GTDB taxonomy): Bacteria > Pseudomonadota > Gammaproteobacteria > Pseudomonadales > Pseudomonadaceae > Aquipseudomonas. Next base: position 68,879 of record NZ_PGLR01000026.1, on the reverse strand, counting down.
TCAGGAACAGGGCGAAGGAGGTACGCGCGGTGACGCGGATGGCGCTGCGCAGTGCCTCTACCAGTTGCGGCTGCCAGAGCAGGGCCAGCGTGGTGGCGACGAGGACGAGCAGCGATAACAGGCTGAACAGGCGCCAGCCGTGCAGGCTGGGTAAGGTGGCGGATCGGGTCATGGGGAGAGCTCCTTGGATGGGCGCGGCGCGTTGTGTGCCGCGTTGACCGCCATGCTCGCCAGCCGCTTTATCTTGCGTGTGTCCCGCTCAGGGCCGTCTTGTATCGCTCTGTATCCTCTTCTCAACCCGTTACAGTGAGTTCCAGTTCGGCGCATAGGCCGCCGTGCTCGCGGTTGCGCAGGCTCAGGCGGGCGCCCAGAGCCTGACTCAGCTGCAGGGCGATGGCCAGGCCGAGACCAGTGCCGCCGGTACTGCGGTTGCGCGAGCTCTCCACCCGGTAGAACGGCTTGAACACGTCCTCCAGTTCGGTTTCGGCGATGCCGGGGCCCTCGTCCAGCACCAGCAGGCGCACGCCGTGCGCGTCGCGCTTCACCTGCAGCTGGGCGCTGCCGGCGAACTTGAGGGCATTGTCGAGCAGATTGCTCAGCACCCGGCGCAGCGCATGCGGGCGGGTCTCGATCAGTGCGCCGCTGCGGCCGTCCAGGCTCACCGCCTGGCCGCTGTCCTGGTAGTCGAGCACCAGGCTATCGAGGAAGGCGTCCAGATCGACCCGACACAGCGCCTCGCGACTGCCTTCCATGCTGCGTGCATAAGCCACGCCCTCGCGCACCAGGTGCTGCATCTCGTCGAGGTCGCTCCACAGGCGCTCGCGTTCCGGCGAATCGTCCATCTGCTCGACGCGCAGCTTCATGCGCGTGATCGGCGTTTGCAGGTCATGGGATATGGCCGCCAGCAGCTGCATGCGCTCTTTCAGGTAGGCGGCGATGCGGCCCTGCAGTGCATTGAACGCGCGGGCCGCGTATTGCACCTCCGTGGGGCCGCGCTCATCCAGTGGTGGCGCCGGGTTGTCTGGGTCGAGGTGGTCCACCGCACGAGCCAGGCGGGTCAGTGGACGAATCGCCGTGCGTACTGCCAGCCAGGTACAGAGTGCCAGCACCAGCAACTGCAGAACCAGCATCAGCGGCAGCCACTGGGCCACTGGAATGCTGCTGGGGGTGACATCCAGCACCAGCGGGCTACCGTCGCTGAGGCGGATGTGTACCTGGAAATGCGGGCGCGGCCCCTCGATGGTCTCGAAGCGCAGAGCGAAGCGCTTGCCGATGGCCCGTTCGATGGAGGGCACGGCCATGGGCATGTCGTCCATGGACATCGGTGTGCCGGGCAGACCGCCGTCCAGTCGATAGTGGTAGTTGCGCCGCTCCAGGACCGGTAGCCAGCTAGCACGTTCTTCAGCCGGCAGGCGATCGATCAGCGCCACGGAGGTGCTCAGGTCCCTCTCCAGATTGTCGAGCATCACGTTGCGCCCGGTTAGGTAGCGCTCGTAGAACTGTGAGCCGAACGATAGGCCGTAGGCCAGCACCAGGCCAGTGAGGAAGATCAGTGTTAGGCGCGTGGCCAGGCTGCGCGGCCAGCGGAGCAGGGGCATCATGCGTTGGGCTCGATCAGTTGTACGGGAAGCGAGAAGACGTAGCCCTCGCTGCGCACCGTCTTGATGTAGGCCGGCTCGCGGGCGTCGTCCAGTAGGCGCTGGCGCAGGCGGCTGACCAGCAGGTCGATGGAGCGATCGAAGACGTCGGCCTCGCGGCCCTGGGTCAGGTTGAGCAACTGCTCGCGGCTAAGCACCCGCTGCGGGTGGTCGAGGAACACCCGCAGCAGGCGGTACTCGGCGCCGCTGAGGGCGACTACGGTGTCGACCGCGTCCAGCAGGTGGCGGGCGCTGGTGTCCAGGCGCCACTGACCGAAACCGATCAGCCGGCTGCTCTCGCTGATCTGCAGGTTCGGCGGCAACATGCGGGTACGGCGCAGCACGGCGTTGATTCGCGCGAGCAGTTCGCGGGCCGAGAAGGGCTTGGTCAGGTAGTCGTCGGCGCCCATCTCCAGGCCGACGATGCGGTCGGTTTCCTCGTTGCGCGCGGTGAGCATCAGCACCGGCGTGGCCTTGTGTTTGCCCACGCGCAGCTCGCGGCACAGCTTCAGGCCGTCGTCGCCGGGCATCATGATGTCGAGCACGATCAGGTCCACCGCGTTGCCGTCGAGGACGGCGCGCATTTGCCGGCCATCGGCGGCCAGGCTCACGCGCAGGCCGTTCTTCTTCAGGTAGTTGCCCACCAGTTCGCGGATTTCCCGGTCGTCGTCGACGATCAGGATGTGATCGACATGCTCCATGGCCATCTCTCATTGCAGTGACGGCGCCCAGTCTATCTGGCTCGATGACGCTTGCCCGCCACCCTTTGTATTGCAGTGTATCCGGGTGCCCAGGTGATACCTGGCGCTGCAATCATTCTTCCCTCCGGACACATCGGCGATACCTCCTGAACGTGCAATTGGGCACCCGGCAGATGCGACCCATCGCCCTCGCACCATCATCAGGAGATTGTCATGAAAGCGATCACTCGCACCTCCCTCGCACTGGCATTGGTACTGCCCTTTGGCAGCCTCAACCTGCACGCCGCAGAGCAGATCCCGGTTGAACGCTACCACTACGGCATGCAACTGGATGTACAGAAGGTTCTGGTGCTGGAAGAGGTACCGTCATTGCGTTGCCAGGTCGTGGAGGCGCGTATGGATTACCTGGATTCCCAGGGCCACAAGCGCAGATTGGCCTATCTGAAGCAGGCCAAGGCTTGCGAAAACGAAAACTGAACCCCAGTCCTTGCCCGCTGCGCCCGGTTTCGCCGGGCCTGACCCTTTTGCGTTTTCGAGGTAACCATGCTGCTCATCGCCTTTCTCGGTGGGGTTCTGACGCTCTTCAGCCCTTGCATTCTGCCGGTCATTCCGCTGCTGCTGAGCAGCACCCGTGGCAACATCCGTACAACCCTGCTGACCCTGCTCGGGCTGGCCTCGGGCTTCGCCACACTGGCAAGCCTGGCGGCCGTGTCTGCCAACTGGGTGATCGAGGCCAGCGTATGGGGCCGCTACCTGGCCCTGGCGATCCTCACGCTGTCAGCGCTGGCGCTGCTCTCCGCGCGAGTCAGCGCCTGTTTGTCCCGTCCCTGGCTGTGGCTGGGCGCTCGCCTGCAGGGCGATGCCCGCCGTCTGCCGCCTGCGCTCTCGGCCTGGCTGCTGGGCGTTGCCAGCGGCTTGCTGTGGGCACCCTGTGCCGGGCCGATACTCGGGCTGATTCTTTCGGGGGCCATGCTCGAGGGGCCCAGCGCGCACACCACTCTGCTGTTGTTCAGTTTCGGCCTGGGCAGCGCGGTGGCGCTGGCGATCCTGATCCTCCTCGGACGCGTTGCGTTACGGCGGTTGCGGCCCTCGCTGCGCCTGATCGAGTGGCTGCGGCGCGGCGCCGGTGCGGTGGCGTTGTTGGCGATCATCGGCATCGCCAGTGGGCTCAATGCGCAACTGGCCAACCCTGCGATGTCGGGCCTGCTGTCCACCCTGGAACGCCGGGTGCTCGAGGTGGTGCCTCGTGTGTTCGAAGGGTTGGTCGGCAGCGCTCGAGCGGCCGTGCCCGTTCATCTGCCAGACCTGGGGTTGGCACCTGAACTGAGCGGCGTTACGCAGTGGCTCAACAGCGCGCCACTGGACTGGACCCAATTGCGGGGGAAGGTAGTGCTGGTGGATTTCTGGACCTATGACTGCATCAACTGTCGCAACAGCCTGCCCTATGTGAATCAGTGGGCGCAGCGCTATGCCGAGCAGGGATTGGTGGTCGTGGGCGTGCATACCCCGGAATACCCCCGTGAGCGTATCGTCGCCAATGTCCGTCAGGCGATCAAACAACTGGGCATCCGCCACCCGGTGGCGATCGACAACCAGTATCAGGTGTGGAGTGCATTCGGCAATCAGTACTGGCCCGCGCATTACTTCATCGATGCCGAGGGGCATATTCGCCATGCGCACATGGGCGAGGGCGATTACGCAGAGCAGGAACGCGTCATTCAGGAGCTACTGCGCATGAAGGATATGCGCGCTGGGGCGGACGGCGCAGCTGGGTAAGTGACGTGTCCGCCTATTATTTAACGCCGACTTACGGCAGCGCTCGAAGCCTGAGCAAGCCAGCAGAAGGTGCGCTGCCGCGTCGTCTTCGAATCGATCATGGGCGAAGCTCGCCCATCGTCGAGCTCGACTCGCGGGGGGCAAGAGCATTTAGCGCCATGGCCGCACAAGACAGCAGGATGCCAACAGCGGCAAGGCCTATCCAGCCTGCTCGGTGTACGCCGTAATTCCCCAATGCAGCGCCAATCGCTCCGCCCAGAAAATACGCCCCCATGAATACGGTGTTGAGCCGGCTCCGAGCTTCGGGTCTCAGGGTGAATACGCGTGCCTGGTTGGCAATCAGTCCGGCGCGATTGCCAACGTCGAGCAGCACCATGCCGAGGATCAGCCAGCCAAGACTTTGCCCGCCCGCTGCGATGCAGGCGAAACCCAGGGTGAGGGCCATTGCGCCGGCGATGGCCAGGGTGCGTACGCCCAGACGATCGGTCAGTGCGCCAATTTGGGGTGACGCGACGATGCCCAACAGCGCGACCAGGCCAAACAGACCGATGGTGGCGGAGCCGAAACCATAGGGTGGTTGTGCCAACAGCGCGGCAAGCGAGGCCCACAGCGCACTGAACGCGGCGAACATCAGCAAGCCGCTCGCCGCACAGTAACGCAGCACGCCTTCCTCCCGGACCAGGCTGCCCAGCGAACGCAGGAGCCAGCCATAGCTTATCGTCGTCAGGCTCGTAGTGGCGGGCAGGCTCTTGGCAACAATGATCAGCAGCAACACATCGCTGAGCGAGGCCAATACGAAGACGGCACGCCACCCCATATTTTCGCCGGCGAACCCTCCAACCATGCGCGCCAGCAAGAGGCCAGCCGAGAGGCCGCTGAGCAGGCTGCCGACGATGCGACCTCGCTCAGCCGGAGTGGCCAGTCCCGACAGGGAGGGAATGATGATCTGCGCAGTGATTGCCGTTACACCGACCAGGACGCTGCCCACGCACAGCACTGTGAAGTTCGGTGCCACAGCGCAGAGGATCAAGGCGACGGCATTTGCAGCGATGGCCAGCAACGCGAGCTGGCGTGGCTGTCGGCAATCGGCGAGCGGCACGATGAACAGCAGGCCTGCCGCATAGCCAAGCTGCGTCAACGTGGCGACCAGACCGGCCTGTGTCGGCGCCAGGCCAAACGACGCGGCCATCTGTGGCAGAAGCGGCTGGTGATAGTAGATGGTCGAGACGGCCAGCGCGCAGCACAGGGCCATGAGGGTGACCAGTCGACTGGAAACGCTTATCGGAGCTGAGGAAGAGATAGACATCACGCCATCCCTTCACTGCTGCAGGGCCTGCACGAGCCCGTGGGTATCGACGATGCTGTGCGCAAACGTTGGCCCGTTCAGGTCGTGCGCCGCGTGCATCATTTCCTTGCTGAAGGCGGCTGTTGCATCTCGTACCAGTGTGACGTGGTAACCCAGCTCCATGGCGAAGCGTGCGGTTGATTCGATACAGGTGTTCGCCAGCAGGCCGACGACGATCACGTGTGTGATGCCTCGCTGCTTGAGCTGGAAGTCGAGGTCGGTATTGGCGAACCCGCTTTGTCCCCAGTGCTCCTGGACGATGATGTCGCCCTCCTGCGGCACGAAGTCGGGATGCCATTCGCCGCCCCAGGAGCCCTTGGCAAAAGTGTGGCGCTGCTGGATCAGGCGTTGGGTCGGGTTGGGGTGATCCCAGTGGTCGTAGTCGCCGGGCTGCCAGCGCCGATGTGGCACGTAGTACACCTGGATGGCCTGCGCTCGAACGGCGGCAACGGTGGTGCGCAGGTTGTCGAGCAGATGAACGTCGTCCGCGACGCTTTTGAGCATGGGAAACAGCTTGCCGCCATCGGACAGGAAGTCGTTGTAGGGGTCGACCAGCAGCAGAGCGGTCCGCTCCGGGGAGTACACAGGGTGGCTCATGACGGTGCTCCAGATAGAGGAGAGGGGCTGGGACTTATGCTGCACGGGCAAATGCCTCGATTGCCCATTGCGCTGCGTAAGCCTTACGGGGCTCATATTAACTATGAAAATCATAGTGTCAATTGAAATGAGGCCTTGAGAGGTGATCCGTGAGGCATTGCCATCCTGGTTGCGCTACTATGAAAACAATAGCTACTGCGGAGAAAAGAGCGCGATGCCAATGCAGGATGAGACAAACGACACGGTGTGCCCGGTGGCGCGCTCGGTGGATTTGGTGGGCGACAAATGGACCATTCTGGTCATGCGTGAGCTGTACATGGGCGCGACACGCTTCGAGGAAATGCAGATCCAGACCGCAGCTACGCCTCAGATGTTGACCTCGCGCCTGAAAGCGCTGGAAGCCAACGGCCTAGTCGAACGCCGGCCCTACAACGAAAAGCCGCTGCGCTACGAATACCTTCTGACTGACAAGGGCTGGGACTTCTATCCCGTGATCTACGCGCTACGCGCCTGGGGCGAGAAGTGGTGCAAGAACCCGGATGAGGGCTTGGCCGTGCATTTCGTGCATCGCGCGTGCGGCCATGACGTTGGCGTGGCCAGCGTTTGCCCTCACTGCGGCGACCCTTTGGAGCGCAAGGACCTGGAAGCGGTGATCAGCAATCGTTTCCTTGGCGAGCGCGAGTCTCGCCGGGAAGCCTTCAAGAGGAAGTAGCTGAGGCCAGGAGGCGTTCCTGTCCTGGTGGGTAGCTTGAATTAGAGGCGAACTCTATTCGGCCGCTATTGGCCGATAGCTGGCCCTCTTGACGACAACTATCTGCTGGTCGAGGTCGGCTATTTGCGATTGATTCAGCGGTCTATGCCGGTCCTGTTTGTCTAAAGCAAACGACTGTCTGGCTGACGAAGCGCCGGATAGCGGCGGCGAGCGTGACACCTGATGGCGCGACTCGCTGACAGGTCATATGAATATTCTTATTCGGTATTTAAAGTAATTTTCTTATACCTATAAAGTCACCTCCCATGCGTACCTGCCGACCAATCGGCGCGCCGCACTGAACACATGGCCGAACCCTCGGCCGGTCAAAGTGACGCGCCGATTGGCGCCTATGCATGGAGTTATCTATGTCGGCAGTAGCCCATACCATCACCGCGGCGTCGGCACAGTCGTTCGAAGTTCGTCCCTTCGATGCGCCCGTGGGCGCCGAGATCATCGGCCTGGATTTGACCCGGCCGCTCAGTGATGACGACTTCGCCCGTGTCCATCGCGCCCATCTCGATCACGCCCTGCTGGTATTCCGTGACCAGCGCATCACGCCCGAGCAGCAGATCGCCTTCAGCCGCCGTTTCGGCCCGCTGCAGATCCACGTGCTCAAGCAGTTTCTGCTGGCCGATCACCCGGAGATTTTCATCATCTCCAACATCGTCGAGAACGGTCAGCCCATCGGCCTGGGCGATGCCGGTAAGTTTTGGCATTCGGATCTCTCCTACAAGGAATTCCCCAGCCTGGGTTCCATGCTGCTGGCTCAGGAGCTACCGGAGGAGGGCGGCGATACGCTGTTCGCCAGCCAGCAACTGGCCTATGAGACCCTGCCGGCGGAGCTGCGCCAGGCCATCGAAGGCAAACGTGCCGCGCATTCCTACACCGCGCGCTATGCCGATGAAGTGTTCGCCGGAATTCGTCGCCCGACGCTGACCGAGGCGCAACTGGCCGAGGTCAAGTCGGTCGTTCACCCGGTAGTGCGCACCCACCCGGAAACCGGGCGCAAGGGCCTGTTCGTCAACGAGAACTTCACCACGCACATCCTCGATATTCCCGAGGACGAGAGCCGGCAGATCCTCGCCGAGCTCTATGCCCACAGCGCCAGACCCGAGTTCATCTACCGCCACCAGTGGCAACCCCACGACATGGTGTTCTGGGACAACCGCGCGCTGATTCACCTGGCCACCGGTTGCCCGAGCCACCTGCGCCGGCGCATGCACCGCACGACCATCCAGGGCGACGTGCCGTTCTGATTGACCGCAACACCCTAATTCCCTTTTCGCTTTCATCCGAATGGAGTCACACCATGTCTCTAGGCAAACGCTTTCCCTTCATTCCGCGTTTTGGCCGGCTGGCCAGCGGTATCGGGCTTTCCCTGAGCCTGCTGGTCGGCTCGCTGGCGGCGCCTCAGGCGGCGCAGGCCGAGGGGCAGATTCGCATTGCCGAGCAGTTCGGCATCGTCTACCTGTTGCTCAATGTGGTCCGTGACCAGCAGTTGATCGAGAAGCACGGCAAGGCCGACGGCCTGGACATCAAGGTCGATTGGCAGCAGATCTCCGGTGGCGCGGCGATCAACGACGCGCTGCTGTCCGGCGCCATCGACATCGCCGGTGCCGGCATCGGCCCGCTGCTCACCGTCTGGGATCGCACTCACGGCAAGCAGAACGTCAAGGGCGTGGCCTCGCTGGGTAACTTCCCCTACTACCTGCTGAGCAACAACCCCAAGGTCAAGACCATCGCCGATTTCACCGAGAAGGATCGCATCGCCGTGCCGGCGGTGGGCGTCTCGGTGCAGTCGCGCTTCCTCCAGTACGCCGCCGCCAAGCAGTGGGGCGACAAGGAATTCGACCGCCTGGACAAGTACACCGTGGCCCTGCCGCACCCGGATGCCACCGCCTCGCTGCTGTCCGGCGGTACCGAGCTGACCGGGCATTTCTCCAACCCGCCGTTCCAGAACCAGGCGCTGGAGAACCCCAATGTGCACGTGGTGCTCGACACCTACAAGCTGCTCGGCCCGAACTCGCCGACCGTGCTCTATGCCACCGAGAAATTCCGCAACGACAACCCCAAGACCTACAAGGCCTTCGTCGCCGCGCTGGCCGAGGCTGCCGAATTCGCCCAGAACGACAAGGGCGCGGCAGCCGACACCTACATCCGCGTGACCGGCGCCAAGATCAGCCGCGAGGAGCTGCTGAAGATCATCGACAACGAGCAGTTCCAGTTCAGCGTCACGCCGACCAACACCTACCCGCTGGCTGAATTCCTCCAGCGCGTCGGCGCAATCAAGAACAAGCCGGCCTCCTGGCAGGACTACTTCTTCGAAGACGCCGCCATCGGTCAAGGAAGCTGATAAACCATGAATGCCCCCTTGCAAGGCCACACGGCCAGCACGCAACGCACAGGCGCCTTCGACACCCTGCTTGAGGTGGAGAAGGTCAGCCTCGAATACCGCACCCCACAGCGCGTAGTGCGCGCCACCCACGAAGTCAGCTTCGAGGTGGACCGTGCCGATCGTTTCGTGCTGCTCGGCCCTTCGGGGTGCGGCAAGTCCACCTTGCTCAAGGCCGTGGCCGGTTTCATCGAGCCGGTCGGCGGCAGCATCCGCCTCGATGGCGCCGAAGTACGCGAACCTGGCCCGGATCGCATCGTGGTGTTTCAGGAGTTCGACCAGTTACCGCCGTGGAAGACGGTCAAGCAGAACGTCATGTTTCCGCTGCTGGCGTCGCGCACTTTGCGCCGCCGCGAGGCCGAAGAACGGGCGTTGCACTATCTGGAGAAGGTTGGCCTGGCCGCCTTCGCCGATGCCTACCCGCACACCCTGTCCGGCGGCATGAAGGCGCGCGTGGCGATTGCCCGGGCGCTGGCCATGCAGCCGAAGATCCTGCTGATGGACGAGCCGTTCGCCGCGCTCGACGCACTGACCCGCCGCAAGATGCTGGAGGAGCTGCTGCAACTGTGGGAAGAAGTGCGCTTCACCTTGCTGTTCGTCACCCACTCGATCGAGGAGGCGCTGATCGTCGGCAACCGCATCCTGCTGCTGTCACCGCACCCGGGGCGCGTGCGGGCGGAGGTGGGTAGTCACCAGTTCGACCTGCACAGCCTGGGCGGCGCGGCGTTCCAGCAGACCGCGCAGCGCATTCATCGCCTGTTGTTCGACGAGGACAGCGAGGAGGGAGCCCGCGCCGCTGCCGAGCTGGGTTTCCACGACATCCGCATCGCCTACTGAGGAGAGCGCAACCATGAGTCTTTCCCCCGCACGGCGTGAGGAATACGAAATACCGCTGCAACCCTTGCCGGACCTCAAACTGGAGCGCGAGCTGCCCCTGGCGCAGCGCCTGTGGCAACAGGGCTGGTTGCGCAAGACGCTGATCCTGCTGGCGCTGGCGCTGATCTGGGAGCTGGCAGCGCGTTACCAGGGCAACGACCTGCTGCTGCCCAGTTTCCTGCAGACGGCCAAGGCCTTCTTCGAGGGCATCGGCAGTGGCGAGTTGCTGGAAAAGGTGGCGATCTCGCTGTCGGTGCTGGTCAAGGGCTACCTGCTCGGCATCGGCCTGGCCTTCCTGCTGACCACCCTGGCGGTGTCGACGCAGCTGGGGCGCGATCTGCTGTCGACCCTGACTTCGATGTTCAACCCGTTGCCGGCCATCGCGCTGCTGCCGCTGTCGCTGCTGTGGTTCGGTTTGGGCGAGAACAGCCTGATTTTCGTGCTGGTGCATTCGGTGCTGTGGGCGCTGGCGCTCAACACCTATGCCGGTTTCCTCGGCGTCTCCGAGACCCAGCGTATGGCCGGGCGCAACTATGGCCTCAAGGGCCTGCGCTTCGTGCTGTTCCTCCTGATCCCGGCGGCGCTGCCGTCGATCCTGGCGGGCCTGAAGATCGGCTGGGCCTTCGCCTGGCGCACCCTGATCGCCGCCGAGCTGGTGTTCGGCGCCTCCAGCGGCAAGGGCGGCCTGGGCTGGTACATCTTCCAGAACCGCAACGAGCTGTACACCGACAAGGTCTTCGCCGGCCTGGCGGCGGTGATTCTGATCGGCCTGCTGGTGGAGAACCTGGTGTTCGCCACGGTGGAGCGGGTGACGGTCAAGCGTTGGGGGATGCAGCGTTGATACGTAGGGGACCACGTCACCGATCCACCTGTGCGGCCCGAGTCGTAGGGTGGGCCGGGCGGCGATCCGTTTTAGCCCACCAACTGGACGCACCGCCGGTGGGCTGAAGCCCACCCTACAAGACCAACTCACTGATCACATAACGAGAAACGACTATGACCCACACATTCACATTCGGCCGACTGGCCGCCGCGCTGGGCCTGCTCGGCGCATTGGCAACTCCGCTGGCCGCGCAGGCCGAAGGCACGATCAGCATCGCCCAGCAGTTCGGCATCGGTTACCTGGTGCTGCACGTGGTCAAGGACCAGCAACTGATCGAGAAGCATGCCAAGGCCCAGGGCCTGGACAAGATCGAAGTCGAATGGCGCACCATTTCCGGCGCCACCGCGATGAACGAGGCGCTGCTGGCCGGCGCCATCGACGTGGTATCGGCGGGTGTGCCGCCGATGCTCACCGTGTGGGATCGCACCCATGGCCGGCAGAACGTCAAGGCGGTCGCCTCGCTCGGCTCGCTGCCCAACTACCTGTTGAGCAACCGTGAAGAGGTGAAGACGCTGGACGATCTGTCCGAGAAGGATCGCATCGCCGTGCCGGCCGCCGGCGTCGGCTTCCAGTCGCGCACCCTGCAGATCGAGACCGCCAAACTGTATGGCAAGGACGATTTCCAGCGTTTCGACAATATTTCCGTCAGCCTGCCGCATCCGGACGCCACGGCCGCGCTGATCAAGGGCGGCTCGGAAATCACCGCGCATTTCTCCAGCCCGCCGTTCCAGTATCAGGCGCTGGAGAACCCCAAGGTGCACAAGCTGATCAGCAGCTACGACATTCTCGGCGGCCAGGCCACGTTCAACGTGCTCTATGCCACCGAGAAATTCCACGACGAAAACCCCAAGACCTACAAGGCCTTCTACGACGCGCTGGTGGAAGCCGAGCAGATCATCAAGGCAGACAAGGCCGCAGCGGCAGAAACCTACATCCGCGTGGAGAACTCCAAGCTTCCGCTGGACTTCGTGAAGAAGATCATCGAGGACCCGGAAAACGACTTCACCATCTCGCCGCAGCGCACTTTCATCTATGCCGAGCAGCTGCATGAGCTGGGTGTGCTGAAGAACAAGGCGGCGTCCTGGAAGGACTACTTCTTCGAAGAGGCCTACGTCCATCCGGGTAGCTGATCACCGCCGCTGTTCGTACAAGGCTCCCATCTGGGAGCCTTGTTGTTTGTCGACGGCCTACAGGCGTGGGCGCAGCTTGAGTTCGGGCGTGGGTTTGGGTGCCCCCTTGGTCGGGTGGCTGTCCGGGTGCTGTTCGATCATCTGGGCGATCTCCCGCAGCTTGCCAAGCATGGCCTGGGCCAGGCCGGCCTGGGTGCGGTACAGACCGGTATCCGGGTCTTGCTCCAGGTCGCTGAGACCTTTGAAGGGGTAGCTGTAGCGCTTGGCATCGATGCTGAAGAAGCGCTGGTAGTCCTGCTCTGTGCCGTGCAGTTCGCGGCAGGCTCTTTCCAGGCTCTGCAGTTGTTCGGCGACGCTGGCCAGTTGCAGGCGCAGGCGAATGATCTGGTGATTATCCCAGTTCATCGGCGAGGCCTGAGCACCTGGCTGCCAGTGCTGTGGGTCGCCGAAACGCAGGACGAACTGCTGGCCGGCTTCGCGTCCGTAGCGGGTCAGTCGCTCGATGCGCTCGGTGGGCATGGTCAGGTTGAGGCCGCCTTCTTCGCGGGTCAGCTGGATCAGGCCGATACGGTCGCGAAAGCCGGGCATCAGCGACAGGGTTTCGTGGTTCCAGTCCTTGGCGACGTTGCTGAGCAGGGCGAGGAAACCGCGTAGGGCTGGCAAACCCGTCTGGGGAAAGCGGCGCCAGTAGGCTAGCCGTGCATCGCCATTGTTACGTGGGAAGCGCACGCGTTGCTCGTCGGTACCATCGGTCGGTCCCAGATCGAGGCCGAAGGTGGGGCGTCTGGGCAGCGCGGCATCGAAGAAGTGGATGGGAAAGTTCGAGCTGATGCCGCCATCGGTGAACCAGCAGCGCTCCAGCTTCTTCCCGCTCTTGCGGTAGTCCACGGCGTGCAGTGGTACGGCGCTGAGCAGCAGGGGAAAGCTCAGACTCATGCGTACGGCGACGATTACCGGCAGGTCGTCGGGCAGTGGCAGGCGCAGATACCCGTCGCCGCGATCATCGCCGGGGCGCTGGTGAGCGCCCATCCAGGCCACCACGCGGTGGGGGAATAGCCGCGCGAACTCCTCCTGGCGGAAGTGGAACTGGTTGTTATCGCGTACCTGCTCGTCGTCACGAAAGGGCAGGCGGAAAGGCCGCGCCATGCTCAGGCAGGTGGTCATCACCTGCAGGTCGATGCCATGACGACGCAGGTCGCCGAAGGTCAATGGCCGCTCGCACTCGATGGCATTGGCCTGACTGGCGCAGTATTCGCGCTGGCCGCTGAGCTGATCGAAGTACTGGGTCAGCCAGGTGGTCAGGGCTTCATCTGGGGCATCGTCATCGGCCTCTGGCATGCCGCTGCACAGGCCGAAACCGCTCGCTGGCAATTCACGCAATGCCACCAAGGCCAGGCGCACGATCACGGCGAGCACGCCACCCAGCGCTGCGAACAGCAAGACCCAGAGCCAAACCAGCACGCTGGCGCTGCTGGCAGCACTCCACCACAGCGGCCCGCCTGCCAGCAGGGCGCCGACCAGGGCTGCGAGCTTGTGGCGCATGAGCATGACCTTCAGTGGCGCGAACAACCGCGTCCAGGGACTTTTCCCCTTGACCTCGAGGATGGCGATGAAGGTATCGAACAGGGCGCGCACTGCCGGGGCAGGCTTGAACAACGCCAGCAGTTTGGTGCCATGGCCATTCGCTGCGGGCACGCAGAGGTGCTGAGGCAGTCGTTCGATTGTCGCGAAGCCGGCTGGGTCGCTGCTCAACTCACCCTGCTGATAGCGCTGGCGGCCCAGTTCGGCAGCGGCCGCTGCAGCCGCGGCGATGGCACCAGCGCTGGTGCCGCCGATGCTGCGCAGGCGAAACGCCTTGGCGATTTCGGTGATGGCGAGCGGGTAGACGATGCCGCTGGTGATGCCACCTTTCATGATCAGATCGCATTCCCGGGCAAAGGCCGCCTGGCGCGAATCGCTCATCTACTGCTCCTTGTCGTCATGCCGAACGCTGGCGCGGGCATGATAACGCGGCTTTGACGGCTATATGCCAGTATTGCGAGCGATTGCCAATAATGAACGGTTGCATAGGCGTTGATCGCTAAGTTGTACGCATTTGCTCATTTCCACGGCAAATTGCCATCCCTGGCGTCACTGGCGTCACTGGCGTTATGTCAGTGCCCTTTGCTGCAGGCATCAGAGAGAGCCTTGAATTTCAGGGTCTGGATGTTTCCAGCTGAGTCTATGTATTTCATCAGGTGATCCACAGGCTTGCAGGTATGGGTTTTGGGCTTTGATATGGACAGAACCTTGGCTACATCAAGTTTCAATCCATACTTGTAAGTGGTGGCCGGGCTTTCAGCGAGGGCATTGCCGGATAGAAGTAAGGCAAGGCTGGTAATTAAAATGTTTGCCAGGTTTTTTGCATGTTTGCTGATCATCTTTAAACTCCGGAAAAGCTAAATGGATGTCGAATGCCTCCAGGAGAGTTGAGCGTGGTTGCCAACTCACTCTCGGAGCAGAACGACGGAATTGTGTTCAGGTAAGTTGATCTGACAGTCTTGTATTTCAAATACTGTCAGATCAAATGGTGGCCATGAGTAGCGGCGAAGTCAGGGCTGCAGGCTTAAGCTTTCGGCACTGCAATATCGAAGGCCTGATCGTTTCCATTGGTAAAGGCGGCCTCCTGAATGTGGTAGACAGTCGGCTCTTGCGAGAAGTATTTCTCCAGGCCCAGCATGAAAGTCTGATGGTCGTCACTCGCTTCGAAACCCGGCGAGTGGTCCTCAAGTGACGCCCAACGCACGATCAGGTTGAACGTCTCGGGGCTTTCGATTCCCCGCGCGAACATATGGCCGTGGTAGCCTTTGGCGCGTTGGAGCAAGTGAACCACTTCGGCAAATGCCTGTTTGAACTGTTCGATCTGTGCACTGTGAACAGGCAGCACTGCGATTTCATAAATCATTGCGGTATTCCTCTAGAGTCAGTTTGGTAGTTGAACTTGTGTACTTACGAGGCGAGCGAGGGCTCGACGGCAATCGCGACTTTGCCGCGAAGACCATTGTTGGGCGTCTCCAGCAGCGCATGCGCGCTTGAAATGTCGGCGAGCGAATAGACCGCGCCAATATGGGGGCGCAGTTGGCCACGCTCGACCAATGCCTTCAGCTCATCAAGCTTGCCGCGGTTCTGGCGGGTGAAGACGAAGTGGTAGCTGGCGTTCTTGCCCCAGGCCTGAATCAGGTTCTGCGGCTTGGCGATGTCCACGATCGAAACCACGCGACCAAGCTGGGCGAGCGCATCGGGGCTACGGGTCAAGGTGTCGCCGCCGATGGTGTCGAAGATCACATCGACGCCCTGGCCATCGGTTTCACGCAGGACGGCGTCAACGTAATCTTCTTGTTCGTAGTCGATGACCACGTCGGCACCCAGACCCCGGGCGAACTCGAAGTTCGCTTCACGCACGGTGGTGAACACCCGCGCGCCAATGGCTTTTGCCACTTGGATCGCGACATGGCCGACGCCACCGGCGCCGCCGTGGATCAGAATGCTTTCCCCGACCCTCAGCGATACACGCCCGACCAGCGCTTCCCAGACCGTCCCGCCTACCAGCGTCAGGCTTGCCGCCTCGAGATGGCTCAGCGATGCCGGCTTCTTGCCGATGATGCTTTCGGATGCTACGTGGTACTCGGCATAGCTGCCGTCACCTTCGAAAATCTGCGTGGTGTACCAGACTTCGTCGCCTGGCACGAAGCTCGTCACACCTGGGCCGACGGCTTCGACGACGCCGGATACGTCATGCCCGGTAATGGCAGGGAGAGGCACGTAGTCGACGTAGTCACCACGACGAACCTGGTAATCCAGCGGGTTGATGGAGGTTGCGTGAACCCGCACCAACACTTGCCCTGCCTGCGGTACGGGTTTGGCCACCTCGCTCAGTTCGAACGCGTTCGGGCCGCCAAAGGATTTGAGAATTTGCGCTTTCATTGTGTGGTTCCTTGTTTCTAGAAAAAGGGATATAGGGAATTTTCGATATATTGATGCAAAAAAATTTACGCGACTGTGCCTAGGGTTTCTCCATTGTCAGGCTATGTTTCGGTTAAAAGGGATATCGGGATGTCTCGATATTAAAGATCAAAAAATTACAGCTCCTTGCCTATCAGCTCGGCCAGAGCACGGATATTGGCTTCATTGCGCTTGTAGTAGGTCCACTGTCCGATCCGACGGACTTCGACCAGACCGACTCGCTGCAGCGTGGCGAGGTAATCGGACACCGTCGACTGCGACAGACCGACACCTTCCTGAATACTGCTGACGCAGACGCCCACGGTATGAACGTCCCCTTCATCCTGGGGAGGAAAGTTCTTAACCGGATCCTTCAACCCCTTGAGGATGCCAAGGCGGGTGGGATTCGAGAGGGCTTTGAATACATTGATCAGTTCCATGGGGGCAATAATATCGACATTTACCGATATGTCAATGCAGTGTTCGACCGTTCGTCGTGCATGTGGTCTGAGGGTTGTTGCCGGTGTGGTGGGCAGGCTCCATTGCGGATTTCGATTTTCCATGGGGGATTTGCCGTTGCTTTGCACAGAGTGATACCTTGAGGTGCGAGACTTCCCCCTGTGCAGCCAACCACCACGTCAGCGCTTGTTCAACCTCTGCGCCAACCTGTCTCCACTGAGCTGGATCAGGCTGACCAGCACCACCAGGGCAACAATCACGGTGAGCATCACTTGGCTGTCGAAGCGCTGGTAACCGTAGCGGTAGGCCAGGTCGCCGAGGCCGCCTGCGCCGATGGCACCGGCCATGGCCGAGGAATTGATCATGGTCACCAAGGTGATGGTGAAGCCGCCGACGATGCCCGGCAGGGCCTCGGGCAGCAGCACGTGCCAGACGATATGCCAGCGTCGGCAGCCCATGGCCTGGGCGGCTTCGATCAGGCCGTGGTCGACCTCGCGCAGGCTGACTTCGGCGATGCGGGCGAAGAATGGCGTGGCGGCGATGGTCAGCGGCACCACGGCCGCCCATACGCCGTAGGTAGTGCCGACGATCAAACGGGTGAAGGGAATCAGCGCCACCATCAGGATCAGAAAGGGAATCGAGCGGAACAGGTTGACGATGGCGCCCAGCACCTGGTTCAGGCGGGGCGCCTCGAAGATGCCGCCCTTGCTGCTGGTGACCAGGAACACCGCCAGCGGAATGCCGGCCAGCAGCGCCAGCAGCGAGGACACGCCGACCATCAGCAGGGTATCGAGCAGGCCTTGCCAGAGGCGATCAAGCAGCAGTGACATAACCCAGTACCTCCAGGTGATCGGCCAGCGGCCGTAGGTTGTCGAGCAGTGTGGGATGGTCGAATGGCGACTGGCCGACGGCGAGGATCAGATGGCCCACTGCATGGCCCTGGATCTGCTCCAGGCTGGCGTCGAGCAGCGTCACGCGGCCGCCCAGTGCTGCGCCGATGGCCGGCAGGTCGGGCTCCAGGCCGCTGCCGGTGAAGTGCAGGCGCAGTATCAGGTCGTCGTCAGGGTTTTCGCGTTCGCTGTGCAGGCGTTCCTGCAGACGCGCTGGCAGGGCATGCTGCAACGGTGCGAGCAGGGTGCGGGTCACCTCGTGGCGTGGGGAGCCGAACACCCGCCACACCGGCCCTTGCTCGACCACTTCGCCATGCTCCAGCACCACCACGCGGTCGCAGATCTCGCGGATCACCGCCATCTCGTGGGTGATCAGCACCACGGTGAGGTTCAGGCGCTGGTTGATCTCACGCAGCAGGCCGAGGATCGACTGGGTGGTTTCCGGATCCAGCGCACTGGTGGCCTCGTCGCACAGCAATATCTGCGGGTCGTGCACCAGGGCGCGGGCGATGCCCACGCGCTGTTTCTGCCCGCCGGAAAGCTGCGCCGGATAGGCCGCGTGCTTGTTTTCCAGGCCGACCAGTTCGAGCAGTTCGCGCACCTTGCGCTGGCGCGCTTCGCGCGGCACGCCGGCCACCTTCAGCGGCAACTCGACGTTCTGCCATACGGTCTTGGCCGACATCAGGTTGAAGTGCTGGAAGATCATGCCGATGCGCCGGCGCAGGGCGACCAGTCGATCCTCGTCGTAGAGGGCGATGTCGATGCCGTCGATCAGCACCCGGCCGCTGCTGGGTTGCTCCAGGCGGTTGATGGTGCGCAGCAGCGAGGACTTTCCCGCGCCACTGCGGCCGATGATGCCGAACACTTCGCCACGGGCGATCGCCAGATCGATGTCGCGCAGCGCCTGCACCGGGCCGTTGGCGCCGTCGTAGGCCTTGCCCAAATTGTCGAAGCGCAGGTGCGCGTCGACCGCCTGGCTGGCCTGTGCGGCCTGCTGCAGATGAGGGTCGAAGCCGCTCATGTCAGCTTTCCCAACCCGGCTGGTAGAGCTTGCCGTGGGCCTTGTCCAGGGCAGCGCGCACGGCCGGCGAGTGCTGGTAGATGTCGATGAACTTGAGCAGACGGGCGTCCTTGGCTTTGCCCGGCTGGGCGACGAACTGGATGATGTACTCGGGGTTGTCCAGGCCGTCGAACAGCAGCGCCGACTCCGGGTCATGGGTGCCGGCCAGGCGGATGTAGTGCGGGTAACCCTGGGCCACGTCCACTTCATCCAGGGCACGCACCAGTTGCACGGCTTCCAGCTCGATGATGCGGATGTTCTTCGGATTGGCGGTGATGTCCTCCAGAGTGGCCTTGTAGCCGACATCGGGCTTGAGCTCGATCAGCCCGGCTTTGCGCAGCAGTTGCAGGCCTCGTCCGCCATTGATCGGGTCGTTGGCGATGGCCACCTTGGCGCCGTCCGGCAGGGTGGAGAAGTCCTTGTGCTTCTTCGAGTACAGGCCGACGTTGTTGAGCACGCCGCGTGCCACCGGCACCAGGTCATAACCGCCTTCGGACTTGGCGTTCTCCAGGAAGGGGATGTGCTGGAAGTAGTTCACGTCGATGTCGCCGTTGGCCAGGCTGACGTTGGGCGCGATCCAGTCGGTGAACTCGACCAGTTCCACCTCCAGGCCCTGTTTCTTCGCCTCGGCCACGGCCACTTCCAGCGGCGGGGCGAAGGCGGCGGTGGTGCCGAGTTTCAGGGCAGGCTCGGCCAGCGCCAGGCTGCTGGCGGCGAGCAGGGTACCGAGGGTCAGGGTTTTCAGGGTCTTGAGCATGATGGCGTCCTTGTGGTGGGTCAGAGCAGGCTCAGCGCGTTGTGGCTGAGGCCTCGCAATTCGTGGGTGATGCTGGACTGGTGCTCCAGGCGGGCGGGGTCGCGCCAGGCGGCGCCGGGGTGATCGGCCGGTAGGCGCGGGCCCTGGCCGAACAGCTTGTGGCGCAGGGCGCCGTCTGCGTAGGCGGTCTTGTAGCGACCCCGACGTTGCAGCTCGGGAATCACCAGGTCGATGAAATCGGCGTAGCTTTCCGGGGTGACGATGCGCGTAAGGTTGAAACCGTCCAGGCCGGTGGCGTCGATCCAGGCGATCAGTTGTTCGGCCACTTGCTCGGGCGAGCCGACCACCAGCGGGTAGCGACCGCCGAGGGCGTGCTGTTGCAGCAGGCGGCGCTTGGTCCAGCCGCTGAAGGTCCTGACCACCGACTCGATGGCATTGGTCTTGCGCGGCTGGATCGGCTCGTCCAGGCCGAAGGCGGCCAGGTCAATGCCGGTGGAGCTGGAGAAATGCGCGATGCCGGCCTCCGGGCTGGCGTAGCGCAGGTACTCGGCGTGCTTGTCGTGGGCCTCTGCCTCGGTCGGCGCGACGATCACGGCGATGCCCATGAACACCTTGATGCCGTCGGCTGAACGACCGGCCGCCACGGCGCTGGCGCGCACCTTGTCGACCTGGGCGCGCACCGCAGCATGGTCATTGCCGCCTATGAACACGCACTCGGCATGCGCGCCGGCAAAACGCAGGCCGCGTGTAGATGAGCCGGCCTGGAACAACAACGGCGTGCGCTGCGGCGACGGCTGGCTGAGGTGATAACCCTCGACCTGATAGAACTCGCCCTGGTGGCGCACCTTGTGCACCTTGCCGGGTTGCGCGTAGAGGCGTCGTTCGCGGTCGGCCAGCACGGCATCGTCCTGCCAACTGCCCTCGAGCAGTTTGTAGAGCACCTCGAGGTACTCGTCGGCCTGGTCGTAGCGGCGGTCATGCTCGACTTGCTGCGGGCGACCCATGGCCTTGGCGGCGCTGTCCAGGTAGCCGGTGACGATGTTCCAGCCGATGCGCCCGTGAGTGAGATGGTCGAGGGTCGATAGGCGTCGGGCGAAAGTGTAGGGCGCCTCGTAGCTGAGGTTGGCGGTCACGCCGAAACCCAGGTTCCGGGTCACCCCGGCCATGGCCGAGACCAGTAGTAGAGGGTCGTTGACCGGCAGCTGGATGGCCTCCTGCAGGGGCAGGTCGATGCCGTTCTGGTAGACGTCGTAAACGCCGAGGATATCGGCGATGAACAGCCCATCGAACAGGCCGCGTTCGAGCAACTGGGCCAGGTCCGTCCAGTAGCTCAGTTGGTTGAAATCCGTCGAGCGGTCGCGCGGGTGCGTCCACAGCCCGTGATGGATATGCCCGACGCAGTTCATGTTGAAGGCGTTGAGGAGGATTTCCCTGGCCATCAGATGGTCCCCCGACGCGGCGGCAGGCGCTCGTTGAGCAGGTAGTCGCCGATGGCGTGGTACTTCCAGCGTACCGGGTCGTGCAGGGTGTGGGTGCGTGCGTTGCGCCAGTGCCGGTCGAGGCCGTATTCGGCCAGGGTGGCGCGGCTGCCGGACAGCTCCAGCAGCTTGCTGGCAATCAGCAGCGAGACTTCGGTGCTGATCGCCCGCGCTTCGGCCACGGCGATGGAAGCAGCGGCCACGCTCTGCTCGTCCGGCACGGTCTGGGCGCGGTCGACGAATTCGCCAGCGCGCTCCAGCAGCGCTTCGCTGGCGTGCAGGCGAATCACCAGGCGACCGATTTCCTGCTGGGTCAGTGGGTCATCGCTGGCCTTGTCGATGCCGGCGTCGATCCAGGGACGCGACTTGTGGCGGACGAACTGCAACAGATCTTCGTAGGCGGCGCGAGCGATGCCGGTGTCGATGGCCGCATGCAGCAGCTGGGCGAAGGGGCCGACGGTAGTCGGGCGGTCGAAGGCGCTCTGAAACGGCACCACGTCCTCGGCGGCCACCGGCACGTTGTCCAGCACTACCGAGCCGCTGCCGGTGGTGCGCTGGCCGAAGCCGCTCCAGTCGTCGATCACCTGCAGGCCGGGTGCCTGGCGCGGGATAAAGGCCAGTTGGCCATTGCCGTGCTCATCCACCGCCAGGGTGGGAATGCGCTGGGCATAGAGCGCGCCGGTGGCGTAGAACTTGCGCCCGTTGACGCGGTAGTGCTCGCCATCGCGGCTCAGTCGGGTGTTGCGATCCAGCGCGGTCCTGGTGCCGAGTTCGGCCAGGGCGTTGCCGAAGCGCTTACCGGCCAGAACTTCGCCGTAGAGGCGACGTTGCTGCGCTTCGCTGCCGTTGATGCGCAGCACTTCCAGGGCATAGAAGTGGTTCTGCGGAATCTGCCCGAGCGAGGCATCGGCCTGGGCAATGCGGGCGATGACCTTGGCCAGGGTGACGCTGGAAACGCCCGCGCCGCCAAAGGCCTTGGGCACGCTGATGGCCCACAGGCCGGAGTGGCTGAACAGGTCCAGTTCAGCGTGCGGCAGGCGCCGTTCGCGGTCGCGTTCGGCACTGCCGGGGGCCAGTACCTCGGCCAGGGACTGGGCTACATCGAGGGCTTCGGCGTCGCTGCGAATCAGCGCCACCGTGGAAGTCAAAGGTGCGTTCATGGCTCAGATCCAGGAATGGCGGGCGGGGTGACGTTGGTTGAGGTGCCAGGCGCCGACGGCGTGGTACTTCCAGCGCACCGGGTCGTGCAGGGTGTGGGTGCGCGCGTTGCGCCAGTGGCGGTCGAGGCCGAACTCGGCCAGGGTGGCGCGGCTGCCGGCCAGTTCCAGCAGCTTCTCGCTGGCGGTCAGGGAGATTTCGGTGGTCAGCGCCTTGGCTTCGGCCACCGCGATGGAGGCGCGGGCGGCGGCATCGGCATCGATGGCGCTTGCCGCGACTTCGTCGAGCACGCGAGCGGCCTTGTGCAGCAGGGCTTCGGCAGCGTGCAGTTCGATCTGCAGGCGGCCGACATCGGCGATCACGTAGGGATCATCGCCGGCACGCTCGACCTTGGCGTCGATCCAAGGGCGAGCCTTGTGCCGCACGAAGTCGAGCGTGTCGCGCAGCGCGCCGTCGGCGATGCCCAGATCGATGGCGGCCTGGATCAACTGGGAGAAAGCGCCCTGAATGCTCGGCTTGTCGGCCAGCGGCCAGAGCGGAATCAGGTTGTTCTCGTCCACCTCCACGTCATTCAGCAACACGGTGCCGCTGGCGGTGGTGCGCTGGCCGAAGCCGGACCAGTCGTTGACGATGCGCAGCCCGGCACGCCCGCGCTGGATAAAGGCCAGCCACGGCCGGCCCTGATCGTCCAGGGCCTTGCTGGCGATCCAGTGGGCGAAGAGGGCACCGGTGGAATAGAACTTCTCGCCGCTGAACAGCCAGCGGCCATCGCGCTGCACCAGGCGTGCCTGGATGTCCAGGGTGTGCTTGCTGCCCCGTTCGGGGCCGCCATTGCCGATGCGCCAGCCGGCCAGCACGCTGGCGAACAGGCGCTGCTGTTGTTCCTGGCTGGCGGCCGCCTGCAGGACGCCGAGCAGGCCGAACTGGTTCTGCGGAATCTGCCCCAGGGCCGGGTCGACCGCGGAGATGATGCGAAACACCTCGGCGATGGTCACATAGGACAGCTGCGGGCCACCGAAGGCGCGCGGCACGGCGATGCTGCCGAGGCCGCTGGCGGTGAAGCGTTCCACCAGGTCCCAGGGCAGGCGGCGCTCGCGGTCGCGCTGGATGACTTCCAGCTGCGCCGCTTCTGCCAGGGCATGTGCAGCCTGCAGGGCTTCGGCGTCGTTGCTGAGAATGGCGGCGGGGAACAGCGAAGGGGCGACGTCCTGGTCGCTGTCCTCAAGGGTAATCGGACTGCTCATGCAAACCTCATCTTGTGGATGTGCCGCAACGGCACCGAGATGAGGGCGCAACGGAGCGGCGGGAAAATCGAGGCTCCGGTGGTCCGGTTTCTTATACCTTATTGGTTTTAAATATTAAAAATAAATACGATTTTAGAATATGAATGTGTCAGAAAGTTAGGTGATAGATGCCCGATCCGTGGATGGTCCGGCCTGAACCTTTCAGATCATTGATGGGTGGTATGCCCGGGCCGCTTGGCGAATAATCTGCGCCTCGTCGTACCCGGCCAGCAGAGATCGTCATGAGCGCCACGCTACCGCCCCTTGTTCTGTCCATTCAGTCGCATGTCGCCTGGGGCCATGTCGGCAATGCTGCTGCGGTGTTTCCGTTGCAGCGGTTGGGCTTCGAGGTGCTGCCGATTCACACCGTGCAGTTCTCCAACCACACCGGTTACGGCCAGTTTCGCGGGCAGGTGTTCGGTGCCGAGCATGTACGCGAGGTGCTGTTGGGGCTGCGTGAGCGCGGTGTGCTACCGCGCCTGGCGGCGGTACTGTCCGGCTACCTGGGCGATGCCGATACCGGGCGGGTGATTCTCGAGGCGGTGGGCGAAATTCGTCAGCACAACCCGTCAGTGCGTTACCTGTGCGACCCGGTGATGGGCGACGTCGGGCGTGGCGTGTTCGTCAACCCGGCGATTCCCGATTTCCTCCGTGATCAGGCGATTCCCTTCGCCAATATCATCACGCCCAATCAGTTCGAGTTCGAACTGCTCACGGGCTCTAAACCGGCCAATTTGCAGGAGGCGGTGAAGGTTGCCCGGCAGTTGCGCGGTCGTGGCCCGGACGTGGTCATCGTCACCAGCCTGGCGACGCCGGATATCCCCGACAATGAGCTGGGCACGCTGGCAGTGAACGGCGAGGGCGCCTGGCTGGTGACCACCCCGCGCCTGGCGCTGCATCCTTTGCCGAATGGCATGGGCGATGTGTTCTCGGCCACCCTGCTAGGCCGGTTGCTGGCCGGGCAGGCGTTGCCGCAGGCTCTGGAACTGGCCACGGCAACGCTCTACGCCTTGGTCGAGCAGACTGCGGACGGCGCGCGCGACCTGCCGTTGGTCGCCGCGCAGGAGCAGATCGTGGCGCCGGGCAAGCGCTTCGTGGCCCGCCAGCTTTCCATCGGTTAAGGCTGAAGCTTACTGACCCCCGCAATCACCGGCGTGCCGCTCATTGGATCGCGCAGCAGCGTGCAGCGTACGCCGTACAGACGCTCGACCAGCGCCGAGGTAACGATCTCGTCGGGGCGGCCGTTGGCGACGATCTTGCCCTGGTGCATGGCGATCAGGTGATCGGCGTAGCGGCAGGCGCTGGAGAGATCGTGCACAACCATGACGATGGTCTTGCCGGCTGCGGCCAGTTGGCGGATCAGCTCGAACACTTCGATCTGATGGCCCAGGTCCAGTGCCGAGGTGGGTTCGTCGAGCAACAGCAGAGGCGTGGCCTGGGCGATGGCCATGGCGATCCAGGCGCGCTGGCGCTGGCCGCCGGACATCGACTCCAGCGGCCGATTAGCCAGCTCGACCAGATCGGCGGCTACCAATGCCGCGTCGACGATGGCCTGGTCTTCCTCGCTCCATTGGCGCAGCAGGCTCTGGTGCGGTTGACGGCCGAAGCGGATCAGTTCGCTGACCGTCAGGCCATCGGGCGCTGAGGCGTCCTGGGGCAGCAGGGCGAGCCGGCGCGCCACTTCACGCGACGGCAGGCTGCCAATGGCCTTGCCGTCGAGCAGTACGCTACCGGAGATGGGCTTGTGCAGGCGAGCAAGACCGGCCAGCAGGGTGGATTTGCCGCAGCCGTTGGGGCCGACGATGGCGCTGACCTGACCACTGGGAATCAGCAGGTCGAGGTCTTCGATGATACGGGTCTGGGCGTAGCCCATGCTCAGGTTGCGGGCTTCGAGGCGCACGTCGGACTGGCGGGCGTCGCCGAGCAGTGAGGAAAGCAGGGTCATGTCGAACTCCGTGGGGCCTGACGCAGCAGAATCCACAGCAGGTAGGGGCCGCCGACCACGGTGGCGATGATGCCAACGGGGATTTCGATGGGCGCCAGCAGGGTACGGCCGAGCCAGTCGGCGAGGATCATCATCAGTGCGCCGGACAGCGCCGCGTTGAGCACCGGCACGCCGTGTCGGTTGCCCAGGTGACGGGCCATTTCCGGCGCCGCCAGGGCGATCAGGCCGACCGGGCCGACCACGGCAACGGCCAACGCCGTGAGCCAGACGCACAGCGCCAGGGTGAGCAGGCGCATGCGTTGCAGACGTACACCAAGGCCGATGGCGACGTTGTCGGAAAAGCGCATCAGGCTCAGGGCATTGACCAGCAACTTGGCCAGCGGCAGGCCCACGGCCAGGCCGATGCCTAGCAGCAGCACCGAGTCGGCCGGGCGCGCATTGAGGCTGCCGACCGTCCACGGGTAGGCGGCGTTGGCGGCGTCCATGTCGCTGCGTGCCAGCATCAGGTTGGTCAGCGCCCCGAACAACGCGCCGATGGCGATACCCACGACGATGAAACGATAGCCACGTGCGCCACCGCCGGCCGCCAGGGCAAAGGTCAGTACCGCTGCGGTTGCAGCGCCGCTCAGCGCCAGGGCCGACGGCGCCAGGCTGGTGGGTACGGCGACGATGGAGGCGACAGCGAAGGCGGTGGCGCCGTTGTCGATACCGATCACCCCGGGCGTGGCCAGGCGGTTGCGCGCCAGGGTCTGCAGCAGGCAGCCGGCAGCGCCAAGGGCGGCGCCGCTGAGCAGGCCGGCGATCAGCCGGGGCAGGCGCAACTCCTGAATCAGGAACACCTGTAATGCCTCGCCCTGACCGAAGGCGGCCTGCAGGGCTTTCCAGGGCGTCAGGGTGTCGTCGCCGGCCGCCAGTATCCGGGTGGCGACAGCGACCAGCAGCAGGCTGAGGGTCAATGCGACGACCATGCTGCGCCTGTGCAGCAGCAGGCTGTAGCCACCCAGGCGCAGCAGGTGATGGCCGGCCGGGGCGAGCAGGGGGTGAGAGGAAGAAATGTTCATGTCACAGGGTCGGCAGGCGCTGGTTGCGCACCACGGCAATCAGGATCGGCGCGCCGACGAAGGCGGTCACCACGCCCACCGGCAGTTCGTAGGGGCGTACCAGCAGGCGCGAGATGACGTCGGCCAGTAGCAGGACGCAGGGGCCGAGCAGCATGCTCAGGCCCAGGGCGCGGCGGATATCGGAGCCCACCAGGCGGCGAGCGATATAGGGCACGATCAGGCCGATAAAGGCGATGGGGCCGGCGGCAGCCGTGGCGGTGCCGACCAGGATCGCCACCGCCAGCAGGGTGCCCAGGCGCGTCAGTTGTGGATGGTGACCAAGGCCGCTGGCCACGCGTTCGCCTAGCGCCAGGGCGGCCAGTGGACGCACCACCAGTAGCGCCACCAATAGTCCGCCGATCAGTCCGGGCAGGCTCCAGTCGAGCGTGTCCAGCGGGCGGCCCGCCAGGGCGCCGATGACCCAGAAGCGCATTTCATCGGCGGTGCGCTGATCCCATAACAGCAGCAGGCTACTGAGCGCGCCGAGCATGCCGGAGAAAGCGGCGCCGGCCAGCACCAGTCGCACAGGGTCATCACCGACGCCGCGCATGCGCGTGACCAGCAGCACCAGCACGCAACCCACCAGCGCACCCAGCATGGCGACGCCCATGTGCAGGTTGGCAGCCGAGGCACCCAGGTGGATCGCCAGCACCACCGCGAACGAGGCACCGGCGCTGACCCCGAGCAGCCCGGGTTCGGCCAGCGGATTGCGCGTCACCGCTTGCAGCAGCACACCGGCCGCGCCCAGGGCAAGACCGACCAACAGGGCCAGTTCGGTACGCACCCAGCGCAGCTCGAAGACGATGAAGCGGGCATCGTCATCGCCGCTGCCGAGCAGGGCTTGCAGGCTGGGCAGGATGCCGATGTCACCTGCGCCCAACAGCAGGCTGGCCATACACAAAAGCAACAGGCACAGAGCCGCATAGCTCAGCGCCTGAGGGACGGAAAGGCGTGCTGCGAGCATCAGTCGAGCAGAGCCTTCTCCACGTCATCGAGTACCTGCTGAGCCGCCAGATAGCCGGAGCTGCTGCTCCAGACCTGGCCGTCGACGGTCACCACATGACCGTCGGCGACGGCTGACAGGCGGGTGAAGGCAGGCTGCTTGCGCGCGTCTTCCAGGGCCTTGCGACCATCCGGGTTGAGCGTGGCGAGGAAGATCCAGTCGGCATTGATGCGTGACAGGTTCTCCAGGCTCAGTACGTCGCTGTGTGGTTTCTGCGCCTGGGCTGCGGCCAGCTCGTTGGCACGCAGGCCGAGATCGCCCAGCAACTGGCCAACGAACAGGTGGCTGGACATGATCACCGGCCCCTGCGGGTTCCAGCGCACCACGCTGACTGCCTGGCCCTGCGGCAGACGCTGGCGCAGATCGGCGCTGCGCTTGTCGATCTCGCCGAGGCGTTGTTGGCCTTCTTCCTGTTTGCCGAGGGCCTGGGCGTAGGTCATGTAGGTCTCGCGCCAGTCCTGGAAGGAATTGCTGGCGGGCACCACGGTGGGCGCCATCAGGCTCAGTTTGGCGTACAGGTCGCGTGACAGGTCGCTGGAGGCCAGTACCAGATCCGGCTGCAGGCGCAGGATGGCCTCCAGGTTGGGCTCGCGTACGCTGCCCACCAGGGTGATCTTGCCTGCCGTGGTCTTGAGATAGTCCGGCACGTCGTCGCCGCCGCGACTGGCCAGGGTACCGACCGGCTGTATGCCGAGTGACAGCGCCGCATCCAGGGCGCTGTCGCCCAGTGCTACCACGCGCTGTGCAGTGCCGCTGATTTTCACTGGACCATAGGCGCTGTCCAGCGTGCGTTCGCTGGCATGCAGGGGCAGGGCGAGCAGCAACGACGCGGTAATCGTCGCCGCTGTGCGTTGCAGGTGAGAGCGGATAGACATGCTGGACTCCGGGGCGAGAGGAGCAGCGGCAAGCGCTGCTCCAGGCAGGATCGAAAGCAAGCTATCTTTTACTAGGTGAGTTAATGAAAATCCATCGCATTTACGAAGTGTTTACAGGCTGCAGGTGCTGAATGAGCCGGTGGTGCCCGAGCCTTGTCATGAGGCTCCTCGGGGCCGCTGCC
Source organism: Pseudomonas sp. ZH-FAD (assembly GCF_002803095.1). GTDB lineage: Bacteria > Pseudomonadota > Gammaproteobacteria > Pseudomonadales > Pseudomonadaceae > Aquipseudomonas. The sequence goes on along the minus strand of NZ_PGLR01000026.1, from coordinate 40,617 downwards.
GTGCTCAGTGCTTCAGCTTGGTCAGCCAGGCGCCGAGCATGATGGCGCCCGATTGCTCGAGGGCGCAGGCATAACGCTTGGCGTCGTGACGCAGGGTGACGGGATCGATACCCGAGCTGGCCAGTTCGCTGGCATGGCCCAGCAGCCAATGCTCGAAGCGGTCGCCGCGCACTTCCGGGTGAAATTGCAGGCCCAGCACGTTTTGCCCGCGAGCGAAGGCCTGTTGGCGGCACAGCGGGGTCGAGGCGAGCAGGGTGCAGCCTTCCGGCAGGTCGAAGGTGTCGCCATGCCAATGCAGCACGGCGATATCGCGCAGGGCGGCAAGTGGCTGATAGTCGGAGGCTGCCAGCTCCAGCGTCGACCAGCCGATTTCCTTGGCTGGCCCTGGATAGACGGTGGAGCCCAGTGCTGCTGCCATCAGCTGCGCACCGAGGCAGATGCCCAGCGTCGGCTTATCGGCTGCCAGGCGCGCGCGCAGCAGTTCCAGTTCAGCGCAGAGGAGCGGGTAGCGGTCGTGGTCATAGACGCCGATAGGGCCGCCAAGCACCACCAGCAGGTCGGCTGCGAGCGGGTCGAGTTGGCTGAGGTCACGTTCCGCGGCGTCGATGTACTCGATCTGGTAGCCGGCAGCGCGCAGCGGTGCCTCGAAGCTACCGAGATCCTCGAAACCGACGTGGCGGATGGCTTGCAGGGTAAGTTGGGTCATGCGCAGTGTCCGTCAATAAAGCAGGGGGGAGCGCCCCCTGGCCTGGAGAATATGTTCGAAGTCCTTCAGTGCGGCGGCAGCTGTGGCGAGGGGTTCAGCGCCGCCGCCGATGGCGATCGTCTCGCCCATGGCGTCGCTGCTGATGCGGATCGCCTTGTTTTTCCCGTTCACCTGAGCGAAGGGATCGGACAGCGGATAGGTCTTGATCCCGACGCTGGCGCGGATCGCGCCGTCCCTGTAGCTGAGGCTGCCGACCAGACGGGGAACCAGGCCCTGTGCTCGCCAGGCTTCGATACGTTGCGCGGTGACCGAATGGATGCCATCGACCTCGACGTCAGCCATTGTCAGCTCGGCGCCAAGGCCGAAGTTGGCCAGCAGCAGGAGTTTGCAGGCAGTGTCCCAGCCTTCGGTGTCGTTGCGCGTATCCGCCTCGGCGAAGCCGCCGGCTTGTGCCTCACGCAGTGCCGCATCGAAACCAAGCCCCTGGGTGCGCATGGCGTCGAGCAGGTAGTTGGTGGTGGCATTGAGAATGCCCTCGACGCTGAGCACCTTGCAGCCGGCCAGGCTGTGCTCGAGCAGGTCGAGTGTGGGGAGGGCGGCTGCGGCCGCACCGCTGAGCTTCAGCTGCGCTCCGGAGGCGCGCGCCAGTTCGCGCAGACGCGGCCCGCTATGCACCAGCGCGCCCTTGGAGATGACGATGCAGTCCCGCCCGGCGGACAGTGCCGCACACAAGTAGTCCAGGCCCGGCCCGCCGCTGCGAAAATCGCTGGGGCCGGCCTCGATCAGCACCTCAGCACCGCTCGCTGCGACGAAATCCGGGCCGGACAGCCCGGGCTGCAGGTCGTCCAGCAGGCGGGCCTGCAGGCCATTGGCATCGACCAGACCAGCGCGTGAGCCACAGACGGCAACCAGCCGCACGTCCACGCCATAGACCTGGCGATAGCGGTCGCGACGTTGCAGCAGCAGGTTGGCCGTGGCACGGCCAACACCGCCGAAACCGGCAATTGCAACCTTGAGCGTTTGCATGGGGTGTTCCTTTCGCTGTCAGCGGGCGAACAGGTTGTTGATGTCGGCGAACGCCTTCATTTCGACGGCGTTGCCGCTCGGGTCCTTGAAGAACATCGTCGCCTGTTCGCCTGGCTCGCCCTTGAAGCGGATATAGGGCTTGATGATGAACTCGACACCGGCGGCGGTGAGTTTATCGGCAGCGACCTGCCAGTCGTGCATCGGCAGGACGACGCCGAAGTGGCGCACCGGCACGCCGTGGCCATCGACCGCGTTGGCCGGTACTGCGCCTGCTTCGTCAGGCGCCAGGTGGGCGACGATCTGGTGGCCGTAGAAATTGAAGTCGATCCACTCTGACGAGCTGCGACCTTCGCTGCAACCGAGCAGGTTGCCGTAGAAGTCGCGAGCGGCGGCCAGGTCGTCTACCGGAAAGGCCAGGTGGAACGGGCATAGTGCGGTCATCGGGGTTCCCTCGTTGGTGAGTGGAATCATCCTATTCGGCGACAAATCTCTTAAAAAACTATATGTTCTGATCATGAGCAAAACAAAATCTTATCAATCGGCATGATCATCGAACTGCGCACGCTGATAGCGGTGGCGCGCTATGGCACCTTCAGCGCCGCTGGTGAACGTATCGGCCTGACCCAGGCAGCCGTCAGCGGTCATATGCGCCGCCTGGAAGAAAGCCTGGGTTTCGCCCTGTTCGATCGCACCGGTCGCTCGGCCACGCTGAATGCTGCAGGGCTGCGTACGTTGGCGCGTGCCGAGGCACTGGTCGCCGGTTTCGATGCCTTGGGCGAGCCGACCCAGGACGAGGAATGGGCCAAACCGCTGGAGATCGGCGCGATCGCCTCGGTGCACGCGACCATCCTCACGCGCGCGCTGGTGCCGTTCCGTCAGCGCTTTGCCAACTGTCGGGTGAATCTGTCGCCAGGCGTTTCCCTGCAGTTGATGGATCGAGTCGAAGCGGGGGAGCTCGACCTGGCGATTCTCATTCGTCCGGCGTTCGAGCCGCCGCGGGAGCTGGAGTGGACGCCGCTGGCATGCGAGAACTACGTGCTGCTTGTGGCCAGCGACGTTGCGGGTGATGACTGGCTGTCGGTGATTCGCGAGCAGCCCTTTATCCGCTATAGCCGCTCCTCCTTCGGAGGTCGCCAGGTGGAGCGCTTTCTACGCGACCACTCTTTAACGCTGCTGGAGTGGATCGAGGTCGACGATATCCAGGCGATGCTGTCGATGGTCGAGAGCGGCCTTGGCGTGGCCGTGGTGCCGTTGACGGAAACCATCCTGCCGCTGCCGGTGAGCGTTCGCGCCATCGCGCTCGGCCCGACGGCAATTCATCGTGAGATCGGCGCGCTGTATCCCAAGGTCAGTCGTTCGGCGGCCGTGGCGGGTTTTATCGAGTGTTTGCAGAGCGCTGGCGTGGCTCGCTAGAGGGCTGATGCCTGCATTTTCATCTTTGCTTTGAAACTCCTAGCGGCTTTGTCTGCTTTTTCCATGCACAGGCATGCTGCAGACTGGCGTCCATTTCGCGTCATCCATCGATCAGGAGAGTGTTCATGAGCCCCGTTTCCTTCGCGCGTCAGCGTTACACCACCAAGGCTTACGATGCCAGCCGCCAAGTGGATCAGGCGATCATCGACGAGCTGCTGGAGTTGCTGCGCCTGTCGCCGTCTTCGGTCAACTCGCAGCCCTGGCACTTCGTCGTAGCGAGCACTGCCGAAGGCAAGGCGCGCCTGGCCAAGGGCGCTCAGGGTGGCTTCGCCTACAACCAGCCGAAGATCCTCAATGCCTCGCACGTGATCCTGATCTGCGCCCGTCGTGACCTCGATGATGCGTACCTGGCCGATGTGCTGCAGCAGGAGGCAGATGATGGCCGCTTCCGCGATGACGCGGCGCGCACCACCCAGCACAACACCCGCAGCAGCTACGTCGAACTGCACCGCGGCCTCGGCGACATCCCACACTGGGCGGAGAAACAGGCCTATCTGGCGCTGGGCACCTTGCTCCTGGGCGCTGCGGCCAAGGGCGTGGACGCCACGCCGATGGAAGGTATCGACCGCGAGGCGCTGGATGAGGAGCTGGGACTGGCCGCTCAGGGGCTGAGCAGCATGGTCGCGGTGGCGCTGGGGTATCACAGCGACGGCGATTTCAATGCCGCGCTGCCGAAGTCGCGTCTGCCAGCCGAGCGCGTCTTCACTCACCTCTGAGCCTTTCGGTCGCGCCCTTGTCTGCAGGGGCGCAACCGCTGCTCATTCCGGCAGCTTGGCGATCACCTTGATCTCGAAGTCGAAGCCGGACAGCCAGGTCACGCCGATAGCGGTCACTGTCGGATAAGGGGCTTCGCCCCAATAGTCGGCTACCACCTCCCAGATGGTCTCGAACTGCGCGTGCGGGTCGACCATGAACACGGTGGTGTCGACCACGTCATCGAAGCTGCAACCGGCCTCGGCGAGGATCGCATTGAGGTTGGCGAAGGCAAGGCGTACCTGCTCTTTCAGGTCGGGTTCGGGCGAGCCGTCCTTGCGACTGCCGACCTGACCGGATACGAACAGAAAACCGTTGGAACGAATCGCCGGCGAATAGCGATGAAGTTCATACAGGTCATGGCGATCGGCCGGGAAAACCACATCACGTTTGCTGGTCATTGTTGCCTCCATCTGGGCCACTACGGCCCGTTGTTAACGATGGAATCACTTTAAAAACACGGCGGGGCTGGATAAACGAGCAACTCTGGTCATGACTGTTTGTAGAATCCAAACAATCAAGAGCTGAGAGAGACGTGAAATGGATCGTTTCGATGCGATGCAGGCCTTCGCCCGCGTGGTGGAAACCGGCAGTTTCACCAAGGCGGCAGCCACCCTGCACATGAGCAAGACCAGCGTGACCCAGCTCGTGCAGCAACTGGAGGCGCGGCTGCGCGTGCGCCTGCTCAACCGCACCACGCGCAAGGTCAACGTCACCGCTGACGGGGCCGCCTACTACGAGCGCGTCGTGCGCTTGCTGGCAGATGTCGACGATGCCGAGACCAGCCTGTCCAGCGCATCGATGGCGCCGCGTGGCCGCCTGCGCGTGGACGTGCCCAGCCCCTTCGCGCGCATGCTGCTGATCCCGGCCTTGCCGGCTTTCTATGCGCGCTATCCGGAAATTCAGCTGACCATGGGCGTTAGCGATCGGCTCATCGACATCATCGGTGAGAACGTCGACTGCGTGGTGCGCGGCGGTGAGATCACCGATCAATCGCTGATCGCGCGCCATGTCGGCGATCTGCAGCTCGGCATCTACGCCACGCCGGGTTATCTGCAGCGCGCCGGCACGCCGATGCATCCGCGCGAGCTGGAGGCGGCTGGCCATCACACGGTGGGGTTTCTCTGGTCGCGCACCGGCAAGGCCTTGCCCTATGCGATGCAGCGGGGTGAAGAACGCATCGAGGCCCATGGCCGCCCGCTGCTGACGGTCGACGATGGCAACGCCTATCTGGCTGCAGGCCTGGCGGGCCTGGGCATGCTCTGGCTGCCGCATTACATGGCCAAACCACACCTGGCCAGCGGTGAACTGGTGCGTCTTTTCGAGGACTGGCAGATGACGCCGATGCCGATGTACCTGGCTTTCCCGCCGAACCGCCATGTCAGCGCCAAGCTGCGGGTATTCATCGACTGGGTGGTGGCGCTGATGGCCGAGCATGCGCCAGTGTTGCCGCGGCATTGAGTTATAGCCCAGCGACTGGATCCACCCCTGGAACCGGCGCGGTTGGCATCGGACCAGGTGTCGCGGGTCTCAGCTGAAGCCTGGTTGAGATGCCGTTGATCCTGCGTTTCGAGAATTGAGTTGATTGACGAGAATGATCGTTCTACCTTGTCGAGAACGATCATTCTCTGCGGTTGAACCCCATGCTAGAAGACGCCTCGACCCAACAGCGTTTGCTGCAAACCACTGAAAGCCTGATCTATGCCGGTGGTATCAACGCCACCGGCATGGACGCCATCGTCAAGGCATCCGGGGTGGCGCGCAAAAGCATCTATCGCCTCTATTCGACCAAGGAAGCGCTGATCGCTGCCGCGTTGCGCGCGCGTGATGAGCGCTGGATGCAATGGTTCATCGCCGGCACTTCTGCGGGATCGCCGAGCGAGCGGCTACTGGCCGTGTTCCCACTGCTACGCAGCTGGTTCTCCGCACCTGACTTCCATGGCTGTGCCTTCATCAATGCGGCAGGGGAGGTCGGTGATCCCGACAGCGAGATCCGCGCCGTCGCGTTGCTGCACAAACAGCGCTTGCTGGCCTATCTGAGTGAACTGACCACGGCCTACGGCTTTGCCGAAGCCGAGGAAATGGCCAGGCAGTTTCTCCTGCTGATCGATGGCGCAACGGCCGTCGCCATGGTCACCGGCCAGGCCGACGCAGCTGACAGTGCTGGTCGCACCGCGCAACTGCTCCTGCAAACCCTGTCGCCCAGTGATGGGCTAAATCCCCCGCAAGCCTGAGGTGCCGTCATGTCGTCAAATAATGAAGTTCGTCCGCCGCTGCCGCCGTTCACCCGCGAGAGCGCCATCGAGAAAGTGCGCCTGGCCGAGGATGGCTGGAACAGTCGTGATGCCGCCAGGGTAGCCCTGGCCTACAGCCTCGATACGCGCTGGCGCAACCGTGCCGAGTTCGCCAATGGTCGCGATCAGGCGCGTGCCTTCCTCGAGCGCAAGTGGGCCAAGGAGCTGGAGTACCGTCTGATCAAGGAGCTCTGGGCGTTCACCGACAACCGCATTGGCGTGCGCTATGCCTACGAATGGCGCGACGACTCGGGCAACTGGTTTCGCTCCTACGGCAACGAGAACTGGGAGTTCGGCGCCGACGGCCTGATGATCAATCGCTATGCCTGCATCAACGACCTGCCCATTCAGGAGTCCGAGCGCAAGTTTCGCTGGCCCCAGGGGCGTCGTCCTGACGATCATCCGGGGCTATCCGAGTTGGGCCTCTGATCCGGGCTATGTGGCACGGAGGTTGCCGCTTTAATGCGTAGATCACACCGTGCTCCGAGACCCCTGAATGAATCGCAACGACCTGCGCCGCGTCGACCTGAATCTGCTGGTGATCTTCGAAACCCTGATGTTCGAGAAGAACCTGACCCGTGCCGCCGAGAAACTGTTTCTTGGCCAGCCGGCAGTCAGTGCGGCGCTGGCCCGGCTGCGTGATCTGTTCGACGATCCGTTGCTGGTGCGCAACGGCCGTGGTTTCGAACCGACGGCGCGAGCGCTGGCGATTCTCAAGGAGCTGCAACCTGCGATGGACACCATCTCGGGCGCGGTCAGTCGTGCTCGCGAGTTCAATCCAGCGACCAACCGCGACACCTTCCGCATCGGTCTGTCCGATGATGCCGAGTTCGGCCTGTTCCCGGCCTTGCTCAAGCAGATTCGCGAAGAGGCGCCGGAGGTGGTGATCGTGGTGCGGCGGGTCAACTTCCTGTTGATGTCAGCGATGTTGGCCTCGGGGGAAATTTCCGTAGGCGTCAGCTACACCACCGAGCTGCCGGCCAACGCCAAGCGGCGCAAGCTGCGCGAGATGAAGGTCAAGGTGCTGCGCGGCGATGACCGCCCTGGCGCACTGACGCTGGACGAGTACTGTTCGCGTCCGCATGCGCTGGTGTCGTTCTCGGGGGATCTGTGCGGCAACATCGACAACGACCTGGCGCGCCTGGATCGCTCGCGTCGCGTGGTGCTGGCGGTGCCGCAGTTCAGTGGCTTGCGCTCGATCATCGCTGGTACGGAAATGCTCGCCACGGTACCGGATTTCGCCGCGGCGGCGCTGATCGAAGGGAGTCGCCTGCGTGCCGATGACCCGCCATTCGAGCTGGTCAATTCGGATCTGTCGATGGTCTGGAGCGGGGTGACCGATAACGATCCCGCCGAGCGTTGGCTGAGGAGCAAGATCATCGAGTTCATGGGCGAGCCAGGCGCCTGAGCAGGGCTCAGTCGCGATAGAACACCTGGATCAGGTGATAGCCGAACTGGGTCTTCACCGGGCCGTGCACTTCACGCAGCGCCTTCTTGAAGATCACCTGATCCACCGCACGCACCATCTGCCCGGGCCGCACTTCACCGAGGTCGCCACCTTTCTTGCCGGAGGGGCAGGTGGAGTGCTTGCGCGCCAGCACATCGAAGGCTTCGCCGGCGGCAATGCGCTTCTTCAGCGCGGCGGCTTCCGTTTCGGTCTTGACCAGGATGTGGCGGGCCATTGCCTTTGCCATTGATGGGTTCCTCAAATCTGTCAGGGCGCTATTGTGCCAGCATTCATTGCGCCAGCAGAATGGCGTCAATTTTATGGGTTGTGCCTTGTCCGCGGCGCGGATCAATCATGGCCTATGGTATTTCAATCGCGCTCACGGAAACGCCGCCATGGATCTCCAAGCAATGCTGAAAATCCTGTCCACTCAGGATGGTTCCGATCTGTATCTGTCTACCGGCGCGCCGCCCTGCGCGAAGTTCAATGGCGTGCTCAAGGCGCTGAGCCAGGAGCCGATGAAGGCGGGCGATGTGGCGGCCATTGCCGATTCGATCATGGACAGTGCCCAGCGTGAGGAATTCGAGCGCGAACTGGAGATGAATCTGGCGATATCGCTGGCCGGTGTGGGGCGTTTTCGCATCAACATCTTCAAACAGCGTAACGAGGTGTCCATCGTCGCGCGCAACATCAAGCTGGATATTCCGCGCTTCGAAGACCTCAAACTGCCCGAAGTGCTGCTCGGCACGGTGATGGAAAAGCGCGGCCTGGTGCTGTTCGTCGGCGGTACCGGCTCGGGCAAGTCGACCTCCCTGGCGGCGCTGATCGACTACCGCAATCGCAACAGCGGCGGTCATATCATCACCATCGAAGACCCGGTGGAATACGTGCACCGGCACAAGAAGTCGATCATCAACCAGCGCGAGGTGGGCGTGGACACCCGCAGCTTCCATGCGGCATTGAAGAACACCCTGCGTCAGGCGCCGGACGTGATCCTGATCGGCGAAATCCGCGACCGCGAAACCATGGAGCATGCCCTGGCCTTCGCCGATACCGGGCACCTGGCGATTTCCACGCTGCATGCCAACAACGCCAACCAGGCCCTGGATCGCATCATCAACTTCTTCCCCGAGGATCGCCGCCCGCAACTGCTCAACGACCTGGGCAACAACCTCAAGGCGTTCGTTTCGCAGCGTTTGGTCAAAACCGTCGATGGCAAGCGCCGCGCCGCGGTGGAGGTGATGCTGGGTACGCCGACGGTGCGCGATCTGATCAAGCGCAACGAGTTTTCCGAGCTGAAGGAAATCATGGAGAAATCCAAGAACCTCGGCATGCAGACCTTCGATCAGGCGCTGATCGACCTGGTGCACGAAGGTGCGATCGACGAAGAGGAGGCGGTGAAGAACGCCGACTCGGCGAACAACGTGCGCCTGAAGCTCAAGCTCCATCGCGACAATCCGGCCAATGCCAAGCCTGCACCCGCCGCCGCTGCGCCGGTGGTAACGCCGGCTCCCGCAGCGAAAGCCGCTGCTGCAGGCGACTGGGGGCTGGAGCTGAAACTGGAGGACATCGAGCAGGAGCAACCGCCGGAAGACCCGGGGCGGCAGGGGATTTAGGGTCTGTACGAAAAGTCGCCGAGCGAAGGTCAGGCAAGGCAAAAACAGGCGAAGAAGCGCAGTTTACGAGCTGTAAATGAGCATTCTGAGCCTGTTTTTAACGCAGCATCACCGAGCGCAGGCATTTTTCGTACAGAGCCTAGGGGTCGGGCTGCAGCGGCAAATAGGCCTGACGCAGCCGCTGGCTGACGCCTTCCTCTTCCAGTTCGCTGATGGCGGCGCGCAGTTGTTCGACCAGTTGCGCATCGCAGTCCTTCGAGCAGCCCAGATACAGGCCGGTACTGGCCAGGGTCGGGCTCCTGAGCAGATTCTGCTCGCGATAGGCCGAGCTTTCCCAGATGTACAGCGCAGCCAGTACCACGTCACCTGCCATGCTATGGCCGCCCTCGTAGTGATGCAACGTCAGGGGTGGCGCGTCTGGCATGTATAGCTTGATGGGCTCGTGGGCGGATGCGGTTCCAGCTAGCATCAACGCCAGCAGCAGGCAGAAAAACGTGTTCACGACGAACATCCTGTTGTCATTGTCGCTCCAGTATAGGAGGCGTTTGCGGCCCGATGCAGCGACCGATCCTGAGCCGGCTACTCGTGCCGAATGCTGCGATTCCTGCCCTGGGCTTTGGCTGTGTAAAGGGCTTTGTCGGCTGCCGCCAGCAGACGCTCCAGGTAGCGGTCGCAGGGTTTCAGACTGGCGATGCCGATGCTTACCGTGACCGATTCGTTGGCGACCTCAAGCGCCTTGACCTGATCATGCACGCGCTCGGCGATATCGCTGGCTTTAGCGAGATCTGCGTGGGGTAGCCATATCGCGAACTCCTCGCCGCCGTAGCGCACCACGCTGTCGCCACTGCGCACGCTGGCCAGGAGACGTTGCGCCATATCCACCAGAACTCGATCTCCCTCGGCGTGGCCGAAGCGATCATTGATCTGTTTGAAGTGGTCGATATCGATCAGCAGGAGGCTGCCGCAAGCCAGGTCGCTGACACTGCCGAGCCACTGCTCGACATGCACTGACAGCGCTCTGCGATTACTCAGCGCAGTCAGTGGGTCGGTATGGCTCAGTTGTGCAAGCTGCTCGGCTTCACTCTGAATTTCCACCGCGTAGTTGGCCAACTGGGCGTAGGCGCTCTGCAGCGCCAGGTTGGCCTTGGCCAGTTGTGCTGCGCTTTCCTGCGCCTGTTCGCGAGCCTTAAGCAGCTCTGCTTCGAAACGTTGGCGATCCTTGGCGATGAAGAACAGCCAGATAACCTCCGGCGTGCCATCGACTTCGCTGATGCGTGCGTTGGCCATGACGGGTATTGCCTGGCCGTTTTCTGATTGCAGTTGCAGGTAAAGCTCACTGAACTCGCCGTTGCGCAGCAACAGGGGCCAGGCGTGGGTTTGCAGGAAGATGCGACTGGCCGGCGGAAAGAACTGATCCATACCTTCGGCCGCGCCCGCACCTGCCAGGCGCTTGAAATCGCAATTGGAGTGCTTGATTCGGCCGTTGCAGTCAGTGACCAGTACCGGGCCGGGTAGGCGATCAAGATAGAACACGTGTGCGTGCTCCCTGCAGGTAGCGATGCATGGCGGCGCTCACCAGTTCAGGATGGCTCATGTGCGCGCAATGGCCGCTGACGTCCAGCGTTTCCAGGGTGCTGCCCGTGAGTGCGCTATGCAGATAGTCGGCAACTGATGTGGGAACCAGTGCATCACGCTGGTGGTGCAGGATCAGGCTGGGCGACGGACACGACCGTAGCGCCGGGCGGATATCGGAGAAGAAGGTGGCTTGAGCGAAGGCATGGGCCATGATTGGGTCGGTCGAGCAGAAGCTGTCGGAGAGCTGCCGGGTGACTGCGGGAGTCTCGTCGGCCGATACCAGTGGTGCGAACTGCTGGGCCCAGCCCAGATAGTTATGGGCCATCAGCTCCAGCAGCCCTTCCAGGTCACTACGTTCGAACCCGCCGCGATAATTGGGCGGATCATTGAGAAAACAGGGGGAAGGGCCGAGAAGAATCAGCCGGGAGAACAGCTCGGGCCGCCTGATGGCAGCAAGAATGCCGACGCTGCAACTGATCGAGTGGCCAACGAAGGTCAGATCACCCGAGAGTTCGAGCGCGTCGCATACCTCCAGAAGGTCTTCTACGTAACCCTCCAACTGGGCATAGCGGGCAGGGTGGAAGGCGCTGGCATCGGAGCGGCCGCTGCCGACATAGTCAAACAGCACCTGGTGCCAGTGCTGGCTGAAGGCTGGCGTGACCTTGCTCCACATATCCTGATTGCAACCGAAGCCGTGGCCGTAGATGAGCGTCGGGGCATCGGCCGTTTCCGCTTTCAAGCGTTGAACGTTGTTGCGCTGGATGATGTTCATGCCGCCACCTTGCCATTTGCCGAGTTGGCCTTGGCCAGGGCTCAGCTGCTGTGAAGACGAAAAAATGGCGTCAGTATAGTGATTTTTCTGACTGGTGGCTTTTGGCTACAACTCGTTTCGCAGTTCTGCCAGGCTGCGATACAGCTCCAGCGCTTGTGGGTTTGCCAAGGCATCGGTGTTCTTCACCGGGCGGCCGTGGACGACGTTGCGTACTGCGAGCTCGACGATCTTGCCGCTGAGGGTGCGCGGGATATCGGCGACCTGGATGATTTTCGCCGGAACGTGTCGCGGCGTGGTGTTGGCGCGGATCACTCGGCGAATCTCTTCGCGCAGGGTGTCGTCCAGCGTCACGCCATCACGCAGACGCACGAACAGCACCACGCGCACATCGCCCTGCCAATCCTGGCCAATGACGATGGACTCCAGCACCTGCGGCACCTTTTCCACCTGGCGATAGATCTCTGCGGTGCCGATGCGTACGCCACCCGGGTTGAGCACGGCGTCGGAGCGGCCGTGGATGACCAGGCCGCCATGAGCGGTTTCCTCGGCATAATCGCCGTGGGCCCAGACGCCGGGGAACGTGGCGAAATAGGCAGCGCGGAATTTCTCGCCATCTGCGTCGTTCCAGAAGCCCACAGGTATTGAAGGAAAGTGTCTGGCGCAGACCAGTTCACCTTTTTCCCCTGTCACCGCCTGGCCATTGTCGTTCCACACCTGCACATCCATACCCAGGCCCTTGCACTGCAGTTCACCGCGCCAGACTGGCAGGGTCGGGTTGCCCAGGGCGAAGCAGGAGACGATGTCGGTGCCGCCGGAAATCGACGACAGGCACAGGTCACGTTTCACGTCGCGGTAGACGTACTCGAAGCTCTCGTGAGCCAGTGGCGAGCCGGTGGAAAGAATGGCCTTGAGGCTGCTCAGCTTGTGGCTTTCACGAGGTATGACGCCGGCTTTCTCCAGTGCGGCGATGAACTTGGCGCTGGTGCCGAAGATGGAGATGTCCTCGGCGTCGATCAGATCGATCAGGCGGGCAGGTTCGGGATGGAAGGGCGAGCCGTCGTAGAGCACCAGGGTGGCGCCCAGGGCCAGGCCGGAAATCAGCCAGTTCCACATCATCCAGCCGCAGGTGGTGTAGTAGAACAGAGTGTCGTCGAGCCCAAGGTCGGTATGCAGGCCCAGCTCCTTGACGTGTTGCAGCAGGGTGCCGCCGACGCCGTGGACGATGCACTTGGGCACGCCGGTGGTGCCGCTGGAGTAGAGGATGTACAGCGGCTGGTCGAAGGGCACAGGGGTGAACTGCGGCGCGCCGCCGGGTTGGTAGAAATCCTGCCAGAGGGTCGTTAGAGCAACTGACTTGTAATCAGTAGGGCTGGCCTCGTCGCGCGAGTAGGGCACGATAACCAGCCGTTCCAGGCTGGGCAGTTGCGGGAGGATTTCGTTGAGCTTGTCGGTGAGGTCCAACTGCTTGCCGGCGTAGCGGTAGCCAGCGGCAGCGATCAGCACCTTGGGCTCGATCTGACCGAAACGATCAATGACCCCCTGGGTGCCGAAATCCGGCGAGCAACTCGACCAGGTGGCGCCGAGGCTGGCGGTGGCGAGCATACCGACCACGGTCTGCCAGGTGTTGGGCATGAATGCAGCCACCCGATCACCGATGCCCACGCCCGCGTTTTGCAGGGCGCGTTGCAGTCCGGCGACATGGGCAGCCAGTTGCGCATGGCTGAGCTGTTCGCGACTGCCATCCTCGCCGATGGCCACCAGTGCTGGATGACCGTCACGGCGACGTAGCAAGTGTTCGGCAAAGTTCAGGGTGGCACCGGGAAACCACTGTGCATCGGGCATTGCCGGGCCTTCGCGTAGTACTCGTTCGGCGGGCGCGTGGAAGTGGATCTGGAAGAAATCGACGATGGCCTGCCAGAAGGCTTCGCGTTGCTCGACGCTCCAGGCATGCAGGGCAGGGTAGTCGGCCAGGTGCAGGGCATGGCGGTCGTTTATGAAACGGCGGAAGGCATCCAGGCGGGTATGAGCGATACGCTCGGCGGAAGGCGTCCACAGAGGTTGCTGCATGGTCAGTCCTCGTCGTTCTTGTCCCTGGGCTTCAGCTTAGTGCGTTCGGGGCATTTGACCTTTAACTCAGACGACCTTTGCTGCTATCGCACCGACTTTCTCATCGGTTCCGAAACTCTGGATAAAACGACGGGGCGATACGCTGCAGCCCCTTGTAGGAGCGGCTTTAGCCGCGAAAATCGCGGATGAATCCGCTCCTACAGTACAGAAGGCGATGACATCTATCGGCTCAGGCGAGCACGCGCCACCCGCGAGCCATTGGCCTTGCCCAGTACCTCACAGATGCGTTGACCAGCGGCGATCAGCTTATCCATGTCCACGCCGGTTTCGATACCCAGGCCCTGCAGCAGGTAGAGCACGTCTTCGGTGGCAACGTTGCCGGTGGCGCCCTTGGCGTAGGGACAGCCGCCCAGGCCGGCCACCGAGCTGTCGAACACATTGATGCCTTCGAGCAGGCTGGCGTAGATGTTGGCCAGGGCCTGGCCATAGGTGTCGTGGAAATGCCCGGCGAGCCTGTCGCGCGGGATGTCGCGAGCGACCACCTCGAGCATCGAGCGCATCTTGCCGGCGGTGCCGGTGCCGATGGTATCGCCCAGCGACACCTCGTAGCAGCCCATGGCGTAAAGCTCGCGGGCGACGCTGGCGACTTGCTCGGGCGCGATTTCGCCATCGTAGGGGCAGCCCAGTACGCAGGAAACGTAGCCGCGCACGCGGACGTTCGCCGCCTTGGCCGCCTCCATCAGCGGTACGAAGCGCTGTAGGCTGTCGGCGATGGAGCAGTTGATGTTCTTCTGCGAGAAGGCCTCGCTGGCGGCGGCGAACACCGCCACTTCCTCGACCTTTGCCTCCAGCGCGGCTTCGAGGCCTTTCAGATTGGGCGTTAGGGCGGCGTAGGTGACGCCTGGCTGGCGCTGAATGCCGGCGAACACCTCGGCGGAGCCAGCCATCTGCGGGACCCATTTGGGCGAGACGAAGCTACCTACCTCGATATAGCTCAGGCCGGCTGCTGTCAGATCGTCCACCAGGCGCACCTTGTCGGCGACGCTGATCGGTTGCTTCTCGTTCTGCAGGCCGTCGCGTGGGCCGACTTCGACCAGGCGTACGGATTTGGGCAAGCTCATCAGGGTGTCCTCATTTGTGTTCGACTGGAGAGCGTAGGGCGGACATCGCTTCTTATGTCCGCCGTGATCCGGTGAGTCGTAGGGCGGGTGCAACCCGCCAACACGATCTGGCGGGTTGCACCCGCCCTACACAGAGCAGAATCGGTGGGCTGAAACGGATTGGCGCCTGGCCCGCCCTAGGGTTCGAGCTCCACCAACACCGCACCTTCGCTGACCATTTCCCCTTCGCGGCAGTACAGCGCCTTGACCGTCCCGGCTTCGGGCGCGCGGATGCTGTGCTCCATCTTCATCGCCTCCAGTACCACCAGGGCTGCGCCAGCCTCGACCGTCTGGCCGGATTCGACCAGCACACGGACGATGCTGCCGTTCATGGGCGCGCTCAAGCCACCGTGCTGGGCATGGCTGGCTTCGGCGGCCGCGATGGGGTCGAAGCGTGTGATCGCGTGCAGTTCACCGCGCCATTGCAGGTAGAGGGTTTCGCCACGGCGAATGGCGCGTAGACGCTGGCGCGTGCCGTCGATCTCCGCCAGCAGCTCTTCGCCCTGCAAGCACGCCCGGTTGCTCGCGTGCACCTTGCGGCTGTCGCCCTGACTGCTCAGGTGCAGCTCGATTTCCGTCACGCCACCGGCGCGCCAGCCACTGCGGGTCGCCCAGGGCGAATGCGGGTCGTCGTTGCGTTGCAGCGGCGCCTCGCTCTGTACCCAGGCATCGGCTGCCAGTTGCCAGAAGGCCTCCGGCAACTCGCTCGGTGCAGGCAGCAACTGCTGCTGATGGCGCGGGATAAAGCCCGTATCCAGCTCGCACGCGGCGAAAGCCGGATGGGCGAGGATGCGGCGCAGGAACGCCAGGTTGGTCTTCACACCGCCGACCAGGGTATCGCCGAGCATGGCCAGCAGGCGCAGGCGCGCCTGCTCGCGGTTTTCGCCCCAGGCGATCAGCTTGCCCAGCATCGGGTCGTAGAAGGGCGAGACGCTGTCGCCCTCGGCCACGCCGCTGTCGATGCGCCGGCCGTCGCCGTTGCCGGCCTCGCGGTACAGCGCCAGGGTGCCGGTGGCGGGGAGGAAATCGTGATCCGGGTCTTCGGCGTACAGGCGCACCTCGATGGCGTGGCCATTGAGCGGCACCTGCTGTTGGGTCAGTGGCAGCGGCTCGCCGCGAGCGACGCGAATCTGCCAGGCCACCAGGTCGAGGCCGGTGATGGCTTCGGTGACCGGGTGCTCGACCTGCAGGCGGGTGTTCATCTCCATGAAGAAGAAGTCGCCACGCTCGTCGAGCAGAAATTCCACCGTGCCGGCGCCGACGTAGCCAATGGCCTGCGCCGCCTTGACCGCAGCTTCGCCCATGGCGCGGCGCAGCTCGGGGCTCAGGCCAGGCGCCGGCGCCTCCTCGACCACCTTCTGGTGGCGCCGCTGGATCGAGCAATCACGCTCGTTGAGGTACAGGCAATTGCCGTGCTGGTCGGCGAACACCTGGATCTCCACGTGACGCGGCTTGAGTACGTATTTTTCCACCAGCATGCGCGAATCGCCGAAGGCCGACTGCGCTTCACGCTGCGCGGATTCCAGCGTCTCGGCGAGCTGCACCTCCGACTCGGCGACCTTCATGCCCTTGCCACCGCCGCCGGCAGCGGCCTTGAGCAGCACTGGATAGCCGATGCGTTTGGCGGCCTCGCGGAAGGTGTCGAGATCCTGCTTCTCACCGTGGTAGCCCGGCACCAGCGGCACGCCGGCAGCCTCCATCAGCGACTTGGCCGCCGACTTGCTGCCCATGGCCTCGATGGCCGAGGCGGGAGGGCCGAGGAAGATCAATCCGGCTTGTTCGATGGCGCGGGCGAAGCCGGCATTCTCCGAGAGAAAGCCGTAGCCGGGGTGAATGGCCTGTGCGCCGCTGGCCTTGGCGGCGGAGATGATCTTGTCGATCAGCAGGTAGCTTTCGCCAGGCTTGGCGCCGCCGAGATTCACCGCCACGTCGGCTTCACGCACATGCCGTGCATTGGCATCGATGGCGCTGTGCACGGCCACGGTACGGATGCCCATGGCCTTGGCCGTGCGCATCACGCGGCAGGCGATCTCGCCACGGTTGGCGACCAGCAGGGTGTCGATCATGATCATTGCTCCTGCCAGGCGGGTTGGCGTTTTTCCAGGAAGGCGCGCAGGCCTTCCTGGCCCTCGGCGCTGACGCGCAGGCGGGCGATGGCGTTTTCGGTGTAGCGGCGCAGGGCTGGGGTCAGCTCGCCGCTGCCGACTTCGCGCAGCAGATCCTTGCTGGCGCGCATGGCCTGCGGGCTGTTTTGCAGCAGGTTGCCGACCCAGGCCTCGACCTGGGCGTCCAGCTCAGTGGCCGGGAAGCACTCGGCGAGCAGACCCAGTTCGCGGGCGCGCTTGCCGTCGAAGCGTTCGGCAGTCAGTGCGTAGCGTTTGGCGGCGCGCTCGCCAATGGCCTGCACGACGAAGGGGCTGATCACCGCTGGCGCCAGGCCGATACGTACTTCCGACAGCGAAAACAGCGCGTCTTCGCTGCCGATGGCCATGTCGCAGCAACTGGTCAGGCCTACCGCGCCACCGAAGACCGCGCCTTGCACCACGGCCAGAGTCGGGATCTTCAGACCGTGCAGGTTGTACATCAGCTCGGCCAGTTCGCGGGCGTCATTGAGGTTGGCGTTGTAGTCGAGCCCTGCAGCCTGCTGCATCCAGGCCAGGTCGGCGCCAGCGGAAAAGTGCTTGCCACGGCCACGCAGGACGAGGAAACGCAGGCTCTTGTCTTCACCGACGGCATCGAGGGCGAGGATCAGCTCGCGGATCATCTCGGCGTTGAAGGCGTTGTTTTTCTCCGGGCGGTTCAGCCACAAGGTGGCGAAGCCGCGTGGGTCTTTCTCAAGCTGTATGGTGGTGAAGTCGGTCATGGCAATGGGCTCGAAATATGCGCTGGCTCTGGTGGGAGGGGCTTTAGCCGCGAGCTTTGCTGTGGCTGTCGCGGCTAAAGCCCCTCCCACGGATTACATACGGAACACGCCAAAGCGGGTCGGCTCGATCGGTGCGTTGAGGCTGGCGGACAGGGCCAGGGCCAGTACGTCGCGGGTCTGTGCCGGATCGATCACACCGTCGTCCCACAGCCTCGCGCTGGAGTAGTAGGCATGCGCCTGCTTCTCGTACTGCTCGACGATGGGTTGCTTGAGGCGCTGTTCGTCCTCGTCGGAATAATGCTGACCGGCGCGCTCGGCCTGCTCGCGCTTGACCTGCACCAGTACGCCGGCGGCCTGTTGCGCGCCCATCACGCCGATCCGCGCGTTGGGCCACATCCACAGGAAGCGTGGGTCGTAGGCACGGCCGCACATACCGTAGTTACCGGCGCCGAAGCTGCCGCCGATGATCACGGTGAACTTCGGCACCTGGGCGCAGGCCACGGCGGTGACCAGCTTGGCGCCGTGCTTGGCGATGCCGCCTTCTTCGTACTTCTTGCCCACCATGAAGCCGGTGATGTTCTGCAGGAACAGCAGCGGAATGCCGCGCTGACAGGCCAGTTCGACGAAGTGCGCGCCTTTCTGCGCCGATTCCGCAAACAAGATGCCGTTATTCGCCAGGATCGCCACCGGGTAGCCATTGATGCGGGCGAAGCCGCATACCAGGGTGGTGCCGAACAGCGCCTTGAATTCATCCAGCTGCGAGTCGTCGACGATACGCGCGATCACCTCGCGTACATCGAAGGGCTGCTTGGCGTCGGCCGGGATCACCCCGTACAGCTCCTCGGCCGGGTAGCGCGGGGCAATGGGCTCGCTCGCGTCGAGCTGGCCGAGTTTGCGCCAGTTGAGGTTGGCGATGCTGCGCCGGGCCAGGGCCAGGGCGTGCTCGTCGTCGTCGGCATAGTGATCGGCCACGCCGCTGGTCTTGCAGTGCACATCGGCGCCGCCCAGTTCCTCGGCGCTCACCACTTCACCGGTGGCGGCCTTTACCAGCGGTGGGCCGGCGAGAAAGATGGTGGCCTGGTTGCGCACCATGATGGTCTCGTCGCTCATCGCCGGCACATAGGCACCGCCGGCGGTGCACGAGCCCATCACCACGGCGATCTGCGGGATGCCCAGCGCGCTCATATTGGCCTGGTTGAAGAAGATCCGGCCGAAGTGCTCGCGGTCGGGGAACACCTCGTCCTGACGCGGCAGGTTGGCGCCGCCGGAGTCCACCAGGTAGATGCACGGTAGGCGGTTCTCGCGGGCGATGGCCTGGGCGCGTAGGTGCTTCTTCACGGTCAGCGGGTAGTAGCTGCCGCCTTTTACCGTAGCGTCGTTGGCCACGATCATGCACTCGACGCCTTCGACCCGGCCGATGCCGGCGATCACCCCGGCGGCGGGCACCTCTTCGCCGTAGACCTCGTGGGCGGCGAGCTGGCCGATCTCCAGGAACGGCGAGCCGGGATCGAGCAGGCGGTTGATGCGTTCGCGCGGCAGCAGCTTGCCACGCGCGGTGTGGCGCGCCTGGGCCTTCTCGCCGCCGCCTTCGTGCAGGCGGGCGAGCAGGGCGCGCAGGTCGGCGACCTGCTCGAGCATGGCCGCGCTGTTGGCGGCGAACTCGGGGGAGCGGGTATTGATCTGGGTATGCAGGATGGCCATCTGGGGCGCTCCGATTTTTGGCTACCGTCTGAAGGGTGCGCCGTGCGCACCATGCCGTTGTGTTGGTGCGCACGGCGCACCCTACGGGGCGTTCCCGCGATCACTTGGTTTCGTTGAACAGCTCGCGGCCGATCAGCATGCGGCGGATCTCGCTGGTGCCGGCGCCAATTTCGTAGAGCTTGGCGTCGCGCAGCAGGCGGCCGGCCGGGTACTCGTTGGTGTAGCCGTTGCCTCCGAGCAGCTGGATGGTGTCCAGGGCCATCTTGGTGGCCATTTCGGCGGTATAGAGGATCACCGCCGCGGCGTCCTTGCGCGATTCCTCGCCGCGGTCGCAGGCCTTGGCGACGTTGTACAGGTAGGACTTGGAGGCGTTCATGCCAGCGTACATGTCGGCCAGCTTGCCCTGCACCAGCTGGAATTCGCCGATGGACTGTTTGAACTGCTGGCGCTCGTGCACGTAGGGCAGCACCACGTCCATGCAGGCGCTCATGATCCCGGTAGGGCCGCCGGAGAGCACGGTGCGCTCGTAGTCCAGGCCGCTCATCAGCACGCGCACACCGCCGCCTTCGCTGCCCAAGATGTTCTCTTCCGGCACCTCGCAGTCTTCGAACACCAGCTCGCAGGTGTTGGAGCCGCGCATGCCCAGCTTGTCCAGCTTCTGGTGGCGGGAGAAGCCCTTGAAGTCGCGCTCGACGATAAAGGCGGTCATGCCGCGCGAGCCGGCGTTGATGTCGGTCTTGGCGTAGATCACGTAGGTGTTGGCGTCCGGGCCGTTGGTGATCCACATCTTGTTGCCGTTGAGCACGTAACGGTCGCCGCGCTTCTCGGCGCGCAGCTTCATCGACACCACATCGGAGCCGGCGTTGGGCTCGCTCATGGCCAGGGCGCCGACGTGCTCGCCGGAGCACAGTTTGGGCAGGTACTTGAGCTTCTGCTCGTGAGTGCCGTTCTTGCGGATCTGGTTGACGCACAGGTTCGAATGGGCGCCGTAGGACAGGCCGACCGAGGCGCTGGCGCGGCTGATCTCTTCCATGGCCACCACATGGGCCAGGTAGCCCATATTGGTGCCGCCGTATTCCTCTTCCACGGTCATGCCCAGCAGCCCCATGTCGCCGAACTTGCGCCACATGTCCATGGGGAACTCGTTGTCGCGGTCGATCTGCGCCGCGCGCGGGGCCAGCTCGGCCTGGGCGAAGTGGTGGACGGCATCGCGCAGCATGTCGATGGTTTCGCCGAGGCCGAAGTTGAGGGTGGGGTAGCTCATGGGACACCTTTTGTTGTTTTGGGGTGCGCGGTGCGCACCGGGTCGGTTGGGGGCGCGACGCACCCTACATGTCGGTTTCGGCCAGGGCTGCCAGGCAGCGCTCCTCGGCGGTATCGAGTTCCAGCTGCATCTGCCGGATGTCCAGCAACTGCTGCTCGAGCTGGGCGCGGCGTGCGGCGATCTTTTCCATGAAGGTTTCCAGCTGCTTGCGGTTGCCGCTGCTGGGGTCATAGAGGTCGATCAGCTCCTTGCACTCGGCCAGGGAAAAGCCGATGCGCTTGCCCCGCAGGATCAGCTTCAGGGTGACCAGATCGCGGGGGCTGAAGATGCGCTCCTGGCCGCGGCGCTCGGGGGCGAGCATGCCTTGCTCCTCGTAAAAGCGGATGGCGCGCGGCGTTACGTCCAGTTCGCGGGCCAGGTCGGAGATGGAGTAGGTGGTGGGCATCGGGGTGTTCTCGTTTACCTTTACGTTAACGTAAAGCTGGAGAAGCACCCCTGTCAAGTGCGGACGATGCCGTCAGAAGGCGTGAACGGCCATGCCAAGCGCGCCAGCCAACGCGCCCAGGACCATCTCCTGCTGCAGGCGCAGGCGGCTGGCGGGCTCGTCGCAGGCAGCCTGGGTCCAGGCCGGCAGCTGGTTGAGCAGCGAGACGATGGCCCGTACCGCACCGCGACGGACAGCGTCGGGCACCTGGCCGCACAGCGGCGCCACTGCCTGCAGCCAGTGCTGTTCGTAGCGCTCGCGCAGCTCGAGGATCTGCTCCAGCGGCTCGGGCGGCAGGCAGCACAGCTCGTATTCGGCCAGGCGAAAGTGCAGGGGCATGCTCTGGTGCAGCTGCAGGTGGCGTTCGAGCAGCGCGCGCAGCCGACTTGTTGCTTCGGGCTGGCTCTTGAGCAGTTGTTCGGCGCCCAGCGTCAGGGCGCTGTAGAACTCCTCGATGAACTCGAACAGCAGCGCTTCCTTGCTCTCGATATGGTTGTACAGCGAGCCTGCGGCAATACCCATGTGGGCGGCCAGGTCGCGCATGCCGACGCGACTGAAACCACGCTCGGCGAACAGCTCCAGCGCCGCGCGCTGGGCATCCTGATAGCGTATTCCGGCCTTGCTGCGCGGCGCCGGGCGTGCCACCGGGCTAGACACGGAACTGCTCCGGGGCGCGGTCCTCGGCCTGGGTGACGTTCTGGTTGATATCTTCGCTCACGTGGGCTTGCTCCAGGGTGGTGCTGGCGATGGATGTAGCGAGGTCGCCGAGATTGCGCAGCGCCTCGCCGGTGGCAGGTCGAGCACGGACAACTCCGCGGCAGGTTCGGCAGAAGGGCGGGTGCGTGGCGCCCGCCGTTGCGTCAGAGCGGGTAGTGCGCCAGCTCGCGGGCGATCAGCAGCCGCTGGATCTCGCTGGAACCCTCGTAGATCTGGGTGATGCGCGCGTCGCGGTAGTACTTCTCCACCGGGAAGTCCTCCAGGTAGCCGTAGCCGCCGTGGATCTGGATGGCCTTGGAACACACCCATTCGGCCATTTCCGAGGCGAACAGCTTGGCCTGCGAGGCCTCCGACAGGCAGCTCAGGCCGGCGCTCTTCAGCTGCGCGGCATGCAGGATCAGCAGGCGCGCGGCGTTGAGCCGGGTGTGCATGTCGGCCAGCAGGTTGGCCACGCTCTGGTGCTCGGCGATCGGCTTGCCGAACTGCACGCGCTCGCGCGAATAGCCCAGCGCCGCCTCGAAGGCCGCGCGGGCGATCCCCAGGGCCTGGGCGGCAATGCCGATGCGCCCGCCCTCGAGGTTGGCCAGGGCGATGGCCAGGCCCTTGCCGCGCTCGCCGAGCAGGTTGTCTTGCGGAATGCGGCAGTCCTGCAGGGTCACCGCGCAGGTGTCCGAGGCCTTGATGCCCATCTTGTGCTCGCTGCGCTCGACCACGAAGCCGGGCGTGTCGGTCGGCACCAGAAAGGCCGACAGGCCCTTCTTGCCCAGCGCCGGATCGGTCACCGCGAAGACGATGGCCAGCTGCGCACGCTTGCCGTTGCTGACGAACTGCTTGGCGCCGTTGAGCACCCAGTGGCCGTCCTGCAGCAACGCCTGGGTACGCAGGTTGTTGGCTTCGGAGCCGGCCTGCGGTTCGGTCAGGCAGAAGCAGCCGATGGCCTGGCCGCTGGCCAGCGCCGGCAGCCAGGCGTCCTGCTGGGCCGCGCTGCCGTACTTGAGCAGCGGCCCGCAGCCCACCGAGTTGTGGATGCTCATCAGCGCGCCGAGGGCGCCGTCGCCGGCGGAGATTTCCTCCACGGCCAGGGCATAGGCCACATAGTCGGTGTAGCTGCCGCCCCAGGCGTCCGGCACCACCATGCCGAGCAGACCCAGTTCGCCCATCTGCGCCACCACGGCGTCGTCGATCCAGCCGGCCTGCTCCCAGGCCTGGGCGTGGGGCGCCACCTCGCTGCGGGCGAAGTCGCGCGCCATGTCGCGGATCATGCGTTGTTCTTCGGTCAGTTGCAGATCGTTCATCATGTTCTCCTGCGCTCAGGCGGTGCGAAGGGGCTTGCCGGAGGCCGGGCGGAAGCCGTTGAAGAAGGCCTGCACCCGCGCCGGCGCCAGTTCATCCAGGGTGGGCGGGTTCCAGCGCGGCTGCTTGTCCTTGTCGATGATCAGGGCGCGCACGCCTTCCATCAGGTCGCCCTTGGCGAACCACTGATAGTCCAGGTGCAGCTCCAGGGCGAAGCAGTCGGCCAGGCTCAGGTAGCGGCCGCGGCGCAGCAGCTCCAGGGACACCGCCATCGCCAGCGGTGAGCGGCTGTCGAGTAGGCGCAGGGTTTCCTCGGCCCAGTCGCGCAGCTCCGGGCGATTCTCCCGGTGCAGCGCGTCGCGAATCGCCAGCAGGTCGGGCAGGGCGAAATGCTGGTCGATCGCCAGACGCAGGGCCTTCAGCTCGGAGCCGGGGATGCGCACGGTGGCCAGCTCGGCGAGCAGTGCGCTCAGATCCTCGCGGGGCGAGGCGCTCCACTGCAGCTGGTCGAGACGGGTGTCCAGTTCGGCAAGCCGCTCGCTGCCCAGGCAGTAGTCGGCCAGGCCGGCGTAGAGCGCGTCGGCGGCGCGCACCTGCACGCCGGTGACACCCAGGTACACACCCAGCTCGCCCGGCAGGCGTGGCAGGAAGTAGCTGCCGCCGACATCGGGGAAGAAACCGATGCCGACCTCAGGCATGCCCATCCGCGTGCGCTCGGTGATCACCCGCAACGAGGCGGCCTGGGCCAGACCCATGCCGCCGCCGAGCACGTAACCGTCCATCAGCGCCAGTACCGGCTTGGCGTAGCCGTGCAGGTATTCGTCGAGGGCGTATTCCTCTTCAAGAAACAGCACGTTCTGGTTGTCGCCGGCGCGCTGGCTCTCGTACAGCATGCGGATGTCGCCGCCAGCGCAGAACGCCTTGCCGCCGGCGGCACGCAGGACCACGGCGACTATCGCCGGGTCCTGCTCCCAGGCCCACAGGTGGCGGCAGAGCAGGCGCACCATGGGCAGGTCGAGGGCGTTGAGGCCCTCGGGACGGTTCAGCATCAGATGGCCGATGCCGTTGCGCACCTCGGCCAGTACCGCTTGCTCCTGGCTCATGTTCAGGCTTCCCGACGGAACAGGTTGATGATCGCGGAGAAGTCCAGGCCGCCATGGCCCTGCAGGCTGAAGGTCTGGTACAGCTGCTGGGCGGTGGCGCCGAGCGGCACCGGCTGGCGCGCGTGGCGTGCGGCATCGGTGGCCAGGCCGAGGTCCTTGAGCATCAGGTCGCTGCCGAAGCCACCGCTGTAGCCGCGCGCGGCGGGCACGTTGTCCAGCACGCCGGGGAAGGGGTTGTACACCTCAGAGCTCCAGCAACGACCGCTGGAGGTGTTGATGATGCCGGCCAGCACCTTGGCATCCATGCCCAGGGCCACGCCCAGTGCCATGGCTTCGGCGACGCCGACCATGGAGATGCCCAGCAGCATGTTGTTGGCGATCTTGGCCACCTGGCCGTTGCCGGCGCTGCCGCAGTGCACCACGTTCTTGCCCATGGCCGAGAGGATCGGCAAGGCCTGGTCGAACACGCTGACCGAGCCGCCGACCATGAAGGTCAGGGTACCGGCCGCGGCGCCGCCGGTGCCGCCGGAAACCGGTGCATCGAGCATGGGATTGCCCTGGGCGGTGGCCAGGGTCGCCACCTCGCGGGCGCTCAGCGGGTCGATGGTGGAGCTGTCGATCAGCAACACGCCCTGCCCGACATGGGCCAGCAGGCCGTCCTTGCCCAGGTAGACCTGTTTCACGTGGGCGGCGGTCGGCAGCATGGTGACGATCACCTCGACCCCGGCCTTGGCCACCGCGGTGGGCGAGGCGGCGGCGCTGGCGCCGGCCTCCACCAGCGCGGCGACGGCCTGGGTGAAGGGGTCGAAGACGGTCAGGCTGTGGCCGGCCTTGAGCAGGTTGCGGGCCATGGGGGCGCCCATGTTGCCGAGGCCGAGAAATCCGATATGCATGGTGGATACTCCGTAGATGAGGGTGGCGGCAGCGATTCAGTGATGGCGGAAGTTCGGCGCACGCTTGGCGACGAAGGCCTGCATGCCTTCCTTCTGGTCGTGACTGGCGAACAGCGAGTGAAACAGGCGGCGCTCGAAACGCACGCCTTCGGCCAGGCCGATCTCCTCGGCGCGGTTGACGCATTCCTTGATCATCATCGCCGCCGGCAGGGATTTGCCGGCGATGCCGCGGGCCGCTTCCAGGGTGCGTTCCAGCAGCTCGGCGGCCGGCAGCACGCGGGCCACCAGGCCGGCGCGCTCGGCCTCTTCGGCATGCAGCTGGCGGCCGGTCAGGCACAGCTCCATGGCCTTGGCCTTGCCCAGCGCGCGGGTCAGACGCTGGGTGCCGCCGATGCCGGGGATCACCCCCAGGCTCAGCTCCGGCAGGCCGAAGCGGGCGTTGTCGGCGGCGTAGATGAAGTCGCACATCAGCGCCAGTTCGCAGCCGCCGCCCAGGGCGTAGCCGGCCACCGCGGCGATGATCGGCTTGCGCCGCGCGGCGATGCGGTCGGCGGCGGCGAAGAAATCGTCCAGGTAGATCTGCGGAAAGCCCTTGTCGGCCATTTCCTTGATGTCGGCGCCGGCGGCGAAGGCCTTGGCCGAGCCGGTGATGACCAGGCAGCCGACCTCCGGGTCGGCCTCCAGGCGGTCGAGGGCCTGGTTCAGTTCTGCGATCAGCTGGCTGTTCAGCGCGTTGAGCGCCTGCGGCCGGTTGAGGGTGATCAGGCCGACGCGCTCGCGCACCTCGACCAGCAGGGTTTCGTAGTTCATCGGCGTGTTCCTGGCGGGGCCGGCGCGCGGACGCCGGCCCGGGTGGTCATTTCAGGGTGATGGTGGTGTTCACCGCACCGCCGTCGGCATCCTCGTCGAACCAGCGCTGGGTGACGGTCTTGGTCTGGGTGTAGAAGGTCACCACCTGCTTGCCGTAGGGGCCCAGGTCGCCGAGCTTGGAGGCGCGCGAGCCGGAGAAGGAGAACAGCGGCACCGGTACCGGGATCGGCACGTTGATGCCCACCTGGCCGACGTCGATCTCTTCCTGGAAGTGCCGCGCGGCGGCGCCGGAGCGGGTGAACAGGGCGGTGCCGTTGCCGTTCGGGTTGGCGTTGATGATGTCGATCGCCTCCTGCAGGCTGGCGGCCTGCATCACGCACAGCACCGGGCCGAAGATTTCCTCGCGGTACACGGTCATCTGCGCGGTGACTCCGGAGAAGATGGTCGGGCCGACGAAGTTGCCGTCCTGATAGCCCGGCACGTGCGGGTTGCGACCGTCCAGTTCCAGCTTGGCGCCTTCCTCGACGCCCTTGGCGATCAGGCCGGTGATGCGCTCCAGGGCGGCGCAGGAGATCACCGGGCCGATGTCGGTGCCCGGCTCGGTGCCGGCGTTCACCTTGAGGGTCTTGGTGCGCTCGATCAGCTCCGGCAACCAGGCCTGCGCCTCGCCGACCAGGATCACCACCGGCAGGGCCATGCAGCGCTGGCCGGCGGCGCCGAAGGAGGCGCCGAGCAGGTTGTTGAGGGTCTGCTGCTTGTTGGCGTCGGGCAGCACGATGGCGTGGTTCTTCGCTCCCATCATGCACTGTGCGCGCTTGCCGTTCTGGCTGGCGCGGTTGTAGACGTGGGTGCCGACCTGGGTCGAACCGACGAAGGACACCGCCTTGATGTCCGGGTGGTCGCACAGCAGGTTCACCGCATCGACCCCGCCATGGATGACGTTGAGCACGCCCTTGGGCACGCCGGCCTCCAGGGCCAGTTCGACCAGGCGCATGGTCACCAGCGGGTCCTGCTCGGACGGCTTGAGCACGAAGGTGTTGCCGCAGGCGATGGCCATGGGGAACATCCACAGCGGGATCATCGCCGGGAAGTTGAACGGGGTGATGCCGGCGCATACGCCCAGGGGTTGCAGCAGGGTGTAGGTGTCGACGCCGCCGGCGACGTTGTTGGCCAGCTCGCCCATCTGCAGGGTGCCGATGCTGGCGGCATGCTCGACCACTTCCAGGCCGCGGAACACGTCGCCTTCGGCATCGGGCAGGGTCTTGCCCTGTTCGGCGGTGAGCAGGGCGGCCAGCTGCTTGATGTTGTCGCGGATCAGTTGCTGGTATTTGAGGAAGATCCGCGCGCGGGCGCCGATCGGGGTCTTGCGCCAGGTCTTGAAGGCTTCCTTGGCGGCGGCCACGGCGGCGTCCATTTCGGCGGCCGTGGCGAAGGGCACGCGGGCCAGCACCTGCTGGGTGGCCGGGTTGACCACGTCGCGCCACTGGGTGGTCTTGGATTCGACGAATTCGCCGTTGATGAGCAGCTTGACGCTGGGAACGCTGGAAGAGGTCATTTTCGGTCCTGCCTGCTTTCTTGAGGTCGAGTGGGGCCCCTCGGCCGGTGCAGCCGAGAGGTCGGGGTGGTTTGCGGAGGGCCGGCGGGCCGGCCCGGTTTCAGCCCTTGAGCTGCGGGAAGTCTTCTTCGAAGTATTCCTGCGCGCTGCGTTCGCCCTGGCGGCGCTGCACTTCCATCTGCCGCAGTTCGACCCGGCGGATCTTCCCGGAGATGGTCTTGGGCAGCTCGGTGACGAACTCGATGCGCCGCACCCGCTTGTAGGGCGCCAGGTGCTCGCGGGCGAAGGCCAGGATGTTTTCCGCCAGCGCGGCGCTGCCGGGTTCGTCGTGGGCGAGGATGAGGAAGGCCTTGGGCACGGCCAGGCGTACCGGGTCCGGGCTCGGCACGACCGCCACCTCCATCACCGCCGGGTGCTCGATCAGTGCGCTCTCCAGCTCGAAGGGGCTGATGCGGTAGTCGGAGGCCTTGAACACGTCATCGGCGCGGCCAACGAAGGTGACGTAGCCGTCGGCGTCGACCGACGCGGTGTCGCCGGTGCGGTAGTAACCGCCGCGCATCACCTCGGCAGTCTTCTCCGGGCTGTCCTCGTAGCACAGCATCAGGCCCAGCGGATGGGGCTCCAGCGGCAGGGCCACCTCGCCGTCGCTGGCCGGCTGGCCGTCGGGGTCGAGCATGCACACCCGGTAGCCGGGCAGCGGACGGCCCATCGACCCGGGTTTGAGCGGCTGGCCGGGGGTGTTGCCGACCAGGGCGGTGGTTTCCGACTGGCCGAAACCGTCGCGCAACCCCAGGCCCCAGGCATGCTGGATCTGCTCGATGATTTCCGGATTGAGCGGCTCGCCGGCACCCACCAGTTCGCGTAGGCGCAGGCGGCCTTTCAGGCTGGCCAGGTCTTCCTGGATCAGCATGCGCCATACCGTGGGCGGCGCGCACAGGCTGGTGACGCCGTATTTTTCCAGCACGCCGAGCAGGGCCGGAGCGCTGAAGCGGGCGACGTTGTGGATGAAGATGCAGGCGCCGGCGTTCCATGGCGCGAAGAAACAGCTCCAGGCGTGCTTGGCCCAGCCCGGCGAGGAGATGTTCAGGTGCAGGTCGCCCGGCTGCAGGCCGATCCAGTACATGGTCGAGAGGTGGCCGACCGGGTAGCTCTGGTGGCTGTGCAGGACCATCTTCGGTTTGCTGGTGGTGCCGGAGGTGAAGTACAGCAGCATGGGGTCGGTGGCCAGGGTGGTGCCCTCGGCAGTGAACGCGCTGGCGTGCTCCGCGTAGGCCTGGTGCGGCGTCCAGCCCGCCACCGGTGCACCGACGCAGATGCGCGTGCAGTCTGCGGCCAGGTCGGCGAACTTGCCGGTGTGCTCGCTGCCCACCACCAGGTGGCGTACCTGGCCGCGATCGATACGGTCGCGCAGGTCCTCGGCGGTGAGCAGGGCGGTGGCCGGGATCACCACGGCGCCGAGCTTGAAGGCAGCGAGCATGGTTTCCCACAGGGCGATGTGGTTGCCCAGCATCAGCAGCATGCGTTCGCCACGGCGCACGCCGAGGGCGCGCAGGTGGTTGGCCACGCGGTTGGAGCGCTCGGTCAGTTCGGCGAAGCTGTAGCGCTGCTCGCTGCCGTCTTCCTCGACTATCCACAGCGCCGGCGCCTGGGTGCCCTCGGCCATGGCGTCGAAGTAGTCCAGTGCCCAGTTGAACTGGTGCAACTGCGGCCAGCGGAAGTCGCGCACCGCGGTGGCGTAGTCGGTGCGGTGGGCCAGGAGGAAGTCGCGTGCGGCGACGAAGGGTTGGCTGTTGCGGTTCATGGCGGTTCTCCTGCGATCGGCGCGGTACGGGCGGTCAGGCGGCGCGGTGGCCGGCATGGACGAGGCACATGCGGGCGGTCGATGGCGGGAGGAGGGTGGCAGCGGAGGATGGTTTCATGGCGAGTGCCCTTGTTTATTTTTGTTGGGACTGGCCCGGTTTTATCACCAGGCTGGTGAGTCCAGTATAGGTAGGCATTGTTAGGATAAGAACACGTATCGATTCAGGTGCGATATGCAAAAATGTTGCATGTCGCGCAGCGATGTCCCCCATGGCTTCTCGACGGTCCGGCCTGGCGGTGGGCATGGAGGGAAGGACCTGATACGCAGGCATAAAAAAGCGCGACGCAAGGAACTTGGTCGCGCTTGGGGCCTTACGCCCCAGGGAGGCGCCAGGGGTTGGCGCCACGTGGGTCGCGTCAGTGACTGCTGGCGGCGGCTGCGCCGAAGCCGGTCTGGGCCCGCACGAACTGATCGGCGTAGGCGGCGCGCTCGGCCTGGGCGCGCTTGCTGCGGTCCAGCTTGGAGACCAGCACTATGGTGACGAAGGCCAGCGGCATGGAGAACAGCGCGGGCTGGTCGTAGGGGAACAGCGCCTCGGCATGGCCCAGCACGCCGACCCACACCGAGGGCGAGCCGGTCACCAGGGCCAGGGCGCTGATCAGGCCGGCCAGGCCGCCATAGACCGCACCACGGGTGGTCAGGCCGTCCCAGTACATGGCCATGATCAGCACCGGGAAGTTGGCCGAGGCGGCCACGCCGAAGGTCAGGCCGACCAGGAAGGCGATGTTCATCTGCTCGAAGAGAATGCCCAGGCCGATGGCGACCATACCGATGGCCACCGTGGCGATGCGTGAGACGCGCATCTCGTCCTTCTCGTTGGCGCGGCCTTTCTTCAGCACCGAGGCGTAAAGGTCATGGGAGATGGCCGAGGCGCCGGCCAGGGCCAGGCCGGCGACCACCGCGAGAATGGTGGCGAAGGCCACGGCGGAGAGGAAACCGAGGAACAGGTCGCCGCCCACCGCCTTGGCCAGGTGCATGGCCACCATGTTGCCGCCGCCGATCAGGGCGCCACCGAGCTTGCCGTCGACGAAGTACTGCGGGTCGCCGCCGACGATGACGATGGCGCTGTAGCCCAGGGCGCAGACCACGAGGAAGAAGAAGCCGATGAACAGCGTGGCGAACAGCACCGAGCGTCGCGCCTCGCGGGCGTTGGGCACGGTGAAGAAACGCATCAGGATGTGCGGCAGGCCGGCGATGCCGAAGACCAGGCCGAGCGACAGCGACACCGCATTGATCGGGTCGGCCAGCAGGGAGCCGGGGCCCATGATCTGCGCGCCGCTGGCATGCAGGGCCACGGCCTGCTCGGCCAGCGTCTCGAAACTGAAGTCGAAACGCGCCAGTGCCAGCACGGCCAGGGTGGTGCCGCCGCCGAGCAGCAGCACCGCCTTGGTGATCTGCACCCAGGTGGTGGCGAGCATGCCGCCGAAAATCACGTAGACCAGCATCAGCGCGCCGACCACCACCACCGCGGTGCTGTAGTCGAGGCCGAACAGCAGCTTGATCAACTGGCCGGCGCCGACCATCTGCACCACCAGGTAGCAGCACACCACGGTCAGCGAGCCGAGCGCGGCGAAGCTGCGCACGCGGGTCTGGTCCAGCCGGTAGGAAACGATGTCGGCGAAGGTGTAGCGGCCCAGGTTGCGCAGGCGCTCGGCCATGAGGAAGGTGACGATGGGCCAGCCGACGAAGAAGCCGATGATGTAGACGAAGCCGTCGTAACCCCGGGCGAAGACCAGGCTGGACAGGCCCAGCAGGGTGGCCGCCGACATGTAGTCGCCGGCGATCGCCAGACCGTTCTGAAAGCCGCTGATACCGCCGCCGGCGCTGTAGAAGTCGGCGGCCGAACGGGTGCGCCGCGCCGCCCACCAGGTGATCGCCAGGGTGGCGATGACGAAGACGAAGAACATGCCGATGGCATGCAGGTTGAGCGGCTGTTGCTCGGCCGTCAGTGGCGCGGCCTCGGCCAGTGGCGCGCAGAGCGCGAGCAGGAGGGCTGGACGTTTCATACCTGGGACTCCTCGAGGATCTGCGCGCTGAGCGTGTCGAAGTGCAGGTTGGCGCTGCGTACGTACCAGAGGGTGAGCAGCCAGCACAGCAGGATCAGCGCGGCTCCCAGGGGCAGGCCCAGGCTCAGGTTACTGCCGGCGTACAACGGCAGGTGCAGCCAGCCGGGAGCGAAGGCCACCAGCATGATGAAGCTGTAGTACAGGGCCAGCACCAGGCCGCTCAGGGCCCAGGCGAGGCGGGCGCGGCGGCGAGCGAGGTTCTGGAACTTGGGATTGCTGCGTATCAGTGCGCAGGTCAGCGCATGCTTGGCGTGACTACTCATGCTGGTGCTCCGTGGTTGTTGTTGTCGGATCGGTGCGGTTGCCGTCGCGCATGGCACGCGAACGGCGCGGTGAGGAGATCAGTGCCTGGGCGGGCGAGGGCGGTGTGGTTGTCGTCGACGGCGCAGTGAGCGCATGACGGCGCAGCGGCAGTGCGATCCGCAGCGGCCATAAGCGCCGGTGGTCGACCATGCGTTCATGCGATAAGCCCTGAATTGTTGTTGGAGGGGCCGGCCCGATCTGGTCAGGCGTTGTGTCAGGGAGTATATGTAGGCGTATTTACTCTATGTATTGACAAATAAGCCTGACTCATATGCAAAAAAACATGGTAATGGGGCGGATCAACTGGGACGACCTGCGCTTCTTCCTCGAAGTGGCGCGCACTCGCACCGCCAGTGCGGCGTCGCGCAGGCTGGGGGTGGACTACACCACGGTGTCGCGGCGCATCCGCAGCCTGGAGCAGAGCCTGGGCGCGCTATTGTTCGAGAAGTCGCGCAGCGCCGGCTTCGTCCTGACCAGCGAGGGGCAGCGCCTGCTGGGACACGTGGAGAGTCTGGAGGGCACGCTGCAGGTCGCCTGCGAACAGGTCTCCGGCAGCACCGGCGGGCTCGCCGGGCATCTGCGCATCGGTTGTACCGAGGCCTTCGGCTCCTGCTTCGTCACGGCGCAGATGAGCCATTTTCTCGACCACTACCCGAACATCTCGGTGGACATCCTGCCGGTACCGCACTTCATCAGCCTGTCGCGGCGCGAGGCGGACATCGCCATCACCCTGGAACGCCCGGAGCGCGGCCCCTATGTCTGCTCGCGGCTGTGCGACTACCGCCTGCGCCTGTACGCCACGCCCGGTTACCTGGCCAACCACGCGCCGATCCGCAGCCGCGACGACCTGGCCGGGCATGCCTTCGTCACCTACGTCGAGGACCTGGCGTTCAGCTTCAAGCTGCTGTACCTCAACGACCTGCTACCCGGCGCGCACAGCCGCCTGCGCAGCACCAGCGTGGTGGCCCAGTACCATGCGGCCCTGGAAGGCCGCGCGCTGGCGATACTGCCGTGTTTTCTCGCCGGCCCCGATCCGCGCCTGCAGGCGGTACTGCCGGACGAAGTCGAGGTGATGCGGCAGTTCTGGATGTACTACAGCGAGGATCTGCGCAAGCTCAAGCGGGTCACCCTGGTGGCCGAGTACCTGCGTGCCTGCGCCGAACTCAACCGCGGCCTGCTGCTGGGCGAGTCGACGGAGATGGCCTATCTGCCGAGCCTTTAGGCCGGCGAGCGGCCTGTGCGGTGCTCCTGGTGCTGTCGGGATCGGTGCGCACGGCGCACCCTACGCCTTGCATATGATTCGCGAGGCCTTGTCGTTGCGGTATTGCAGCTTGTCCAGCCCCAGCGACGCCTCGTCGGCCTGGCGGCGCGCCGCGAGAATCACCTCATGGTGCGCCGACTTGCTGCACACCGGGTCGGCGTTGCTGGCATCGCCGGTGAGCATAAAGGCCTGGCAGCGGCAGCCGCCGAAATCCTTGTGCTTCTCATCGCAGCTGCGGCAGGGCTCAGGCATCCAGTCGTCGCCACGGAAGAGGTTGAAGCCGAAGGAATGCCGCCAGATATGTTCGACGCTGTGCTCGCGCACGTTGGGAAACTGCACCGGCAGCTGCCGCGCGCTATGGCACGGCAACGCCGTGCCGTCCGGGGTGATGTCGAGAAACAGGTTGCCCCAGCCGTTCATGCAGGCCTTGGGGCGCTCCTCGTAGTAGTCGGGGGTGACGAAGATCAGCTTGCAGGGGTGGTTCTCGGCCGCCAGCTTGTCGCGCCACTGGTTGGTGATGCGCTCGGCGCGCTCCAGCTGCGCACGGGTGGGCAGGAGCCCCGCGCGATTGAGCTCGGCCCAGCCGTAGAACTGGCAGGTGGCGAGTTCGACGAAGTCCGCCTCCAGCTCCAGGCACAGCTCGATGATGCGCTCGATGTTGTCGATGTTGTGCCGGTGGGTGACGAAGTTCAGCACCATCGGGTAGCCATGGGCCTTGACCGCGCGGGCCATGGCCAGCTTCTGGGCGAAGGCCTTGTGCGAGCCGGCCAGCAGGTTGTTCACCTCCTCGTCGGCGGCCTGAAAGCTGATCTGGATATGGTCCAGCCCCGCCTCGGCAAACTCGGCAATCCGTGCTTCGGTCAGGCCGATGCCGGAGGTGATCAGGTTGGTGTAGTAGCCCAGGCCGCGCGCGGCCGCAATCAGCTCGGTCAGGTCCTGACGCACCAGCGGCTCGCCGCCGGAGAAGCCCAGCTGCGCTGCGCCCAGCTCACGGGCCTGGCGAAACACCTCGATCCATTCGGCGGTGCTGAGTTCGGCGCCCTGCTTGGCGAAGTCCAGCGGATTGGAGCAGTACGGGCACTGCAGCGGGCAGCGGTAGGTCAGCTCGGCCAGCAGCCAGAGCGGCGGGCCGACCCCGACGGATCGTTGCAAGGCTCTCTGCATGGCCGAGGCGTCGTTAGGAGCAGGCGGGATCGCCGGCTCGGTCGCATGCTCATGTACGTGTTGCACGCCGTGCTTCTTCGCCTGCTCCTGCGGGGCCGTCATCGGTACAGCCTCGGCGGCTTTGCCGATGCCTTGCAACGGTCCGCGGTCAGCGCAGTTCGATCCAGAACTGGGCATGAGCCACCTCGATGAACTGCTGCACATCGTCGCCCAGCTCCGCGACGTCGGGATAGCGCGTTTCCAGCTCGGCGATGATATCCGCGACGCTGCGCCGGCCGTCGATCAGTTGGAGAATCTCGCCGGCGCTGTCGTTGAGTTTGATCATGCCCTCGGGATAGAGCAACACGTGGCAGCCCTGGGCCGGCTCGAACTGCAGGCGGAAGCCGCGGCGGATGGCGGGGACAGTGGGCAGGATGGTCGAGGTCATGGTTGCGGCTCCGTCGTGGTGCGCGCGGCGCACCCTACGTGGAATGCGGCCGTAGGGTGCGCCATGCGCACCGTCTTGATCATAAAGCGATCCCCCGATGCCAGACGCACTCGGCGGTTACCGTGTGGTACGGCGGGCGCTCCAGCTCGTAGGCCATGCTCATGGCGTCGAGCATGCTCCACAGCACGTCGAGCTTGAACTGCAGGATGTTCAGCATGCGCTCCTGCGCCTCACGGGTGCGGTAGTGTTCGAGGGTGATGCGCAGGCCGTGCTCGACATCGCGCCGCGCCTGGCTCAGGCGATTGCGGAAGTAGTCGTAGCCGGCGGCATCGATCCAGGGATAGTGCTGCGGCCAGGCGTCCAGGCGCGACTGGTGGATGGTCGGGGCGAATAGCTCGGTCAGCGAGCTGCTGGCCGCCTCCTGCCAACTGGCGCGGCGGGCGAAGTTGACGTAGGCGTCGACGGCGAAGCGCACGCCGGGCAGCACCAGCTCCTGCGACAGCACCTGCTCGCGGTCGAGACCGACCGCCTCGGCCAGGCGCAGCCAGGCTTCGATGCCGCCTTCCTCGCCTGACGTAGCGACGCCCGGCACTCCATCGTGGTCGAGGATGCGCTGAATCCACTCGCGCCGGGTCTCACGATCCGGGCAGTTGGCCATGATCGCCGCATCCTTGAGCGGAATATTGACCTGATAGTAAAAGCGGTTCGCCACCCAGCCCTGGATCTGCTCGCGCGTGGCGCGGCCTTCATACATGGCCCGGTGGTAGGGATGATGGATGTGGTACAGCGCGCCCTTGGCGCGCAGCGCCTGCTCGAACTCGGCAGGGGTCATGGCAGCTTGGCTCATCAGGATCTCCGATACGCGTTGCCGTAGGGTGCGCCGTGCGCACCAGCATTCTTTAAAGTGCGCACAGCCTGGGCGGCCCCGCACACCCTACAAATGGATGCTCATGCCATCGAACGCGACCTCGATGCCGCGGGCGTCCAGCTCGGCACGCTCGGGCGAATCCAGGTCGAGAATCGGGTTGGTGTTGTTGATATGGATCAGGATCTTGCGCGCCGCCGGCAGGCCCTCCAGCACCTCGAGCATGCCGCCCGGGCCGCTCTGCGGCAGGTGGCCCATCTCGCTGCCGAGCTTGTCGCCCACCTCGCACACGCGCATCTCGTCGTCGCGCCACAGCGTGCCGTCCACCAGCAGGCAGTCGGCGCGGCGCATCCAGCCCAGCAGCTGCTCGTCCACCTGGCCCAGGCCGGGGGCGTAGAACAAGGTCCCACCCGTGCGCAGGTCCTCGATGAACAGGCCGATGTTGTCGCCCGGATGCGGATTGCCGCGATGCGGCGAATACGGCGGCGCGCTGCTGCGCAGGGCGATGGCGGTGATGCTCAGCCCCGGGCAGGCGGGAATGGCGAAGGGTTTGGCATCCAGCTCGATCAGCCGGTGCTGCAGGCCGCCGTTCCAGTGGCTGAGCATGTTGAACAGGGGAAAGCCGGTGGTCAGGTCCTGATGGACCATCTCGGTACACCAGACCTGATGCGGGCAGCCTTCGCGCAGGGTCAGCAGGCCGGTGCAGTGGTCGATCTGGCTGTCGAGCAGGACGATGCCGGCGATCGCCGTGTCGCGTAGCTGGCGCGCCGGCTGCAGCGCCGGAAAGGCTTCGAGTTGCGCGCGAATGTCCGGCGAGGCGTTGCACAGGATCCACTCGCCGCCGTCATCGGAAAGGGCGATGGACGACTGCGTACGCGGCTGCGTACGCAGGGTGCCGGCGCGCACGCCGCGGCAGTTGCGGCAGTTGCAGTTCCACTGGGGAAAGCCGCCGCCGGCGGCGGAACCGAGAATCTGGATTTGCATCTGGGCCTCGCGCGGCAAAAAAATCAGGCCCCGGCAGGCCGGGGCGGGAAACGCGGCGCGCCAGGCACGCCGCGGCAGGCTCAACGGTTGGCGAAGTACAGGGTCACTTCGAAGCCGATGCGCAGGTCGGTGTAGCTAGGTTTGGTCCACATGCTGCTGTTCCTCCGGTGCTTGGGGTGGTGTCCACGGGCGGGCCGAGCCCGCCCATGGGGGTCAGGGTCTGGCGGCTTGCTGCGCCTTGAGATGGTCCTCGTACTCGCGGCTCATCACATAGGCCTTGATCTGTTCCACCTCGGCCACGCTCAGCGAGTTCTTGAAGGATGGCATGCCCAGCGGACGGAGGATGCCGTCCCGGACGATCTGCTGGAAGTTGTCGCGGCGCCATTGATCCGTATGGCGCAGGTCGGGGATCAGGCCGCCGCTGACGGCGCCGACGCCGTGACACATGGAGCAATAGTTGCCGTACAGCAGCTTGCCGGTGTCCAGGTCCGCGGCGCTCGCCTGGACAGCTTGCGGCGTGCGCTGCACGGCGATCGTGGTCGCCTGCGGCAGCGGTGGCAGGCTGCTCTGGCCGCCGAGTTTGAACACCAGCAGGCGGCTGAGGTTGCGCACTCCGGGCGCCAGTGCCGCGTCGCCGCCGATCAGCGGCGCCACGCCGCCCCAGCCGGCCATGACCGCCACGTACTGCTCGCCGTCCAGGCTGAAGCTGATGGGGGCGGCGACTATGCCGGTCTGCGCGGCGAAGCTCCACAGGCGCTGTCCCTTGTCCGCCGAGTAGGCGTGCAGCTGGCCGTCGGCGGTGCCCTGGAACACCAGGTTGCCGGCGGTGTTCAGGGTGCCGCCGTTCCAGTAGAAGCTATGCGGCACGCGCCAGGCCTCGCGCTGGCGTACCGGGTCCCAGGCCAGCAGGGCGCCGCTCACCGCATCGCGGGGTATCTCATGAGTGTCGCTGAAGCCGGTACCGGTGTTGAAACCGTCGATCTTCTTGAACGTGGCCCCTTCGTTGCGATAGACGCCGGGGATTTCCTGGTAGGGGATGTACATCAGCCCGGTCTGCGGGTTGAACGACATGGAGTGCCAGCTGTGCGCGCCGAACGGGCTCGGCCACATCACCACCTGCTCCTGCTCGTAGCGCGAGCCGGGCACCTCAACCGGGCGGCCGGTGGCCAGATCGACCTTCTCGGCCCAGGTCACCTTGCCGAATTTTTCCGCCGAGAGCAGTTCGCCGGTGGCGCGATCGAGCACATAGAAGAAGCCGTTCTTCGGCGCCTGCATCAGCACCTTGCGCGGCTTGCCGTCCAGCTCCAGGGTGGCCAGGGTGATCTGCTGGGTGGCGGTGAAGTCCCAGGTTTCGCCCGGCGTGGTCTGGTAATGCCAGAGCAGCTTGCCGCTGTCCGGGCGCAGAGCGAGGATCGACGACAGGTACAGGTTGTCGCCGCCGCCGGGGCTGCGGATCTCGCGGTTCCACGGCGAGCCGTTGCCGGTGCCGATGTACAGCAGGTCCAGCTCCGGGTCGTAGGCCATGCTGTCCCATACGGTACCGCCGCCGCCGAGTTTCCAGTACTGGTCGCCCTTCCAGGTCTTGGCCGCTGCGGCCAGTTCGGGGTGCTCGTAGGGCTGGGCCGGGTCGCCCGGCACCGTGTAGAAGCGCCAGGCCATCTTGCCGGTCTCGGCATCGTAGGCGGAGAAGAAGCCGCGCACGCCGTACTCGGCGCCGCCGTTGCCGATGATCACCTTGCCCTTCACCACACGCGGCGCGCCGGTGATGCTGTAGGGCTTGGTCGGGTCGGTGGTCTGCTCGCTCCAGACCTCGCGGCCGGTCTTGGCGTCCAGGGCGATCAGGCGACCGTCCAGGGCGCCGACGTAGACCTTGCCGTTCCACAGGGCGACGCCGCGGTTGACCGCGTCGCAGCAGGCGTAGCGGGAGCGGCCGCGATCCACCTGGGGATCGAACTGCCACAGGCGCTTGCCGCTGCGCAGGTCCACGGCCATCACCCGGCTCCAGGACAGCGAGGCGTAGAGCACGCCGTCGGACACCAGCGGGGTGGCCTCCAGGCCACGGTTGTTTTCCAGATCCAGGTACCAGGCCAGGCCCAGCTTGCCGGCGTTGCCGGCGTCGATCTGCCTGAGCGGGCTGAAGCGCTGCTCGGCGTAGGTGCGGCCATGGCTGAGCCATTCGCTGCCGTCTTGCTCGCTGGCACGGATGGCGGCCTCATCGACCTTGGCGGCCTGGGCGCCTGTGGCGACCAGCAGTGCGGTGAGCAGGCAGACGAAACGGCGTGATTGGGTGAGGTTAGGCATCACGCGAAACTCCTGTTGTTGTTGGAATGGGAAGGCAGGCGGCGGTGCTTAGAAAACGTGTAGCAGGCGCAGGTTGACCCGTCCCTGCTCCTTGAAGCCGTTGTCCACCGAGAGGTCGCGGCCGAAATTGACCAGCAGCTGGTCGCGCGGGGTGAAGAACCAGCTGGCGCCGACGCTGAACTTGCTGGTGTTGGGTTTATCGTCCATGTCCAGGCCGTCTACCTCGGTCTCGCCGCCCCACAGGCGCGAGACGCCGGCGCGCAGGTCGAAGCGCTCGTTGACGTGGTAGCGCAGGAACGCCTGGGCCTGGAACAGCGGCTTCTGCTTGAGAGTCTGGCTGGCGGGGCCGAAGTCGTCGTTCTTGCCGAAGAAGGTCACGTCGCCCACCAGGTCGAGGCTGAACTTGTCGCCCAGGCCCTCGATGTAGCCGGCCTGCAGCGCACCTTTCCAGCGGTTCTCGCCGAGGTTGATGGCGCGATCGTTGTCGTAGCTGCCGGTGGGCAGCCAGAGGAAGGGGGTGATGCCGAAGTAGCGGCGCTGTTCCGGCTGGTTCACCAGCCATACGGTGGCGGCCAGGATCAGGTCGCCGGTTCCGCTG
This sequence comes from Pseudomonas sp. ZH-FAD, assembly GCF_002803095.1. Taxonomy (GTDB): domain Bacteria; phylum Pseudomonadota; class Gammaproteobacteria; order Pseudomonadales; family Pseudomonadaceae; genus Aquipseudomonas. The sequence continues at coordinate 1,215 of NZ_PGLR01000026.1, read as the reverse complement.
TCGCTGCCCAGGGCCGACAGGTCGTCCTTGGCGCGCACGTTGCCGAAGGGCAGGAGGAACTGCGGGTCGACGATGTAGCCGCCCAGTTCCATGAAGTGCACGCCGCGCAGGATACCGATATCCGAATCCAGGCCGGCATCCAGTGGCAGCTTGTCGCCGTTGGCGTAGAGGCGGTTGCGTTCGGCGTGCTGGTAGTAGAGCAGACCGAGGTTGGTGCCGGCGGGCAGGGCGGTGTAATCGCCGGCGTCTACGTCGAGCGCCGAGGCACTGGCGCAAAAGCCGCTCAGCAGGCCGAACAGCGAAGCATGCAGCCACTGCCGGGCCGGTTTGGGCCGAGCCGCATCTGTGCTCATTTTCATGACATCACCTTTATTGTTTTTGTTTAAGATCTTGGCGCTGCCGGGGTTTTCTCCGGAGGCTGTGAAGTCATTGAGCAGAGTCTGTGCCAGCTTTTCTGGCTGGCAGAAAACCAAGCTGAATCAATGATTTGTATAACAACAAGAGTTCTCGAACAGAGCGCGGGCGCCGTCTCGCCGTGACGCTGTCTCGAACTGAGACAGTGGCTCTGGGGCGGGCTGGCCCAGTTCGAGACACCTGGCCGTGAGACGCATGCCATGCACAGATCCAGCGACCCCTCCGCAACGCCCACTTCAGGCAAGCATCTGGTCGATTCCCAGGTAGTCGCCCGTTCCTGGCAGCGCTCGCAGCACTACGGCCTGTGCCAGCGCGACAAGCTGCTGTTCGAGGCGCCGCTGGTGGCCACTGGCAAGCAGATCGCCGAGCGCGACCGCCTGCTGCTGGACTGCGCAATGCCCGAGATGCAGCAGCTGCATGCGGCGCTGGCACCGCAGGATTGGGTGCTGGCCTGCATCGATCTGGAAGGCGTGGTGCTCAGTAGCCTCAGTGGGCGCGGCGCCGGCACCCGCGAGCTGAGCCAGGTATTTCGCATCGGCGCGCAGCTTTCCGAGCAGAACGTCGGCACCACGGCGCCGGGCTGCGCCCTGGCCGAGCGCGAGTCGGTGTTCTTCGTCGGCGAGGAGCACTATCTGGAGGAGGCCCGCCAGTTCTCCTGCCTGGCCACGCCGATCTTCGGCCTCGACGGCGGCATAGTCGGGGTGCTGGACGCCAGCAGCCGGCAGGGCGCGCCCTCGGTCTACACCCTGGAGTCGCTGGTGTTCGCCGCTCGCGCCATCGAGAACCGCCTGTTCGCCCAGC
>NZ_PGLR01000025.1 GCF_002803095.1 Pseudomonas sp. ZH-FAD | reverse complement strand
GCCATTGCACAGGCCGATCTGGATCGTGACGCGCTCTGTGGCGCTGAGTTCGTGATAGGACATGGGGCAACACCTTACCGAAATGGTCGGGTGTTGCACTCAGTTTTTGCGGCCGCCCGGTCTTGTAGATGTTGAAGTCGAAGTTCAGGGACTGACCTTCGCTGATACCGAAGGTGTAGTTGAGGTTGCCGTAGTACTTCTTGAACGAGTCTTCCACGTCGGAGTAGTACAGCGCAGCCGACAGGTCATCGGTGAAGCTATAGCTGCCGCCAAATACGTCGGCACCTTTCAGGCCGAGGCTGTCGTGATAGGTCTGGCTCTGTGCATTGATGGCGGTGAAGCGGCCAGCATGCAGCTCAAGACCTTCGATTTCATTGCTGGTGACCAGGAAACCTTCAGCTACTTCAGGCAGCAGGCGGCTGTCGTCAGTGCTCAGAACCGGAAGAGCGGTGAATTGATCACCGTATTTCAGCACGGTATTGGACAGGCGCAGTTTTACTGCACCACCGGCTTCGGAGTAATCATCCTGCGAGCGACCGTCGCTGCCGGTGGGGAACAAGCCGGAGCCGGAGCGGCCCTTGCCACTGTCGAGCTTGATGCCCAGCAGGCCGATGGCGTCAACGCCGAAGCCGATGGTGCCCTGGGTAAAGCCGGACTCGTAGGTGGCGATGAAACCTTGACCCCACTCTTGAGGATCATCGTTGAGGTCTGGGCCTGCGTTGCGGAAGTCGCGGTAGAAGTACAGGTTGCGGCTCAGAACGTTCAGGCTGCTGTCTTCGACAAAGCCGTTGGACTCGGATTGCGCGCTGGCGAAAGCCAGTTGGCTGGTGCCCGCGGCTACTGCCAGGGCGATTACGCTCCACTTCATCACTTGCATCGTGATTGCTCCTTTGGTTTAGAAGAGTTGCGCTGCCCACTGTTTTGTTATATGGGCGGCTCTTTCTTTTTGTGTCGGCGCTAACTTATAGCACGCAGCCAATATTGGCGATAGTTGCAGTCTATTCATTACGACTTCGCTCATGCTGGTGTCGCATCGCATTAGGAGGAATGTCGCAAATCTGTAGGTCTGTCCTTGCGTTTCGTTATGCCAACGCTTTCGCGGCTCTGAGGTGCCTGGGGCCACTGTTATTGATCGACTGCACGGCTCGCCGAGCATTGCTTTCACAGATAGCAAAAGTCGTGCTCAAAACCTGGATGCCCCGCTAAAACCTTGATTTTCTGGCATGCAGTGCGTCGAGTAGCGACGCTGATCCCGCGCCTCGCGCGGGTTTGCCTGAGCGTTGTCAGTTCTTTGCGTCCGGCCAGCGGCAGGCGATATCGCCTGCTTTCATATTGCTGCCCCGGTAACGCTTGGCACTGTTTATTACGGGAAGAAACAAAATGGTGCACGTCCGCGGTGCGAGTGCGCCCGGGCTGCCTTGCGTTGGTGCGTGGTCGCCGGGTGAAGTCTCGACTGAGCCAGCGTATGCTGCGCGCCATCGTTTGGCCCTTGCTGGGGGGCTACGCTTGATTGATACCTTTATAAGGAGGAGAGCCGTCATGTTCGCTCTGGATTCGCGTCTGCAGCAGGACTGCCTGCTGGTCGGGGATTTTCCCCTGTGTCGTTTGCTGCTGATGAATGACTCCAACTACCCCTGGTTCATCCTCGTGCCTCGGCGTGAGGAGGTCAGCGAGTTGTTCCAGCTCGACGCTGACGATCAGCGTCAACTGTGGCAGGAGACCACGCTGCTGGCCGAGCTCCTCAAGGACACTTTTGCCGCCGACAAGATGAACGTGGCCGCGCTCGGCAATGTGGTCAGTCAGCTGCATATGCATGTGATCGTGCGCCGACGTGACGATGTCGCTTGGCCCGCACCGGTCTGGGGGCGGCATCCGGCACAGCCTTATGCCGGGCAGCAGGTGGGACAGATCATCGACAAGTTGCGCCTGGTACTGACCGATGATTTTCAGTTTGTCGGAGAGCCAGCATGAGCCTCGAGTCACGGATCATGGAGCTGGAAAGTCGCCTGGCTTTTCAGGATGACACCATTCAGGCGCTCAGCGATGAGTTGGTCGAACAAAACAGGCGCATCGAGCGGATGCAGTTGCAATTGACGGTTCTGGCGCGGCGCCAGGAGGAGTTGAGCGGTCAGGCGGGTATTGCCGAAGACGAAGCGCCGCCACCTCATTACTGATATGAAAAAGCCCGGTTTCCCGGGCTTTTCTTTGCGTGCTGCTCAGCGCCGCGAAGGGGCTGCTGCAATCACGTCTTCCGCCTGCAGGCCTTTGTCACGCTGCATGACCGAGAACTCCACGCGTTGGCCTTCGACCAGTACGCGGTGGCCCTCGCCGCGAATGGCGCGAAAGTGCACGAAGATATCGTCACCCGAGTCTCGGGAAATGAAGCCGAACCCCTTGGACGTATTGAACCACTTGACCGTACCCGTCTCGCGATCATCCTGAGTCACGCTGGTGCTGGCATTGGTTTGTTGCACGGGCGGGCGTCGGTCGGCGTTGCGCGGCTGCGTGCCCAGTTGTGCTGCAAGGCTCAGCGCCACGGCAATGACCAAGGCCAGAAGTGGTAACCAGATGGCGGGTTGGCTACCGATGCTGGGCAGCGGGGCAAGCAGGATCAAGCTCTGTACCACGGCAGCCAGTATCAATAGTGCCGATGACAGCCCCAGCAGGTGTTGGCGAGCGGCGTGGACGTTCTGTTGTTGCGCTGCGGCAAGCAGGTTGAGCAGGCCGATCAGGGCCAGATAAATGGCATCCGGGGTGGTCAGAAACGAAGTGGAAAAACCGGGTACGGCAGACAGCAGCAGGGCGGCAAACCCTGTCACGAGATGGGCAATCTTCAACATCTTCGATGAACTCACTGATTGAATGATGACTCAAGGTGTTGCGGAGAGAGCGCGCTTCAAGGGTTGCCAGTCGAACGGCAACGACGCGCGCCGGTATACAAGGTTGGCGACGCCGCAGAACGGTAATGCGGCGTGCAAGGCTATTTAACAGCAAAGGCGGAGGCTTCTCAAATCAAGCGCTTAGCATCGTTTCGCTGATAATGGGGTGGACCTGATTGCGCCCGGCGCGTTTGGCTTGATAAAGGGCGTCATCGGCCCGCGTGAGCAGAGATTCGAATGTGTCGCCTTCTTCGGCCATGGCGCAGCCGAAGGACGCGGTAATGCTGTCCAGAATCTGGTCCGTGCGCCTTACCTTGATCCTCAGTGACTGGATCTTGTGGCGCAGTTGTTCGGCGAAATCGAGGACTTCGTTGAGACTGGCGCAGTTGCGCAGGACCACACAGAACTCTTCGCCGCCGTAGCGCGCAGCAAAGGCCTCCGGTGGCAGCAGATCACGCAGTAGTTGTCCGACGTGTTGCAGTACGCGGTCACCCAGTGGATGGCCGTATTGGTCGTTGAACTGCTTGAAGTGGTCGATATCCAGAATCACCAGCGCCAGGTTCTGCTGTGATTCGTTCAGGGCTCGCTCCAGCAGGCGGGTAAAGGCGTGGCGATTGAATACGCGGGTCAGGCTGTCGAGTGTTGCTGCCAGATGCGCGCGTTCCAGCTGGCTGCGCAGATGCGTGATCTCTTGCTGCGCGGCGCGCAGGCGATAGAGGAATTTTTCCTGCTGATCCTGCATCAGTTGGGTGCTTTCTTGCAGATCGCTAAGCACGCTGGGTAGATCGTCGATGATGGGTTCCTGCAGTGCGCTTAGACCCTGGCTCAGGCTCTGCTGGTAGTGCTGGCCGCCGATCACGCTGCGTGAGACGTCGCCTTCGATATCATCGACCAGCTCGATGACCTGCTGCTGGCCGGCGCGAGCTTCTTCCAGCTCGCCGCGGATGATGTAATCGCGAAACAGCCGGCTGGCGGTTTCCGGCGGGAACACGTCGAAGTCCTCGACCACCTTGTCCAGGCGGCGATTGAGCTCTGGTTCGCTGCCTCTGCTATAGGTGTACCACAGCGCATAGTGCACCGGGTTTGGTGGGATATCATGACGCATCATCAGCGGCACGGCTTGCTTCAGGAGCTCGGCCGCCTCGCGGGTTTCCTCTGGATACAGGTCGATGATGCTGGGCGGTTTGGCTGGCTGACTCATGGGTGTCGGAGACTCAATGGCGAATGGCCAGAGCATAGATCAGGGCAAGGCTGCATGCCTAATGAAAAGGCCCGGATCACCGGGCCTCTGAGCATTTCAAACAGCGAGCAGGCTACGCAGCATCCAGGCGGTTTTCTCGTGCACCTGCATGCGTTGGGTCAGCAGATCGGCAGTCGGCTCGTCGCTGACCTTGTCCAGCAGTGGGAAAATGCCGCGTGCAGTGCGTACGACGGCTTCTTGGCCTTGCACCAATTGCTTGATCATTTCATCGGCGCTGGGTACGCCTTCCTCTTCCTTGATCGAGGACAGGCGGGCATAGGCGGCGTAGGTGCCTGGCGCCGGGAAGCCCAGTGCACGAATGCGTTCGGCGATTGCGTCAACCGCCAGCGCCAGCTCGGTGTACTGACCTTCGAACATCAGGTGCAGGGTGTTGAACATCGGACCGGTGACGTTCCAGTGGAAGTTATGGGTCTTCAGGTACAGGGTGTAGGTGTCAGCCAGAAGGCGCGAGAGGCCTTCGGCGATGGCGGCGCGATCCTGTTCGGCGATTCCGATATTGATTTCCATGGTTTTTCTCCTTTCAGGTGAGCCCAGGGTGTCTATCCCGCAGTGTTGGTGAGAGCCTAACACGCAGGGCGTCGGGATGATCTTGGCTTATATCAATGAAAGCGATGTTTAGAGGCTATTGATAGCGGACGGTTCATTTGCGGCCAATAAATCCCCGCCCTGGCGCGGCGTCAGTCCTGTGCGTGGTGCGATGCCCGCTCAGCCGTGCGCCAGTCCCGGCTTCTGCTGCAGGGTGCGATTGAATACCTCCACCCAATGGGCGCTGAATTGCTGGCCGGCAAGGTTGTTGATTTCAAGGATGGCGCGTAGCAACGGGCGTTTGCTCAATGTCTGGTGCGCGCGTTCATGGGTCCTGGCATCAAAGGTGTCGATGATATGCAGGATCAGTGCGCCTGGGGCAATCTCCTTTTCGCGCAGGCCTTTGGGGTAGCCAGAACCATCGGCATGTTCCTGGTGCTGCATGATGATCTCCATCGCCGCCGACCAGTCAGGCATGCGTTTGAGCAGATCGCTGGCCAGGCGCGGGTGGCCTTGCATCATGCGGCGTTCTTCGCGGCTGAAATGGCTTTGCTTGTGCAGAAGCTCCAGCGGCAGGAAGGCCATGCCGAGGTCATGCAGGCAGACTGCGGCCGCCAGTTGCTCTGGCTGTTCCGCGTAGCCGCCCGCTGCATTGATGCTCAGTGCCAGTTCCAGCAGGCGCAGGTTGCGGCCTCGCCAGTAGGGGGAGCGTTGTTCGGCGGCCTCGGTCAGTGCGCAAAAGAACTGCAGGTCGGGTTGGACCATGATCGCGTGGCGTGCCAGCAGCGCTTCGATCCGGCTTGGTTGCGCTTCTTCGGTGAGTTGCAGGCGAGTGCTGGGGTCCATCTGCTGCAGCAGCTCGAGACGTATCTCGGTCTGTCGCTCATTCGGCGTCATGGCCAGCGCCTGCAGCGCGCTGCACAGCTGGCTGACCTGTGTGCTATCCGGGGCTGGGTCGGCGCCGCCCAGCGCCTGAGCGACCTGGGCGCGCAGATGGTCGAGGCTGAGCAGCAGGATGTCCCCGAGCAGGCTGTCGAAGGTCAGGTTGGCCGAACGTAGGGCATCGAGCACGTCCTCCATGGCTTGTGGCAACGGCATCAGTTCGTTGAGTCCGACGTAACCCAGATTGCCCTTGAGCGTATGGATCAGGCGAAACAGCTCGCGCAGCCTTTCCGAGCTCTTCGGCGCTCGCTCAAGCTCGATCAGCAGTTGCTCGCAGCGGGGAAACTGCTCGGCGGCGTCAAGGCGGAAATCTTCCAGCAGATCGCTGGACAGGTCGCTGCGATGGGGTTGGGCCATGGTCGTTCTCCAGGCAGGAGGCGCCCTTCATTATAGAAGGCATCTGCCGAGCGGCTGCGTCATGACGATTTACGCTATATAATCCCGCTCTTTATCGAAGCGCGGCGTACGGTTGGACGTTCGCTGTGGTGTGGCTCCTGCCCAGGGCGTTGGGGGCTGCCTGACCTATCCAAGACCTTAGAGAAGCGAAACACGATCATGATGCGCAGCCACTATTGCGGCCAGTTGAACGAGAGCCTGGATGGCCAGGAAATCACCCTTTGCGGCTGGGTACATCGTCGCCGTGACCATGGCGGGGTGATCTTCCTCGATATCCGTGATCGTGAAGGCCTGGCCCAGGTGGTATTCGATCCTGATCGTGCCGAGACCTTCGCCAAGGCCGACCGCGTGCGCAGCGAATACGTGGTGAAGATCACCGGCAAGGTGCGCCTGCGTCCGGCCGGCGCGGTCAACCCGAACATGGCGTCCGGTGCCATCGAAGTGCTGGGCTATGAACTGGAAGTGCTCAACGAAGCGGAAACCCCACCGTTCCCGCTCAATGAATACACCGACGTTGGTGAGGAAACCCGCCTGCGCTATCGCTTCATCGACCTGCGTCGTCCGGAGATGGCCGAGAAGCTCAAGCTGCGCTCGCGCATCACCTCGAGCATCCGTCGTTACCTCGACGACAACGGTTTCCTCGACGTCGAAACGCCAATCCTGACCCGCGCCACTCCGGAAGGCGCGCGCGACTATCTGGTGCCGAGCCGCACCCACGCCGGCAGCTTCTTCGCCCTGCCGCAGTCGCCGCAGTTGTTCAAGCAGCTGCTGATGGTGGCCGGCTTCGACCGCTACTACCAGATCGCCAAGTGCTTCCGCGACGAGGACCTGCGCGCCGACCGCCAGCCGGAATTCACCCAGATCGACATCGAGACCAGCTTCCTCGATGAAAAAGACATCATGGACATCACCGAGACCATGGTGCGCAACCTGTTCAAGGAAGTGCTCGATGTCGAGTTCGGCGAACTGCCGCACATGACCCTGGCCGAAGCCATGCGCCGCTTCGGCTCGGACAAGCCGGACCTGCGTATCCCGCTGGAGCTGGTGGACGTGGAAGATCAGCTCAAGGACGTCGAATTCAAGGTCTTCGCCGGTCCGGCCAACGACCCGAAATGCCGCGTCACTGCGCTGCGTGTACCGGGCGGGGCGAGCATGCCGCGCAAGCAGATCGATGATTACACCAAGTTCGTCGGCATCTACGGCGCCAAGGGCCTGGCCTACATCAAGGTCAACGAGCGCGCTGCCGGCGTTGACGGTTTGCAGTCGCCGATCGTCAAGAACATCCCGCTGGACAACATCAATGTCATCCTCGACCGCGTTGGCGCCGTCGATGGCGATATCGTGTTCTTCGGCGCCGACAAGGCCAAGATCGTCAGCGAGGCCCTGGGCGCGCTGCGCATCAAGCTGGGTCATGACCTCAATCTGCTGACCTGCGAGTGGGCACCGCTGTGGGTCGTCGACTTCCCGATGTTCGAGGAGAACGACGACGGCAGCCTGACCGCCATGCACCACCCGTTCACTTCGCCGAGCTGCAGCCCCGAAGAGCTGGAGGCCAACCCGGCTGCCGCGCTGTCGCGCGCCTATGACATGGTGCTCAACGGCACCGAACTGGGTGGCGGTTCGATCCGTATTCACGACAAGGCCATGCAGCAGACCGTGTTCCGTGTGCTCGGGATCAGTGAAGAGGAGCAGCAGGAGAAGTTCGGCTTCCTGCTCGACGCACTCAAGTACGGTGCGCCGCCCCATGGTGGTCTGGCCTTCGGCCTGGATCGTCTGGTGATGCTGATGACCGGTGCTTCGTCGATCCGAGAAGTGATCGCCTTCCCGAAAACCCAGAGCGCGGCCTGCGTCATGACGCAGGCGCCGGGCATCGTCGACAACAAGTCGCTGCGCGAGCTGCACATTCGCCTGCGCGAGCAACCCAAGGCCGAATAAGCCTGCAAAAGAAGCCTGGAGATCCCAGGCTTCTTCGTTATGGGGTGGAGAGACTCAAGCGCTTACGCCCCTGCAATTGTGAAACCTTATAGATGGAGTGAGTTATGGCTGGTCATTCCAAATGGGCCAACATCAAGCACCGCAAGGGGCGTCAGGACGCCAAGCGCGGCAAGATCTTCACCAAGCTGATCCGTGAGCTGACGGTCGCGGCCAAGCATGGCGGTCCGGTTCCGGCGGACAACCCGCGTCTGCGCCTGGCCGTGGACAAGGCACTGACCAACAACATGTCGCGTGACGTGATCGACCGCGCCATCGCCCGCGGCGCCGGCAACAACGAAGCCGACAACGTCGTCGAGTTCAGCTACGAAGGCTATGCGCCGAGCGGCGTGGCGATCATCGTCGAGGTGATGACCGACAACCGCAACCGTACCGCAGCCGAAGTGCGTCATGCCTTCACCAAGTGCGGCGGCAACCTCGGCACCGATGGTTCGGTTGCCTACATGTTCGAGCGCAAGGGGCAGATCAGCTTTGCGCCGGGTGTCGATGAGGATGCCCTGATGGAGGCAGCGCTGGAAGCCGGTGCCGACGATGTGGAAATGGGAGAGGACGGTTCGGCCCTGGTGTCGACCAGCTTCACCGAGTTCCATGCCGTCAACGAAGCGCTGAGCGCGGCTGGCTTCAAGGCCGAGGAAGCAGAAATCGCCATGATCCCCTCGATCAGCGCGCCGATTGCCGATCTGGAAATCGCGCAGAAGGTGTTCAAGCTGATCGACATGCTCGAAGACCTGGATGACGTGCAGAACGTCTACCACAACGCCGAAGTCGCCGACGAGATCATCGAGCAGCTCGGCTGAGGTTGTAGCCCCATCCAATATGGGGCTGTTTTGTAGGGCGGGGGAACCCCGTCAAGCTTATGATGGCGGGTTGCACCCGCCCTACGAATGAGGAGGCCGGAAGCGCTACACAGCGCTTCCGGCTTTTTCGTCAGACTGACCGGTTGGCGGATGACGTCGACGAGGGCGCCCCGTATACTCGCCAACTGGATAAATAGACAGTTGCTGATATGACCCTGATTCTAGGCATCGACCCGGGTTCGCGTATTACCGGCTATGGCGTGGTGCGCGATACCGGGCGCGGTTGCGAGTACGTGGCCTCGGGCTGCATTCGTACCGGCAACGGTCCTTTGGCCGAGCGTCTGCAAATCGTCTTTCGCGGCGTCAGCGAGGTGATTCGTACCCATGGGCCGGTGACCATGGGTATCGAGCAGGTGTTCATGGCGCGCAATGCCGACTCGGCGCTCAAGCTGGGGCAGGCGCGTGGCGCGGCCATTGTCGCGGCCGTGGAGGCAGGGCTGGAGGTCAGCGAGTACACCGCGACCCAGGTCAAGCAGGCGGTAGTCGGTACGGGGGCGGCGGACAAGCAGCAGGTACAGATGATGGTCATGCACCTGCTCAAGCTGGTGCAGAAGCCGCAGATCGACGCCTCCGATGCCCTGGGCATCGCCCTGTGTCATGCCCATCACAGGCAGAGTCTCATTCCTCACGGGCTTGCTGGCGCCAAGCGGCGTGGCGGCCGTCTTCGTTTGTAATCGGATTAAAGGAAAGCAGTGGTGATCGGACGTTTGCGCGGCACCCTGGCGGAGAAGCAGCCGCCGCATTTGCTTCTGGATGTGAATGGCGTCGGTTATGAGCTGGAAGTACCGATGACGACCCTTTATCGTCTGCCTGCGGTGGGCGAGCCGGTAACCCTGCACGCTCACCTGGTGGTGCGTGAAGATGCGCATCTGCTCTATGGCTTCTTCGAAAAGCGCGAGCGTGAGCTGTTTCGCGAGCTGATTCGCCTCAATGGTGTCGGTCCCAAGCTGGCGTTGGCGCTGATGTCGGGGCTCGAGGTCGATGAGCTGGTGCGCTGCGTGCAGGCTCAGGATACGGCGGCGCTGGTCAAGGTGCCTGGAGTGGGCAAGAAAACCGCCGAGCGTCTGCTGGTCGAGCTCAAGGATCGCTTCAAGGCCTGGGAGTCGATACCGTCCATTGCGCCTTTGGTGGTGGAACCTCAACTGGCTCAGGCAGTCTCAAGCGCGGAGAATGACGCCGTCAGCGCCCTGATATCCCTTGGCTACAAGCCGCAGGAGGCCAGCCGAGCAGTTGCTGCCGTCAAGGAGGATGGTATGAGCAGTGAAGATTTGATCCGACGCGCGCTGCGCGGCATGGTTTAGTGGAACCCTATTGATGATCGAAGCCGATCGCCTGATTACCGCCAGCCCACGTGAGCGCGACGAGCAGCAGGACCGGGCCATTCGCCCGTTGCGGCTGGCCGACTACATCGGTCAGCCCGTCGTGCGCGAACAGATGGCGCTGTTCATCCAGGCTGCGCGGGGCAGGGTGGAAGCACTCGACCATACGCTGATCTTCGGCCCACCGGGCCTGGGCAAGACCACCCTGGCCCATATCATCGCCGAGGAAATGGGCAGCTCGATCAAGAGCACGTCCGGCCCGGTGCTTGAGCGGCCGGGTGATCTGGCCGCGCTGCTGACCAACCTGGAAAGCGGCGATGTACTGTTCATCGACGAAATTCATCGTCTTTCGCCGGTAGTCGAGGAAGTCCTGTATCCGGCCATGGAAGACTTCCAGCTCGACATCATGATCGGTGAGGGCCCGGCGGCCCGCTCGATCAAGCTGGATCTGCCACCCTTCACCCTGGTGGGCGCCACCACCCGTGCCGGTATGCTGACCAATCCGCTGCGCGACCGCTTCGGTATCGTCCAGCGCCTGGAGTTCTACGGTATCGACGACCTGGCCACCATCGTCTCGCGCTCAGCCGGGATTCTCGGCCTGCCCATCGAGGCCAAGGGTGCCTACGAGATTGCCCGTCGTGCGCGTGGTACGCCGCGTATTGCCAACCGCCTGTTGCGTCGTGTGCGCGACTTCGCCGAAGTACGCGGCAATGGCCATATCACGCAGCTGACCGCCGATCAGGCGTTGAATCTACTGGATGTAGATGAACGCGGTTTCGATCATTCCGACCGCCGCCTGCTGCTGGCCATGATCGAGAAGTTCGATGGCGGTCCGGTGGGGCTCGACAGCCTGGCGGCGGCGATAGGGGAAGAGCGCCATACCATCGAGGATGTGCTCGAGCCGTATCTGATTCAGCAGGGTTACATGATGCGCACGCCGCGCGGGCGTGTGGTCACTCGCCATGCCTACCTGCACTTCGGGCTGAACATTCCCAAGCGCGCTGGCGAGCAGGTCGCTGGCGATCTTTTCGCGGCAGGTGACGAATGACGAAAAAATTGTTACCAGCCCGGATTGGCAAGCAGCAGGCCGGGGACTAGAGTATGCGCGCGCAAAACGGAGTCCAGCCGTTCAGCCACCACTGCCGGGTCTATTACGAAGATACCGATGCGGGCGGCATCGTCTACTACGTCAACTACCTCAAATTCATGGAGCGGGCTCGCACCGAGCGCCTGCGTGAGCTGGGTTATGCCCAGTCGACGCTTGCCGGTGAGGGCCTGTTGTTCGTCGTGCATTCTGCCGAGGCGCGTTATCACGCGCCGGCGCGCCTGGATGACGAACTGGTGATCAGCGCCGATGTGATCGAATTGAACCGTGCCAGCCTGCGCTTTCGTCAACAGGTCAGGCGGGCTACGGATGATGTGCTGCTCTGCGAAGGGCAGTTTCTGGTGGCCTGTGTGCGCGCCGACAACTTGAAACCCCGGGCCATCCCCGAAACCCTGCGGCACGCGTTCGCCGGGACGCAGGCGCCGGGTCCAATTGCAGCAGGAGAGTAAGCGTGGAAGCTAACGCCGTTGACCATATGTCGATGTGGAGTCTGATCAGTAACGCCAGTCTGTTGGTTCAGCTGGTGATGCTGACCCTGGTGGCCGCCTCGGTCATTTCCTGGGTGATGATCTTCCAGCGTAGCAATGCCATCCGCGCCGCCAAGCGTGCGCTGGACAATTTCGAGGATCGTTTCTGGTCCGGCATCGACCTGTCCAAACTGTATCGCCAGGCGGGCAGCAACCCCGATCCGGACTCCGGTCTGGAGCAGATCTTCCGTGCCGGCTTCAAGGAATTCTCCCGTCTGCGTCAGCAGCAGGGCGTCGACCCGGATGCGGTGATGGACGGTGTGGCCCGTGCCATGCGCGTGGCTATTTCCCGCGAGGAAGAGAAGCTGGAAACCGCGCTGCCGTTTCTCGCCACCGTCGGCTCTACCAGCCCGTACATCGGTCTGTTCGGTACCGTATGGGGCATCATGAACTCCTTCCGCGGTTTGGCCCAGGTGCAGCAAGCCACGCTGGCTACCGTGGCACCGGGTATTGCCGAAGCGCTGATCGCTACTGCCATCGGCCTGTTCGCGGCGATTCCGGCGGTCATCGCCTACAACCGTTTCTCTGCCCGCAGCGAGATGCTGATCGGTCGTTACTACACCTTCGCCGACGAGTTCCAGGCCATCCTGCACCGCAAAGTGCACACCTCGGAAGACTAAGGCGAGCGAAGAGGACAGGTTTTAACCATGGCGAGAATTCGCAACAGACGCAAACCGGTCGCCGAGATGAACGTGGTGCCCTACATCGACGTGATGTTGGTGCTACTGGTCATCTTCATGGTCACCGCGCCGATGCTCAATCAGGGTGTCAAGGTCGATCTGCCCAAGGTCAGCAGCGAAGCGCTGCCGCAGGACAACGACGCGCAGGTACTGACCATCTCCATCAAGGCCGACAAGACCTACTACTGGAACATGGGCAGCGAGGTCGACGTCGACACCGAGCAGGAGCGAGCCTCGACCCTCGAGCAGATGACTCAGGCCGTGTCGGCGATCATTGCTGAGAACCGTCGTCAGGGTAAGCAGGTGCAGGTGTTCGTGCGCGGCGATCGCACGGTCGATTACGGCACCGTGATGTCTGCCATGGGCGGTCTGCAGCAGGCCGACGTGGGCAACGTCGGACTGATTACCGAGGCTCCCTGATGCAGCAAACCGAGCGTTCGCAATCGGAAAGCTACTTCTGGCCCGTGGTTTGGGCGGTGGGTCTGCATGTCCTGATGTTCGCCATGCTGTTCGTCAGCTTCGCCTTCACCCCGGAGCTGCCACCGGCGCGCCCAGTGGTGCAGGCTACGCTGTATCAGTTGCAGTCACAGAGCCAGGCCACTACGCAGACCACGCAAAAGGTTGCAGGCGAGGCGCAGAAGACCTCGGCGCCGCAGTTCGAGACCGAACGGCTGGAACAGAAGAAAGCCGAGGAGCAGAAGCAGGCCCAGGCCGAAGCGCAGAAGGTAGCAGCGGCCAAGAAAGCCGAGGAACAAAAGCAGGCCGAAGAAGCTCGAAAGGCCGAGGCGGCGAAGAAAGCCGAGGCCGAGAAGGCCGCCGAGCAGAAGCGTCAGGCGGACATCGCCAAGAAGCGCGCCGAGGACGAGGCGAAGAAGAAGGCCGCTGAAGAGGCCAAGAAGAAGGCCGCTGCAGAAGAGGCCAGGAAAAAAGCGGCAGCCGCCGAAGCTGCGAAGAAGAAAGCCGCCGAGGATGCACGGCGCAAGGCCGCCGAGGATCAAAAGGCGGCAGCGCTGGCCGAACTGCTGTCGGACAATGTGCAGAACCAGCAGGCGCTGGCCGAGACTCATGGTGACCAGGTGGCCGGTAACCTCGATGATCTGATCATCAAGCTGATCACCGAGAACTGGCAGCGGCCGATGTCGGCGCGCCGTGGCATGAGCGTCGAGTTGCTGATCCAGATGCTGCCCGATGGCACGGTGACCAACGCCAGCGTATCGCGCTCCAGTGGCGATGCACCGTTCGACAACTCGGCCGTTGCAGCTGTACGTAACGTCGGGCGTATTCCCGAGATGCAACAATTGGATCGCGCTACCTTCGACCGTATGTACAGGCAGCGACGCGTTATTTTCAAACCGGAGGATTGAGCTCTGTGAACAACCTGATTCGTATCGCCCTGCTGGGGCTGGTCATGCTGGTCGGTAGCGTCCAGGCGGCCGACCCGCTGGTGATCTCCCAAGGCGCTGACCGCGCCACACCCATTGCTGTCGTGCCGTTCGGCTGGCAGGGTGGTTCGGTACTGCCTGAAGACATGTCGCAGATCATCGGCAACGACCTGCGCAACTCCGGCTACTTCGAACCCATCCCGCGGCAGAACATGATCAGCCTGCCGACCCAGGCCAGCGAAGTCATCTACCGCGACTGGAAAGCCCTCGGCGCGCAGTACGTGCTGGTCGGCAACATCGTGCCCAATGGTGGCCGCTTGCAGATTCAGTACGCGCTGTTCAACGTCAGTACCGAGCAGCAGGTCATGACCGGTAATGTCGGTGGTGGGACCGATCAGCTGCGCGATATGGCTCACCATATCGCCGACCAGTCGTTCGAGAAGCTCACCGGCGTCAAGGGGGCGTTCTCCACGCGTCTGCTGTACGTCACGGCCGAGCGCATGGGCGCCAATAATACCCGCTACACCCTGCAGCGTTCGGACTACGATGGTGCTCGCGCCGTTACCCTGCTGCAATCGCGCGAGCCGATCCTGTCGCCGTCCTTCGCCCCCGATGGCCGCCGTATCGCCTACGTGTCGTTCGAACAGCGTCGTCCGCGCATCTTCGTGCAGCACATCGATACTGGCCGACGCGAGCAGATCACCAACTTCGAAGGCCTCAACGGCGCGCCGGCCTGGTCGCCGGACGGCAATCGCCTGGCCTTCGTGCTGTCGCGTGACGGCAACCCGGAAATCTACGTGATGGACATGGGCAGCCGGCAGATGCGGCGCATCACCAACCATTACGCCATTGATACCGAACCCTTCTGGGGCAAGGACGGTCAGACTCTGTACTTCACCTCGGATCGCGCGGGCCGTCCGCAGATCTACAAGACCAACATCAATAGCGGGGCAGTGGAGCGAGTGACCTTCGTCGGTAACTACAACGCCAACCCGAAATTGTCGGCTGATGAGAAGACCCTGGTGATGATTCATCGTCAGGATGGCTTCACCGTGTTCAAGGTGGCTGCACAGGACCTGGAAACCAACCGTTTGCGCATACTTTCAGACACAAGTTTGGATGAGTCGCCCACTGTTGCGCCCAATGGCACCATGCTAATCTACGCCACCCGCCAGCAGGGCCGGGGAGTCTTGATGTTGGCGTCCACCAATGGACGCGTGAGGCTCCCTCTTCCTACCGCTCAAGGCGAAGTTCGAGAGCCTTCTTGGTCCCCTTACCTGAACTGATGCGGCGCTACACCTTTTTGCTTAACACAACTGGGGTTCATTAGGAGTTACATGATGGAAATGCTGAAATTCGGTAAGTTCGCTGCACTGTCCCTGGCTCTCGCCGTTGCCGTAGGTTGCTCCTCCAAAGGCGGCGACGCTGCTGGCGAAGGCGCTGTCGACCCGAACGCTGGCTACGGTGCCAACACTGGCGCTGTTGATGGCAGCCTGAGCGAAGAAGCTGCTCTGCGCGCTATCACCACCTTCTACTTCGAGTACGACAGCTCCGACCTGAAGGCCGAAGCCATGCGCGCTCTGGACGTACACGCCAAGGACCTGAAAGGCAACGGCGCTCGCGTCGTTCTGGAAGGCCACGCTGACGAGCGCGGTACCCGTGAGTACAACATGGCTCTGGGCGAGCGTCGTGCCCAGGCCGTTCAACGCTACCTGGTTCTGCAGGGCGTTTCCCCGGCTCAGCTGGAACTGGTCTCCTACGGCGAAGAGCGTCCGGTTGCCACTGGCAACGACGAGCAGTCCTGGGCTCAGAACCGTCGCGTAGAGCTGCGTAAGTAAGCTGCCATGCGTGATTGCCGCCGTATCCTGACCCTTCTGACACTCGCCTTGCCGCTCGCGGCGATGGCGGAGGTTCCCGTACTGGAAAGCAGCTCCATGCAACAGGGCAGCAGCTATCCACCGGCGGGTTATGGTACGGCCGGCGCCTACGCCGGAGCGGGTGCGCAAGCACCCGCTTCTGCGCAGGGTATGCTGTTCAACCAGCTCGAGCAGATGCAGCAGGAAATTGCCCAGCTGCGTGGCATGCTCGAAGAGCAGCAGAATGAAATCCAGCGCCTCAAGCAGGAAGGCCTGGAGCGTTACCAGGATCTGGACCAACGCATTTCCTCCGGCGCCGCTGCCGGTGGAGCTCCCGCACAGAATTCAGCCGATGGCGCGGTAAACGCCAATGGCACACCGACGCCCCCTGCCGCACAGCAGCAGGCCAGCGCCGAGCCGGGTGATCCGGCCAAGGAAAAACTCTATTACGACGCTGCTTTCGACCTGATCAAGGCCAAGGATTTCGACAAGGCGTCGCAGGCGTTCAGCGCCTTTCTCAATCGTTATCCCAACAGCCAGTACGCGGGTAACGCGCAGTACTGGCTGGGCGAAGTGAATCTGGCCAAGGGTGATCTGCAAGCCGCCGGCCAGGCCTTTGCCAAGGTTAGCCAGGCCTACCCGAGCCATGCCAAGGTGCCGGATTCGCTGTTCAAGCTGGCCGACGTCGAGCGTCGCCTGGGTAACAACGACAAGGCGCGCGGCATTCTGCAGCAGGTCATTGCCCAGTATCCTGGCAGTTCGGCCGCGCAGTTGGCCCAGCGTGACCTGCAGCGGCTGTAAGCAGCAATTGACGAAAAACCCGCGCCCGTCGCGGGTTTTTCTTATCTGTCCTCGCGTGATCCATTAGAATGCGCGATGGCTCAGGTGGCAGGGTTTCAGCTCGGCTGATGTCCTTGTCGCCATGCCTTGTCGAACGCCGGCCGCTGCCAGCGTTCCTGTCTTTCCACGCAACGGAGGCGGATGGCCTGTTTCGTCATCACGCTCGTGGCTACCATGCAAGAAACCCTGCGCATCACCGAGATTTTCTACTCGTTGCAGGGGGAGACGCGTACCGCCGGCTTGCCGACGGTATTCGTGCGCCTGACCGGCTGCCCCCTGCGCTGTCAGTACTGTGACACCGCCTATGCCTTCAGTGGCGGCGAGATCGTCACCCTGGACAATATCCTCGACCAGGTGGCCGCCTATCGGCCGCGCTACGTCTGCGTCACCGGCGGCGAGCCGCTGGCTCAACCCAACTGCATCCCTCTGCTTGCGCGTCTGTGTGACGCCGGTTACGAGGTGTCGCTGGAAACCAGTGGTGCGCTCGACGTCTCAGCGGTCGATGCACGGGTCAGCAAGGTGCTCGATCTGAAGACGCCTGGATCTGCCGAAGTGCAGCGCAATCGCTACGAGAACGTCCAGTGGCTGACACGCAACGATCAGGTCAAGTTCGTCATCTGCTCGCGTGAAGACTACGACTGGGCAGTATCCAAATTGATCGAATATGACCTGGCTGCTCGTGCCGGTGAGGTGCTGTTCTCGCCCAGCCACAAACAGGTCGATGCACGTGCCCTGGCCGACTGGATCGTGGCCGACAACCTGCCCGTACGCCTGCAATTGCAGCTGCACAAGATTCTCTGGAACGACGAGCCGGGACACTGAATATGAACGACAAGAAAGCGGTCATCCTCCTTTCCGGTGGCCTGGACTCGGCCACTGTGGTCGCCATGGCCAAGGCAGAGGGCTACGCCTGCTACAGCATGAGTTTCGATTATGGCCAGCGCCATCGCGCCGAGCTGCAGGCGGCCGAGCGCGTCGCCCGGCAACTGGGCGTGGTCGAGCACAAGGTGATCGGCCTGAACCTCAACGGCATCGGCGGTTCGGCGTTGACCGACAGCAGCATCGCCGTGCCCGAATCGCCCACCGAAGGTATTCCCGCGACCTACGTGCCAGCGCGTAATACGGTGTTTCTGGCGCTGGCGTTGGGCTGGGCCGAGGTGCTGGGGGCACGCGATATTTTCATTGGCGTCAATGCGGTGGACTACTCGGGCTATCCCGATTGCCGCCCGGAATTCGTCGAGGCTTTCGAGCGCATGGCCAATCTGGCGACCAAGGCCGGTGTGGAGGGGCAGGGCTTTGCCATCCGTGCGCCGCTGCAGCAGATGAGCAAGGGCGAGATCATCCAGGCCGGTATGCGACTGGGCGTGGACTATGCGCTAACCGTCTCCTGCTACCAGGCCGACGATGACGGCCGCGCCTGTGGCAAGTGCGACAGCTGCCGTCTGCGCGCCGCCGGTTTCGTCGCCGCTGGCGTACCCGATGCTACCCGCTACTTCTGAAAAAGTTTTCGCGAAGTGTTGATTTCCTGAATTAAATCAGTATCATGCGCCTCGCGTTGGGTCGTTAGCTCAGTTGGTAGAGCAGTTGGCTTTTAACCAATTGGTCGTAGGTTCGAATCCTACACGACCCACCAGATCGCAAAAGCCAGTCGTGAGACTGGCTTTTTTTTGCTCTCGGAAAAGCCCTCTGGCCCGATGCTGCCCTGCCTGTGGCGATGGGCAGCCAGGGGGTATACTCGCAGCTCGCTCAAGAGCGCCGCAGGTTCGATGATATGACGCAGATTTCCGAACGCCTTCTGGTTCAAGCCCACCTCGATGCCAAGCAGCCCAAGCCGCTGACCGCCGAGGAGGAGGCCTTCTATCGCCGCGAAACCGCCGCTGAGCTGAAGAGGCAGAACGCGGTGCTGGTGGCGCACTACTACTGCGATCCGGTGATCCAGGCGCTGGCCGAGGAAACCGGCGGTTGCGTTTCCGACTCCCTGGAAATGGCCCGCTTCGGCAATCAACACCCGGCGCAGACCGTGGTGGTGGCCGGGGTCAAGTTCATGGGCGAGACGGCGAAGATCCTCAACCCGGAAAAGCGCGTGCTGATGCCGACGCTGGAGGCGACCTGTTCGCTGGATCTGGGCTGCCCGGTGGATGAGTTCTCGGCTTTCTGCGATCAGCATCCCGAGCGCACCGTAGTGGTGTACGCCAACACCTCGGCGGCGGTGAAGGCGCGTGCCGACTGGGTGGTGACCTCCAGCTGCGCGCTGGAGATCGTCGAGAGCCTGATGGACAACGGCGAGACCATCATCTGGGCGCCGGACAAGCATCTGGGCAACTACATCCAGCGCGAGACCGGCGCCGACATGCTGCTGTGGGACGGCGCCTGCATCGTGCACGAGGAGTTCAAGTCCAAGCAGCTGCTGGACATGAAGGCGCTGTACCCAGACGCCGCCATTCTGGTGCACCCGGAATCGCCGCAGAACGTGGTGGAGCTGGCCGATGCGGTGGGCTCCACCAGCCAGCTGATCAAGGCGGCGCAGACCCTGCCGAATTCCACTTTCATCGTCGCCACCGACCGCGGCATCTTCTACAAGATGCAGCAGCTGTGCCCGGACAAGACCTTCATCGAGGCGCCGACAGCCGGCAACGGCGCGGCATGCCGCAGCTGCGCGCACTGCCCGTGGATGGCGATGAACACTCTGGAGCGCGTGCTGACCGGTTTGCGCCAGGGCTCCGGCGAGATTCATGTCGACCCGGCGCTGATTCCCAAGGCGATCAAGCCGCTCAAGCGCATGCTCGATTTCACCCAGGCGGCGCGGATGAAGGTCGCCGGTAACGCCTGATAGGCATGCAGTAAAAAGAAGCCCAGTCAATGCTGGGCTTCTTGCTTTACGTAGCCCGGATGCAATCCGGGAATGGTGAGAGGCCAATACCCCCGGATTGCATCCGGGCTACGGCAACTCGTCAGCTCAGCTTGCCCAATTCTCCGGTTCGTTGACCACATTGAGCAGCGCACGCAGGCGGCCATAGTCACGACCATTGAAGGCAAAAGCCAGACGGGTCAGGTGGCACAGTTCCGGTTCGTCGCGCTCCTGCTCGCAGTAGGGTTGCTGGGTAAAGCCACCTTCCTTGCACAGGCTGGCGAAGTCGCTGTCCAGCTTGGCCAGAGCTGCCTCGTTGAGCGGATGATTGAGGCGAATCACGAAGCGATCCTTGAGCCAGCGGCTGGAGTGGAAGTTGCGGTAGAAGCGGGCGATTTCATCCACCGCCTCTTCGGCGCTATAGACCAGGTGCATCAGGTTGAGATCGGTAGGCAGGATATAGCCGTTATCGCCAAGCTGACGACGGATGAAGCCCAGTGCATCTTCCCAGTAGCTGCCGCCCGGCTGATCGAGCAGTACCACGGGCACCAGCGGGCTCTTGCCGGTCTGGATCAGCGTCAGCACTTCCAGCGCTTCGTCGAGGGTGCCGAAACCGCCGGGGCACAGCACCAGGCCGTCGGCCTCCTTGACGAAGAACAGCTTGCGCAGAAAGAAGAAGTGGAACGACAGCAGGTGATGGCTGCCGCGCATGGTCGCGTTGGCGGTTTGTTCGAAGGGCAGGGTGATATTGAAGCCCAGGCTGCTTTCCGCCCCGGCGCCTTCATGGGCTGCCGCCATGATGCCGCCACCGGCACCCGTGACCACCATCAGATCGCGGTGTGCCAGTAATGCGCCGAGCTCGCGAGCCTGCCTGTACAGGGGATGATCGGGTGGCGTTCGTGCCGAGCCGAACACCGTGACCTTGCGCCGCCGTTTCAGTTGTTCCAGCACGCCGAAGGCATGCTCCATCTCACGCAGGGTCTGCATCATGATCTTGGCGTCCCAGCGGTTACGATCCGCCTGGGCCATATGGATCACCGTGGTGAGCATTTCGCGGTACAACGCCAGGTTGGGGCTGTTGCTCGGGGTTGCCAGAGCTACCAGTTCCTCCACCTTGCTGCTCAGGTCGACCTCGCTGGTTTGCACGTGGCGCGACAGATAGTCGTCCGCTTCAAAGGGCATGGAAACTCTCCTCTTCTTGGCCTGTGAGAGGCGAGTAGCCTCTCGCGGTGGCCGGTACCTTGATTATGGAGTGTTGAGCAGCTTGCCACAGGCAGTCTGCCGTTTCGTTGCCATCTATTCGTAAGCGCCGATTACAGGGCGATCTGCTCACCCGGCTCGGGAATGTTAGCGATCCAGTTCAGGCGTTCGCGCAGGGCGGCTTGCAGGGCCTGCATCTTTTCCAGTTCGCCATGCACCAGGTACAGCTCGGGGTGATGCTCGAACCGGCTGGCCCAGTCGAGCAATTGCGTTTGCCCGGCGTGCGCGGAGAAACCGCCCAGGGTATGCACCTTGGCCTTCACCGCGATGCGCTGGTGCAGCACCTTGACCGTCTCGGCGCCGTCGACGATCAAACGCCCCAGCGTGCCCTTGGCCTGGAAGCCGGGGAACACAAGATGGCAGTTCTCGCGCCAGAGGTTGTGCTTGAAGTGATGAACAATACGCCCGCCATTGCACATGCCGGCACCGGCGATGATGATTGCGCCGCTCTTGATCCGGTTGATCGCCATCGATTCTTCGGCTGTTGGCGTGCAGCGCAACACTGGCAGCCAGTCCTCGACTCGCTTGACACCCTTGGCTGCGAGGGCGGCGCGATCCTCGGCGGCGAACTGATCGTGGAAACGGCTGTAGATGGCGTTGGCGCGGATCGCCATGGGACTGTCGAGGAACACGGCCTGCTGTGGCAAGCGGCCTTCCTGATAGAAGCGGCCTAGGTAATAGATCAGGTCCTGGGTGCGGCCGACGGCGAAGGAGGGGATCAGCACGTTGCCGCCCTCGCTATGGGCCTGCTGCAGGATGTCGGCCAGCTCTTCCAGGGTTTCATCGCTGGGGCGATGGTCACGGTCGCCGTAGGTCGACTCCATAAGCAGCACATCCGCCTGATTCAGTTGTGTCGGCGCCTGCATCAGCGGCGAGCAGGTGTTGCCCAAGTCGCCGGAGAACACCAGATGACGGTGCAAATGGTGATCCTCTACCTGCATCTCGACGATGGCCGAGCCGAGGATATGGCCGGCATTGTGGAAGGTAACCTGTACCCCCTTGGCAACCTCGACCGCCGCGTCGTAGGCATGCGCGCGACGCTGGCTGAGCGCCTGCTCGGCATTGGCGATGGTGTAGAGCGGTTTGACCGCCGGCTTGCCCTGACGGGCGCGCCAGCGATTCTCCCATTCAGCGTCCTTCTCCTGGAGGAAGGCCGAATCCAGCAGCATCAGTTCGAGCAGTTCGCAACTGGCCTCCGTGGCGTGGATCGGACCGCGATAGCCTTCGGCGACCAGGCGCGGCAGCAGCCCGCTGTGATCGAGGTGGGCGTGGGAGATCACCACCGCATCCAGGCTGCTCGGGTCGAAAGGAAACGCACTGCGGTTCAGGTCCTCTTCCTGGCGGCGTCCCTGATGCATGCCGCATTCGAGCAGCACCTTGGCGCCATCGCGGCTTTCCACCAGGTAGCAGGAGCCGGTGACCTGTTGAATCGCACCGAGAAAAGTGAGCAGGGCCATGGTTTTTTCCTTGTCGTGATCTTGAGACGAGTCTGCCGCTTCGAACCGGAGCGAGTCTTGATGCAGGTCAGCCGGTGCTTCGTAGCGATACCTAAACTGCAGGCAAACATTCAGGAGAGCACTCATGACCCAGCTATTGCCCGACGCTGTCGCCTTGGCTCAGCACGCTCAGCAATACCCCGACTTTGCCCGCTGGCAAGCCGGTCACGGACCTATTCAGCATAGCCTGCAGACCAGCGCCGCCGTCTTTCGTCTGGCCCATCAGCTGGTGCAGAGCGGCTTGCAGCCCGACTTGCCGAGCGTCTACCGCCTGTTTCGCGCCCTGGATTCGCTGACCGCAGCCGGCCTCTGGCTGGTGGTGCACATGACCTATGCCCAGCGCGTTCGGCTCGATGGCCAGCCGCTGCAGACCGAGGACTTCAAGCCGGTGCCGGAAGGTCATACCGGTGGCGCGCTGAACATGGTGCCGGCCTATGCCAGCTACCTGGCGCTCAATGCCCTGACCGGTGAGACACGTGGCTGGTTGATGGGGCAGGGCCATTGCGTGGCAGCAATCGAGGCGCTGAACCTGCTGACCGGCAACCAGCATCCAGAGCAGGCCGCCCGTTACGCTTGTGATGAAGCTGGCATGAGCCGCCTGGCGGCGGACTTCTACGGATACGCCCAGGCGGCGGACGGTAGCCCTGGCGTACCGCTGGGCAGTCACGTCAACCCGCACACCGCCGGCGGTATCGCCGAGGGCGGATACCTGGGTTTTGCCGAGCTGCAGTACGCGCATCTGCCATTGCCGGGGGAGAAGCTGGTGGCGTTCCTGTCCGACGGCGCCGCCGAGGAGCAGCGCGGTAGCGACTGGATGCCGCGCTGGTGGCGTGCCGAGGATTGTGGCGTGGCGCTACCGGTGATGATCGCCAACGGCCGGCGTATCGAGCAGCGTACCGAGTTGGGCACGTTGGAGGGCCTGGAAGGGTTTCGTCGGCACCTGCGCGGTTGCGGCTTCGATCCCCTGAGTTTCGATGGGCGTGATCCGGCAGCCTTCGTCTGTGCGCTGTGGGAGATGGAGCAGCGCCTGGCGCATCGAGTGGATGAACTCAACCGCGAGCTGATCGGTTATCCCTTGCCGATGCCCTACGGCATTGCCGAAACCACCAAGGGCTATGGCTTCTTTGGCGCTGGCAGCAACGCCGCTCATAATCTGCCGCTACCGGCCAGCCCGGCTCTCGACGCGCAGGCGCGCGAGCTGTTCAACCAGCATGCTGCGGCCTTGTGGGTAGAACCGCAGACGTTGTCCGATGCCTGCAATCTGTTCGCCAGCCGCAAGGGCCGTGTGCTGGAGCGGGACAATCCGCTGGCCTTGTGTCAGCCGCCTCAGCCCGTGCAGCCGCCGCTGCATTTTCACGATCATGCCTGCTCGCCGATGAGCGCGCTGGATCGTTATTTCGTCGATCTGGTGCGCGCCAACCCGCAGTTGCGGCCGCGTGTCGGCAACCCGGACGAACTGGCCAGCAACCGTCTGAGCGGTGTGCTGGCAGCGCTCAAGCATCGCGTCAGCCAACCCGAGAGCGAGCTGGAGTCGCTGCACGGCGCGGTGATCACCGCACTCAACGAGGAGGCTGTGGTGTCTGCCTGTCTGGCCAATCAGGGCGGCCTGAATCTGGTGGCCAGCTACGAGGCGTTTTGCGTAAAGATGCTCGGCGCCGTGCGCCAGAGCCTGATCTTCGCCCGTCAGCAGAAGGAGGCGGGACGTCCAGCCGGCTGGCTGGGCTGGCCGCTGGTGGCCACTTCGCACACCTGGGAGAACGGCAAGAACCAGCAATCGCATCAGGACACCACCTTCTGCGAGGCACTGCTGGGCGAAATGCACGATGTCATGCGCTTGCTGTTGCCGGCCGATCACAACTCGCTGCTGGCCCTGCTGCCTGGCATCTATCAGGAGCGCGGCCGGCTCGCGTGCCTGGTGGTGGCCAAGCGTGAACAACCCTGCGCTTTTACAGTCGAACAGGCTAAGCAGCTGGCCCGTGATGGAGCGTTGCTGGTCGATGCGCAGGGCGATGGCGAGCCAGTGCTGCTGATTGCCAGTGGCAGCTATCAGTTGAGCGAGATGCGCCGCGCCGCCGTTCGTCTGGGTGAGCAGGGTGTGGCCTGGCGTCTGATTTACTTGCAGGAACCGGGGCGTTTTCGGGCGCCGCGCGATGCCTGGGAGGCCGCCAGCGTGATCAGCGCCGAGCAGCGTGAAGCGCTGTTTCCGGCGGCGTGCTGCCGGCGCGTGCTGCTGACGCACATGCGCCCGGAGGTTGCCGCGGGCCATCTTTGGCCGCTGCTGGGCGACGCCGCCAGCTGTCGGGCGTTGGGCTACCGCAACCGCGGCGGCACCTTCGACGAGGCCGGCATGCTGTTCGCCAATGGCTGCAGTTGGGCGCATGTGCTGCAAGGTGTGGCCGAGGTGCTGGGCGTATCGCCCGATGGCTGGTTGAGCGCTGAGGAACGCGCGGCTCTGGCAGGCAGGGGGGACCCTCGCTGTCTGCGTTGAGCCCACGAAGTGGAGCAACGGGAAGGGAGGGGCAGGTATGCCCAGATTGACGCTGGAGATAAACACGGAGCTGTACCGCATGCTGCAACAGGCTGCGCGTACCAATCACATGAGCATCGAGGACGAGTGCCTGCGCCGCCTGGAGGGCGGCGCGCGGCGCTCACGCTACATGGAGGCACTGCTCGCCGAGCTGCGCGCCGATGAGGCGCAGCGGCGAGCCGGAAGAGGCTGAGTTTTCGCCTGTTTCAGAGACCGCAGTCGCTCTTGTCGAACACCTCGACGGTCACAGGGCGGTTGCTGCGGTACTCGCTGAACTGATAACGCAGCTGGGCGCCCTGCGCCAGCAGGCTGCGATAGCCGGGGTTGCGGCAGACGCTTGCCGCCAGTTGCGTGCGTACGGTGTCCGGGTTGCCGCGCATCTTCGCGGCATGCGCTTCACGCACGCTGAGATGGTTGATCAGCGTGTGGCCTTCCACGGTGTAGCCCTGATCGAGAATGTCCTCGTTGATCGCTCGCGGCGTGCCTTCACTGCTTTGCCGGGCGACCTGCTCCAGGGTACGAGTCAGTTCCATCTCCTTCAGCGATGCTGCCTGAGCAGTGGTAAATGTCAGGCTGAGTGCAAGAGCGGGGAGAATGTAACGCAGCATGGGGTGTAACTCCTGAAAGCGTGGACGAGGGTTGGACAGGACCCTGGGGATAATGTTCGCAGCAATGGCCTTTTGCCTGCGTGAAACAAAGTGTTACCGATAGAGACATGCTGGCCGTTGGCTGCCATCCGTCACCACGACCAAAGGCCGGGGATCGTTGAACAAACCTGCACGTACAGTTTGAGCCGCTGCAGTCGGACGTTGCCAGCACAGACCTGCCTGAAGTCTGTCGCGGGTGTTGAGAAGACTGCGCGGTGTTCAAGCAGCGTGCAGGAGAATAACAATGACAATGCTCTTTCGACGCTGGCCATCGCAGGTGGTGGTCGGCAGTTTACTGGTTTTGCCCGTCGCGCAGGTGCAGGCATCCGGTTATCACTTTGGTTCGCAATCGGTGGCGGCGCAGGGTACGGCGCATGCAAACGGTGCCGAGGCGGCCGATCCTTCGACCATTTTCTACAACCCGGCTGGGTTGGCCCGGCTCAAGGGCACCCAGGTGACCTCGGGTCTGACCATCTTGCTGCCGGACGGCGACTATGAGGACAAGGGAAGCCGCGATGTATTCGGCAATCCTGTATCGGGTGATGCCGGCGAGTTCCTGCCCGATGCTGCCGCGGCACCCAATTTCTACTTCTCCCGCCAGATCAACGATCAGGTGACGATCGGCCTGGGGATCTTCACCCCGTTCGGTGCCAAGCTCGATTACAAGGAGGACTGGGCCGGGCGCTACGGCATCCAGTCAGCCAGCCTGGAGACGGTGACCTTCAACCCGAGCATTTCCTACCGGTTCAACGAACACCACAGCATCGGCTTCGGTGTGTCGGCGCAATACATCAAATCGGTGCAGCGTGGTGCGGCGGATGTCAAAGGCGCGTCGCGGCAGTTGGCTGGGCAGTTTGTCACCGCCAATCAGGAACTGACCGAGCTGGCCGCATCACCGCTTGGTCAGTTCGCCATTCCGTTGTTCTATGGCATCAATGTGCCCAGCGAGATCAGCAGTTGCGACGGTCAGGCCGATGACGCTTTCGTCGACTGTGTGGCGAAGAATTTCGCCGACAACGTCCAGGGTGACGGCTACTTCCGGGTCAAGGGCGATGACTGGGGTTTTGGCTGGAATATCGGCTACATGTGGGAACCGACCGAGTCGACGCGCTTTGGTGTGTCCTATCGTTCCAACATTCGCCACACCCTGGAAGGTGAGACCAAATGGAGCTTCGCCGGCGTTTCCGGCAGCGTACCTTCACCCGATACCGATCTGAGCGGTGGCATTGATCTCCGCATCATCACCTTGCCGCCAGCCGATGCGCTGGGGCAGGTGCTGGACCCGGGCAACTGGGTCAACCCTGGCGATTTCGCCGGCTCTAGGTTGCACCCAAACTCCAAGGCCAAGACCGCCATCGATACCCCGGAGATGCTCTCATTCAACGCCTTCCATCAGCTCAACGACAAGGTGGCATTGATGGCGGATCTTACCTTCACCCGCCATTCTCGGCTTGACGAGGTACGTATCGGCATCGATCAGGTTGCCGGTTATCCCTACTTCAACGGCGTGACCGAGGGCGATCTCAGCGTCAAGCAGGACTGGAAGGACACCTACAAGATTTCCCTGGGCATGAACTACCAGTACAACGACGACCTCTTGTTGCGCACCGGAGTGGCGTACGACAAGTCACCCGTCAATTCGACCCAGTTGCGTCATCCGGCGTTTCCCGATGCCGATCGGTACTGGCTGTCCTTCGGCGCCAACTACAAGGTGACTCGTGATACCTCGCTGGACTTCGCCTACAGCTACGTGCAGTTCTCCAGCGGCAAGATGGACTACCAGGACGGCTGCTCCCCGGCCGGCTGGGTACCAGGCGCCGGCGGGCTGTACCAGGACAGCGGCGTGCGCTGCACCGGCAACGGTGGCAATTACACCGGTGAGTACAACACCCACATCCACTTCATCGGCCTGGCGTTGAACCATACCTTCTGATCCATCTGAGCGGCGAACGGGGGTGGTAGAATCCCGCCCCCGTTCGCTGTTGCTCCCGCCATGACCCGTCCAGCCCCACATGCCGTCGCCCGCCTGCGCACAGAGCGCCTGGCGCGCAGCCTCAAACCCTTCGTCGCCCGTGGTTCGCGCGCCGAGCGCTGCCCGCACTGCCGGGTGCAGCCGACCCATTGCCTGTGCGCCTGGCGCCCGCAGGTCGAGGCCAATGCCGCCATGTGCCTGGTGATGCATGACATCGAGGCGTTGAAACCGAGCAATACCGGCTGGCTGATCGCTGATGTGGTGTCTGAAACCCACGCCTTCGGCTGGACGCGCACTGCCGTCGACCCGGCGCTGCTGGCGCTTTTGGCCGATCCGCAGTGGCAGCCTTATCTGGTGTTTCCCGGTGAGTACGTGGCACCGCAGCGCGTGGTGGAGGAGGTGCGGCTTACGCCCGGCAAGCGGCCACTGTTCGTGCTGCTCGATGCCACCTGGACCGAGGCGCGCAAGATGTTTCGCAAGAGCCCGTATCTGGATGCGCTGCCAGTGCTGAGCCTGACGCCGGCGCAGCTATCGCGCTATCGCCTGCGTCGCTCCACTCGTGGCGAGCACCTGTGCACCGCCGAGGTGGCCGCCATGTGCCTGGAGCTGGCTGGCGACCTGCGTGCCGGTGAGGCGCTGGACGATTATCTCGATGTGTTCAGCCAGCACTACCTGGCTGCCAAACGGCGTCTGCCGCTGGATCTCAACGACGCTCTGCACCAGCGTTTGCAGACGTACCGCTGAGTTCGCTGGGCAGTGGCTTGGGCCACAGCTGCGCCAGCAGCATGCCGCCGAACATCAGCGCACAACCCAGATAACCGCGCGGTGCCAGCACTTCGCTCAGCAACAGGGCGCCGGCGATGGCAGCGAATACGGCTTCCAGCGAGAGGATGATCGCCGCATGCGAGGCGATGGCATGCTGCTGCGCCACCACCTGCAGGGTGAAACCGATCGCCACGCCGAACACGCCGCCGTAGAGGATGGCCGGCCCGGCGGCAATGATGCCGTCCAGTGTCGCGGTCTCGAACACCAGCGCCAGGGCCAGACTGATCACCGCGCAGGTGGCGAACTGGATGAAGGCCAGGCGCAGCGGGTCGTGACGGCTGGCGAAGAATCCCACCAGCAACACATGCACGCCCCAGCCGAAGGCGCCAGCCAACTGCAGCCAGTCGCCGGAGGCTACTGTGAATCCTTCGCCGACGCTGAGCAGGAACATGCCGACCACTGCCAGGCTGGCGCCCAACCAGATGCCGGCGCTGCTGCGCTGGCCGATCAGCAAGCCGAGAATCGGCACCACGATCACGTACAACCCGGTGATGAAGCCTGAGTTGGTCACCGTGGTGAACAGCAGGCCGACCTGCTGCAGATTGATCCCTAGCGATAGCGCCAGGCCCATGATCACGCCACCCACCAGCAGGTTGCGATTCAGCGGTGCAGCGGGGCGCTGCTGGCGACGTTGCAGCAAAGCCAGCACCGGCAACAGGACCAGGCAGGCGAGGGCGAAGCGCAGGCCGGTATAAAGGAAGGGGCCGATGTTATCCATGCCCAGACGCTGGGCGACGAAGGCGCTGCCCCAGATCATCGCGGTAATCAGCATCAACAGGTCAGCGCGCAGGGCTTGGCTTCGCATCAGGGCGTCTCGGCAGGAAAGCTGCGCATCGTGCCGCAAAGCATTGAGCTTGACCACCCCGCCACAGCTCGGCATGCTGAGCGCCGCCGTCGGTCCGAGTGGGGAGTCTGTGATGCTCAATGAGCAGGCTTGAGCGGGTCTTCAGGCGAAAAGCACTGCCATACTCACCTCAGTGCCACTTATAACAAGAACAGGATCTGCCAATGGCCGCCTACGAAATCCTGATTGCCGACGACCATCCGCTGTTTCGCAGCGCGCTGCAACAAGCATTGACCCTGGGCCTGGGACCTGAAGTGCGTCTGGTAGAAGCTGCCAGCATCGCCGAGCTTGAAGGCCACCTGGCTGAAAAAAGTGATTGGGACCTGGTCCTGCTCGACCTCAACATGCCCGGTGCCTATGGTTTCTCCGGCCTGGTACTGTTGCGCGGGCAGTACCCGCAGATCCCTGTGGTGATGATCTCCGCTCAGGAAGAGGCGTCCGTGGTCAACCGCTCCCGCGAGTTCGGCGCCAGTGGCTTCATCCCCAAATCCAGCCCGCTGGAAACCTTGCAGCAAGCGGTGCGACACGTACTCGATGGTGACACCTGGTGGCCACCGTTGGCCGAGGAGGGCGCGCCGGTTTCCGCCGAGGCCAAGGCGGCCAGTGCCGGCCTGGCCAGCCTGACACCGCAGCAGTTCCGCGTCTTGACCATGGTCTGCGAAGGGCTGTTGAACAAGCAGATTGCCTACGAGTTGAGCGTGTCCGAGGCGACGGTCAAGGCGCATGTGACGGCGATTTTCCGCAAGCTGGGCGTGCGCACCCGCACGCAGGCGGCGTTGCTGTTACAGCAGATGGAATCGATCCCGGCGCAGTGAGAACCTGTCTACGATCCGCTGCGTGTCGGTTTGGGCAATCATCCTCTTGAGCTGACGCTCAGATGATCGGTGGTAGGACGATCTGATCGCTGCGACTGACTCCGGCCGTCAGTGCGCGACACTGTTCGAGAAACTCGCGCATCGCCGCGGTCTGGTACTTCTGCTTGTGCCAGATGAAGTAGAACTGCCGGCGCAGGTCCAGTTCCGGAGTTTCCACCGGCATCAGGCTGCCACGACGAAAGGCGTCGCGCAGCGCCAGGCGTGAGATGCAGCCGATGCCCAGGCCGGATTCCACGGCGCGCTTGATCGCCTCTGTGTGTTCCAGCTCCAGGCGGATATTCAGGTTGCGCGGGTGATGACGCATGGCCTGGTCGAAGGTCAGCCGCGTGCCCGAGCCCTGCTCACGCAGAATCCAGGCTTCATGCGTCAGCTCTTCCAGGCTGGCGCTGCCGCGCTGGGCCAGTGGGTGTTGTGGCGCACAGAACACCACCAGTTCGTCCTCGACCCAGGGCTGCACCTCGATATCCGGATGCTGGCAGTCGCCCTCGATCAAACCCAGGTCCAGCTCGTAGTGGGCGATCTGCTGTACCACGTGGGCGGTGTTATGCACCTGCAGCTTCACCCTGCATTCAGGGTGGTGCTGCATGAAGCTGCCAATCAGCAGGGTGACCAGGTAATTGCCCACGGTCAGGGTGGCACCGACGTGCAGTGAGCCATAACCGCTCTTGCCACCCAGCAGGCGTTCGATTTCGCGCGCCTGGTCGATCAGGCCCACCGCCTCGGGCAGTAGCTGTCGGCCCAGGGCATTGAGCGCCAGACGCTTGCCGGCGCGATCGAACAGCTGGCAGTCGGATTGGCGTTCCAGTTCGGTCAGCGAAGTGCTGGTCGCAGACTGCGACAATGCGAGCGATTGCGCGGCGCGCGAGACGCTTTCATGCTGCGCCACGGCGACGAATACCTGAAGTTGTCTGAGAGTAAATCGCATATCGATATAACCGATAACCTATATCTTGATAATCCACTTAACAGATATTGTTGCCGCGAATAGAATGCCGCGCAATCACGCCTTTGGCGCTGAAGTTCTTCGAGGAAATCATCATGAGCAATATGAACGTCGAGCGCGTGCTCAGCGTCCACCACTGGAACGATACGCTGTTCAGCTTCAAGTGCACCCGTGATCCGGGCCTGCGCTTCGAGAATGGTCAGTTCGTGATGATCGGTCTGCAGCAGGACAATGGCCGCCCGCTGATGCGCGCCTACTCCATCGCCAGCCCGAACTGGGAAGAGCATCTGGAGTTCTTCAGCATCAAGGTGCCGGACGGTCCGCTGACCTCGCAGCTGCAGCACCTGAAGGAAGGCGACGAGATCATCATCAGCAAGAAGCCCACCGGCACGCTGGTGCTCGATGATCTCAACCCCGGCAAGCACCTCTATCTGCTCAGCACCGGCACCGGTCTGGCACCGTTCATGAGCGTGATCCAGGACCCGGAAACCTACGAGCGCTTCGAGAAGGTGATCCTGGTTCACGGCGTGCGCTACGTGAACGAAGTCGCCTACCGCGAATTCATCACCGAGCACCTGCCGCAGAACGAATTCTTCGGTGATGCCCTGAAGGACAAGCTGATCTACTACCCGACCGTGACCCGCGAGCCGTTCGAGAATCAGGGCCGTCTGACCGACCTGATGCGCAGCGGCAAACTGTTCGCCGATATTGGCCTGCCGCCGATCAACCCGCAGGACGATCGCGCCATGATCTGCGGCAGCCCGAGCATGCTCGACGAAACCAGTGAAGTGCTCGACAGCTTCGGTCTGAAGATTTCCCCGCGCATGCGTGAGCCGGGGGATTACCTGATCGAGCGCGCCTTCGTCGAGAAGTAAGCCGTCGATCTGCTGCGCGTCGGCCCTGCTGCGTTAAAAACAGGCTCGTAATGCTCATGTGCTACAGCACACTCCGCTTTCTCGCCTGTTTTTGCCTTGCATGACTCTAGCTCGCGAGATCGAATGAAAAGCCGCCCAATTGGGCGGCTTTGTCGTTCGTGGGGCTCGTAGCCCGGATGCAATCCGGGGAGGGCGTATAGCAATCTCCCTGATTGCAGCCGGGCTACGGGTTACATCAGTGTCTTAAAGACGCTTGGCGTCGATGATCAGCACTGGCTCGCGCGGTACGTTCTGGTGCATGCCGCGGTTGCCGGTGGGTACCTGGGCGATCTTGTCCACCACGTCCATGCCACGGGTCACCTTGCCGAACACGGCGTAACCGAAGTCGCGCGAGCTGTGGTCGAGGAAGGCGTTGTCCTTGTGGTTGATGAAGAACTGGCTGGTGGCCGAGTCGCGTACCTGGGTGCGAGCCATGGCCAGGGTGCCACGGACGTTGTGCAGGCCATTGTCGGCCTCGTTCTTGATCGGGGCGTTGGTGTCCTTCTGGCGCATGTCGGCATCGAAACCGCCGCCCTGGACCATGAAACCCGGAATCACCCGATGGAACTGGGTGCCGGCATAGAAGCCACTGTCGACGTACTTGAGGAAGTTCTGCGTGCTGATCGGCGCCTTGTCGGCGGCCAGTTCGATTTCCACTTCGCCGAGGCTGGTGGTCAGCAACACCTTGGGGTTTTCCGCGGCGAGCAGACTGGTCGACAGCAGCAGGGCGCCGGTGGCGAGAACGAGTTGCTTGAGCATGATGGTCAGTTTTCCTTGTTGGCAGTCTCGCCGAGGAAGGCGAGCAGGGCGTTATTAAAGCGTTCCGGTTGATCCAGTGGTGTGGCGTGGCGCGAATTTTCGATCACCAGCAGGCGCGCGTTGGGCATTTCTGCCACGTACTCGCGCTTGCGTTCAACGGGCGTGTAGTCGCGGTCGGCGCTGATCACCAGGGTAGGACAGGTGATGCGATCGAGGCGTTCCCGCACGCCCCAGCCGATGATCGCGTCGAGGCTGGCGAGGTAAGCGCGCTTGTCGTTCTGCGGCCAGCGTTCTTCGATCTTGCGCCGCAATTCGGCCTGCTCGGGCTTGGGGAACAGCAACTTGCCCAGCGCCTTGGCGATGGTGTCCAGGCTGAGCAGGCGCGACAGCGTCCAGCGCTTGCCAATTTCCAGCCAGTCCCGCGCACTCTTGGCCTTCACCTCCGGGCCGCTGTTGACAATGGTCAGGCTGCGCAACAGCTCAGGGCGGTCGACGCCAAGCTGGAAGCCGATCATGCCACCCATGGAGATGCCCACCAGGTGCACCGGTGGCAATTGCAGGTGTTCGATCAGGGCGGCGACATCCTCGGCGAAGTCGGCGATGCGATAAGCTTCGCGCGGCTTGTCCGAGCGGCCGTGGCCGCGCACGTCGAGGGCAATGACCCGGTAGTGCTGGGCGAGCACCGGGATCTGGTATTCCCAGTCGCGCGTGCTTGAACCCAGGCCATGCACCAGCAGCAGCGGCGTGCCGTGGCCGTAGTCTTCGTAATGCAGTTGGCAACCGTCGTTGTCGAAGTAGGACATGGGCAGGCTCTCAGTTGGGCGACTGCGGCGCGGCGAAGGCGGCGTCCAGCGGCGCCGCGTCGAAGTTCTTGATCAGCTCGATGAGAATCTGCGTGGCCGGGCCGAGTACGCGCTCCTTGTTGCTGTAGAGGAAGAAGCGCGGCTTGCGCAGACCGCCCTGGGTCAGGGGCAAGGGTTTCAGTAGGCCTTCCTGCAGTTCACGGACGATCAGATGGCGCGGCAGCCAGGCGAAGCCCAGGCCGCTGCTGACGAAGGTGCGTGCGGTCGGCAGGCTACCTACCGTCCAGCGCTGCTCCGCGCCGAGCCAGCCGGCGTCGCGCGGCTGCAATCGGCCACTGTCGCGGGTGACCACCTGCATCTGGCCTTCCAGATCCTGGAAGCTCAGCTCACGTTGCAGGCGGTGCAGTGGGTGTTCCGGGTTGGCGACGGCGACGAATTCCACTTCACCCAGTTCGATGCCGAGGTGGCCAGTGATGTTCAGCGCGCTGATGGCCAGGTCAGCGGTGCCTTCGAGCAGCACTTCCTCGACCCCGGACAGCACCTCCTCACGCAGGCGCACACGGCAGCCGCGGCTCTGCGGCATGAAGGCGGTCAGGGCGCGGACGAGGTTGGCGGTGGGGTAGGCGGCATCCACCACCAGGCGCACCTCGGCTTCCCAGCCCTGTTCCATGTGGTGAGCCAGATCTTCCAGCTGGCTGGCCTGCTTGACCAGTTGCCGCGAGCGGCGCAACAGCACGTCGCCGGCCTCGGTGAGTACGGCTTTGCGCCCGTCGATGCGCAGCAGCGGTACGCCGAGCTGTTCCTGCATGCGCGCCACGGTATAGCTGACCGAGGATTGCGAGCGGTGCAGTACGTCGGCAGCCTGGGCGAAGCCGCCCTGATCCACCACGGCCTGCAGCGTGCGCCATTGATCCAGGGTTACACGAGGAGCTTTCATTGCATCATCCTGCTTGAGTCGGCTGTTATCGCCGACGATCTCCACCTACACTGGCGATCCCATGTTGGAGAGCACCGATGAAAAAAATAATCTGCTTGCTGTTCGCCTTTCTACCGCTGGCCGCCCATGCCTATCCCATCGAGGTGGAAAAACAGTTCAACGGCGCCGAGGTCTCCGCGACCACTCAGGAAATCGACCACAACATGGCGGCGCTGATGCTCTACAACTATGGCCAGAGCGAGGCTGAGTGCAGTGCGGTGTTCCGCAATGGCCCCGAAGCGCCACGTACCCGGCGTACCGTGTTGGCGCCTGGCGCCAGCAACAACATGACGGTCAAGTTCACCCGTAGCGTGATTCGCCTGCGGATTAACCTGACCTGCAACCTGAAGTGATGAAAGCCTAGATGCGATGGCTCGATAAATCAATTTAGTCGATATATGTAAGCGGATATTTGCGCTTTTTAATCGAAAGTCGTATCTCTACTCTGTGTTCCATCGACTCGTAACCACCTCGATGGAGCCTCTGACATGTCCCGTATTCTCGTAATCGAAAGCAGCGCCCGCCAGCAAGGTTCGGTCTCCCGCGAACTGACCCAGCAATTCATCGCCAACTGGCAGGCTGCGCACCCGGCTGATCAGGTCCAGGTGCGTGATCTGGCGGCCGAGCCGGTACCGCATCTCGACGCCACGCTGCTGGGTGGCTGGATGACTCCGAGCGAGCAGCAGAACGATGCCGAGAAGGCTGCCCTGGCCCGCTCCAATCAACTCACCGATGAGTTGCTGGCTGCCGATGTGCTGGTGCTGGCTGCGCCGATGTACAACTTCGCCATCCCCAGTACCCTCAAGGCCTGGCTGGATCATGTGCTGCGCGCCGGCGTCACCTTCAAGTACACCGAAACCGGCCCTCAGGGCCTGCTGACCGGCAAGCGTGCCTTCGTGCTTACCGCACGTGGTGGTATCTACGCCGGTAGCGCGCTGGATCATCAGGAGCCCTACCTGCGCCAGGCACTGGCCTTCATCGGTATCCATGACGTGCAGTTCATCCATGCCGAAGGCCTGAATCTGGGGGCCGAGTTCAGCGAAAAAGGCCTGGCCCAGGCCAAGGCCAAGCTGGCCGAAGTGGCCTGATACCGATCCGACTCTCCTGAGCGCCCGCTAGTGGGCGTGCTATGCCGGTCGCTTCATGATGAAGTGGCCGGTTTTTTTATCTGGCTGGACAGCGGGGCCCGGCGCATGGATTGTCCGGCGCAGGCGAACGCGCTAAGGTCGCCGCCTTCCTTGGGAGGTGGCTGTGCGATATCTGCTGATAGTGACCCTGCTGTGGGCGTTTTCCTTCAGCCTGATCGGTGAGTACCTGGCCGGTCGGGTCGACAGCTATTTTGCGGTGCTGACGCGCATCGTCATTGCCGGCTTGCTGTTCGTGCCGCTGACCCGCTGGCGCGGTCATGCTCCGGCGTTCGTGCGCGGCATGCTGCTGATCGGCGCCCTGCAGTTCGGCATCACCTACGTGTGCCTGTACCTGAGCTTCTCGGTGCTCACGGTGCCGGAGGTGCTGCTGTTCACCATCCTCACGCCGCTGCATGTGACGCTGATCGAGGATGCCCTCAATCGCCGGTTCAACTCCTGGGCACTACTGGCTGCGCTGGTCGCGGTGCTGGGCGCCGGGATCATCCGCTACGACGGTATCAGCAGCGGCTTTTTGCTCGGTTTCCTGTTGCTGCAGGTGGCCAACTTCACCTTCGCCGCCGGGCAGGTGCTGTACAAGCATCTGCTGCTCAAACACCCCTCCACCGAGCCGCAATACAAGCGCTTTGGTTTCTTCTACCTGGGTGCGTTGCTGATCGCGCTGCCCGCCTTCCTGCTGCTGGGCAATAGCGAGCGACTGCCGAACACCGCACTGCAGTGGAGCGTGCTGGTCTGGCTTGGTGTGGTGGCGTCCGGATTGGGACTGTACTGGTGGAACAAAGGCGCCAGCCTGGTCGATGGCGGCACCCTGGCGGTGATGAACAACGCACTGGTGCCTGCCGGCTTGCTGGTCAATCTGCTGATCTGGAATCACGACGCTGACCTGTTGCGCCTGGCCTTGGGCGGTGTGGTGATTGCCGCTTCGCTACCGCTGGTCAGTCTGGGACGCACGCGTCGTACGCCTGCCGAGGTGCACTGATGCAACTGTCCGGGCGGGGTGTGGCGTTATCGGTTGGCGCGTCGATGCTTTTTGCCGTGTTGCCTGGCTACGTGCAGTGGCTGACGCCGCTCGATGGCGTGCAGATATTCGCTCAGCGTGTGCTCTGGTCGATTCCCCTGGTCTTGCTGCTGGTACTGCTGGCGCGGCAGACCAGCTTGCTGCGCGAAACCTTCGTGCGTCTGCGTCGCGAGCCGCTGTTGTTAGCCGCCTGCCCGTTGGCAGCGGCGCTGATCGGCGTGCAGTGGGGGCTGTTTCTCTGGGCGCCATTGGCCGGGCACATGCTGGAAGTGTCCATGGGCTACTTCCTGCTGCCGTTGGCCATGGTGCTGACCGGTAGGCTGTTCTACGGCGAGCGCCTGCGCCCGCTGCAACAGTTGGCGGTGACCTGCGCCATGCTCGGCGTGCTGCACGAATTGTGGCGTACCCAGGCGTTTTCCTGGCTGACGCTGATCACCGCACTGGGTTACCCGCCTTATTTCATGCTGCGCCGCTGGATGCGCCTGGATGCGTTGTCCGGTTTCGTGCTGGAGATGCTGGTGCTGGCACCGTTGGCGATCTGGCTGATCATCGCATACGGCCCGGTGGGGGCGTTCAGCGATCGTCCCTTGCTATGGCTGCTGGTACCGGTGATGGCGTTGATCGGCACCCTGGCGTTCGCCGCTTACATGGCATCGAGCCGGTTGTTGCCCTTGGGGCTGTTCGGCATTCTCAGTTACGTCGAGCCGGTGCTGTTGTTCGCCGTGGCGCTGCTGGTGCTGGGCGAGCGCTTCGACAGCGGGCAATGGCTGACCTATCTACCGATCTGGGGAGCTGTGCTGCTGGTCGGCTGGGACAGCGCTCGGCTGCTGCGCAAGCAGCAGCGCGAGAGCATCAGGCCACGTTGATACGCGGCGCGGGGATCTGCGTCGGCACATTGGCCTGCTTCTGCACCCGATAATGCACCTGCAGGGTGCCACTGTTGAAGCGGCGCTGGTCGCTCAGGGTCAGGCTGCGTTCCATGCCCGTGGCCAGCAACGGGATGCCGGCGCCGAGCAGGTGCGGCACCAGATTGATCACCACCTCGTCGATCAGCCCGGCGGTGTAGCAGTTACCCGCCAGCAGGCTGCCACCGACCAGCCAGATACGCTGGAAGCCGGCTTCGTTCAATGCCGCCACGGCTTGAGCAGGCGTGCAGTGGGTCAGCTGGATTTCGTCTGCGGCGCGCGGCAGGGCGAGGCGAGTCAGCACCACGCAGGGTTTGCCGGGGTAGGGCCATGGGCCACCGCGCTTGAGGAGGGCCTCGTAAGTGCCTCGGCCCATCAGCAGTGCGTTGATGCCGGAGTAGAAGTACTGAAAGGCATATTCTTCATCGGCCTGGCGTAGCGAGTCGAACCAGTCGATGCGCCCATCGGGGCGAGCGATGTAGCCATCGAGGCTCGAAGTGACGTGATAGATCAGTGACGGGTTCATCATTGCACCTCGGCGGGCCATCTGAAAATTGGAGTGGTGCCGCCGAGACAAGTTCGTCGCGCGCCGTACCGCTTGTCGGATGGCCGCGCGATAGTCT
This sequence comes from Pseudomonas sp. ZH-FAD, assembly GCF_002803095.1. Taxonomy (GTDB): domain Bacteria; phylum Pseudomonadota; class Gammaproteobacteria; order Pseudomonadales; family Pseudomonadaceae; genus Aquipseudomonas. The sequence continues at coordinate 53,432 of NZ_PGLR01000025.1, read as the reverse complement.
CTCAGTCGAGAACGTTGCGCAGGATTTCGTAGACGATCCCGGTCGCGATGGCGACCAGCACCACGTCACGGCCAATCTGCTTCCATTCGTAGCCCTCGTAATAGGGCAGGCGCGAGATCAGGCGGCTGTCGAAGTTCTTGGCGATACCCGGTGGCAGTGGTTTGCCGCGGGCCAGATTCTTGGCGATGCCCGGTGGCAGGGAGGAGGTCGGGCCGATCAACTGGCGATTGTCGCCGAGGATGATGCGCACCCTTCCAACATCCACGGTCGGGCCGCGCAGATCGATCTGGACGCCATCATGCTGGCCCGGTTTGCCTTTGCCAGGAGGCGGGTTGGCAAGCACTGGCGATGCGGCCAAGAGGATGCACAGGCCGATACTGAGAGTGGTCTGGGATTTCATGGGCATGGGGGCAGTGCTCTTCGGGTGGATGCAGATTGGATATCCGGCGCGTGCTCCCGGTTCCGGCCCGCTCCTGCCGGATAGCGACTCCAGACAGCCGTCCGTCGTCGCCTGAACGCGAGTTTCATGCAAAGAAATTCGGCCCCGACGGCGGAAACCGTTAGGCTATGCATCGTTTTGTCGATTTCTTTGAGGTAGTGCCCCCGTGTTTGCCCAATTCGCCCTGCATGAACGCCTGCTGAAAGCCGTGGCCGAGCTTAATTTCGTCGAGCCTACTCCGGTGCAGGCGGCAGCGATTCCGCCTGCGCTGGAGGGCAAGGACCTGCGGGTGATCGCCCAGACCGGCAGTGGCAAGACCGCCGCTTTCGTCCTGCCGTTGCTCAATCGCCTGCTCGGTGATGGCAGCTCGCAGCAGCGCGTGAGCATTCGTGCACTGATCCTGTTACCGACCCGCGAGTTGGCGCAGCAGACGCTGAAGGAAGTCGAACGCTTCGCTCAGTTCACCTTCCTCAAGGCCGGCCTGGTGACCGGTGGCGAGGACTTCAAGGTGCAAGCCGCGATGATGCGCAAGATCGATATTCTGATCGGCACGCCGGGTCGTCTGATCGAGCACGCCAACGCCGGCAACCTGCCGCTGAACGAGGTCGAGGTGCTGGTGTTTGACGAGGCCGACCGCATGCTCGACATGGGCTTCGCCGAGGACGCCCAGCGCCTGGCTGAAGCCTGCGGCCCGCATCAGACCCTGCTGTTCTCCGCTACCACCGGCGGCAATGGCCTGCGCGAGATGGTCGCCAAGGTGCTCAAGGACCCGCAGCACCTGATGCTCAACAGCGTCAGCCAGCTCAATGAGGGTACCCGCCAGCAGATCATCACGGCCGACCATAACTACCACAAGGAACAACTGGTCGACTGGTTGCTGACCAACGAGGCCTATGACAAGGCCATCGTCTTCACCAACACCCGTGTGCAGGCCGATCGTCTCTACGGCAAGCTGGTGACCGCCGGGATCAAGGCTTTCGTGCTACATGGCGAGAAAGACCAGAAGGATCGCAAGCTGGCCATCGACCGCCTACGCCAGGGAGCAGTCAAGGTCCTGGTGGCCACCGACGTGGCCGCGCGCGGTCTGGACGTCGAAGGCCTGGATCTGGTGATCAACTTCGACATGCCGCGTTCCGGCGACGAGTACGTGCACCGCATCGGTCGTACCGGCCGTGCCGGCGGCGAAGGCCTGGCGGTATCGCTGATCTGCCACACCGATTGGAACCTGATGTCGAGCATCGAGCGCTACCTCAAGCAGCGTTTCGAGCGTCGCACCATCAAGGAGCTGAAAGGCGTCTACCAGGGGCCGAAGAATCTCAAGGCCTCAGGCAAGGCCGCTGGCAGCAAGAAGAAAAAGACCGAGAAGAAAGACCCGAAGAAAGCCACCGCGTCCAAGCGCAAGACCGGCCCGCGCCCGGCTGGCAAGCCTTCAGTGCTGGTCAGCGCCGATGGCAGCGCGCCGCTCAAGCGCAAGAAGCCGGCTGCGGAGTAAGTAGGCTGTTGTGGGAGGCGCTTTAGCGGCGAGTCGCGGCTTAAGCCCTCCCACAGTTTCACTCCACCCCGACAAAACCGCCGGTCTGATGCTGCCACAGGCGTGCATACAGACCGCCGTGGGCGATCAGCTCGGCGTGGGTGCCGGTTTCGATGACCTGCCCCTGGTCGATCACCACCAGGCGATCCATCCGTGCGATGGTCGACAGGCGGTGGGCGATGGCGATCACCGTCTTGCCTTCCATCAGGCTATCCAGGCTTTCCTGAATGGCCGCTTCCACTTCCGAGTCCAGTGCCGAGGTGGCTTCGTCCAGCACCAGGATCGGCGCGTCCTTGAGCAGTACGCGGGCGATGGCGATGCGCTGGCGCTGACCGCCGGACAGCTTCACGCCGCGTTCACCGACCTGCGCATCCATGCCACGGCCGCCCTGGCTGTCATCGAGGGTGGGGATGAAGGCATCGGCGCGGGCCTTGCGTACCGCCTCCCACAGCTCCTCGTCGCTGGCCGCGGGCTTGCCATAGCGCAGGTTGTCGCGGATCGAGCGGTGCAGCAGTGAGGTGTCCTGGGTCACCACGCCGATGTTGGCGCGCAGGCTCTCCTGGGTCACCGTGGCGATATCCTGATCGTCGATCAGGATGCGGCCGCTTTCCAGGTCATAGAGGCGTAGCAGCAGGTTGACCAGGGTCGACTTGCCGGCGCCGGAGGGGCCGACCAGGCCGATCTTCTCGCCGGGGCGAATATCGATGCTGAGGCCGGCGATCACGCCGCCGCGCTTACCGTAGTGGAAGTGGATGTCGTCGAAGCGCACGCTGCCCTGCTGCACCTGGATCGGCTTGGCGTCGGTGCGGTCGAGTACCTGGCGTGGCTGCACGATGCTCTGCATGCCGTCCTGCACGGTGCCGACGTTCTCGAAGATGCCGTTGACCACCCACATGATCCATTCGGCCATGTTGTTGATGCGGATCACCAGGCCCAGCGCCAGGGCGATGGCGCCGGTGGTGATCAGCGATTGGCTCCACAGCCACAGGGCCAGGGCACCGGTGCCGACGATCAGTACGCCGTTCAGGCAGGTGATAAGAAAATCCAGGGCTGTGATGGTGCGTGACTGCAGGCGGAACTTGTCGAGCAGATCCTGCATGGCTTCGCGGGCGTAGCTTTCCTCTTCCTGCGAGTGGGCGAACAGCTTGAGCGTGGCGATGTTGCTGTAACCATCGACCACGCGCCCCATGACCTTCGAGCGCGCCGAGGACGCGGCGGCCGAGCGCGCCTTGATGCGCGGCACGAAGTACCAGAGCGCCGCGCTGTAGCCGACTATCCACAACGACAGCGGCACCACCAGGCGCAGATCGGCGGCGGCGAACAGGTACAGCGCGCTGCCGGCATAGACCACTACATGCCACAGTGCGTCGATCACCTGCATGGCCGAGTCACGTAGCGAAGGACCGGTCTGCATCACGCGCTGGGCGATGCGCCCGGCGAAGTCGTTCTGGAAGAAGCTCAGGCTCTGTTTGAGCACGTAGCGGTGGTTCTGCCAGCGAATCAGGTTGGTCAGGCCCGGATTGACTGCCTGGTGCGTGAGCAGGTTGTGCAGGCCGAACACCACGGGGCGGATGATCAGCGCCACCAGCAGCATCCACAGCAGCTCGTTCTGGTGCGCGCTGAAGAAGCTGCTGGCATCCGTGCTGGCCTGGGCCATGTCGATCAACTGGCCGAGGAAGCTGAACAGTGCGACCTCGATCAGGGCGGCGAAGAAGCCGATGATCAGCACCGCCAGCATCAGTGGCCACACCTGTTTCAGGTAGTGGCCGTAGAAGCGCAGCATGCCGGTTGGCGGGGCGACGTCGGGGCTTGGTTTGAAGACGTCGATCAGGGATTCGAAGCGGCGAAACAGCATTGCAGGCGTCCTGCCTCAATAGGAGTGGACGCCGATAGTAACGCTGTCAGTGCGAGCGAGTCTCAGTTAAAAGCGGTTTCTGTAACTCGCCGGCCCAGGCCAGCAGTGGAATCTCCAGCTGCGGTTGCCAGATGCGCTTGAACAGCAGGGCCAGATGTTCGGCTTCGCCGCGTTCGAAGGGTAGTCGGTCGATGTGCTTGTGCACCTGCCATTGGCCGTCCTGCAGGTGGGCGAAGTCGAAGCGGAAGGGATGAAAACCGGTCATGCCCAGACGCAGATCGGTGACGATCAAACGCTCACCCACCTGGTCGTAGCGCAGCACGCCGCCGGTGAACCACTCCAGCCGCTGGTGCATGGGCGAGTCCGTCAGTTGCTCGCGCAGGTGCGTGCCGCGCGGCAGGCGTTGCAGTTGCGGCGGCTTATCATCGAACCAGCCGACCAGGGCTTCGTGGTAGTCCTCGCCATCGAGCACGATGACGCGCCACAGCAGGGTGTTGAGTGGCGTCGGCGTAGTGAACAGCTGTTCGGCCTGGATGCCCTGGCGCGCCAGCTCGCGTTCCACGCGCTGCTCGGCCATGAATTTGCCGGCCAGGCTGAAACCGATGTACAGCGTCGATACGGCCAGCGCCACGGCCGGTACGCGCCAACTCTGCTCGCGCAGGCCGGTGAACAGGCTGATCACCACCGCTGCGATCAGCGGCACGGTATACATCGGGTCGATGATGAACAGGCTGGACCAGGCCGTGGGTGTCGGCATCAGCGGCCAGAACAGCTGGGTACCGTAGCTGGTGAAGGCGTCCAGCAAAGGATGGGTGATCAGCACCAGCCATAGCGTCAGCAGCAGGCGATTGGCCGAGTAACCGGGGTGAGGGCGAAAGCGCCTGGCCAGCCAGGTCAGCAGCAGGGCAAAGCCGCTGAGGACGAACAGCGAGTGGCTGAAACCGCGATGGTAGGTCATGTTGGCCACGGCATCGCCGTATTCCATGACCACGTCCAGATCGGGAACGGTGGCGAGCATCGCGCCGTAGAGCAGCGCCTTGCGCCCTTGCCAGCGACCGAGCAATGCGCCCTGGATGCTGGCGCCGAGTACCGCCTGGGTTATGGAGTCCATCGAGTGCTTCCGAAAAAAGACAGGCCGCTACGTTAGCCGAGGTGCCGAGCGAATGCCGTGGGGAAATTTCAAGCAAAGATTACAGCTGCGGCGGGTATTCTGATGCCCATGCCTTTCAAGAAATCATGGCCATGCTGATCGTCTCCAACAGTGTTCACCTTCCCGATGATGAAATCGAACTGACCGCCATCCGCGCCCAGGGCGCCGGTGGGCAGAACGTCAACAAGGTGTCCAGCGCCGTGCACCTGCGTTTCGACAGCCAGGCTTCGTCGTTGCCGCCCTTTTACAAGGAGCGCCTGCTGACGCTTGCCGACAGCCGTATCACCGCCGACGGGGTGGTGATCATCAAGGCGCAGCAGTACCGCACTCAGGAGCAGAATCGCGCCGACGCCCTCGAGCGTCTTGCCGAGTTGATCCGCAGCGCCGGCAAGGTGGAAAAGAAACGCCGTCCGACCAAACCGACCCTCGGCTCGAAAAAGCGCCGTCTGGACGGCAAGAGCAAGCGAGGGGTGATCAAGGCGGGGCGGGGCAAGGTGGATTTCTAGCAGGCCGTTGAAAAACGTCGGCGAGGCAGGCAAGACAATACCGATGGCGGCCCCGCAAAAACGGCCGAAAAAGGCACTGGGCCCGCACTCGGGTTTACGAGTTGTAAATGAGCATTTTGAGGCCGTTTTTAACGCAGTATTGCCAACGCAGGTAGTTTTTCAATGGCCTGCTAGCCGCGTGCCGCCAGGTACGCCTGATAGTCAGGAATACGGTATTCGTGCTGCTGCTCCAGCAGGCTGCTGCTGAGCATGTAGTCGGCGCTGCTCTCGTTGCAGGCTACCGGGATGTTCCATACCGCCGCCACGCGCAGCAGGGCCTTGATATCCGGGTCGTGTGGCTGTGGCTCGAAGGGGTCCCAGAAGAACACCAGCATGTCCACGCGCTGTTCGGCGATGCGCGCGCCGATCTGCTGGTCGCCGCCCAGCGGGCCGCTGATCATGCTTTCCACCGGCAAATCCAGACGCTTGCTCAGAAGCAGGCCGGTGGTGCCAGTGGCCACCAGTTCATGGCGAGCCAGCTTGTCGCGCTGACGCTCGCACCAGTCCAGCAGGAAGCCTTTGCAGTGGTCGTGCGCCACCAGGGCGATGCGCTTGCGCGCCGGCAATTGGGCATGGGTGAAGCTGATACGGCTCATCGAGCCTCCTCGTTCAGTGCAGGCGGGCCAGGACCAGGCAGTTGTCCAGCATGCGGTTGGAGAAGCCCCACTCGTTGTCATACCAGGCCATGACCTTGAGCAGCTTGCCGCTGACCTTGGTGTGGTTGGCATCGAAGATCGATGACAACGGGTTGTGGTTGAAGTCGCAGGACACCAGCGGCAGCGCGTTGTAGCCCAGCACCGGGGACTTCTCGCTGGCGGCCTTGAGCAGGGCGTTGACTTCCTCGGCAGTGGTCTCGCGCTTGACCTGCAGCGTCAGGTCGACCAGCGAGACGTTGATCACCGGCACCCGAACCGCCATGCCGGTGAGCTTGCCGGCCAGCTCCGGCAGCACCAGACCGACCGCTTCGGCGGCACCGGTCTTGGTCGGGATCATCGACTGGGTCGCTGAACGCGCACGGTACAAATCGCTGTGGTAAACGTCGGACAGGTTCTGGTCGTTGGTATAGGCGTGAATGGTGGTCATCAGCCCCTGTTCGATGCCCAGTTCGCGATGCAGCACCTGCGCCACCGGCGCCAGGCAGTTGGTGGTGCAAGAGGCGTTGGAGATGATCTGCATGTCAGGCGTCAGTACCTGCTCGTTGACGCCATACACTACGGTGGCATCGGCACCCTTGGCAGGCGCGGAGATCAGCACCTTGCGTGCGCCGGCCGCGAGGTGCGCGGCGGCCTTGTCACGTTCAGTGAACAGCCCGGTGCATTCGAGCACCACATCGACCTGATGAGTTTTCCAGGGCAGCTCGGCCGGATTGCGAATGGCGCTGACGGCGATGCGGTCACCCTTGATCCACAGGCTTTCGCCGTCCACTTTAACTTCTTCAGGGAAATGGCCGTGGACGCTGTCATATTGCAACAGGTGGGCATTGATCGCGCTGTCGCCCAGATCGTTGATCGCTACGACCTGCAGGTGCTGGCGATAATTCTGGGTATAGAGTGCGCGTAGCACGTTGCGACCGATACGGCCGAAGCCATTGATGGCGATGCGTAGTGTCATGGTGAGGGTCTCGTCAATTTGTTGTTGTAATTACAAGATTATTCCCATTGCTCTAGAAATCAAGCCCGTTGAGTGGCAGTATTTTGTTGTAAATACGAACAGACGCTAGAAGCTAGCCTGGAGATTTCCCATGCATCCCCGCGTTGTTGAAGTTACCGAACGTCTTGTCGAGCGCAGCCGCGCCACGCGCCAGCGCTACCTTGAGATGATCCGTGCGGCCGCCAGTGAGGGGCCGCAACGTGGCAAGCTGCAGTGTGCCAACTTCGCTCACGGCGTCGCCGGTTGCAGCGGTCACGACAAGCAGACCCTGCGCCTGATGGATGCGGCCAACGTGGCCATCGTGTCTGCCTACAACGACATGTTGTCGGCCCATCAGCCCTACGAAACCTTTCCCGAACAGATCAAGCAGGCCCTTCGCGAGTTGGGCTCGGTGGGGCAGTTCGCCGGTGGCGTGCCGGCCATGTGCGATGGCGTCACGCAGGGTGAGCCGGGCATGGAGCTGGGCATTGCCAGTCGTGAGGTGATCGCGATGTCCACCGCCGTGGCGCTGTCGCACAACATGTTCGACGCCGCTCTTTATCTGGGGGTGTGCGACAAGATCGTGCCGGGGCTGGTGATGGGCGCACTGCGTTTTGGTCATTTGCCATCCATGTTCGTGCCGGCAGGGCCAATGACCTCGGGGCTGTCCAACAAGGAGAAAGCCGATGTGCGCCAGCGTTATGCCGAGGGCAAGGCGACCCGAGACGAGCTGCTGGCTGCGGAAATGGCCGCTTACCACGGGCCAGGTACCTGCACCTTCTATGGCACCGCCAACACCAACCAGTTGCTGATGGAGGTGATGGGCCTGCACCTGCCGGGTGCTTCCTTCATCAATCCGGGCACGCCGCTGCGTGATGCGCTGACCCGTGAAGCTGCGCAGCAGGTCACGCGCCTGACCAAGCAGAGTGGCCAGTTCATGCCCATTGGCGAGATCGTCGACGAGCGTTGTCTGGTCAACTCCATCGTCGCTCTGCACGCCACCGGTGGCTCCACCAACCACACCCTGCACATGCCGGCCATCGCTCGTGCCGCCGGCATTCTGCTGACCTGGCAGGACATGGCCGACCTGTCCGAAGTGGTGCCGACCCTGGCGCACGTCTACCCCAACGGCAAGGCTGACATCAATCACTTCCAGGCCGCAGGCGGCATGGCCTTCCTGATTCGCGAACTGCTCGACGCCGGGTTGCTACATGAAGAGGTCAACACCGTGGCCGGCCGCGGCCTGTCGCGCTACACCCGGGAGCCCTTCCTCGAGGACGGCAAGCTGGTCTGGCGCGACGGTCCGACCGAAAGTCTCGAGGAAAGCGTGCTGCGCCCCGTGGCGCGGCCGTTCTCGGCAGAAGGCGGCCTGCGCCTGATGCAGGGCAACCTGGGCCGTGGGGTGATGAAGGTGTCTGCGGTGGCCCCCGAGCATCAGGTGGTGGAAGCGCCGGCGCTGGTGTTCGAGGATCAGTTGGATCTGGTCGAAGCCTTCAAGGCCGGCAAGCTGGAGCGCGATTTCGTCGCTGTGGTGCGTTTCCAGGGGCCGCGCTGCAATGGCATGCCGGAGCTGCACAAGATGACGCCTTACCTGGGCGTGCTGCAGGATCGCGGTTTCAAGGTGGCACTGGTCACCGACGGGCGCATGTCCGGTGCCTCGGGCAAGATCCCGGCAGCCATTCATGTGTGCCCGGAGGCTTTCGATGGCGGGCCGCTGGCGCGGGTGCGTGACGGCGATCTGATACGTCTCGATGGTACGACGGGGGAATTGCTGCTGCAGATCGACGAGGCCGAATTCGCAGCGCGCGAGCCGGCCGCGCGGCCTGCGCAGGAAATTGGTTGTGGGCGCGAGCTGTTCGCCTTCATGCGCCACAACTTTAGTTCGGCCGAGCAGGGCGCCAGTGCCTTTACCGAGAGTCTCGAGTCGCTGGTCTGAGGTCTACACAAGTAGCCCGGATGAAATCCGGGAATCGCTGCTGCAATGGTCCCGGATTGCATCCGGGCTACTCGCCAGGCGCCGCAAAACCTGCAAAGCCGCTCTTCGTAGGAGCCCCGCCTCGGGGCGAAGCTTCATCCAAGCGTGCCCCGCCCTGATTCGTGGCGGGGCGCCGCTCTTACCTGTTCAGGCTGCCTCTCGCTTCAGATGCCCTGCGGAATCTCTTCGCCGCCAAGTGCGGTGAACAGTTCCGGCAGAAACTCCACCAGGGTCATCATCATCAGGATGAAGCTGGCGTCCTGCTGGGCCAGGGCGTCGTCACCACCGTCCTGTTCGGCCTGCTCCTGCAGCACGTCTTCGAAGCGCAGGCGCTTGATGGTCAGCTTGTCATCCAGCACGAACGACAGCTTGTCCTGCCAGGCCAGCGACAGTTGGGTGACCTGCTTGCCGGTGGACAGGTGCAGCTGGATTTCCTCGCTGGTCAGATCCTGGCGCTTGCAGCGCACCACGCCGCCATCCTCGTGGGTGTCACGCAGCTCGCACTCGTCGAGGACGAAGAAGCCTTCGGCAGCGCTCTGGTTCTTCAACCAGTCGGTGAGGGTGGCGGTCGGCGCGATCTTCACCGACAGCGGGCGCACCGGCAGCGAGCCGATGGCTTCACGCAGGGTTGAGAGCAGGTCTTCGGCCTTCTTGGCGCTGGCGCTGTCGACCAGGATCAGGCCCTGTTTCGGCGCGATGGCGGCGAAGGTGCCGGATTTGCGGATGAAGGCGCGTGGCAGGAACGCCTGGACGATCTCATCTTTGATCTGGTCGCGCTCTTTCTTGTACACCTTGCGCATCTGCATGTTTTCGATTTCGTCGACCTTCTCTTTCAGCGCGTCGCGCACCACCGAACCGGGCAGGATGCGCTCTTCCTTGCGTGCGCCGATCAGCAGGAAATCACCGCTGACATGCACCAGCGGAGCATCGGCGCCTTTGCCGAAGGGGGCGGTGAAACCGTAGGTGGTCAGCTCCTGGCTGGCGCAGGGACGTGCCGGCTTGCTGGCCAGTGCGGTCTCCAGTGCTTCGGCGTCGAAAGGGATGTCCTGGGTGAGGCGGTAGACCAGCAGGTTACGAAACCACATGAGCGGGTGATTCTCCATTGATGATGAGGTCGCAAGTTGGCGCCGTCCTTGGGCTCTCCCATTCGGGAAAGCCGGCGCGCAGCGACGGATGAAGGTGGCGGGCCATCAACAGGATCATGATCGCTCCGCCGGCACAGAGCGCGCATTATTCTCCGCTGGCGTGCTCAGGCCAACCCTGACAACGAGTCGCTGAGGAAATTCGCTGGCATCGCCTAAGTTCTTGCTGCGGCGATAAAATTTTTTGCGAAGAGGGCTTGCCAAGGTCAGGATCGCTCTCTAGAATGCGCCCCACTTCGAGAGTGAAGGGTGATTAGCTCAGCCGGGAGAGCATCTGCCTTACAAGCAGAGGGTCGGCGGTTCGATCCCGTCATCACCCACCAATCTCGCAGTTACGCGCAGCGGTAGTTCAGTCGGTTAGAATACCGGCCTGTCACGCCGGGGGTCGCGGGTTCGAGTCCCGTCCGCTGCGCCATTCTTCTCCTCGCTTCATCCCCTCCTGTGACAACTCTTCGGCATACGCTGAAATCTTCGAAAAAATCCTTTGTCCGCTTGAACTTATGCGCATTGCTCGGCTCCTATGCCGTAGCCAGTGATTGCGGCGTACTGCTAAGCTCGCGCTTTCACTCGACGGCCTTCGGGCGCATCTACAAGGAACAAGCATGAAACAGCATCGTTTGGCGGCAGCGGTTGCCCTGGTGGGCCTGGTGCTTGCCGGTTGCGATTCGCAAACCAGCGAAGTCGAACTCAAGAGCCCGGCGCAGAAAGCCTCCTACGGCATTGGCCTGAACATGGGTCGTAGTCTGTCCGAGGAAGGCATGGATGACCTGGATTCCAAGGCCGTCGCTCAGGGTATCGAGGACGCGCTGGCGAAGAAGGAGCCGCGCATCAAGGACGAAGACATGATCGAGGCTTTCTCCTTCCTGCAGAACCGTGCTGAAGAGCGCATGACTGCGCTGAACAAGGAAGCCGCTGAAGCCGGCAAGAAATTCCTTGAAGAGAACGGCAAGCGCGAAGGCGTGGTCACCACCGCTTCTGGCCTGCAGTACGAAGTGATCAAGAAAACCGACGGCGAACAGCCGAAGGAGAGCGACGTAGTGACCGTTCACTACGAAGGCAAACTGACCGATGGCAGCGTATTCGACAGCTCCGTCGCTCGCGGTAGCCCCATCGATCTGCCGGTTGGCGGCGTGATCCCGGGTTGGGTCGAAGGCCTGCAACTGATGCACGTCGGTGAGAAGTACAAGCTGTACATCCCCAGCGAGCTGGCTTACGGCGAGCAGAGCCCATCCCCGGCCATTCCGGCCAATTCGGTACTGGTGTTCGATCTGGAACTGATCGGCATCAAGGATCAGGCAGCCGAGCCGACCGAGCAGTAACACTCGGTACCCGTTTACAACGCCCCGTCTTGACGGGGCGTTGTCGTTTCTGGGGGGTGTAAGCAAGGATGTGGAGGTCAGGGTGTTACGCTTATGCACATCATGGGAAACATTCCTAACAAGTCTGCGCTACAACTGAGTCGCGCTCGTGTCAATCAGCAACTTGTTGATTTTCATGGATTTTATATGCTGTATAAAAAATATCCGATCTAAGCCCAGGCCCCATGCCACGGGGCTTTGATAAGCTTGTCGAAAGACTTTGCACAGATTTATCCACAGCTTCGGTGGATAAGCGAGGCAAGCCCTGATACTGCCTGGCTTGCCGAGGAGGCCGCATGAAAACACCGTGGAAACTGACGCGTTACCTGCCGCTGGCTGCCCGTTTCCTGCGTGAAGGCCGGTTGCCGGAGTTGCTCCGCGCACTGGCTGACAAGCGCACACCACAAGGCCAACGCTTCGCCGCTCTCAAAGAGGACCTGCAACTGCTGCGTGCACTCAGTCTGGCCTGGTTCAAGGGAGAGTACCGGCAGATCAGCAGTCAGGCGCTGTTGATGGTGGTGGCTGCGCTGCTGTACTTCATTACCCCCTTCGATGCCATTCCCGACTGGCTGGTCGGGGTCGGTTTCGTCGATGACCTGGCCGTGCTGGCCTGGGTAATGCGCACCTGGCATGGCGAGCTCGAAGCCTTCAGGGCTTGGCGCGACAAACAAAGCCCGGAACGTTTGGCGCTCATCGAGCACCTGCCGACAGCGGAGCGGGTCGATCCGTTGCACTCCTGATGATTTGTTGGGCCAGGGCGAGCATCGCATCTTGCTACCTTGGCAGCATGGATCACGCCCCAGGCGGCAGACGCCTGTTAAGATGGCCGCATGCAAGGAAGGGGTCGAGGCTGTCGGCCCTGCTTTCCAACGGAGAGACTCATGAGTGTGCAAATCATTGCCCGTGACGGCGAGCCGGAATACGCGGTGCTGCCCTGGGCCGATTATCAGGCCTTGTTGCAAGCAGCGGGTCGCCAGGACGTTGCCGCGGCCGTTGCGCCTTCGCCAACGCCTACAGCCAATCGCGCGCCTCTCGCGCAATTGCAAACGTTACGCGAAGCCAAGGGCCTGAGCCCGGAAGCGCTGGCTCGCAGCGTCGGCATCAGCCCTCATTATCTAGCCATGATCGAAAGTGGCGAACGTCAACCCGACGCTGCCATTCTGCGTTCGCTGGCCTGGGAACTGGGGCTGGAGGGCTGGTCTTGAGCGTGCGTATCAGTCGCCAACACTGGCAGGCACTACTGGCGGAACTGGACGAGGCTCGCCGTCAGCGTCATCTATTGACCTACCGCGCGCTGATCGAACGTCTCGATCTACCCACTCCGGCCATGCAGACGCTGACCGCTGCATTGGAGCATCTGGCGGCGCTGGATGCTCGCGCCGAGCGACCGCTGCGCAGTGCTCTGGTGATCAGCCAGGGCGCCAGTCGCCTGCCACGTACCGGATTCTTCGACTGCGTGACGAGCCTGGGACGCTTCAGTGGCGCTTCCGATGGTGTGGCAGCTGCATCCTGGCACGCTGCCGAGGTGGTCAGGGTGTTCGAGTTCGACTACCCCGCCGATGTCTAGGTTGCTCTGGCAGGTGCGCGCACGCCTGGGCTACTGGTTGGCCCGGCGCCTGTTTCACTGGCCTGCGGCTCTGCGTCAGCCACGTGTATGGCAATGGATGCAGGGCCAATACGGGCGTATGGCCAATCTCGGCGATCGCACGGCACAGAGCTTTTACGGCCATATTCTGCTGTTCAGGGGGCAGGGCCTGGGTGCGCGTGAGGAAGGGCTGAGGTTGTTGCGCCTGGCCGCCAATGGCGGTGACGGCAAGGCCGCCTATCAGTTAGGCGTGCAGGCCCTGCAGGGCGATACCCGGCAGGCGCCGGATGCCTCGCAAGCAGTAGGTTGGTGGGAAATGGCGTTGGCTGCCGGCCATCCTCTGGCTGCCAGTCGTCTGAGCCAGCTCTATCGCGACGGTGCTCCCGGGATGGACGCAGACCTGCAAGTCGCCGAGCGTTATGCCGCCATGGCAGACGAGGCTACGCGCTCAGGCCGTTGAGCCTTGCAGAATATGCAGGCTGTAGCCAGGCACGGCCTTGGCCTGACGCTTGGCCTCGGAGGCCAGTTCTGCCAGGCGCGAGGCATCGAGCTGGGCGCAATCTTCCTCTTTTACGTGCACCACGCCGATAGACAGTGACAGCAGCGCATATTCCTGGCGCTGGCCGTGGCGGTTGTGGGCAATGAAGCAGCCGGCCTGAAGATGCTCATCGCGGTAAAAGCGTCGGCACTGATTCTGGAAATCCTCGATCAGCTTGCCGAGCTTTTCGCGCCAGTCTGGCGAGCCGAGCACCAGCATGAAGTCGTCACCGCCGATATGCCCGACGAAGTCGCGGGCTGGATCGACCCGGTCATTCAGGCATTGCGCCAGGCACAGCAGCACCTCGTCGCCCTTGGCATAGCCATAGAGGTCGTTGAAGGGTTTGAAGCTGTCGAGATCCACGTAGCACACCGCAGCTTCGCGTTGCTGCTGCAGCAGGCGGCCAAGGCATTGCTGGATAGGTACGTTACCCGGCAACAGCGTAAGCGGATTGGCGTGTCGGGCCTGCTGCAGCTTCTGTTCGGTGATCAGCTTGAGCACGTCGATGACCCGGCCCAGGCCCAGGTAGCGACCGTTCTGGATGATGATGAAGTCTTCCTCGATACGCTGGCGCGCGCGGCTGGTGAGCAGGCGGCTGACCTTCTGCAGGGACTGCGTCAGTTCCACGGCGAGAAAGTCCTGGCTCATCAGGCGACTTATAGGTTTGCGCGCGAACAGATCGGTGGCGAAGGGCTTGAGCAGCGCTTCGGACAGCGAGTGACGGTGGACGATCCCGACCGGTTGGCGCTGCGTGTCCAGTACGGCCAGGGAGTTCAGGTTGGCCTGGGCGCGAAATACGTCCAGCACTTCAGCGATGGCCGTGTGCTGATCGACCGCCGGCTGGTCGTTGAGCAGGGCGCTGAGGTCATGGCTGTCCTCACTGAGGCTGACCTGATTGCTCAGGACCTGGGGCAGCAGCTGCCGGGCATCGCGTGGCGGCTTTTCCTGCGGCCTGCTGAGCAGGTAGCCCTGCACCAGGTCGACACCCATCTCTGCCAGTACGGCCAGCTCTTCGGGCAGTTCGATACCCTCGGCGATCACTTGAGCGCGCGAGGCCTCGGCCATCTTCAGGATCGAACCGACGAACTCACGCTTCACTGCATCTTGATGAATGCCATCGATGAAGTGGCGGTCGATCTTCACGTAGTCCGGGCGCAGCTCCGACCACAGGCGCAAGCTGGAGTAGCCGGCGCCGAGGTCATCCAGGGCGATGGAAAAACCCATGGCGCGGTAGTGGTGCAGGGCGTTGTCGAGCAGGGCGAAGTCTTCGGTGGGAGACTGCTCGGTGAGTTCGATCACCACCTGGCTCGGTGGAATACCGAAAGCCTGCAGCAATTTCAGGGTACGCCCTGGTTGATGGCTGGGGTCGAGCAGCGACTCCGGCGAGACGTTGAGAAACAGCTTGCCGTCCAGGCCCTGGGCGCTGAAGCCTCTGCAGGCGCTCTTGCGGCAAGCCATTTCCAGCTCGCTCAGGCGCCCTGCATGACGAGCGACGGCGAACAACGTCAGTGGCGAATGCAGTGGGCTGTTGGAGGGGCCACGGGTCAGGGCCTCATAGCCGAGAATGCGCTGTTCGGACAGCGAGACGATAGGTTGGAACAGGCTACTGAGGTCGCCGTGAGCGAGGATGTTGCCCAGCGCGCTCAACTGCTCGGTGACGGTCATGGTGTTCTCGATCTGCCGGAAACGAAAGGGCCGGCTTATGGCCGGCCCTTTATTTCACGACAGTTCGATGACGATTTGATGACGCTCGATGAGTCGTCTCAGTGCAGCGCCAGCGAGGGGTTCAGGCCCAGGTAGTCGAGCAGGATGCGTCCGCTCTCTGCCAGGTAGGCGTCGTCTTCCGGCGTACTCTTTTCATCGGCGACTGGCAGTGCGTCCTCGTCTTCTTTCTCCAGCTCCTTGAGCGGCTCTTCGCCCTTGGCCTGGCGGCGGTTGTTCTCCAGTGCCAGTTGCTTGGCTTCGACTTCGGCCTGGCGCGCTCGACGGGTCTGCTCGTTGAGGCTGACGGTGGTTTCTGCCATCAGCTTCTTGGCCAGGGTCAGACGGTCGCGAGTGAAGACGAAGTCCGGGTCCTTGGCCGTACGCAGGTCGTGACGGGTCTTGAGCTCGGTCAGGAAAGGCTTGATCGGGTCCAGTTCTGGAGTGATCGCCGGGCGAATGCTGTCCCAGGGCAGGGCCGCAGGCAGCGCGCTTTCGCCGATGTCCTTGGTGTCCATCACGTCCGGGTAGGTGATGTCGGGAATCACGCCCTGGTGCTGAGTGCTCTGGCCGGAAACACGATAGAACTTGGCCAGGGTCAGTTTCAGTTCGCCATGGTTGAGCGGCTGAATGGTTTGCACCGTGCCCTTGCCGAAGGTCTGGCCGCCGAGAATCAGCGCGCGGTGATAGTCCTGCATGGCGCCGGCGAAGATCTCCGAGGCCGAGGCGGACAGGCGGTTGACCAGCACGGCCAGCGGGCCGGTGTAGTAGACGCCCTTGTTCTCGTCGGCGAGCACGTCGACACGGCCGTCGGCGTTGCGTACCAGCACGGTGGGGCCCTGTTCGATGAACAGGCTGGTCAGTTCGGTGGCTTCCTGCAGCGAGCCACCGCCGTTGTTGCGCAGGTCGATGACCACGCCGTCGACCTTCTCGGCCTGCAGCTCGTCGAGCAGGCGTTTGACGTCACGGGTGGTGCTCTTGTAGTTCGGGTCGCCAGCGCGGAAGGCCTTGAAATCGAGGTAGAAGGCCGGTAGCTCGATGACGCCGAGCTTGTAGTCACGACCATCGTGCTTGAGGTCCAGGACCTTCTTCTTGGCAGCTTGCTCTTCCAGCTTGACCGCTTCGCGGGTGATGGTGACCACCTTGCTGGTCTGGTCGCTGGGCGGATTGCTGGCCGGGATCACTTCCAGGCGTACGGTGGAACCTTTCGGACCGCGAATCAGCTTGACCACTTCATCCAGGCGCCAGCCGATCACGTCGACCATTTCATCATTGCCCTGGGCGACGCCGACGATCTTGTCCGCCGGTGCGATCTGCTTGCTCTTTTCGGCCGGGCCGGCAGGCACCAGGCGCACCACCTTGACGTGCTCGTTGTCGCTTTGCAGGACGGCGCCGATGCCTTCGAGCGACAGGCTCATGTTGATGTCGAAGTTTTCCGCGTTATCCGGCGACAGATAGGTGGTGTGCGGGTCGTAGGTGGTGGCGAAGGCATTGATGTAGGCCTGGAACACGTCCTCGCCACGGGTCTGCTTGAGGCGCGCCAGCTGGTTCTTGTAGCGCTTGGTCAGCAGCTCCTGGATGTCCTTGGTTTCCTTGCCGGCGATCTTCAGGCGCAGCACTTCGTCTTTGACACGCTTGCGCCACAGTTCATCGAGTTCAGCGCGGTCTTTGGCCCAGGGCGCTTTCTCGCGATCGACCTGCAACTGCTCGTCGACGGTGAAGTCGATCTTGTCGACGCCCTTGCCCAGTTCCGCCAGCGCGTAGTTCAGGCGCTCTTCCATGCGGGTCAGGTGGCGGCGATAGATGGTGAAACCCGGCTCGAGGTCGCCACTTTTCAACAGATCATCGAATCTGCTGCGCCACTGATTGAATTCGGCGATGTCAGCGGCAGTGAAATAGCTGCGAGATGGATCGAGCAACTTCAGGTAGTTGTCGTAGATCTGAATCGAGCGTTCGTCGTTCAGCGGCGGCTTGTTGTAGTGATGGCGGCGCAGCAGCTCCACTACGTTGAGGCTGGCGATCACCTGCTCGCGATCCGGCTGCAGATAGTCCCAACTGGTCGCTGTGGTGGTCTTGGCCGCCAGCGGCAGGGCACTGAAGCCGAGTACGAGGGCGAGGGCGGTGCTTGCAAGAGATCGCTTCATGCTGATTCGACGTAGTGGCAGTTGATAACGCATATTAGGCCGTATTTGAGGGCGCCAGGTTCCGTTGGCGCTAGGCGAAAGCCCGGCGGTCTGCGCTGGGCTCGGTACACTTGCACTATGGAGGCAGCATGAAGGCATTGCAAGGCGTCGAAGGGCGTGCAGAGTGGCTGGAACAACCGGCGCAGACCTGTGACGCGGGGCAGATTCGGGTCAAGGTGGCTGCCGCTGGGCTCAACCGGGCTGACCTGTTGCAGCGCGCCGGGCTTTATCCGCCGCCACCCGGTGCGAGCCAGGCGCTGGGCTTGGAGTGCGCCGGGGTAGTTGTCGAAGTCGGCGCCGGCAGCGCCTGGCAGGTGGGGGATCGCGTCTGCTGTCTGCTCGCGGGCGGTGGCATGGCCGAAGAGGTGGTGCTCGATGCTCGCCACGCCATGCCGGTGCCAGAAGGCTTGAGCCTGGTCGAGGCCGCTGTGGTGCCCGAGGTATATGCCACCGCCTGGCTCAATCTGTTCCAGCTCGGGGCCCTGCGTCCCGGTGAGAAAGTCCTGCTGCATGCCGGCGCCAGCGGTGTCGGCTCGGCCGCCATCCAGCTGTGCAAGGCATTCGGCAGCCCTTGCTGGGTCAGCGTCGGCTCACCAGAGCGGTTGGCCTACTGCGAAGCGCTCGGTGCCCAGAGCGGTGCCCTGCGCGGCGAAGACCTGCAAGCGCTGCGTGATTTCGGACCGTTCGATGTGATCCTCGATCCGGTTGGCGGGCAGTACGCGGCGCTGAACCTGGAATTGCTGGCCCGTGATGGTCGTTGGATCAATATTGGTTTGATGGGCGGACGTGAGGCCACCCTGGACCTGGCTCAGGTGCTGGGCAAGCGCGTTCAACTGATCGGCTCGACCCTGCGCAATCGCGACGACTCGTTCAAGGCCGACCTTTTGCACGATCTGCAGCAGCAGGTCTGGCCGCTGTTTGCCGAGGGGCGGTTAAAGCCGCAACTCGAGCGCAGTTTTGCCCTCAAAGACAGTGAAGTGGCATTCGAGACACTCGCCGGTAATCAGGTTGCAGGTAAAATCGCGCTGCTTATCGATCCCGATCTTGTCTGAGCAAGAGCTCTAGCCCGCGCCTGGCGCGGGCTTGGCCAACGATTGGCTCATTCAATCAATATCATGGCCGTAATCAATAAGCTTTTTTTCGTTAGGTCGCTAAGATACGTCCTGTAGATTTCAAACCCTCACAGAAACCTCAGAAGGAGTCAGAGATGTCCCTCATCAACACTCAGGTACAACCGTTCAAGGTCAACGCTTTCCACGCTGGCGAATTCATCGAAGTCACTGAGCAGTCCCTGAAGGGCAAGTGGTCCGTGCTGATCTTCATGCCGGCTGCCTTCACCTTCAACTGCCCGACCGAAATCGAAGACGCTGCCAACAACTACGCCGAGTTCCAGAAGGCCGGTGCCGAGGTCTACATCGTGACCACCGACACCCACTTCTCGCACAAGGTATGGCACGAAACTTCGCCGGCCGTTGGCAAGGCTCAGTTCCCGCTGATCGGCGACCCGACTCACCAGCTGACCAACGCTTTCGGCGTACACATCGCTGAAGAAGGTCTGGCTCTGCGTGGCACCTTCGTGATCAACCCGGAAGGCGTGATCAAGACCGTTGAGATCCACTCCAACGAAATCGCTCGCGACGTTTCCGAGACTCTGCGCAAGCTGAAGGCTGCTCAGTACACCGCCGCTAACCCGGGTCAGGTTTGCCCGGCCAAGTGGAAAGAAGGCGAAGCCACTCTGGCTCCTTCGCTGGACCTGGTTGGCAAGATCTAAAAACGGTTTCAGAGCTACCGTGTTTGGCTAGGCAACGCCTGCTAACCAGGTTTGCCTAGCCGTCGCTCGCGACGCTCTGAAATCCGTTTTGCAATTGCTACCTGCGCTGTTTGGGCCATTAACCGGCCCTTGTGGTGCCCGATGCCCGGGCGCGATCCGTCCGGGCATTTTATTGCCCGAATTTTCGTATTTGAGGAATTTCCGCCATGTTGGACGCCAATCTTAAAGCCCAGTTGAAGGCCTACCTGGAGAAGGTCACCCTGCCGTTCGAGATCGTCGCGTCCCTCGATGACGGCGCGAAATCTCAGGAGCTGCTGGGCCTGCTCCAGGACATCGTCGGCCTGACCGACAAGATCACTCTGAAGACTGACGGCAGCGATGCCCGCCGTCCGTCCTTCGCCCTGAATCGTCCGGGCGAAGACACCGGCGTTGCCTTCGCCGGTATCCCCATGGGCCACGAGTTCACCTCGCTGGTGCTGGCGCTGCTGCAAGTGGGCGGTCATCCATCGAAGCTGGATGCCGATACCATCGCGCAGATCAAGAGCATCGAAGGCAAGTTCGAGTTCGAGACCTATTTCTCGCTGTCCTGCCAGAACTGCCCGGACGTGGTCCAGGCGCTGAACCTGATGGCTGTGCTCAACCCCAATATCCGCAACGTCTCCATCGACGGTGCGCTGTTCCAGGAAGAAGTCGAGCGTCGCCAGATCATGGCTGTGCCGAGCATCTACCTGAACGGCGAGGTGTTCGCTTCCGGTCGCATGGAAGTGAAGGAAATCCTTGCCAAGATCGATACCGGCGCCGCCAACCGCGACGCTGAGAAGATGAGCGCCAAGGACGCCTTCGACGTACTGGTAGTCGGCGGTGGCCCGGCCGGTGCTTCGGCTGCCATCTACGCCGCGCGTAAAGGCATCCGTACCGCGATTGCCGCCGAGCGCTTCGGTGGTCAGGTGCTCGATACCATGGCCATCGAGAACTTCATCTCCGTCAAGGAAACCGAAGGCCCGAAACTGGTGCGCGCGCTGGAAGAACATGTCAAGGAATACGAAGTCGACGTCATGAACCTGCAGCGTGCTTCGGCTCTGGTACCGGCCAGCAGCGAAGGCGGCCTGCACGAAGTGAAGTTCGAGAACGGCGCGTCGCTCAAGGCCAAGACCGTGATCCTCTCCACCGGCGCACGCTGGCGCGAGATGGGTGTGCCCGGCGAGCAGGAATACAAGGCCAAGGGCGTGTGCTTCTGCCCGCACTGCGACGGCCCGCTGTTCAAGGGCAAGCGTGTGGCGGTGATCGGCGGCGGTAACTCCGGCGTCGAGGCGGCCATTGACCTGGCTGGCATCGTCGCTCACGTGACCCTGCTGGAGTTCGCCGACACCCTGCGTGCCGACGCCGTACTGCAGAAGAAGCTGGGCAGCCTGCCCAACGTGACCGTGATCAAGAGCGCGCAGACCACCGAGGTCAAGGGTGACGGCCAGAAAGTCACCGGCCTGGTGTACAAGGACCGCACCACCGAGGAGCTGCATACCGTCGAGCTGGAAGGCATCTTCGTGCAGATCGGTCTGCTGCCCAACAGCGACTGGCTCAAGGGCACCGTGGAGCTCAACCGCTTCGGCGAGATCATCGTCGATGCCAAGGGCGCGACCAATATCCCCGGCGTGTTCGCCGCCGGTGACGTGACCACCGTACCTTACAAGCAGATCGTCATCGCCATGGGCGAGGGGTCGAAGGCATCGCTGTCCGCCTTCGACCACCTGATCCGTCACAGCTGATCAGTGCGCTAGAGCGACAAAGGCCACCTTCGGGTGGCCTTTTCGTTGGTGTATCTGTGGGAGGCGCTTTCGGCTCGGGCATCCTGCTTCCATGCAGTCGTAGCGGCGACGGCTTCGCGGCTGAAGCCGCTCCTACAGTGCGATAGGACTCAGCGCTTCAGGCCGCCCAGGGTCAGCGGCATCTGACGGTTCACGTCCTTGTACAACAGGTAGCGGAAGCGGCCCGGGCCGCCGGCGTAGCAGGCCTGCGGGCAGAAGGCGCGCAGCCACATGAAGTCGCCGGCTTCCACCTCGACCCAGTCCTGGTTCAGGCGATACACCGCCTTGCCTTCCAGCACGTACAGGCCGTGTTCCATGACGTGGGTTTCGGCGAAGGGGATCACGCCACCCGGCTCGAAATTGACGATGTTGACGTGCATGTCATGACGCATGTCGCTGATCTCGACGAAGCGCGTGGTGCTCCAGCGGCCTTCGGTGCCGGGCATGACGATCGGCTCGATGTCCTGCTCGTTGGTGACGAAGGCTTCCGGGTAAGGCACGCCTTCGACCGCTTGATAGGCCTTGCGCAGCCAGTGGAAGCGCACGGCCTGGCTGCTGTTGTTGCGCAGCGACCAATCGCTCTGCGGTGGGATGAAGGCGTAGCTGCCCGGACGCATGGCGTGCTGGGTGCCATTGAGGGTCAGGCTGAATTCGCCTTCGACGACGAAGATCACGCCTTCGGCAGTGGCATCCAGCTCTGGCTTGTTGCTGCCGCCGTTCGGGCCGACTTCGACGATGTACTGCGAGAAGGTTTCGGCGAAGCCGGTCAGCGGGCGGGCGATGACCCACATGCGCATGTTGTCCCAGAACGGCAGGTGGCTGGTGACGATGTCACGCATCACGCCTTTGGGGATCACGGCGTAGGCTTCGGTGAACATGGCGCGGTCGGTCAGCAGTTGATCCTGACCTGGGTGACCGCCATGCGGTGCATAGTAGTAGGGCGATTTGCTCATCGAGAGATTGCCTCGGCGGGTGAATGGCGCGGGGTTCGATCCCCGAGCGGAAACTTGGCTCCCATGCACTATAGGAATTCGCGGCTGGATTCGGAAATTAAATAGTAGAATGCCTGTCAGTGGCTTTCATGATGGGTGGCGACATGCTCGATCCGGTGCTGTTACGCAGTTTTCTCGCCGTGGTGCAGACCGGCGGTTTCACCCGCGCGGCTGCCAGCCTGCACCTGACCCAGTCCACCGTCAGCCAGCAGGTGCGGCGCCTGGAGGAGCAGCTCGGCGCCGAGCTGCTCGACCGTAGCGGCCGTTATGTGGTGACCACCACCGAGGGCGAGCGCCTGCTGGGTTACGCCAACCGCATCGTTGCGCTGATGGACGAAGCCATGCTGGCGCTGGGGCAAAGTGCGGTGGAAGGCGAGGTGCGGCTCGGCGTGCCGGACGATTTCGCCGCCAACAGCCTGACGCCTTATCTGGCCGATTTCGCCGATGCCCATCCGGGTATTCGCCTGGAGATCACCAGCGGCCTCAGTCATGACGTGTGGCGCGCGTTCAATGCGGGTGAGCTGGACCTGGCGCTGATCAAGCAGCGTGCCGGTAGCGCCAAGGGCCTGGCCAGTTGGGCCGAACCGCTGGCCTGGCTCGACAGCCGAGCGCGCCCTGTGCTGGCGCGCAACCCGGTGCCGCTGGCGGTGTTCCCGCCCAACGGCCTGTACCGTCTGGAGATGACTCACGCGCTGGATGCCATGGGCAAGCCCTGGCGCATCGCCTATGTCAGCAGCAGTCTGCCCGGCGTCAGCGCCGCTGCCGAAGGCGGGCTGGGTCTGACCCTGTTGCCGCGCCGGTTGATCACTGCCGCACACCGCGAACTGGGCGAGGCCGAAGGTTTTGCCCCGGTGGCGCCGGTGGAAGTGGCCCTGCACGCACGCAACCAGTTGCCCGGTTACGCTCGGGAGCTGGCGGCGGCGCTGATCGAGGCCTGCGAAGGGATCATGAGCCAGTAGGGTGTCGCGGGGCTGGGCAGGTTGCGCGATGCGCACCTTGAAACAGCTGCCCCGATGGTTGACCACACGCGTCAGAGGACGCCGGTGCGCACGGCCTGGGCGGCCCCGCGACATGCTACGACAGGATCAGCGCCAGCTGAGAATCGGCCAGCCGGCCTGTTCGGCGTGGGCGCGTAGGGTCGGGTCGGGGTTGACGGTGAACGGCTTGTCCACCAGTTGCAGCAGCGGCAGGTCGTTGCGCGAGTCGGAATAGAAGCTGGCGCCAACCAGGCTTTCGTCCTGTTCGATCAACCAGCTCTCCAGGCGAATCACCTTGCCCTCACGGTAGGTCAGCACGCCCTGGGTACGTCCGCTGTAGAAGCCGTGCTGCAGCTCCAGGTCGATGGCCAATACCTCGTCGATACCGAAGCGCTCGGCGATGGCGCTGACCAGAAAATGCGCCGAGGCGGAGATCACCAGCAGGCGATCGCCAGCGGCGCGGTGCGTGGCCAGGGTGCGGCTGGCGTCGCTGTAGAAGATCGGTTCGATCACGTCCTCGACGAAAGGCTCGACCACATGGGCGACCTCCTCGGGCGTGCGGCCGACCAGCGGCGACAGGGTGAAGGCCATGTAGTCCTCCATGGCCAGGGTGCCGGCGGCGTATTGGCGCATCAGCTCCTGCTCGTGGGCGATGAAGGATTCACCGTCGGCCCAGCCGATCTTCACCATTTCCTGCGTCCACAAGCTGGCGCAGTCGCCGTGGATCAGCGTCTCGTCAAGGTCGAAAATCGCCAGAGCCATCACGCCACCTCCCGAATCGCATCGGCGCCAATGGCCAGGCTGACGCTCTGGCCGTCGCGGTGCAGGTCGGCGGCGGAGCGGTTGAGCACATCCACCAGCAATTCCACGCCGCGCGCTTCGACGCGGTAGCGGATCACGTTGCCGAGCAGGCTGTGGCTGCGAATCTGCGCCTCGATGCCGCCGTCGGCGAAGTGAATGGCCTCCGGGCGAATCGCCACGCGGCTGCCGATCTGTTGGCCGAGCAGGCGGCTGGCAGCCTCGGCGTCGAGCAGGTTGTAGTTGCCGATGAATCCGGCTGCGAAGGCATCGGCCGGCGCGGTGTAGAGGGTTTCCGCGTCGCCGCTCTGGACGATCTGGCCGCCGTTCATCAGCACGATGCGGTCGGACAAGACCAGCGCCTCTTCCTGATCGTGGGTAACGAAGATGGTGGTCAGGCCCAGCTCGCGCTGGATGGCGCGGATCTGTTCGCGCAGGTGTTTGCGGATACGCGCATCCAGTGCCGACAACGGCTCATCGAGCAGCAGCAGGCGCGGACGAGTGACCAGCGAACGGGCCAGGGCCACGCGCTGGCACTGGCCGCCGGAGAGTTGCTGCGGGTAACGATTGGCGTAGTCGTTGAGCTCCACCAGTTCCAGCACCTCGGCGACGCGCTTGCTGGCCTCGGCGGCTGGGACTTTCTGCATGCGCAGGCCGAAGGCGACGTTCTGTTGCACGGTCATGTTGGGGAACAGCGCATAGCTCTGGAACACCATGCCGATGCCGCGCTTTTGCGGCGCCACGGGTACCAGGTCCTCGCCGCCCAGCAGGATCTGTCCGCCGTCGACCGCCGTCAGGCCAGCGATGCAGCGCAGCAGGGTGGACTTGCCGCAGCCGGAAGGGCCGAGCAGGGTGATGAACTGGCCCTGGCCGATCTCGATATTGATGTCGGTGAAGATGGGCGTTGCGCCGTAGCTTTTATGCAGACCGCGGATATTCAGGTAACTCATGATTTGTCCTTGTTCAGACGGTTGGCCGCCCAGGTCATCAGCAGCACGAACATGAAATAGGAGATCACCAGGGCGCTGGTGAAGTGGCCGCTGTCGTTGCGCATGTTGTACAGGTACACCTGCAGCGTCTCGTAGCGGCTGCCCACCAGCAGGTTGGCGAAAACGAATTCGCCGAACAGGAAGCTGAAGGACAGGAACACCGAAACCATCAAACCCTTGCGCAGATTCGGCAGCACCACCATGAAGGCCGCGCGCCAGGTGCTGGCGCCGAGCAGGTGGGCGGCGTCCATCAGGTCGCGCAGGTTGATCGCCTGCAGGTTGTTGGTGATCGCTCGGTACATGAAGGGCAGGGCGATGGTGAAGTAGCAGCCGATCAGGATCCATGGCGTGCCGAGGATCGGCAAGGGACCTGCCGCGAACAGCTGCATCAGGCCGACCGAGGACACCACCGGCGGAATGGCGAACGGCAGCAGGATCAGCACGTTCATCACGCCGTCGAGCTTGGGGAAGTGGTAGTTGACCACGAACAGCAGCGGCAGGATCAGCAGCAGGGCTAGCGCCAGGGCGCCGAAGCAGACCAGCAGCGAGCGGCCGAAGGCGGCGAGAAAGCGTGCATCGCTCCACAGCGCCACGTACCACTTGAAGGTGAAACCGCTGGGCAGGATGGTCGCCGACCAACTGGTGGACAGCGAGTACACCAGGGTGCCGAGCAGCGGCAGCAGCAGGATCAGAAACAGCAGGTAGACCACCAGTTGGTGGAACAGCGGCGAGCGTTTTTCAGCGGGTGACATGGTAGCTCCGGCGCAGCAGCCATTGGTGGACGATGGTGATCAGGGTCATCAGGCCGACCAGCACCATCGCCAGCGCGCTGGCCATGTTCGGGTCGAGGAAGATGTCGCCGGAAACCATCGCCGCGATACGGATCGGCAGGATGTTGAAGTTGCCAGTGGTCAGCGCATACACCGTGGCGTAGGCGCCCAGGGCATTGGCCAGGAGGATGACGAAGGTACCGAGCAGCGCCGGGGTCAGCACCGGCAGGCCGATATGCCGCCAGAACTGCCAGGTGCTGGCGCCGAGCAGTTCGGCCGACTCGCGCCAGTCCTCGCGCAGGGCGTCGAAGGCCGGATAGAGCAACAATACGCCGAGGGGAATCTGGAAGTAGGTGTAAAGGACGATCAGGCCGGTCTTGGAGTAGAGGTTGAAGTCCTCGATCACCCCCATCTGCTTGAGCAGGATAGTCAGCGCGCCGTTGAAGCCAAGCAGGATGATGAAGGCGAAGGCCAGCGGCACCCCGGAGAAGTTGCTGGTCATGTTGGAGAAGGCCATGACGAAGTCGCGCAGGCGGCTGCTGACCTGGCGCAGCGAATAGCTGCCGATGATGGCGATGACGATGCCGAACAGGCTTGACCAGAAGGCGACCTCAAGGCTGTGGCGCATGGCCTGGCGGTAGAAGGCCGAGGAGAAGGCCTGCTGGAAGTTGCCCAGGCCCCAGCCTTCGGCGGTGTTCAGGCTGTTGCTCGCCACCCAGGCCAACGGTGCGATCTGGAAGGCGAAGAAGAACAGGGCGAAGGGCACCAGGCACAGCAGTGCCCAGCCCTTGCTGGAAATGGACGACTTCATGCAAGCAGCTCCCTGCACCAGGGTTTGTCGTGGGCCGCGCCGAGCAGCTGGCAGATGGTGCCGCACAGTTCGGTCTGTTGCGGGCGGGCCGCCGGGTCGAGGCTGAACGCGCTGCCGAGAACGATCAGCGGCACTTCGCGCTCTTCCGGTAGCACGCCGTTATGGCTGCGGTCGTTGTTCATGCCGTGGTCGGCGGTCACCAGGATCTGGTAACCGGCGTCGAGCCAGGTCTGGATGTATTCGGCCAGCAGCACGTCGGCCATGCGCGCGGCGTTGCGGTACTGCGAGCTGTCGAGGCCGTGCTTGTGGCCGGCGTCGTCGATGTTCATCGGGTGTACCAGCAGCAGGTTCGGTTGATGGCGCTGGCGCAGGCTGTCGGCATCGGCGAACAGGTGCGAATCCGGGTAATGGTCGGCGTAATAGAAGTGACCGTGCTGAATCGGCAGGGCTTCATCGCTGGTGTGGCGGTCGCGGGCCGCCTGGAAGGGCGCGCGGTTATACAGCTCGCTGACCCAGTGATAGGCCGCGGCGGCGGTGCTCAGGCCGGCGTCACGGGCGTAGTGGAAGACGCTGCGCTGATTCGACAGGCGCACCACATCGTTATTGACGATGCCGCTGTCGATGGGCGCTACGCCGGTGAGGATGCATTCGTAGAGCGGGCGGGACAGTGCTGGCAGTGCGCAGTCCAACTTGTACAGCGCGGCGCGCCCGGCCTGGCAGTAAGCCAACAGGTGGCCCAGCGCATGCTGGGCCACCTGATAGCTCAGGCCATCCAGTACCACCAGGATGACGTTGTGCTTCATGGGTTTCTCTCGTTCGACGACGTATCACCGGCTTCCGGAGGGGGCTGCCGTAGGGCGTACTCGCGAAGCAGTACGCCTTGGGATTGAACAATGGCGGACTGTTCGCTTCGCTCCTGAGTCCGCCCTACGGTTCGGGTTGCCTCAGTTCATGTGCAGAATCACGTGCTCCTGCCACAGGCGCGGCAGGGCCTTGGAGGTGGCCTCCCAGGCAGCGGCATCCTTGATCGGCTGGACCTTGGCGTACTGCTCTTGCGGCAGCAGCTTGGCCTGCACCTCGGCCGGCAGTTCGATGTGCTCGGCGCGGATCGGGCGGGCGTTGCCCTTGGCCAGGTTGATCTGCCCGGCATCGCTGAGGATGTATTCGCGGGTCAGCTTGGCGGCGTTGGGGTTCTTCGCCCACTTGTTGATGATGGTGCTGTAGCCGGAGATCACCGAACCGTCGGACGGGATCAGCACCTCGAAGCGCTCGGGGTCGATCTGGTCGCGGTAGCTCAGGCCGTTGAAGTCCCAGACGATGCCGACTTCCACTTCACCCTTCTCCAGGGTCTGGATGGTCGGGTTGGCCAGCGACAGGCGACGCTGCTTGGCCAGTTCGCCATAGAAATCCAGCGCCGGTTGCACGTTGCTCTCGTTGCCGCCCATGGCGATGGCAGCGGCCAGTACGCCGTTCACGGCTTGCGCAGCGGTGCTCACGTCACCGGCAGAGACCTTGTAGGTGCCGGTCTTGAGGTCGGCCCAGGAGCGCGGAATGTCCTTGACCAGTTGCTTGTTGACGATGAAGGCGATGGAGCCGGTGTAGGCCAGCATCCAGTGACCGTCCTGGTCCTTGGCCCAATCCGGAATCTGCGCCCAGGTGCTCGGTTTGTACGGCTGCGTCACACCTTGTTGTACGGCGATGGGGCCGAAGGCGGCGCCGACGTCACCGATATCGGCGGTGGCGTTTTCCTTTTCGGCGGCGAACTTGGCGATTTCCTGCGCCGAGCTCATGTCGGTGTCCTGATGCTTGAGACCGTAGAGGCGCGCCAGATCCGCCCAGGTGTCTTTCCAGTTGGCCCAGCTGTCGGGCATACCCACGCTATTCACCGCGCCCTCGGCGCGTGCAGCCTGTTCCAGTGCCTGCAAGTCGGTGCCTTCGGCCATGGCGGAGGTCGCCAGGGCGATGGCCGAACCCATCAGTGAAGCCAGCAGCAGTTGTTTCATTGGAAACTCCTTTGCAGTGAGAGTGTTGGTCTAGATCAGCAATACCCGAGCCAATCTAAGCGCCTTCGATGACAGTTTTATGTCCGGCCACGGCTGGCAGATGTCTAGGTGCAGCGGGCCGGTGCGCTTCACAAGCGTAGACCATGGATAAGTGGCTGATTTGCTGGGCTGTGAGTAAGCATGGCGGTGGCATGCGGCGTGCTTGCAGCATGGTTGTCATCTATCAGTCATCTAGACTGCCTAGTCTTGTAACCCGTCTGAGCGAGTGACTTTTGCCCTGTCATGGGGCTGGACTAGTCCAAAAGGGGAAATTTTGATGCGCGAAGAAGCGCCACGGGCCGTCACCATCATCTGCCGCGCCTTGCAGGAGCAGATAGACCGGGGCCTGTTGCCCTCCGGCAGCAAGTTGCCGGCCGAGCGCAGGCTCAGTGAATTGTTCGATACCACGCGCATCACCCTGCGCGAGGCGCTCGGCCAGTTGGAGGCGCAGGGACTGGTCTATCGCGAGGAGCGTCGTGGCTGGTTCGTTTCACCGACGCGGGTGGCCTACAACCCTCTGGTCCGCACTCACTTCCACGCCATGGTAGCCGAGCAGGGGCGGGTACCGGCTACCGAAGTCCTGAGCGCCAGGCTGATGCCGGCCAGCGCGGAAATCTGCCAGGTGCTGGAGTTGCCGGCGCTGTCGAGCGTCTATCAGGTATGCCGTGCGCGCCGCATCGACGGGCGCCTGGTGCTGTACGTCGAGCACTATCTCAACCCGGCCTATTTCCCCGGCATCCTCGACTTCGACCTGACTCGCTCGCTGACCGACCTCTACGCCAGCGAGTACGGCATTCACTACGGTCGCGTGCGCTTCGACATGGTGCCCACCGCGCTGCACGCCGAAGCTGCTGCCAGCCTCAAGGTGGCGCCGGGCAGCCCGGCGCTGCGCATCACCCGGGTCAACCGCGACCAGCACGGGCGCATCATCGACTGCGACCTGGAATTCTGGCGCCACGACGCCATTCACGTCAGCGTCGAAGTCCCCGAGTAGGGTGCGCTGCGCGCACTGAGGTCGCCGGCAGACTGTGAATCGCCAGTGCGCAAGGACTACGGAGAGGCTGGTGCGCATGGCGCACCCTACCGTTTATCGGCTTCTGCGATCTTTTTCCGACCATTGTCGAAACGTTCCCGGCGCATTCGACTATCCAGTACCCACCCACCAAGGAACTGGAGCGCGCCATGAAATACCTCTGCCTCGTCTACGCCAACGAACAGGAGCTGCACAGCTCCCCCGACAGCCCGCATGACAGCGAGTGCTTCGCCTACGCCAATGCAGTACAGGAGAGCGGGCGCATGCTCGCCGCCGAGGCGCTGCAGTCGGTGCAGACCGCCACCACCGTACGCATGCGCGGCGGCAAGCTGGCGATCACCGACGGCCCCTTCGCCGAAACCAAGGAGCAACTGGCCGGCTTCTATCTGGTGGAGGCGCGCGACCTCAACGAGGCGATCCAGCTCGCCGGACACATTCCCGCCGCCCGTGTCGGCTGCGTGGAGGTGCGCCCGGTGCGCGAGCTGGATATCCAGCCGGCGCAGCTGCAGGCCGGCCAGCACTGAGCCGGCAAGGCTCGATCAACCGGGAGAACCGCCATGGATCGCCGCTATATCCCCGAAGTCGCCACGCGTGAGCAGTGGCTGGCAGCACGCAAGGCGCTGCTCGAACAGGAAAAGGCGCTGACCCGTCAGCGCGACGCAATCAACCGCGCCCGCCGTGCCCTGCCCATGGTGCTGGTGGAAGAGGATTACCGCTTCGACGGCCCGCAGGGCGAGGTCGGTCTGGAAGCGCTGTTCCACGGGCGCCGCCAGCTGATCGTCTACCACTTCATGTACCACATGGATCGCGGCGAGGGCTGCGACGGCTGTTCCTGCCTGGTGGACAACATCGGCCACCAGGCCCACCTGCATGCCCGCGACACCAATCTGGTGCTGGTCTCGCGCGCGCCCTTGGCCGATCTCGAAGCCTTCAAGCGGCGCATGGGCTGGACTCTGCCCTGGTACAGCTCCTACGGCAGCCGCTTCAACTACGACTACCACGCTACCACCGACGAGCAGGTCGCGCCGGTCGAATACAACTACCGCGACAAGGACGAGCTCGAGCGCCTGGGCCTGACCTATCACGTCCAGGGCGAGCAGCCCGGTGTCAGCGTGTTCCTGCGTGACGGCGGGCGGATCTACCACACCTATTCCTGTTACGGCCGAGGGCTGGAGATGCTGATGAGCAGCTTCCATTTCCTCGACTTCACGCCTTTTGGCCGCGGCGAGGGCTGGGACGGCATGCCCGACCTGGACGGCAAGGGGCTCAACTGGACGCGCCTGCACGACGAGTACGAACAGGCTGCGTCCACCCACGACTGCTGCGGCCACAAGGCCTGAACCTCAGCGAAGGAGAAACGACATGAGTCAGCACGAACTGCAAGATGCCCTGAACGACTGGACCGAAGCCTGCCGCAGCAAGGACGTGGCGCGCATCATGAGTCACTACGTCGAGGACGTGGTGTCCTACGATGCCATCGGCCCGTTGCGTTTCCAGGGGCGCCCGGCGTACCAGGCGCATTGGCAGGCCTGCATGGAGATGTGCAGTGGCCCGGGGATGTTCGAACCGCACGAGCCGACCTTCACCGCCAGCGGCGATCTGGGCGTGACCCATTACCTGCTGCATTGCGGCGGCAGCAATGAAAAGGGCGAGCTGCAGACCTGCTGGATGCGCGTGACCCAGTGCCTGCGCCGCCAGGGTGGCCGCTGGCTGATCTTCCACGAGCATTTCTCTGCGCCGAGCGACATGGAAAGCGGCAAGGCGCTGTTCGACCTGCAGCCCTAACGAGCAGGAGCTGTGCGATGGTCTGGTGCGTACCAGACCATCCTTAGCGCGCGGCCAGTTCCAGCATGCGTTGCGCTTGCTGGCGTACGGCCTCACGCAACTCGACCGGCTGTTCGATGGTGAAGTCGAAGGACAGGCGTAGCAGCAGGCGAGCGAACCAGGTCGGGCTGTCGGTGCTGGTGGTCAGGCGCACGCTGTTGCCTTCGGGCATCAGCAGACCGGCGTTGTGCCCGAGTTCGGCGATGGCACCGGCGAGGTCGGTGTGCAGCTGGATACTCACCGGGTAGGCTCGTGGCAGGGTGGCGATGCTGGTATTGAGGTGGGCGGCGGCATCGAAGGCTTCCGGCCGCTCGAAGTGGCTCTCCAGGGCGCGTACTTCGCGCAGCCGATCCAGACGGAAGGAACGCACCGCCTGGCGTAGGTGGCAGTAGCCGCTCATGTACCAGAAGCCCTGGCGGAACACCAAACCGTAGGGATCGACCTCGCGCTCGCTGCATTGGCCCTGATCGCTGCAATAGCTCACCCGCACCTGACGGCGCGCCTCGGCGGCGGCGGCGAGTTCGGCCAGCAGTTGCTGGTCGCCATTGGCGCGGCTGCGCGGCAGATCCAGAATGGCGCTCTGGCTCAGGGCGCGCACCCGCTGCTGCAGCCCCTTGGGCATTACCCGCTCCAGCTTGGCGCGGGCACTGGCCACCGCCACGGCGGTTTCTGCCAGGCCCAGATTGGCCGTCGCCAGCAGGCCCAGCGCCACCGCCTGAGCCTCCTCAGCCGTGAACATCAAGGGCGGCAGCTTGAAACCGGCCACCAGGCGGTAACCACCGTGCCGGCCGCGCTCGCTGGTCACCGGAATCCCCAGGTCTTCCAGGTGGCGGATGTAACGGCGCAGCGTGCGGCCGTCCACCTCGAGGCGCTCGGCCAGTTCGCGGCCGCTGAGCTGGCCATGGCTTTGCAGCAGCTCCAGCAGGGCGAGCACGCGGGTGGTGGGGCTGTTCATGGGAATCGCAGGCTCCGTAGTGGGGCGCTGTGCGCACCGGTCAACCCCCTGACTGTCTTGCTGCGCGTGCACTCAACAAAAACAGCGCTAGGCGATTTTATTAGGGCGGAATATAGCCTAATTGGCTCTTAGTCTGGAGGTAGGTCGACGCTAAAGGCGTGTCGGCCACCTGCAGACAAGGAGCAACTTTTATGCAACCGATACTGTTCTACGGCGTTCCGCAAGGCTGTTCGTTCGGCTCGATCGTAGCCCTCGAGTGGCTCGGCCAACCTTATCGCCTGTGCCGGGTCGAGATGCTCGAGCACCCCTGGGACCCGCTTTTCGAGCGGATCAACCCGCTCTATCAGACGCCTGCGCTGCTGCTGGAGAACGGCGAGTTCCTGAGCGAGAGCCTGGCCATTCTCCTGAACCTGGCGGCGCGGTCGGTGGAGACGCCGCTGGGCCCACGCCAGGGCAGCGACGAATTCGATGCACTCAACCAGATGCTGTCCTACCTGGTGAGCGACTTTTTCTCCGCCTTCAACCCGCTGTGGCTGGCTTATGAAAAGGCTGAGCTGGACGAGCCGCAGCGCGAGCTGTTGCGCAGCCTCGGCGCAGAACAGGTGAAGGCGGGCTGTCGTCATCTCGATCGGTTGCTCAGCGAGCGTGACTGGCTGCTGGGGCAGCGACGCAGTCTGGCGGATGCCTACCTGAGCGGTGTTGGCCGCTGGGTCGACTACCACCAGTTGTTCGATCTGCGACACGACTACCCGCATCTGGCCCGCCACCTGGCGCGACTCGCCAACGATCCGGCGGCGCGTTTCGCTCATGCGATCGAGCAGGGCATGACGGTTGAGGGCGCTGGCGGCTTCCTCGGCCATGTGGGCTTCCAGCAACTGCGCGAAGGGCTGTGCGCAGCCTGAAAACCTATGGTGAGGTTTCGATGATCGACCATCTTTGTATCACCGTGGCCAACTTTCGCCGCAGTCGCGCCTGGTATCAGGCGGCCCTGGCGCCTTTGGGCTACGAACTGAAATACGACGGCGAGCATGGCGCGGGGTTGGCCGCCGGCTTCGGTCCGCAGGCCGAGGAGCAGGCCGTGCTTTACCTGCTCAGTGCCGTCCCCGGGCGTGGCCAGTGCGAGCCGCTGGCGCATTTTTGCCTGCGTGTCGACAGCCAGGCGACAGTGCAGGCCTTTCATGCCGCGGCGCTGCAGGCCGGTGGCGAAGACAATGGCCGGCCCGGCCTGCGCGAAGAATATGGCTACTACGCCGCCTTCGTGCTTGACCCCGATGGCTACAACGTCGAGGTGGCCTGTTACGTCTGAACCTTCGTCACTGCTGGCCCAGCGCCGCGCAGGAAGGCTCGTAGCGCTGCTGGCAGGCGCTCTGGTACAGGCGCTGGGCCTGGTCAGGGTCGCGTGGTACGCCGCCTTCACCGCGACGGTAGAGGTTGCCCAGTACATGTTGCGCCATCGGGTTGCCCGCAGCGGCTGACTGGTTGAGGTACTTGAGCATGTCGCGCTGGTTGGCGAACTCAGGGGCGTCGCGGCCGGTGTAGAGGTAGGCCAGGCTCACTGCAGCCATGGCATGACCCTTGTCGGCGGCCTGCTTCCACCAGTACTCGGCCTGCTTGAGGTTCTTCTCCGGCTGGCCGACGAAGTAGCTGCTGCCGAGCTGGAACTGGCTTTCCAGATCACCACGCTGGGCCTGCTGGCGCAGTTGGTCCTGTTCGGTCTGGGTGATGGGCTGTTCCACCTGCGGCTGTTTTTCCGGCGCGCTGGAGTCAGGTTCACGCCCGGCGCAGCCCGCCAGCAACGCAAGGGCGAGCAGGGCAGTGGTAGCGTGACGCAGGTTGATCGGGCTGGGCATGGCAGAAACTCCGTAGGCGGGAAACAGGGCAAGTCGCTATTAGGCTGACCCTGGACACCATAGTTCGCTGTCGTTGATCAGTCTGTCGCGGTGCGACTTCACACTCGCGTCATGAACTGCAATCCTGAGCGCTGATTTCGCTTACGAGGCAGTCATGAAGATCAGTGCGAATTTCGACAGTGGCAACATTCAGGTCGTCGACGCCAGCGACCCGCAGCGCGTACTGCTGGCCATGCGGCCGGACCTCAACAGCCACCATTTCCAGTGGTTTCACTTTCAGGTCGATGGTCTGCAACCTGGCCAGGGTTATGGCTTCTGCCTGACCAATGCCGGGCAGTCGGCCTACAACCGCGCCTGGGACGGTTACCAGGCCGTGGCCAGCTACGATCAGCAGGACTGGTTTCGCGTGCCCACCCGCTATGAGGACGGGCAACTGCACTTCGAGTTGCAAGCCGAGCACGAGCGCGTCCGGTTCGCTTATTTCGAGCCTTACCCGCGAGCGCGGCATGAACGCCTGATCGCCCACGCGCTGGAGCGCGGCGCTGAACTGGTGGCCAGCGGTAGAAGCCTGGAAGGTCGCGATATCCAGCTACTGCGCATTGGCGGGCAGGCTGCCGCGCCGCGCAAACTGTGGATCATCGCCCAGCAGCATCCGGGGGAGCATATGGCCGAGTGGTTCATGGAGGGGTTGATCGAGCGCCTGCAGGACCCGCATGACGCCGAGGTCCAAGCGCTGCTGAGCCAGGCTGAGTTCTATCTGGTGCCGAACATGAACCCGGACGGTGCCTATCGTGGTCATCTGCGCACCAACCATGCCGGGCAGGACCTCAATCGCGCCTGGCAGTCAGCCAGCTCCGAGCGCAGCCCCGAGGTGTTGTTCGTGCTGCAGCACATGCAGCGTATCGGCGTCGACCTGTTCCTCGATATCCACGGCGACGAAGAGATCCCTCACGTATTCACCGCAGGCTGTGAGGGCAATCCGGGCTACACCCCGCGTCTGGCTGCGCTGGAAGAAGACTTCCGCAGCCGTCTGGTGGGCATCGGCGCCGAGTTCCAGACCCGTTTCGGCTACCCGCGCGACGAGCCTGGCCAGGCCAACCTGACCCTGGCCTGCAACGCCGTCGGCCAGGCCTTCGACTGCCTGTCGTTCACCATCGAGATGCCGTTCAAGGACCACGACGACAACCCGCAGCCGCGCACCGGCTGGAATGGCGCACGCTCGCAGAGGCTGGGGCAGGATGTGTTGACCGTGCTGGCGCAGATGGTCGGGCGCTTGCGCTGAAACTGGGCGTGCCGGCTGATGGCGTGTCAGCCGGTGCGCACGGCGCACCCTACGGGTTAACGTCGCGCAGGGAGCGTCAAAGTTGGCGGGCAAAAAAAAGCCCGTCACGAGGACGGGCGTAAAGTGCCGTTAACACACAGGAGTCAATAGGACGCAGTGAGGCGTCCGGTATTACAGAATCGACAGCGGGTAGTTGATGATCAGACGGTTCTCGTGCAGATCCTGGCCAACGTCACGGCGGACGTCGGAGTTACGCCAGCGAATGTTCAGGTTCTTCAGGGTGCCTTCCTGAATGGTGTAGGCCAGTTCGGTTTCACGACTCCACTCTTCGGCATCGGTACGGCCGCCGGCATGGATATTGGAGCCGCTGGTGTAGCGGTTCATCAGGGTCAGGCCCGGGATGCCGAGGCCGGCGAAGTTGTAGTCATGACGCAGCTGCCAGGAACGTTCCTCGGGGCTGTCGAAAGCAGACAGGAAACCGTCGTTGACCAGGGTGCCGCCACTGGCGCCGTCGATACGCAGGAATTTGGTATCACCGCTCAGTCGCTGGTAGGTGACCTGGAAGGTGTTGTTGCCCCGCTTGGCCGACAGCGCACCCTGATAGACCTTGTTGTCCAGGTCGCCGGCCTTGGCCGCGCCTTCGTCCTTGCCGTTGAAGTAGCCAAGGTTGGCACCCAGAACCCAGTCACCGACCGGTTGGCTGTGGGTCAGTTGCACGTAGCTCTGCTGATAGACGTCTTCCAGGCGTGCGTGCCAGACGCCGACCATGGTGTTGTTGCCGTTGAAACGGTACTCACCACCGCCGAAGTTGAAATCATCGCCTTCTACACCGTTGAACGTCATGTCTTCACGGCTGGCGTCGTGACGCTGGCTGTTCTTCCAGAACTGGCCGCCGTACAGGGTCAGACCGTCGATCTCGCTGGAAGTCAGCTGGGCACCCTGGAAGGTTTGTGGCAGCGAACGGCCGTCGTCAGCGCGCAGGATCGGCAGCACGGCGAACCACTCACCGACCTTCAGTTCGGTCTTGGAGAGCTTGGCCTTGGCCGCCACGGCAGTACGGCCGAACTGGTCGGCGGCCTGGCCGTCGTCGTGGATCGGCATCAACTGGGTGTTGGCGGCGCCACGGTTGCCGTCCAGCTTGATGCTGTACAGGCCGAGCACGTCCAGGCCAAAGCCGACGGTGCCTTCGGTGAAACCGGAGCGGGCATCGAGGATGAAGTTCTGTGTCCAGCCTTCGGCCTGGCCCTGGCGCTCACCGCGGATCACGGGGTCGGTGCCGTTGAGGTAGTTGCGGTTGAAGTAATAGTTGCGCAGGCCGAGGGTGACCTTGGCGTCTTCGACGAAGCCGGCAGCGTGCGTGGTGGTCGGCATAACCAGGGCCAGAGCCGTGCTGCCGAGCAGGGCCAATGGAATGATGTTGCGTGCGGTCATTGTTGTTGTGCTCCCAGTTTTTGAACGAACCATCCCCTGCTGGTCTGCATCAGGACCTGCATGATGGGAATGTTGTGTTTGCCCCGTGGAGGGCGATAGCCCGGCCGAACGCGGCCGGTCATTGCTGGTGGCTGGCGTCAGCCTCCGGCGAATCCGGTTCTATGGCGTGTGGCGGCGATGGATGCCGAGCAGGCGAGGGGCTGCTGCTCTGAGGGAGAGGCAAGGATAGTCATGTCATGGCCCTGATTCTTGTTGTTATCGTTGTCATATGTCGTCATACAACTTATCGGATTATCGACAGCCTTTTTATCGCTTGTCAACGCATTGCTAGACGAAAGTCTGAGTAGGTTTTCCCCATTTATCGGCGCTATTGACGATGTCGCAGGCTTGCGGCGCGGTTCTGCGCAGAGCGGGTAAACCAGCTGGTATCGAACTTGTTGTGTGATAACGTATGACAAATTCACTTACATCAAGGGTTTACCCATGCCGCATTGCCTGATCGAAGCCGCTCGCGAGCTGAGTGAGCTGATCGCGCCGCAGGAGTTGGTGCAACTGGTGCATGACCAGGCGGCTGACACGGGACTGTTCCAGCCCGGCGAGGTCAAGGTGCGCCTGAGCCTGTACGAGCACCACTGCGTGGGTGGCGAGCCGGGGTTGTTCGTGCACCTGATCTTCTACGTGCTGGCCGGGCGCAGCGATGACGACAAGCGGGCGCTGTCGCGCGGTGTCGTGCGTGCGCTGGTCGAGCGTCTGCCGCAGGTGCCGACGATCTCTCTGGACGTGCGCGACATTCGCCGCGAGGTGTTCAGCAACAGACGCAACTGCCTGGACGATTAATCCATCTCCAGCAAACGCGCCCCGGCGCCCTGTGCGCCGAGTTCGTCCCTGGGGTTGCGCAGTGGGCAGTCCTGCATCGACAGGCAACCGCAACCGATGCAGCCGGTGAGCTGATCGCGTAGCCGCGTCAGCTGCTCGATGCGCGCATCCAGATCGCGCTGCCATTGCGCCGATAGTTGTTGCCAGTCCGCTGCCGTCGGCATGTGATCGCAGGGCAGTGTGCTCAGTGCCACACCGATATCGGCCAGGGGAATGCCCAGGCGCTGTGCCACCTTGATGATGGCGACGCGGCGCAGCACGTCGCGCCGGTAACGCCGCTGATTGCCGGCATTGCGCTGGCTGTGGATCAGCCCTTTGGTCTCGTAGAAATGCAGTGTGGAAACCGCCACGCCGCTGCGTTCGGCGATCTGGCCGACGCTCAGCGGGCGTTCGTGGATGGAGCACGACGTCGTCATGAAAAATCCTGTTGACCTCAAGTTAAGTTTAGGTTTTACCCTCGCTGGCCTTGATAGACAACACCGAGGGCAATTCCATGCAGGACCGCATCCGATTGGTACTGATCTACGGCAGCGTGCGAGAAGAGCGCTTCTGCGACCAGGTGGTGGCCTGGGCGCGTGAGCAGATCGAGCAGCGCAGCGAATTCGAGCTGAGCCTGGTCGATCCGGCCGTGATGTTTCGCCAGCCCGCCGAGCCGCAGGAGATAGCCGAGCGTCGGCATCAGTCGTTGCAGCAGCTGCTGCGCGCCGATGCCTTTCTGATCGTTACGCCGGAGTACAACCACGGCTATCCGGCGGCGCTCAAACAGTTCATCGACGAGGTGCCGGCCTCCTGGGAAGCGCGGCCGGTGGGGTTCGTCAGTTATGGCGGGGTATCCGGCGGGTTGCGCGCGGTGGAGCAACTGCGCCAGGTGCTGGCAGAGCTGCATGCGATGACGGTGCGTGGCTCGGTGAGCTTCACCAATGCCTGGGAGCAGTTCGATGAGCAGGGCCGCCTGAGCGAGCCGCGGCGCGCCAATTCGGCGCTGGCGCATACGCTGGTGCAGCTGAACTGGTGGGCGCAGACGCTGCGCGCCGGGCGCGAGCGGGTGCCTTACGAGCGGATCAGGGGTTAGAAACGACGTAGCCCGGATGCAATCCGGGAGCTTTTGAGGGCATCCGCGGATTGCATCCGGGCTACGGAGCAGAGCGCGCGCAATGAATGTAGGAGCCTCGCCCCGAGGCGAAGCTTTTGCGTCTTGCGACGCATTCGCCGCGAGGCGCGGCTCCTACAGAGCAGGGCTACGTTGCTGATCAGCCGCGGTAGTAGCGCTGCGGCACGAACGGGGTCTTGGCCACTTTCATCGCCACGCGCTTGCCGCGCACCACGGCCCAGACGTCGCTGTCGATGGCGGTGTGGCTGGCGTTGACGTAACCCATGGCCACCGGCGCGCCGAGGGTCGGGCCGAAGCCGCCGCTGCATACCTGGCCGATCACCTGGCCGTCGGCATCGACGATTTCTGCGCCTTCACGCACCGGTACACGCTCCTGCGGCAGCAGGCCGACACGCTTGCGCGCCACGCCTTTCTGCTGCTGCTCGAACACGCGCTCTGCGCCCGGGAAGTTGCCGGCGCGCTCGCCATCGGCACGACGCACCTTGGAGATGGCCCACAGCAGGCTGGCCTCGATCGGCGTGGTGGCGCTGCTCATGTCGTGGCCGTACAGGCACAGGCCGGCTTCCAGGCGCAGCGAGTCACGCGCGCCCAGGCCGATGGCTTCGACTTCGGCTTCTGCCAGCAGGCTGCGTGCCAGGGCTTCGGCCTGGTCGACGGCGACGGAAATCTCGAAACCGTCTTCGCCGGTGTAGCCGCTACGGCTGACGATGCACTCGCTGCCCAGCAGGCGCACGCGGGCCACCTGCATGAAGGTCATCTTGCTCACTTCAGGCGCCAGGCGGGCCAGCACGTCGACCGCTTTCGGGCCTTGCAGGGCGAGCAGAGCGCGCTCCTCGAACAGGCACTCGATCTGGCACTGCTCGCCGATGTGCTTCTGCAGGTGGGCCAGGTCCTGATCCTTGCAGGCGGCGTTGACCACCAGGTACAGGGTGTCGTCACCCAGGTTGGCGACCATCAGGTCGTCGAGGATGCCGCCCTGGGCATCGGTGAACATGGCGTAGCGCTGCAGGCCCACCGGCAGGTCGATGATGTCCACCGGCACCAGGGTTTCCAGGGCGCGCGCGGCGTGCTCGCCACGCAGCAGGATCTGGCCCATGTGCGAGACGTCGAACAGGCCGGCGGCCTCGCGGGTGTGCAGGTGCTCCTTCATCACGCCCAGCGGGTACTGCACGGGCATGTCATAGCCGGCGAAGGGCACCATGCGTGCGCCGAGTTCGAGGTGCAGGGCGTGCAGCGGAGTCTTGGCGAGAGTTTCAGTGGTCATGTCGATTTCCTGTTGGGTGCGCCGCGCGCACCGGTTGGGGCCGCTTTGCGGCCCGTTGTACGTTGTGTGTCAGTCAGCGTAGACCGGGAAGGTGGCGCACAGGTCTGCGACCTGGCTGCGCACGCGCTCGATCACGGCCGGGTTTTCCAGGTCGTCGAGGATGTCGCAGATCCAGCCAGCCAAGGTGCGGCATTCGCCTTCCTTGAAGCCGCGAGTGGTCACCGCCGGGGTACCGATGCGGATGCCCGAGGTGACGAACGGCGACTGCGGGTCGTTCGGCACGGCGTTCTTGTTGACGGTGATGTGAGCATCGCCCAGCGCCGCGTCGGCCGCCTTGCCGGTCAGGGCCTGCTTGACCAGGCTGATCAGCATCAGGTGGTTGTCGGTGCCGCCGGATACCACGTCATAGCCGCGCTCGACGAACACCGCAGCCATGGCGCGGGCGTTGTCGATCACCTGCTGCTGGTAGGTCTTGAAGCCCGGCTCCAGCGCTTCCTTGAAGCACACCGCCTTGGCCGCGATGACGTGCATCAGCGGGCCGCCCTGGGCGCCAGGGAATACGGCGGAGTTGAGCTTCTTCTCGATCTCTTCGTTCTTGCGCGCCAGGATCAGGCCGCCACGCGGACCGCGCAGGGTCTTGTGCGTGGTAGTGGTGACCACATCGGCGAACGGCACTGGGTTGGGGTATAGGCCGGCGGCCACGAGTCCCGCCACATGGGCCATATCGACGAACAGCAGAGCGCCCACCTTGTCGGCGATGGCGCGGAAACGCGGGAAGTCCAGCACGCGCGAGTAAGCAGAGAAACCGGCGACGATCATCTTCGGCCTGTGCTCGATGGCCAGGCGCTCGACTTCGTCGTAATCGATCAGGCCGTTCTCGTCGATGCCGTACTGTACCGCGTTGTACAGCTTGCCCGAGGACGACACCTTGGCACCGTGAGTCAGGTGGCCGCCATGGGCCAGGCTCATGCCGAGAATGGTATCGCCGGCATTGAGCAGGGCCAGGTAAACGGCGCTGTTGGCGGAGGAGCCGGAGTGCGGCTGCACGTTGGCGTAGTCGGCACCGAACAGTTGCTTGGCGCGCTCGATGGCCAGCGCCTCGACCTTGTCCACATGCTCGCAGCCACCGTAGTAGCGCTTGCCCGGATAGCCCTCGGCGTACTTGTTGGTCAGGCCGCTGCCTTGCGCCTGCATCACGCGCTGGCTGCAGTAGTTCTCCGAGGCGATCAGCTCGATGTGGTCTTCCTGGCGCTGTTCTTCGGCCTGGATCGCCGCGAGCAGGGCGTCGTCATAGCCCTGCAGTTGGTCGTGCTTGCTGAACATGGTGAGGCCCTCTTTATCGTTTTTCTCGGGATGCAGTCGGCCCGCCCCGGTGAGGGGAGCCGAAGGAATATGGGTAAAGCCGGAGGCTGTGCTCTCCCCCGCGAGCGGGAGAGAGCACAGGGCGCTTACGCGTCCTGATACGCCTCGATGGACGGGCAGGCGCAGACCAGGTTGCGGTCGCCGTAAACGTTGTCCACACGGCCGACCGGCGGCCAGTACTTGGCCTCGATCAGGCTCGCCACCGGGTACACGGCCTGCTCGCGGCTGTAGGCGTGGTGCCATTCGCCGACCAGTTCCAGGGCGGTGTGCGGGGCGTTCTTCAGCGGGTTGTCGTCCTTGTCCAGACGGCCCTGCTCGACCGCGCGGATTTCCTCGCGGATGGCGATCATGGCGTCGCAGAAGCGATCCAGCTCTTCCTTGGACTCGCTCTCGGTCGGCTCGATCATCAGGGTGCCGGCCACCGGGAAGGACATGGTCGGGGCGTGGAAGCCGAAGTCGATCAGGCGCTTGGCCACGTCGTCGACGCTGATGCCGCTGCTGTCCTTGAGCGGACGAATGTCGAGGATGCACTCGTGCGCCACCAGGCCGCCTTCGCCGGAGTACAGCACCGGGTAGTGCTCTTCCAGACGACGGGCGATGTAGTTGGCGTTGAGAATGGCCATCTGCGACGCGCGCTTGAGGCCGTTGCCGCCCATCATGCTGATGTACATCCAGGTGATCGGCAGGATGCTGGCGCTGCCGAACGGCGCGGCGCTGACTGCACCTTCCTTGCGTGCCATGTGGCCATGGCCCGGCAGGAACGGTGCCAGGTGCGACTTGACGCCAATCGGGCCGACGCCCGGGCCGCCGCCGCCGTGCGGGATGCAGAAGGTCTTGTGCAGGTTCAGGTGCGAGACGTCGCCGCCGAACTGACCCGGCGCGCAAAGGCCGACCATGGCGTTCATGTTGGCGCCGTCGATGTACACCTGGCCACCGTTGTCGTGGATGATCTGGCAGATCTCGCGGATGCCTTCCTCGAACACACCGTGGGTGGACGGGTAGGTGATCATGATCGCAGCCAGACGATCCTTGTGCTCTTCGGCCTTGGCCTTCAGATCGGCGATGTCGACGTTGCCGCGTGCATCACAGGCGGTCACCACCACGCGCATACCGGCCATGGAGGCGGTCGCCGGGTTGGTGCCGTGGGCCGATTGCGGGATCAGGCAGATGTCGCGCTGATCGTCGCCACGGCTCAGGTGATAGGCACGGATGGCCAAGAGGCCCGCGTACTCGCCCTGGGAACCGGCGTTGGGCTGCAGCGACACGGCGTCGTAGCCGGTGGCGGCGCAGAGCATGGCTTCCAG
This sequence comes from Pseudomonas sp. ZH-FAD, assembly GCF_002803095.1. Taxonomy (GTDB): domain Bacteria; phylum Pseudomonadota; class Gammaproteobacteria; order Pseudomonadales; family Pseudomonadaceae; genus Aquipseudomonas. The sequence continues at coordinate 10,557 of NZ_PGLR01000025.1, read as the reverse complement.
CTCAGTGGTCAGCTGGGTGTAACCCGCAGCCTGCTCGACCGGAGCGAAGGGGTGCAGGTTGCCGAACTCCGGCCAGGTGACCGGGATCATCTCGCTGGCGGCGTTGAGCTTCATGGTGCAGGAGCCCAGCGGGATCATGCTGCGATCCAGAGCCAGGTCCTTGTCCGCCAGCTTGCGCAGGTAGCGCATCAGCTCGGTTTCGCTGTGGTAGCGGTTGAACACTTCGTGCTGCAGGATCGCTGATTGGCGCAGCAGGCCTTGCGGCAGGCGGCTGGCGATCTGTGCGGCCAGGTCGCTGACGGCAGGGGCGGCCTGGTCAGCGGCGAACAGGTTCAGCAGCGCCTCGACGGCGGCCTGGTCGGTGGTTTCGTCCAGCGACAGACCCAGACGCTCGGCGTCGATCTCGCGCAGGTTGATGCCGGCGGCACGGGCCTTGGCATGCAGCTCGGCGGTCTTGGCGCCAGTCTTGATGCTCAGTGTGTCGAAGAAGTGCTGCTGTTCGACGCTGTGGCCCAGTTTGGTCAGGCCCAGGGCGAGGATGGCGGTGAAGCTGTGTACGCGCTGCGCGATCTCGGTCAGGCCTTTCGGGCCGTGGTACACGGCGTACATGCTGGCGATGTTGGCCAGCAGCACCTGCGCGGTACAGATGTTACTGGTGGCCTTCTCGCGGCGGATGTGCTGCTCGCGGGTCTGCATGGCCAGGCGCAGTGCCGGCTTGCCGAAACGGTCGACCGACATGCCCACCAGGCGGCCCGGCATGTCGCGCTTGAACGCGTCGCGGGTGGCGAAGTAGGCCGCGTGCGGGCCACCGAAACCCAGCGGCACACCGAAGCGCTGGGCGCTGCCCAGGGCGACGTCGGCACCGAACTCGCCCGGCGGGGTGAGCAGGGTCAGGGCCAGCAGGTCGGCGGCTACGGCGACCAGGGCATTGGCGGCGTGGAAACGCTCGACCAGGGCGCGGTAGTCGAAGATGTCACCGTTGCTCGCCGGGTACTGCAGCAGCGCGCCGAAGTAGGCGCTGGCGTCAGCAATAATAGTGGCTTCGTCGCCGACTTCGATGTCGATACCCAGCGGCTCGGCACGGGTGCGCAGCACGTCGAGGGTCTGCGGGTGGCAGTGCTGGGAAACGAAGAAGGTATTGGCAGCCTTGTTCTTCGACAGACGCTTGCAGAAGGTCATGGCCTCGGCGGCAGCGGTGGCTTCGTCGAGCAAGGATGCGTTGGCGATCTGCATGCCGGTGAGGTCGCTGATCAGGGTCTGGAAGTTCAGCAGCGCTTCCAGGCGGCCCTGGGAAATCTCCGGCTGGTAGGGGGTGTAGGCGGTGTACCAGGCCGGGTTTTCCAGCAGGTTGCGCAGGATCGGGCTCGGCGTGTGGGTGCCGTAGTAACCCTGGCCGATGAAGTTCTTGAACTGCAGGTTCTTGGCGGCGATGGCCTTGATCTTGGCCAGGGCGTCGGCTTCCGACAGGCCCGGCTGCTCGCCGAGGATGCTGGTGCCCTTGATGCTCTCGGGGATCACGGCACCGGTCAGCGCATCGACCGAATCGTAGCCGAGCAGTTCGAGCATGGCGGCGGTGTCGGCATCGCGCGGGCCGATGTGGCGGGCGATGAATTCGTTCTGGGTATCGAGCTTGGTCATGGCGGTCACTCAGGCGTCGGCGTTGGCGTTCAACAGACGATCATAGCCGGCCTTGTCCAGCAGGTCGGCCAGCACGGCGTTGTCGGCCAGGCGCATGCGGAAGAACCAGGCTTTGTCCAGCGGCGACTCGTTGACCAGCTCCGGGCTGCCTTCCAGGTCGGCGTTGATTTCGACGATCTCGCCATCCAGCGGCATGACGATGTTGCTGGCGGCCTTGACCGACTCCAGCACGGCCACTTCCTCGCCCTGGGCGTAGGACTTGGCTTCCGGCAGTTGCACATACACCACGTCGCCGAGCGCGTCCTGGGCGTAATGGGTGATGCCGACGGTTACCAGACCATCGTTGTCCAGACGCAGCCATTCGTGATCGGCGGTGAAACGCAACTCGCTCATGTCAATTCCTCAGGGGGGTAATGGTGTCCGCTTCTAGGTGGCGGGCAGGTTTTGGGAGCGTTTGCAATGCCGGTGCCAAAGTAAAAATATTTAGTAAAATCAAATACTTAATTATATTTTCTGGGGTTGTATACAGTCCTCTGGAACGATATCGCTACGAATCCAGGCGTCGCAAATGGAAAAGTCGAAGTCGCACCAGACAGGGCGCGGCTTCCACTCATTTGTTGCTGAATCGTTACGGTGTAATGATATCGATACGTCATCTAACTGGAACCGCTCAAGGGCATTGAGGGTCGGTAACTGGGAGGCTTCATAAACAAGGAGATAGATCGACCATGAGACCCCTGATTCCCCTGGCATTCGCGTTGCTCGGCGCCACCAGCCTGCAGGCCAGCGAGACAGTCACCGTGACCCTCGAACAGGCCACCGAAAACGGCACAGGCGCGCCTGTCGGCAGCGTGACCATCAGCCAGTCGCCCTATGGGCTGGTGTTCACCCCCGATCTACAGGGACTGGAACCGGGCGTGCATGGCTTTCATGTGCACACCGAAGCCAACTGCAATGCAGCCGAAGTGGACGGCAAGCTGACACCAGCCGGCGCTGCAGGCGGCCACTGGGACCCGCAGAACGCCGGTCGCCATGGCTTCCCCTGGGAAGACAACGCCCACCTGGGCGACCTGCCGGCGCTGCTGGTGACCGAGGATGGCAGCGCCAGCCAGCCGGTGCTGGCGCCGCGACTCAAGAGCCTGCAAGACCTGCACAACCGTTCGCTGATGATCCACGCCGGCGGTGACAATCACGCCGATCACCCGCAGCCGCTGGGTGGTGGCGGTGCGCGCGTGGCCTGCGGGCTGATCAAGGTGCCGACCAGCACCACGCCGATCTGACTCAGCACCGAGAAACGTAGGGTGGGTTAGCGGCGCTGATCGATGAACGATCTGACGGCGCGGTGGTGGTGCGCTGCGTAACCCACCGAGCGATCTTCCGCGTTGCGCCGATGGTGGGTTACGGCGCATCTGAACCTGCGGGATTTTCGTATCTAAGACAGGCGCCTAACCCACCCTACAGTGCTGGGCGATGGCGTAGGGCGAGTGCGTCAGTGCTTGCCCGGTATTCCGTACTTGCGCAGGCGCTTGGCGATGGCGGTGTGCGAGGTGCCCAGGCGTGCAGCTAACTGGCGGCTGGAGGGGTGGCTATCATAGAGCTTTTCCAGCAGCGCCTTCTCGTACTCGTCCATGGCCTGTTCCAGGCTGGCGACTTCCCCTTCTAGCTTCGGCGCCACTTCGGTGCCGGCGATATCCAGGTCGTCCATTTCCACCCAATTGCTGTCGCAGATCGCGGCGGCGCGGAAGATCACGTTCTGCAACTGGCGCACGTTGCCCGGCCAGCGCCCGGCCAGCAGTGCCGGGAAGGTGGTCGGTGCCAGGCGGCAGGGCAGGCGCTGGATCTGCGCGCAGGCCTGGGCCATGAAGTGCTGGGCCAGCAGCAGGATGTCCTGGCCGCGCTCGCGCAGCGGCGGCACTTCCAGATTGAGCACGTTGAGGCGGTAGAACAGGTCTTCGCGGAAGCTGCCTTCGGCCACCATCTTTTCCAGATCGCGGTGGGTGGCGCTGAGGATACGCACGTCCACCTTCACCTCGCGGTCGCCACCGACGCGGCGGAAGCTGCCGTCGCTGAGAAAGCGCAGCAGCTTGGCCTGCAGATAGGGCGACATTTCGCCGATTTCGTCGAGAAACACCGTGCCCTGGTTGGCCAGCTCCAGCAGCCCCGGCTTGCCGCCGCGTTGCGCGCCGGTAAAGGCGCCGGGGGCGTAGCCGAACAGCTCGCTCTCGGCCAGGTTCTCCGGCAGGGCGGCGCAGTTCAGGGCGAGGAAGGGCGCATTGCGGCGCACGCTGACGGTATGACAGGCGCGTGCCACCAGCTCCTTGCCGGTACCGGTTTCGCCGTGGATCAGCAGCGGCGCGTCCAGCGAGGCCACGCGCAGCGCGCGAGCCTTGAGCGCGCGAATCGGCGCCGACTCGCCGAGCAACGAATCGAAGCCCTCGGCATGGTCATGATGCAGCGCAGCCAGGCGCTGACCCATGCGGCTCGGGGCATAAAGGGTGAGCAGGCCACCGGTCAGGCGTCCGTCTTCGGTGATCGGCTGGGCGTCGAGCAGCAGCGGCTGGCCGGCGAAATGCACCTCGCGCAGCGGCTGATGAAAACCGGCGGCGAGCAGCGATTGCTGCAGCGCGTCATCGGCGAACAGTGCGGCGATGCTCAGGCCTTCGGGAGGGCGGTTGCACATGTCCAGCAGCGCCGGGTTGGCCAGCAGCACGGTGGCGCGGTCATCCACCGCCAGCACCGGGTCGGGCATGGCCGCGAGCAAGGCATCGAGCTGCAGGCGGCGACGCTGACCGGGCAGAATGTCCACCACCTCCACGCTCTGCACGCCATGCACCTGCAACAGGGCGCCGCGCAGTTCCTCGAGCACCGCCGCGCTGAGGGTCGGTGCGTCGATGTAGACGTTTGGCGGTACCATCTCCACCGCATCGAGGTTCAGATTGCGCCCGCCAAGCAGCGCCAGGACTTCCTGGGTGATGCCGACGCGGTCGATGAAGCTGACGTGGATGCGCATTGATGACGGTCGAATTGGGCGAACAGGCGGCGATTATGCCTGCTCCGCCGCGCATGAGGAAAAGGGCAACAGCGTGAGTACAGAAAAACCGAGCCGCGTCGACTACCACCGCGAGCACCAGGCCCGCGCCGAAGCCGAGGCCCTGCGCCTGCTGGCGCGCAAGGCCGAGCTGCAAGGGCGCTGGCTACCCTGGGTGGCGCAGGAGCTGTACCAGCTCAGCCCGCCGGAATTCGCCAACATGGTGCGGCGGGAGTTGCAGCGGTTGGCGTAGCCCGGATGCAATCCGGGGACTGTTTGAAATATGCCAAAGCTGTCGCGGCTAAAGCCCCTCCCACAGATGCGGGAGACTTGTGGGAGGGGCTTTAGCCGCGACCCTTGGTATCTTGCGACTCAAGCGCGCTTGCGCCGGCAGCGAGTAGGGCGTACTCGGCTTTGGCTTCCTGCGTCGCTCTACCTCCTGCATCCATGCAGTCGTCGCGAAGCAGTACGCCGTTGGGGGGCGTATTGCGCGTGGGTTGTAGTGCCGGACTCGGCATGGCTCGGCGGACTGTTCGCTTCGCTACGAGCGGCCGGCGTCCCGGTCCGCCCTACGCACTGGTGCGTCGCGCCCTACGCCCGCTTGCGCGCACAGCGACTCATATCCACCTTGCCCACATAGGGGTTGCCCCAGCCCATCACGCAGGCTACCTGCTGGTTGCGTTGCTGCTCCCAGACCTTGGGCGGGTAGGCCTTGCTCCAGGCCTCGTAGAGCTGCCGATCCTGCTTCGACAGGCGCAGCTTGTAACGGTCGGACATGTAGAAATAGGTGCGCGCGATCATCCCGCGAATGGCCGGGCGCGGCATCACCTTGCGCGCCTTGAAGTCCACCACCGTCTCGCAACGGCCGTATTGATGCGGCTTCTGCGGCAGCCAGGCGAAGCTGTAGTTGCTGCGGTCGCCATTAACCTCGCCAATGCTCGGCACCAGGTTGTGCAGGTCGGCCTCGGCCTTGCGAAACTGCGCATCGTTGGCCGCGCAGTTCTTGCGTCCGCCTTTCTGCCAGCACTGGCGCTGATGGCCGATCACCCATGCCGGGACTATATGTTCCCACTCGATACGCTGGGCGCGATTGGCGTTCTTGCGCGGCGTGTAACCACAGGAGCGCAGATCGACCCGATTGCCGCTGTACTTGCAGCCGCAATAGAACTCGGTGGATTGCTGCTCATACAGCGGCCAGGCCAGGCGCTTGGCCTCGGCGAAAGTGGCGGGTGCGGCGTGCAGGGACAGGGCTGTGAAACAGCAGAGCAGGGGCAGTAGGCGTCGAATCATGGGGCGGCAGAGTAGCCGTCACCGCTGTCGATGGGAAGAAAGAAATTTAAGGTTTTTCAAACACTTGCGTGATGGCTAGAAGCCTTTATTGCGGGCTGGTTGGTGCACGGGCTGCTGCTCAGGTCGTCAGTTTGTAAGCAGCACCCGTGCTCTCTCGCCCTTGCAGTCAGCTGAACCTCGGCAGGCGCTGATCCGCGTCGTTACCCTCGCTCTGGGCCGGCTGCGGCAGGCCGTCGACCTTGAGCACCGGCATCTTCTCGCCCACCAGGCGCAGATCGCGGCGGGGCAGGGCGAAGCGCACATCCAGCTCGCGCAGGGCATCGAGCAACTGCAGGTTGATCTCCTGCTGGATGTCCATGTACTGGTTGTAGTCCGAGGTCAGCACGATATAGACCACCTCGAAAGTCAGCTGGCTTTCATCGAAGCCGAGAAAATGCGCGCGGTCGAACCTGGCCTTGGGCGTGGCACGGATGATATCGCCGACCTTCTCCGCCACCTGGCGCACCTTGTCGCTCGGGGTGTCGTAGTTGATGCCGAACTTGAAGACGATGCGCCGGGTATTCATGCGCTTGTAATTGTGCACGACCTGGCGCAGCAGGTCGGCATTGGCACACACCACCTGCTCACCGCTGAGACTGCGGATACGCGTGGTCTTCAGGCCGATATGCTCGATGGTCCCGGCGACTTCGCCGAACACCACGAAGTCGCCGATCTCGAAGGGCTTGTCGACGCCAATCGACAGCGAGGCGAACACATCGCTGAGCACCGTCTGCACTGCCAGCGCCACGGCGATACCGCCGACACCCAGGCTGGCCACCAGCGCGGTGATATCCACCCCCAGGTTGGCCAGGATCGACAGCAGCATCACCGACCAGACCACGATCAGGATCATGATGCTGATGATAGTGGTCATCACCGGGTTGTAACTGCCGCCGTTCTTGCCCATCACCAGGCTGCGCGACCACAGGCGCACGCCGGTGTCGACCCACAACGCTACCTGCAAGGCCAGGGCGACGAACCAGGTATGGCTAAGGGCGCTGTGCCAACTGCCGGGCAGCTCCGGCAGGCGCAGCGCCAGCAACAGGGAAAAGGCCAGCAGCAGCACGCGGCTGGTACGGCCGATGACCATGGCGACGAAGTGCGGCCAACTGCCGTCCTGATCCTTCGACCAGGCCTTGAGCCGCTTGTGTAGGGTATTCACCAGGGTGCGCAGCACGCTGTAGATCAGCGCCGTGGCGACCACCACGATCGCCACGTTGAGCCAGAGATCACGCTCGAGCCAGATATTCCACTGTTCCATCGCCGGGGCCTCCAGAAAAAGACGTATAGGGTTCTGGTGGCGTTGAGGGGCAGAAGTTCCGGTTGGATCAGTGCCTTGGCGAGGAGGTAGCGCGGGTTTGAGGCAACTACTGCCTGACCAATACAGTGATAACCAGAAACGTCGGGCGTCGTGCAAAGGCATCGATGCAGTCGCCCGAACGGCTGGCTGTTACCCGCGCTGCGTCGTCAGGCTGCCCGCACCTTGAAGAAGCTCACTTTGTCGGTCAGGCGGTTCGCCAGGGTGGCCAGCTCCTGGCTGGAGGCCGCCACCTGCTCCGAGCCGGCGGAGGTTTCCAGAGTCGCGTTGTGGATGCGGCTGATGTTCTGGTTGACCTCCTCGGCGACCGCGCTTTGCTGTTCCGAGGCGCTGGCGATCTGCGTGTTCATGTCATTGATCGCGGTCACTTCATCACTGATCTTGCTCAGCGCCTGCTCGGCCAGCACGGTCTGCTCGACAGTCTTCTGCGCCAACTCGCGGCTCTCGAGCATCACCTCTGCAGCCTTGCCGGCGCCCTCCTGGAGCTTGGCGATCATGCCGCGAATTTCCCGTGTCGAGTCCTGCGTGCGGGTCGCCAGGGAACGCACCTCGTCCGCCACCACCGCAAAGCCACGGCCGTGCTCACCGGCGCGGGCAGCCTCGATAGCCGCATTGAGCGCCAGCAGGTTGGTCTGTTCGGCGATGGAGGTGATCACTTCGATGATCTTTTCGATGCTCTCACTGTCGCTGGAAACCTGCTGCACGCTCTGCGTTGCACTTTCCAGGGTGCGCGCCAATGTCTGGATGGCGGTTGCCGTCTCGTTCACCACGCGATTGCCAATGGTTACCTCGCCGCCGGCATTACGTGTGGCGGCCGCTGCGCTGGCGGCATAGTTGGCCACCTCGCTGACCGTGGCGGCCATCTGGTTGATCGCCGTGGCCATTTGCTCGGCCTCGCTCGATTGCAGGCGAATCTGCTGGTTGTTGCTGTCGGACGTGGCCATCAACTGATCCGACGAATGAGTCAGCTCCGTTGCCGCACTACGTACCTGCGCGATGGTGTCGCTCAGGTGGCGTACCATGTTCTGCAGATCCGCCATCACGCTATTGGGATACTGCGTCTCGATCTGCTGATCGAGCTCACCCTTGGCCAATTGCTGGATCACCTGCGCGACCCGGTGTGGCTCGGCGCCCAGTGTCGATTTCAACTTGTTGATGATTACCAGGCTGATGCCCACGCTCAGCAGCAAGGCGGCGCCCGTGACCAGCAAAATCAGCAAACGGAAGCCACCGGCCACCTCGCGCACCTCGCCCAGATCCTGGCTGATCACCTCTTCCTGGTGATCGATAAAGGTATTGATGTGCTTGAGCCACTCGCTGTAAGCCGGAGACACACGCTCCAGCAACAAGGGTAGCGCCGCCTGATTGCCGTCACGGCGCAGGCTGATCAACTGCTCGGTCAGCGCCAGCGTGCTGCGCTCGATGGTCTTGATGTTCTCCAGCAGGCGCTGTTCCGCTGCAGTGGGCGCCTGTTTCGCCAGCAGCGCTTGCATGGCCTGCGCCGACTCCTGATAGAAGCGGTCGAGACGCTGGATCTCGCCGAGATGCCCGGCCAACGCCGCCCCATCGCCGTCCAGTACCGCATCGCGAATGGCGATGGCTCGATCATGCACGCTGCCGCGAAAGTTGATCGCGTAGCGCTGCTTCAGCGCGGCGCCATCGCTGACGGCGGTCAGCGTCTCGTCGATGAAACCGACGCGCTGCACACCGATGAGCGTGATCAGAATCATCAGCGACAGCACCAGGCCAAAGCCCAGGCTCAAACGCTGGGCAATACTCATGGGGGAATTCATGCGGTTACTCCTCAAGATGCAGACAACGCCGCGCGGCTTGCGCGATTCATACATCCGGCCTGCTGCAACCTTGTACATGGTTTTCTATTTGTATAGCTATTAGGGCTTTTCAATGGGCAGGCTTGATGAAGCTAATTGATGGCACTTTGCCGCTCTGGGCTGGGGTCTTGGCAGGCTGTGGCTCAAGCGCGGGGCGTAAAGAGGGGCGTGCTGGGCGATGAATGGCGTGCTTGCGGGCGTGTTGAGTATCGGAGAGAGGCGTCGAAGCCTTGTACAAGCTGATCGTCGCTGCCCTGCCTATCGCTGTGTCGCACGACTACAAGTCAAGGGCGGCGCACCTGCGGATTCGAGCTGTTGATGCTGAACCGGGTCGCGTGAGGCTGGGGATAGATTTGATTCTTGGGCGGGGGAGGCGATTAGGGTCGCACTGAAAGGCGTCATGCCCGCGCAGGTGGGCATCCAGAACCGACGAATCATCTGGGCTCCCGCCTTCGCGGGAGTGACGATAAATGGCTTTTCAGAACATCCTTAAATCAATCCTCTTTTATCAACGCTCATTGCTGTTTGGCCGAAGCGCTGGATTTTTTTACGAGCTTCGCCAGAGGCTGTAGCGACCAGAAAAACAGGAGCAACATCGTGGTGGCGAGATGGCTCAGTGCTTCCGAAAACTCGCCACTCCACAGATACAGTGCAAACAGGAAACCGCTGTAGAAAGTGGCTGCCAGCAGAATCAGTCGGCACAGCTGGATGCTGCGTTTGGTGAAGAATTTGTGGTCGTTCATTGGGAATTCCTTTTCGCGGTGTGAAGCAACCGGCGCGAGGATACTGTGATGGCTGGCGGGAATCGAACCCTTTCCGGCCCCTCGCTGTGATCCGCAAAGCCCGGCTTTTCTGGCCTGCCGGCCCAGCCACGACGGCATTTTTCCGCTATCCCTTGCATTGTTTTCGACACTTTTTCGACACATCCGCTAGACACCAATTCTCTTGATCGGTAGCGTCATGTCAGAGCGCCATCCTGCGGCTCGGCCTCTAGAGTAAACACTCCCTGTTTTGTCTGTTGTGCTGCAATATGTACCGAGGCTCCTGAGATGATCATTCAATGGATAGTTGATAATAAAGAATGGCTGTTTGGTGGTATTGCCGTTTCTATACCTCTTGCGCTATTAGGTTTGTTTTTTTCTCGTCGCGGTAAGAGTCAAAAGCAAAGAGGCGGTAAGGGGTCAGTGAATATTCAAGTTGGTGGCGATCTTAGCTTGGGAGATAAGAAGGATGTTAGATAAGCAAAGCCAAAAAGGTGGCGATGCCTCCACTAATATCCAGGCTGATAGCATCACATGGCGGTTGCAGAAGCTGAGTGCAACACGGTTACTGGATTGAAGCAGGTGCATCATGCTGCAACGCCACTACTTCTGTCATGACCTCAATCGGGCATTTCCAATTGAAGCGCTTGC
>NZ_PGLR01000024.1 GCF_002803095.1 Pseudomonas sp. ZH-FAD | reverse complement strand
GGCGTTGCCGATTAGCCAGCGCATTCAGGCGGGCACCGCGCCCACACCGCTGGAGCCCGGAACCTGTGCGCGCATCTTCACTGGTGCGCCGCTACCGGAAGGTGCCGACACCGTCGAGATGCAGGAGAACGTTGAGCTGGATGAGGCGGGGCGGGTGCATTTGCGCGAGCCGCTGAAAGTCGGGCAGAACGTACGGGCTCAAGGTCAGGAAACCCGCAGCGGCGAATGCGTGCTGCCGGCCGGTACCCGCCTGGGGCCAATCGAGCTGGGGCTGGCAGCCTCTCTTGGCGCTGCACGGCTGTCGGTGCGGCGGCGCCTGCGCGTTGCCGTGCTGTCCACCGGCGATGAGCTGGTCGAGCCGGGGCAGGAACTTGGGCCGGGGCAGATCTACAACAGCAATCGCCGTCTGCTGATCGCCTGGTTGCAGCGGCTGGGCTGCAGCGTGGTCGATGCGGGCATATTGCCTGATGACCTGCAGCGCACCCGCGAAGCGCTGGGCGCCTTGGGCGAGGTCGATCTGATCCTCTCCACGGGTGGCGTTTCGGTGGGGGAGGCGGATTTTCTCGGCATAGCCCTGCGCGAGGCGGGCGAACTGGCGCTGTGGAAATTGGCGATCAAGCCAGGTAAACCGCTGACCTTCGGCCACTACCAGGGCGTTCCGGTAATAGGTTTGCCGGGCAACCCGGCCTCGACACTGGTCACCTTCGGACTGCTGGCGCGTCCTTACATGTTGCGTCGTCTTGGTGTGCAGCGGGTCGAACCACTGGGCTTCGCGGTGCCGGCAGGTTTTACCTGGGGTAAGCCGGGTATGCGCCGTGAGTACCTGCGCGCGCGTCTGGAGCATGGGCGCGTGGTGCCCTATGCCAACCAGAGTTCCGGCGTTTTGCGCAGCGCCGCCTGGGCCGAAGGGTTGGCCGAGGTAATGGAGGGCAGCACGTTGGCCGAAGGGGATATGCTGCGCTTCATTCCCTTGAGCGAGATTCTCGGTTAGCAGGCTGTTGAAAAACTACCTGCGTTGCCATTGCTGCGTTAAAAACAGGCTCAAAATGCTCATTTACAACTCGTAAACTGCGCTTTTTCGCCTGTTTTTGCCTTGCACTGGCTGCCTCGGCTACGTTTTTCAATGGCCTGCTAGCGCCTGAATCGCCCGGCTGCAGGCATGGTCGGGCGCTTTAGATGGCGCGGCGAAACTACTGGGTCACATTTCTAACGATAGAATTTGCAAATGGGCCTTGTAGAAGGCATAGTCGCCGACTTGTAAATTCAACCGACACGGTCGTGCCCATGCTAAAACGCTTCGCACCCCTCGTGCCTCTTGCACTCACAGTCTTGCTCGCTGCCTGCGCCGGCCACTCGCCGCAACCGCAGACAGGCGACGCTACGGCCGAGCCAGTTGCTCGTCCGCTCTCTCAGCAGGTTGAGCCTGCCGACGATGAAATCACCGCGCTGATCGACGACAAACCCTATGAAATGCCACAGCTGGCAGACAGCCTGCTCGATCTCGGGCGTTCGCTGATCGGCACGCGCTATCGCTACGGCGGCACCTCGGTGCAATCCGGTTTCGATTGCAGCGGTTTTGTCGGCTACCTGTTCCGCGAGGAAGTCGGCCTGGAACTGCCACGTTCCACGCGTGAGCTGATCAACCTCGATGCGCCGAAGGTGGCGCGCGCCGATCTGGAGCCGGGTGATCTGATCCTGTTCAATGATCGTGGTCGTGGTCGTGTCAGTCACGCCGGCATCTATCTGGGTGATGACCAGTTCATCCACTCCAGCAGCAGCCGCAGCGGTGGTGTGCGCATCGACAGCCTCGACGACAGCTACTGGAACCGCAGTTACCTGCAGGCCAAGCGCGTCCTGGCGCTGGCTCCGGTGGAAGAGCAGGTTGCTGCCAAGCGCAACAACTGATGTATCACGGCGTAACCCCAGGGTTGCGCCGTTTGTCCGCAAGCGGCAGAGTAGAGCGCATTCAGGCTCAGGATCGCCTCGCTTATGCCCGTCACGACCCGTGTTGCCCTCATCGCTCTCGTTTTGCTGCTGAGTGCCTGCAGCAGTCGCGCTCCCTCTCCCCAGCCCAGTTACACCCCTCCAGTCACTTCGTCGTCTTATCAGGGCGGCGCTGAAGACGTGCTGTTCCGTGCCCTCGGTCTGGTCGGTACGCCGTATCGCTATGGTGGCAATACCCCGGAAGGTGGTTTCGACTGCAGCGGCCTGATCGGCTACGTTTATCGCGATGCTGCCGGTATCAGTCTGCCGCGTTCGACGCGTGAGCTGAGTGCCATGCGCACCCCTGATGTCCGCCGTGACGCCCTGAAAAGTGGTGACCTGGTGTTCTTTGCCACCAATGGTGGCCGCGCCGTCAGTCATGCCGGGATCTATGTCGGTGACGGCCGCTTCGTTCATGCCCCCTCCACCGGCGGTACCGTGCGCCTGGACAGCCTCACCAGCGGTTACTGGCAGGGCGTCTATCTCGATGCCAAGCGGGTCATCACCCCAGAGCTCGCGCGTAATCCCTGAATTACTGTCCATGGTCGATCCCATTCGCCTGCCGCCTCAGCCTGAGGTCTGCGAGCTGTGCGCGCGCCCCGTCGCATTGACCCGTCATCACCTGATTCCCAAGGCGCTGCACGACAAGGCTTATGTGCAGAAGCGCTACCCCCGTCATGAACGTATCACCGCCACGCTGTGGGTCTGCCGCGCCTGCCATAACCAGATTCATCGGCTTTTCAGTGAAAAGGAGCTGGCGCTGACCTACAACAGCCGCGAGGCACTGCTGAGCGACGAGCGTTTGCGAACGTTCGTCGACTGGTTGGCGAGCAAGCCGCCCGGGTTCATGCCCAGGCACTGAGTGGCGTTGACGGGCAGGGCTGCCAGCCTCTACCCTGCGCGCCTTGCTTCAGGTGCCCCGCGTTGCCGTGAATGGCGGCCAAGGGGTGAAACAGGGAAGCCGGTTCCAATGCCGGCGCTGCCCCCGCAACGGTAGGTGAGTCAAACGCTGCTTAAGCAGACCGTGTGAAAACGTAGCGAGCGAAGGTCAGGCAAGGCAAAAACAGGCGAAAAAGCGGAGTTTACGAGCTGTAAATGAGCATTTTGAGACTGTTTTTAACGCCGCATGGCCGAGCGCAGTAGTTTTCACGCAGTCTGCAAAGCCACTGTGTATTTGCACGGGAAGGCGCGGCGCAGAACCCATGGTTCGCTCACAAGCCCGGAGACCGGCCTGTCGCAGTTTCACGGCATCGCGGAGGGCGCTGTCCGGCCAACGCTCCGGTTCTACCGGGGCGTTCGTGTTATTTCGTCTTCCGCTCGCCTGACCAGCCATTGGCGCCTGGATGAGTGCGTGCGGATCATCGCGATCTTCTTCCTCATTGCCGTTCGTACTGTTCGAGGAACAGGCGGCGCGGGTGCCTGACGTGCAGGAGCACAGCATGAGTGAGACCGCCGAACGCGACGCCCGCCACAAGGCGCGCATGCAACGCAAGAAAGCCCTGATCGACGAAAAGATCGCCCAGGCCCAGGACGAATACGGCCTGCTGCTGGTGCACAGCGGCAATGGCAAGGGCAAGAGCAGCAGCGCCTTCGGCATGGTCGCGCGCGCCCTTGGCCATGGCATCAAGGTCGGCGTGGTGCAGTTCATCAAGGGGGCGGCCAGCACCGGTGAAGAAACCTTCTTCCGCCGTTTTCCCGACGAAGTCAGCTATCACGTGATGGGCGAAGGCTTCACCTGGGAAACCCAGGATCGCCAGCGTGATATCGCCAAAGCGCAGCAAGCCTGGGCGGTGGCCCAGCATCTGCTCAGCGATGAGTCGGTCGGCCTGGTGGTGCTGGATGAGCTGAACATCGCCCTCAAGCATGGCTACCTCGAACTGGACACGGTGCTGGCTGATATCGAAGCGCGCCCGCTGTTGCAGCACGTGGTGGTGACGGGGCGCGGTGCGTTGCCTGGGATGATCGAGGCGGCTGACACGGTCACCGAGATGAGCCTGGTCAAGCACGCATTCAAGTCCGGGGTAAAAGCACAGAAGGGCATCGAATTCTGATGGGCGCACGTCACTGTCCGGCGCTGCTGATCGCTGCGCCGGCGTCCGGTCAGGGCAAGACCACTGTCACTGCCGCGCTGGCGCGCCTGCATACACGTCAGGGGCGGCGTGTGCGGGTGTTCAAGTGCGGCCCGGACTTTCTCGACCCGATGATCCATGCCCGTGCCAGTGGCGCGCCGGTGTACCAGCTCGATCTGGCCATGGTCGGCGAGGCGGAAAGCCGTCGCCTGCTGTGGCAGGCCGCCGGTGAGGCCGATCTGATCCTGATCGAAGGGGTCATGGGCCTGTTCGACGGCAAGCCGTCCGCCGCCGACCTGGCGCGCCACTTTGGCGTGCCGGTGCTGGGCGTGATCGACGGTGCGGCCATGGCGCAGACCTTCGGCGCCCTGGCTCATGGGCTTGCCACCTTCCAGCCGGACTTGCCCTTTGCCGGGGTGCTCGGTAACCGTGTCGCCAGCACGCGCCATGGCGAGATTCTGCGTGATGCCCTGCCAGCGAGCATTCGCTGGTTTGGCGCCTTGCCGCGTAGCGCCGCGGTGGAGTTGCCAAGCCGCCATCTGGGGCTGGTGCAGGCGGGCGAGTTGGCCGATCTGGACGCACGTCTGGACGCCGCGGCCGACGCGCTGGCGGCCAGTGCCAACGTCGACTTGCCGACTGCGGTGAGCTTCGCCGCGCCACAGATCGATGAGCTGGCGCCGCTGTTGGCTGGCGTACGCATCGGCATTGCGCGCGATGCGGCGTTCGCCTTTCTCTATCAGGCCAACCTCGACCTGTTGCAGGCGCTCGGCGCTGAGCTGCATTACTTCTCACCTTTGGCCGATCACGAGCTGCCGCAGGTGGACAGCCTTTATCTGCCGGGCGGATATCCAGAGCTATACCTGGCCGAGCTGGAAGGCAACCAGCTCATGGCCGCGGCGATTCGTGCTCATCATCAGGCCGGCAAGCCCTTGCTCGCCGAATGTGGCGGCATGCTCTATCTGCTCGATGAACTGCGCGACAAGCAAGGCGCCAGCGGGCGCATGCTCGGCCTGCTGGAGGGCAGCGCCGCCTTGCAGCCACGGCTGACCGCCCTGGCCTTGCAGCAGGTGACGCTGCCCGAAGGCGAGCTACGTGGCCACAGTTACCATCACTCGCGGCTGGAAAGCCCCTTGCAGCCTCTGGCGCTCGGCCGCTGCCCGAACGGCAAGCCGGTGGCTGAGGCGGTTTATCGCCTGGGGCGACTCACGGCCAGCTATATCCACTTTTACCTACCGTCCAACCCGGAGGCGGCCGCCGCGCTGTTACGTCCATGAGCGAGCATGCCTTCAGCGATAAGGAGCGCGCGGCGGTGTATCGCGCCATCGCCGAGCGTCGCGATATGCGTCATTTCAGCGGCGGCGAGGTGCCAGCCGAGATCCTGGCGCGGCTGCTCGAAGCCGCCCACCACGCGCCGAGCGTTGGCCTGATGCAGCCTTGGCGCTTTGTGCGCGTCAGTGACCCGCAACTGCGTGAGTCCATTCATGAGTTGGTGGAGGCCGAGCGGGTGCGCACTGCCGAGGCCCTCGGCGAGCGCAGTGACGAGTTCATGCGGCTGAAGGTCGAGGGTATTCGCGACTGCGCCGAGCTACTGGCGGTGGCGCTGATGGAGGGACGCGACGCGCATGTCTTTGGACGACGCACCCTGCCGGAAATGGATATGGCCTCGGTGGCTTGCGCCATTCAGAATCTGTGGCTGGCTGCGCGTGCCGAAGGGCTCGGGCTCGGTTGGGTATCGTTGTTCGACCCCGAGGCGCTGGCCGCGTTGTTGGGCATGCCGGCGGGCAGCAAACCGGTAGCGCTGCTGTGCCTGGGGCCGGTTCAAGCCTTTTACGAAAAGCCGATGCTGGTGGAGGAGGGTTGGGCCACGCCCCGACCGCTATCGGAATTGTTGTTCGAGAATCGATGGGGATCATCTGGTGAGTGAACGATGAGCCTGGCGCTGATCACCTGCGCCGGCGTGGCGCTGGACGCCGTGCTGGGCGAGCCCAGGCGCGCGCATCCGCTGGTGGCCTTCGGCCGCCTGGCGGGGCGCCTGGAGCAGCGCTTCAACCCGGCTGGTGGCGGCTGGCGCAGCCATGGCGTAACGGCCTGGTGCCTGGCGGTGCTGCCCCTGACCCTGCTCACCTGGCTGTTGGTGCACCTGACCTCGCTTGGCTGGGCGGTGGAGATCTTCGCCCTGTACTTCGCCCTCGGCCTGCGCAGCCTGTACGAGCACGCGCAGCCGGTGGCCCGCGCGCTGCGTCTGGGTGACCTGGCCCTGGCGCGCGAGCGCGTCGGCTGGATGGTCAGCCGCAATACCGCCGAGCTGGACGCAACCGGGGTGGCCCGTGCCGGCACCGAATCGGTGCTGGAGAACGGCTCCGACGCCGTGTTCGCCGCCTTGTTCTGGTTCATCGTCGCTGGCGCGCCGGGCGTCGTCCTGTACCGCCTGAGCAACACGCTCGATGCCATGTGGGGCTATCGCAACGAACGCTTCGAGCGTTTTGGCTGGGCCGCGGCGAAGATCGATGACGTGCTCAATTACATCCCGGCGCGCCTGGTGGCGCTGACCTATGCGCTGCTTGGGCGTACTGCCCTGGCCCTGCGCTGCTGGCGCCGGCAGGCGCCCTTGTGGGACAGTCCCAATGCTGGCCCAGTGATGGCTGCTGGTGCCGGAAGCCTGGCCGTTAGTCTGGGCGGTGCGGCGGAGTATCACGGCGAGGTGCATGAACGCCCACAACTGGGCGAAGGCCCACCGCCGCGGGCGCGGGATATCGAACGGGCGATGAACAGGGTAATCGCCGGGGTTGGCTTGTGGCTGTTATGCCTGATCGTCTGGGAGGTGCTGGGTGCTTGAACATGGAGGTCGTCTGCGCGCAGCGGCGCAGCGCTATGGCATCCCACTGGAGGACTGGCTGGATCTGTCCACCGGGGTCGCACCCTATGGTTGGGATCTGCCGGCGGTACCGGGCTCTGCCTGGGCGCGCCTGCCTGAAGCGGACGACGGCCTGGAGCAGGCCGCGCGCGATTATTACGGCGCCGTCAACCTGTTGCCGGTAGCTGGCTCGCAGGCGGCGATCCAGGCCCTGCCACGTTTGCGCACGAACAGCAGCGTGGGTATCCTCGCACCGACCTATGCCGAGCACGCTGCCGCCTGGCGACGCGAGGGGCATCGGGTGATCAAGTTGAGCGAGGGTTCGGTGCATCGCGCGCTGCCGCAAGTGGATGTACTGCTGGTGGTCAACCCCAACAATCCGACCGGCCGCCTGATCGAACCGGCGCGCCTGCTCGACTGGCACGATGAACTGGCCGAGCGCGGCGGCTGGCTGGTGGTCGACGAAGCCTTCATCGATTGCACGCCGGAGCACAGTCTGGCCGCCTACAGCGACATGCCGGGGCTGATCGTGCTGCGCTCGTTCGGCAAGTTCTTCGGCCTGGCCGGTCTGCGTCTGGGTTTTGTCCTGGCCGCACAGGCCTTGCTGGATGAGCTGGAAACGCTGCTCGGACCCTGGACCGTCAGCGGTCCGGCGCGCAGCGTGGCGCGCAGCCTGCTGGTCGATGGCGAGGGGCAGCGCCGCCAGCGTGAGCGCCTGCTGGCCGACGGCGAGCGCCTCAAGGCGCTGCTGCGTGACTGTGGCTTGCCGTCGACCGGTGGCTCGTCGCTGTTCCAGTTCTGCTGCACCCGCCGCGCCGTGCCCTGCGCCGAGCTGTTGGCGCGGCGGGGCATCCTGGTGCGCTTGTTCGCCGAACTGGACAGCCTGCGCTTCGGCCTGCCGGCGGACGAGACTGGCTGGCTGCGACTGGAGCAGGGGCTGCTGGAATGCGCGCCGATATTGGCCAGTCTCGAGGAAACGTCCTGATGACCACCCTGATGGTGCAGGGCACCACCTCCGATGCCGGCAAGAGCACACTGGTGACGGCGCTGTGTCGCTGGGTACGGCGCCAGGGCGTCTCCGTGGCGCCATTCAAACCGCAGAACATGGCGCTCAATTCCGCCGTGACCTCTGACGGCGGTGAGATCGGCCGGGCGCAGGCGGTACAGGCGCAAGCGGCCGGCCTGGCGCCACATACCGACATGAACCCGGTGCTGCTCAAGCCCAACAGCGACATGGGCGCCCAGGTGATCATTCACGGCCGCGCCATCGGCAACATGCAGGCGCTGACCTATCACGGCTACAAGCCGGTGGCCATGGCGGCTGTGCTGGAGTCACATGCTCGCTTGCTCGCGCGTCATCAACTGGTACTGGTCGAGGGCGCAGGCTCGCCGGCCGAGATCAACCTGCGCGCCGGTGACATCGCCAACATGGGCTTTGCCGAGGCGGTGGATTGCCCGGTAATTCTGATTGCCGACATCGACAAGGGCGGCGTGTTCGCCCACCTGGTCGGCACCCTGGAGCTGCTCAGCCCGAGCGAACAGGCGCGCATCCGCGGTTTCGTGATCAATCGTTTTCGCGGTGATATCGCGTTGCTCAAGCCGGGGCTGGACTGGTTGCAGCAGCGCACCGGCAAGCCCGTGCTCGGCGTACTGCCGTATCTGATGGATTTCCACCTGGAAGCCGAGGACGCCATCGATACCCGGCAGCAGGCCAAGGACGCACAGGCGCTGCGCGTGGTGGTGCCGGTGTTGCCGCGTATCAGCAACCATACCGATTTCGACCCGCTGCGCCTGCATCCGCAGGTGCAGCTGACCTTCGTCGGGCCGGGCCAGGCCATCCCGCCGAGCGATCTGATCATCCTGCCTGGCTCCAAGAGCGTGCGCGCCGATCTCGCACGGCTGCGCGAGCAGGGCTGGGACGCCGCCATCACCCGCCACCTGCGCTACGGCGGCAAGGTTCTGGGCATTTGTGGTGGCCTGCAGATGCTCGGCCGGCAGATTCACGATCCGCACGGCCTGGAAGGTGCTGCCGGCAGCAGCGAGGGCCTCGGCCTGCTGGATTTCGAGACGCTGCTGGAGCCGGAGAAGCAGCTGCGCAACGTCCGCGGCCGACTGTGCCTGGAGCAGACTGATGTCAGCGGCTACGAGATTCATGCCGGCGTCAGTCGTGGTCCGGGCCTCAACGGCGCCGTGCACCTGGATGACGGGCGCAGCGATGGCGGTCTCAGCGCCGATGGTCAGGTGCTCGGCACCTACCTGCACGGCCTGTTCGAGCAACCCTCGGCGCTCGCTGCACTGTTGCGCTGGGCCGGGCTGCATGAGGTGCAGACGGTGGACTATCAGGCGTTGCGCGAGCGCGATATCGAACGCCTGGCGGACCAGGTGGAACTGCATCTGGATACCGAAAAACTCAGAGCACTTTGCGGCCTGTAGGAGCGAGCTCTGCAGGGCTGAATTAATGTGGATGGAAGCATGCTTGAATTGATCCTCGGCGGTGCCCGTTCCGGCAAGAGCCGGCTGGCGGAGAAGCTGGCCGACGAGTCCGGGTTGGAAGTCGTTTACATCGCTACCAGCCAGCCGCTCGATGGCGAGATGAATGCGCGCGTCGCTCAGCATCGCGCGCGTCGCCCGGCGCACTGGGCGCTGGTCGAGGAGCCGCTGGCGCTGGCCCATGTGCTGGGCGAACAGGCCGCGCCCGGCCGTTGCCTGCTGGTGGACTGCCTGACCCTGTGGCTGACCAACCTGCTGATGCAGGACGACCCGGCTCGGCTGGCGGCCGAACGCGATGCGCTACTCGCCTGTGTGGATGAGCTGCCCGGGCGCATCCTGCTGGTCAGCAACGAAACCGGGCTGGGTGTGGTGCCGCTGGGCGAGCTCACCCGCCGTTATGTCGATGAGGCCGGCTGGCTGCACCAGGCGCTGGCCGAGCGCAGTCAGCGCGTGCTGTTCACAGTCGCCGGTTTGCCCATGGTGTTGAAGGGAGAGGCGTTATGAGTCTGCAATGGTGGCAAGGGCCTTGTCAGCCGCTCGATCATGTTGCGCGGCTCAAGGCAGAGACACGTCAGCAGCAATTGACCAAGCCGGCGGGTTCGCTGGGGCGGCTGGAGAGTCTCGCGATCCATCTGGCCGCATTGCAGGGGCGCGAGCGGCCCAGACTGGACAAGCTGTCGATCGCCATCTTTGCCGGTGACCATGGCGTGGTGGCCGAAGGGATTTCCGCCTACCCGCAGGCGGTGACGGGGCAGATGCTGGCCAACTTCGTCACTGGCGGTGCGGCGATCAGTGTGCTCGCGCGTCAGTTGGATGCGGCGCTCGAGGTGATCGACCTGGGCACTGCCGAACCTTTGCCGCCGCTGCCAGGTGTGCGTCATCTGCAGGTCGGTGCCGGTACGCAGAACTTCGCCCGTGATCCGGCCATGACCCTGGCGCAGGTGATGATCTGCCTGGAGGCCGGTCGCGACAGCATCCAGCGTGCGCGTGCCAGCGGTTGCGACCTGTTCGTCGGTGGCGAGATGGGCATCGGCAACACCACCGCGGCGGCAGCGCTGGCCTGCTGGCTGCTGGGTTGCCCGGCGAGCCAGCTGGCAGGTCCCGGCACCGGGCTGGATAACGCGGGTGTAGCGCACAAGGCGCGGGTGATCGATGCCGCATTGGCCCTGCACTGTGCGCAGATCGACGGGCCATTGCAGGCGCTGACCCACCTTGGCGGATTCGAGATCGCCGCGCTCACCGGCGCCTATCTGGCCGCCGCGCAGCAGGGTATCGCGGTACTGGTCGATGGCTTTATCTGCAGCGTTGCGGCATTGCTCGCCGTGCGCCTGAACCCTGGCTGCCGCGACTGGCTGCTGTTCGCCCATCACGGTGCCGAGCCCGGTCATGTGCGCGTGCTGCAGGCGCTGGCGGCCGAGCCGCTATTGGAGCTGGGTTTGCGTCTGGGTGAGGGCAGCGGCGCCGCGTTGGCGGTACCGCTGCTGCGCCTGGCCTGTGCCCTGCACGGACAGATGGCGACCTTCGCCGAAGCTGCCGTCGCCGAAAGGCCGAGCTGATGCTGCATCTGGAATTGCTGCGTCACGGTGAAACCGAGCTGGGCGGTGGGCTGCGTGGCAGCCTGGATGATGCGCTGACCGAGCAGGGTTGGGCGCAACTGCGCGCAGCGGTGCAGGACGCCGGCCCCTGGGATCGCCTGATCAGCTCGCCACTGCAGCGTTGCGCGCGGTTTGCCGAGGAGGTCGCGCTGGCCAATGCCTTGCCGCTGCACTACGAGGCGGATCTGCAAGAGCTGCATTTCGGTGATTGGGAAGGGCGCACTGCTGCACAGCTGATGGACAGCGATGCTGAGGCGCTAGGCCGCTTCTGGGCCGATCCCTATGCGTTCACACCACCTAATGGCGAGCCGTTGCTGCAGTTCGAAGCGCGTGTGCTGGCTGCCTTGCGGCGCTTGCAGCAGCGCCATGAGGGAGAGCGGCTGCTGCTGATTACCCACGGCGGCGTGATGCGCCTGCTGCTGGCGCGCGCGCGCGGCCTGCTACGCCAGGATCTGCTGCAGGTCAATGTCGGCTATGCCCAGCGTTTTCGTCTGCGCCTGGATGCCGATGGGCAACTGGCGGAGTTGCCATGATCGCGTTGCTGATCGCCCTGCAGTTCCTCACTCGTCTGCCGGTCAGCCTGCCGAGCATGCCCACCCCCGAGCAGGTAGGGCGCTCGCTGCTTTGGTACCCGCTAGTGGGGCTGGTGCTCGGCCTGTTGCTGTGGGGCGCGCATCTTCTGTTGGGGCAGACACCGGCGTTATTGCAGGCGGCGATCATTCTGGCGTTGTGGGTGGGGTTGAGCGGCGGTCTGCATCTGGACGGCCTGGCCGATACCGCTGATGCCTGGGTCGGCGGTTTCGGTGATCGCGAGCGCACTCTGACGATCATGAAGGACCCACGCAGCGGCCCTATCGCCGTGGTGGTGCTGGTGCTGCTGTTACTGCTCAAGTTCGCCGCATTGTTCACGCTCCTGCAGGCCGGGCAGGGCATCTACCTGTTGCTGCTGCCCTGGCTGGGGCGCAGCCTGTTGCCGTTGCTGCTGGCAACCACGCCCTACGTGCGGGCCGGTGGGCTGGGTCAGGCCCTGGTCGATCATCTGCCGCGCGGGCAACTGCATTGGCTGCTGGGCGTGCATCTACTGGGCATGCTGCTGTTCGGCTGGGCGGGGCTGCTGGCGTTGGCCACGGCATTGCTGCTGTTCGTCTGGCTGCGTCGCGCGTTGCTGTTACGCCTGGGCGGCACCACCGGAGATACCGCCGGTGCCCTGGTCGAGCTGGCCGAGTGCGCCGTGCTCCTGACGCTGGCCCTGAGTCTCTGATCTCAACTGTTATGGCGAGGCGGTGGGCAACTGTATGAGTGTCAATCGCTGATGCGGGTATATACCTGTATCCATGTTGCCGACCTCTTGTCTCTGTACCCAACTGCGCCGCGCCAGCCGCGGTGTCACCCGCCGTTACGACGATGCCCTCGCGGCCGTCGGGCTCGGTGCTGCGCAGTTTTCCCTGTTGCGTCATGTGCAGCGGCTCGGTCAACCGAGCATTTCCCTGCTCGCCGACGCCATGGGGCTCGATCGCAGCACGCTCGGGCGCAACCTGCGGGTGCTGGAGGATCAGGGGCTGGTGCAACTGGGAGAAGGGCGCGATTTGCGCGCTCGCGAGGTACGGCTCACAGAAGCCGGCCTGCAACGCATCGAACAGGCGCTGCCGCTGTGGGAACAGGTGCAGCGTGAACTCAATGCCCGGTTAGGCGCAGATCGCCGTGCCGAGCTGATGAGGCTGCTCGAAGAACTGGCCTGATGGCCGCATCACTGCCTACACGGTCGCAGGCGACCGTCCGCTGGAGATACTGATGACAACTGCATGGCGTTCAACCACCTGGCTGCTGCTCGGCGCATCGCTGATCCTGGCGCTGTCGCTCGGCACGCGCCATGGCTTCGGCCTGTTCCTGCCGCCGATGAGTGCGGAATTTGGCTGGGGCCGTGAGGTATTCGCCTTCGCCATCGCCCTGCAGAACCTGATCTGGGGTCTGGCCCAGCCGATCACCGGTGCGCTGGCCGACCGTTTCGGCGCGCGCAAGGCCATCGTCATCGGCGGCGTGCTCTACGTGCTGGGTCTGGTGTGCATGGGCATGGCCGACTCGCCGCTGTCGTTGTCGCTGAGCGCTGGCCTGTTGATCGGCATCGGTCTGTCCGGCACGTCGTTCTCGGTGATTCTCGGCGTGGTCGGTCGCGCCGTGCCGGTGGAAAAACGCAGCATGGCCATGGGCATTGCTGCGGCGGCCGGCTCCTTCGGTCAATTCGCCATGCTGCCGGGCACGCTCGGTCTGATCAGCTGGCTCGGCTGGTCGGCAGCACTGCTGGCTTTGGGGCTGCTGGTGGCGTTGATGATTCCGCTGGCGGCGATGATCAAGGAGACGCCACCACCAGTGACCAATGGCCCGCAGCAGACGCTGGTCGAAGCGCTGCGCGAGGCCACCAGCCATTCCGGTTTCTGGCTGCTGGCGTTGGGTTTTTTCGTCTGCGGTTTTCAGGTGGTATTCGTCGCCGTGCACCTGCCGGCCTATCTGGTCGATCACCACCTGCCGGCGTTGACCGGTACCACGGTGCTGGCGCTGGTCGGCCTGTTCAATATCTTCGGCACCTACATCGCCGGCTGGCTCGGTGGACGCATGTCCAAACCGCGCCTGCTCAGTGCGCTGTATCTGCTGCGCGGTGTGGTGATCACCCTGTTTTTGGTGGCACCGCTGACGCAGTGGAGTGCCTACCTGTTCGGTATCGCCATGGGCCTGCTGTGGCTGTCGACCGTGCCGCTGACCAACGGTACCGTGGCGACCCTGTTCGGCGTGCGCAACCTGTCGATGCTCGGCGGTATCGTCTTCCTGTTCCACCAGCTCGGTTCCTTCCTCGGTGGCTGGCTGGGCGGCTACCTCTATGACACCACTGGCAGCTACGACCTGGTCTGGCAGATCTCCATTGGCCTGAGTGTGATGGCTGCTGCGCTGAACTGGCCGGTGCGCGAGGTGCCGGTTGCGCGTCTGCAAGGTGCGCCGGCGTGAGCCACAAGGTACTGCTGATCGCCGGCCTGACGCTGGGCCTTGGTCTACTGTTGGCGCTGGCCTGGTGGGGCTGGCGCCAGGGTGGGTTGGCTTTGCTGCAGTTGGGCGTCGGTATCTGCTAGTTGCTTGCGTCTGGGCCTGCGAGTAGCGTGGTGGAATCGCGTCATCGCCTGAGGTCACTGCCATGTCTCTTCGTCGTCTTGCCTGTTCCCTGTTGCTGTCCAGCCTGGCGCTGCCGGTGCTGGCCGCCGAATGCCCGGCCATGCTCCAGGGTGAGCTGCCCAAGCTGCGCGCCAAAGGTGAAAACATCGAGCTCTGTCAGTACGCGGGCAAACCGCTGGTGGTGGTCAATACCGCCAGCTTCTGTGGCTTCACCCCGCAGTTCAAAGGGCTCGAAGCGCTTTACCAGCGGTACAAGGATCAGGAGCTGGAGGTATTGGGCGTGCCGTCCGACGACTTCCGCCAGGAGTCCGCCGATAGCGAGGAGACGGCCACCGTCTGCTACGTCAACTACGGCGTGACCTTCGCCATGACCGAACCGCAGCCGGTTTCCGGTGCCAATGCCATCCCGTTGTTCAAGGGCCTGGCCGAGCAGAGCCGGCAGCCGCGCTGGAACTTCTTCAAGTACGTGGTCGACCGTCAGGGCAAGGTGGTGGCGAGTTTCTCCAGCCTGACCAAACCGGATGATCCCGAGCTGATTGCCGCCGTCGAAAAGGCGATCGCCTCGCAGCCCTGAGATTCTATGGACAGGCTCTGAGCCGTCCCGCTTCACGGCCCTTCACCCATCTGGGCGATGGGCCTTGTCCGTCTGCCTGCCTAGACTGGCCAGGCGCCGGACGCAGTTCACCCGGCGTGCCCTACAAGAACAATAAGGAGGCACCCATGCGTCGCGTCTATACCGCTGCCCTGGCAACACTCGCTCTGTTTGGCGCCGTCGAGGCCCAGGCCAACTACACCAAGACCAAGTATCCGATCGTGCTGGTGCACGGCGTGACCGGGTTCAATACCATCGGCGGGCTGGTCAATTACTTCCATACCATTCCCTGGACCCTCGAGCGCGATGGCGCCCGGGTGCACGTCGCCAGTGTCGCTGCGTTCAATGACAGCGAGCAGCGCGGCGCCGAGCTGGCTCGGCAGATCGTGCCCTGGGCCGCAGCCGGCGGCGGCAAGGTCAACCTGATCGGCCACAGTCAGGGCTCGCCGACCTCGCGCGTGGCGGCTTCGTTGCGGCCGGATCTGGTGGCTTCGGTGACCTCGATCAACGGCGTCAACAAGGGCTCCAAGGTCGCCGACGTAGTGCGCGGCGTGCTGCCACCGGGTAGCGGTATCGAAGGCGGCGCCAATGCCATCGCCAACGCCCTCGGTGCGGTGATCAATCTGCTGTCCGGGTCGAGCAACCCGCAAAACGGTATCAACGCGCTAGGCACCCTGACCACCGCGGGCACCAGTGCGTTGAACAGTCGCCACCCGTGGGGCGTCAACACCAGCAGCTACTGCGCCAAGTCCACCGAAGTGCACAACGTGCGCGGTCACAGCATCCGCTACTACTCCTGGACGGGTAATGCCGCCTATACCAACGTGCTCGATGCGGCTGATCCCTTCCTGGCCTTCACCGGCCTGGTGTTCGGCAGCGAGAAGAATGACGGTCTGGTGGGCGTATGTTCCACTTATCTGGGGCAGGTGATCGACGACAGCTACAACATGAACCACGTCGATGCGATCAACCACCTGTTCGGCATTCGTGGCTGGACCGAGCCTGTGTCGCTATATCGCCAGCACGCCAACCGCCTGAAGAACAAGGGCGTCTGATCCCGGTGAACGCGGCGGGGCAACTCGCCGCAGTGAGGTCGCATGTCCAAATTCTTCAGTCTTTCCCTGGTTGCCGTGGTGGTCGCTGGCGGCCTTACCCTGTACTGGCGCTGGCCGGCAGCAGTGCCTGAAGCGCAGCCTGCTACCACTGTCGCCGTGCCGTCACGGCAGTCGTTGATCGAGCAGGCTTCGACTTCCCCCGCCAAGGCGCCCGCTGAGGCGCAACCGCCAATAGCCGCGACCTTGCCCAGCCTGGCCGGTACCGAGGTGGATGGCCAGCTGCGTACCGACGCGGCCGGCAATCTGCTGCTGGATCTGGCGGTTCGCGATTACTTCGATTACTTCCTCAGCGCGGTCGATCATTCCGGGCTCGATGCGGTGATCGAGGCGCTGCTGGCCGATGCCGGCCGGCGCCTGCCGGAGCCCGCACTCGGGCAGATGATCAGCCTGCTCGGTGATTATCTGGACTACAAGCGTGCCAGCATGGCGCTGATGCAGCAGCCACTGGATGCTCGGCAGCAGGTCGAGCCGCAGGCGCAGTTACAGGCTCTGCAGTCGGCTTTCGCGCGCCTGGACGAGCTGCGCCGCGCACATTTCTCTGCAGCTGCGCAGGAAGCGCTGTTCGGCGCCGAACAGGCCTATGCCCGTTACACCCTCGATAGCCTGGCAGTGCAGCAGCGTGATGACCTCGGCGAGGCGCAGCGCACGCAACTGCTCGAACAGTTGCGTGAGCGTCTGCCCGATGCGCTGCGAGAAAGCGAGCAGCGCCAGCAACTGGCTCTGGAGCAACTGCAGCGCAGCGAACAACTCTGGCGTGATGGTGCGGACGAGCAACAGGTGCGTGAGTTCCTGGCGATGACCTATGATCCGGACACCGTGCAGCGCCTGCTCGATGAGCAGCGTCGCGAGCGCGACTGGCAGCAGCACTACCAGGCCTATCGCAGTGAGTTGGCCAGCCTGCAAGGTCGGGGGCTGAGCGAGGCAGATGGCGAGCAACTGCAGCGCCAGCTGCGCGAGCGGCTGTTCAGCAGTGAAGACCGACACCGTGTGGAAACCTATGACGCCATTGCCGCGAAGCAACCGGAGCTGCTCGACCCCTGACGGATACCGCCCATGAGCGAGCGCCTGCTGTTGGCCCAGCAGCGCCGAGGCTATCGCTTACTGCGTTTCGTCGCCGAGCTGGAGGCGGGTTTTGCCGAGCATCGGGTGCAGCGCATTCGTCGGCGTCTGCCCCTGATCGCCCCTACGGCCGCCTTGTTCCAGCTGATCTATGCGCTGCTGGATTTTCTGCTGATGCCGCTGACGGTCAGTCTCTCGGTGCTACCGCTGCGCCTGCTCGCGCTGGCGGTGTTGGCGCTGTCCTTTTTCTACTGTCGCCGGATCGAGGCACCGCCTGCCAGGGTGCCATTGGTCTATGCCGCGGCCTACTGGGTCAACGGCGTCAGCGTCGCGTTGATCGTGCACCTGTGCTGGCAGCAGGGCGTGGCGATGCCCTACGACGGCCTGTTCCTCGTCCTGTTGTTCGGCTACGCCCTGCTTGGGCTATCGTTCCGCGCGATCAGTCTGTGCAGCTGGAGCTTCTGCCTGTTGTTCATCGGTGTGGGTGTGCTGTTCGGCGAAACCGGCGCTGAGCTGGCCTATCAGGGCCTGTTTCTGTTCTGTGCCAACCTGATCGGCAGCGTCGGTGCTTATATGCAAGAGCACGGTCAGCGCGGTGCCTGGCTGAACCTGCGCCTGCTCGACCTGGCGCGCCAGCGCGCCGAAGCCGATGACGCGCGCAAGCTGCGCCTGCTGGCGGCTGCCAGCCACGATCTGCGTCAGCCGCTCAACGCCATGGGGTTATACGCCGAACACCTGGTGGAGCAGGGCGGTGACCAGCAAACCCGGCGCATCAGCGCGCGTCTGGCCGCTTCGGTAGAGCAGCTGGGGCGTCTGCTGCAATCGTTGCTCGACTACACCCGCCTGACCTTGCCCGGTGGCGTGCAGGCCAGGCCACATGTGTTCGCCCTGCGCCCATTGCTCGAGCGGCTAATTGCCGAAGTGGCCCCAGAGGCGCAGCAACAAAGGCTGCAACTTGAGCTGCACTGTGACGACTACGGGGTGTACAGCGATCCACTGCTGCTGGAGCGACTGCTGCGCAATCTGCTCAACAATGCGCTGCGGCACGCACAGGCGCAGCACCTGAAGATGAGTGCGCGGCGTGACGGCGATGAGATCGTGTTGGAGGTGGCGGACGATGGCCGCGGTCTCAGCGAAGCGGAACAGGCGTTGGTGTTCGAGGAGTTCCGTCAGTTGGACAATCCTGGGCGTAATGCCGAGCGCGGACTCGGTCTCGGTCTGGCCATCGTGCGGCAGCTGGCTGAGGTGCTGGAGCATCCCCTGCGGCTGCATTCCCGACCTGACGCCGGTGCGCGTTTCGTCCTGCGCCTGCCGTTGGCCGAGGTACCGGCACCGGCGCCACGCGTTGATGCTGCGCAGGCATTGCGCGGTCGCATCCTGCTGCTCGAAGACGACGCCACTGGGCGCGAAGCCCTGGCCGGCTTGCTGCGTCGCTGGGGTTGCCAGGTGCAGGCCTGTGCCGATCTGGCCGGTGCGCTGCAGGCTCTGCGTCAGGAGGCGCCGCAGCTGCTGATCAGCGACTATCGGTTAGCCGAGCGGGGCGACGGGCTGCAGGCCATCGAGCGACTGCGCGAGGCGGCAGGGCAGATGTTGCCGGCGTTGCTGATCACCGCTGATCTGAGCCCGGATCTGCATGAACGCTGCCTGCCGGCGCACGTCATTCCTCTGGGCAAGCCCCTGTTGCCGGCGCGTTTGCGCCAGGTGCTGGCCACTCAGTTGCAGGCACGCCAGGCACTCACCTGATCACAGCCAGCCGCGCTGACGGGCGGCGCTGACGCAGGCGGTGCGTGTATGCACGGCGAAGGTTTCGAACAGCGCCTTGAGGTGCGTTTTCACCGTGTCTTCGGCCAGACCCAGCTCGCGGCTGATGGCCTTGTTCGGCAAGCCTTCTGCCAATAACTGGAGAATTTCCAACTGCCTGGGTGTCAGCGGTGATGAGCTGCTTGGCGCCGGCAGGGTTTCGCCCAGCAAGACGCGGGTCACCGCCTGGCGCAGGGCGTTGCCATCGGAGCTCTTGGGGATGAAGCCGAGTGCACCGGCGGCCAGCGCCGCCTGCGCCTCTAGCGTGGAATCACTGGCGCTGAGAATTGCCACCGGCGTGCGCTCGCCGCGCGCCAGCCAGCGCTGCAACAGTTCGATGCCGGGCTCGTCAGGCAGGCGCAGGTCGAGCAGGACCAGGTCGTAGTCATGCTGGCGCAGGCACTGCTCCGCTTCTGCAGCGCTGTGCGCGGTGTGGATCTGCAGGTTCTGGCTCAGTGGCGACAAGGCCAGGGAGAGGCCGTCGAGGAAGATGCGGTGGTCGTCGACCAGCAGCAGGCGAAGATTGTCGGGCAGGGTGGTGCAGAGGGCAGTCATGATGTTCTCACGCGGCTTTTATTGTTGTTCTGCCGCGTGAGTTTAGCCAATGCCGCGCCTCGATTAGAAGCGATAGCTGAGTGAAGCTCCCAGGCCATGAGCGCTGTTCTTGTAGCGCGCACTGTAGGTGCCACGGGTAGCGCTGACGTGGTTCACGTCCACCGACTCTTCCTGCAGGTAGGAGTAGGCCACGTCGATGGTCATGTCCTGATTGGGGCTCCAGCCGGCGCCGACGCTGAAGATGGTGCGGTCACCGGAGGGCACGCGCGGCGAGCGGTCGACGTTGTTGGTCGGCGATTGGTCGATGGCGATACCGGTGCGCAGCGTCCACTGCGGGCTGACCTTGTACGACAGACCGACTGCATGAGCCCAGGTATCGTGCCAGTTCTGCTCTTCGACGATGGTGGAGAGGTTGGCCGGCAGCGTTGTGGAATCGTTCTCCACGCGGATTTCCTTGAAGCGGCTCCAGCGCGTCCAGGTACTGCCGACATACAGCGTCAGCGCATCGCTCAGGTCGTGAGTGATGGACATGTCCACCGACTCGGGCGTGGTCAGGTCCAGATTGGCGTCGTACTTGCCGGCGATACCGGCCAGCGCGCCGCTACCGGAAACACGAGTATCGCCTTCCAGTTCGTACTTCACGCGCGAATGGTAGGTCACGCCTGCGCGGGTGTTCGGGGTGAACTCGTAGAGCACACCGACGTTGAAGCCGACAGCGGTGTCGTCACCCTTGACCTTCACCTTGCCGTCATTGCTACCGGGGCTCAGCGGGTTGAGCACTGAGGAAGTGAGTTCGCCTTCGATGTGGTTGAAGGTCGGGCCGAAACCCACCGACAGCTTGTCATTGAAGCGATAGCTCAAGGTCGGCTGCACGGTGATCACCCGCACGTAGCTCTTGTCGGCGTAGTAGCGGCCCTGGAAGCTGCTCTCGTAATCGGTCATCAGGCCAAAGGGCACGTATACGCCCAGACCGAAGGCGACCTTGTCGTCCAGCGGTTTGACGTAATAGCCCATGGGTACGCCAGTGGTCGGCACCATATCACCGTCGTTGCTACCCGACAGCGCCAGGGGGCCTGCGTTAGCGCTGGCGTGGCTGATATCGCTCTTGGCGTGAATCGCCGCTGCCCCTACATACACTTCGTCGCGCTTGAGGCGCGCCATGCCGGCCGGGTTGCCGAACACGGTGCTGGCGTCATCGGCGGACGATGAGCGGCCGGCGAAGGAGGTACCCATGCCGGAAATGCTTTGTTCGTTGAGGGCGAAGCCGCTGGCGAAACCATGGCTCGAGGTGGCGGTGATGGCGACGGCAAGACCGGTCTTGAGAAGACGTTTGCTCACGGGGAAGCTCCTGTGGTGAGGCGGGGGGGCGCACGCTACAGTTTTTCCTGACCCCTGCCAAGACGCTGAAGTTCCCTAAATAGAGCGCATTGTCGGACAATTGGTTTGAAAATGTACGGATTTTCTGAATTAGACTTTCTGACTATTCGGTCAGGCCACCTGGCTGACGGGCTCGATGCAGCGTTGCCAGGCATCGAGAAAGTCATGTTGACGAGCCTGGGGTTGAAAAACCTTGCACCAGATTCGGCCCAAGGCAGGCAGATCATCGGCGGCTGGCATCTCGAGTTTCTCGCTTTCGACCAGCAGCCAGGCAATGGCCGTGGCGTAACGCAGATTGACCGTCAGCTCCACGTGTGGCGCTTCAAGAAAGGCGTGCTGGCTGGCGAGGCCACGTACACGGCTGGCAAGCTCCGGCTCGAAGGCCAGATGCTGGTCCCAGAGTATCTGGTGGCGCTGTTCACTGATGCGATACAGGCCGTGACCTTGCGGGGTGTCCAGCGCACTGCCCAGTGCTGACTGACAGGCCGCAGCTCCCAGCAGTAGCGCTTCGGCCGTGGCGCTATGGCGTTCGAGATAGAGAAGGGTAGGGCGGATCACATGCTGGCTGAGATCGCAGGCGGCAATTCCCATGGCATCCTCGCGGAGGGTGCCGGTGGAGGCCGGGCGCTTGGCAGCTGTTTGCAGACCGATGAAAAACTATCTGCGTTGGCAATCCTGCGTTAAAAACAGCCTCGAAATGCTCATTTACGCTTGTAAACTCCGCTTTCTCGGCTGTTTTTGCCTTGTCTTGCCCGCCTCGCTAACGTTTTTCAACGGTCTGGGTTCTTTGATAAAGGCCCCACCGGGAGCGGGGTTAGCCGCTCATTCTCAAGTCTAGTGCGATATTTAAGCTGTAAAGGTCTGTTTTTAAATTGATTTCGGATCTGAGTTATTGGGCATATTTCGATTGGTGCTTAAGACCACCGTTCAGTCACCGGTGGCTACCGGGCGTGTCGGATCGGTGATCCATTCGCTCCAGGAGCCCGCATAGAGCGGTGCCAGCGGGTAACCAGCGAGGCTCATGGCGAACAGGTTGTGGCAGGCAGTGACGCCGGAGCCGCAATAGGCCACTAGGTTTTCCAGGGGACGTTCTCCGCGCAGCTTGTCGAAGCGCTCGCGCAAGGCGGTCGGCGCAAGGAAGCGGCCATCGTTACCCAGGTTGTCGGTGAACACGGCGCATTGCGCGCCGGGAATGTGCCCGGCGATCGGGTCGAGCGGCTCGACCTCGCCTCGAAAGCGCGGTAGTGCCCGCGCATCGAGCAGGGTCAGATCCGGGTTGCCCAGGCGCTGGGCCAAATGATCGGCAGTCAGCAGCAGGCTGTTATCGGGCCGCGCCGTAAAATCACCAGGGGCATTGCTCGGTGCCGCTGTGGTCAGCTCCTGGCCTGCCTCACGCCAGGCTTTCAGGCCGCCATCGAGCAGGTACAGGCCATCACGTTTGCCCAGCCACAGCAGCAACCACCAGGCGCGCGCGGCGAAGGCGCCGGGGCCATCGTCATACAGCACCACCTGGCTGTCCGCCCGCAGGCCGCAACTGCGCAGGCGCTCGACTAGTGCGCTCGGGTCGGGAAGTGGGTGACGGCCGGTGACGCCCTTGACCACCGGAGCGGACAGATCCTGTTCGAGGTCGAGGAAGTGGGCGCCCGGAATATGCCCATCAAGGTAGCTGCGGCGGCCGTAGGCCGGGTCTTCGAGGGCGAAGCGGCAGTCCAGGATCAGCAGGTTTTCCTGTCCCAGACGTTGTTGAAGGTGTTCCGTGCTGATCAGTTGAGCGAGTGGCATGGTGTCTCCTGTGTCATAGCAGGGTTTGCGGCATCATACCGCCTAGCCTGCTATCCGATCCCCACGAAGAACGAGCCAGTTCAGCTTCATTCGGCAAAGCTGTGACGCCAGTGGTGCAAGCCGTGGTCGATATTTGTGCGCTTTTGGCCCTTATTCGGTGCGTAATTAAATTGGGAAAACTTTGCCGTAGAGGCTTTTCAATCTTGGCGCACTGGATGGCGCACTAAAAAGTTTCATCAAGGCGACATTTTGATCTGTTTTGGTGCCTTGCTGCCTGCTAGAGTGCCGGCCACTTTGTCTTTGTGGTGTCGAGGTGCCGCATGTCGTTGTCCGTCGATTCTTTCCTGGCGCGCCTGAAACAGCGCGATCCCGATCAGCCGGAATTCCACCAGGCGGTGGAAGAGGTGGTGCGCAGCCTGTGGCCCTTCCTCGAAGCCAATCCGCGTTATCGCGAGGCCGGCATTCTCGAGCGTATGGTCGAGCCGGAACGGGCCATCCTGTTTCGCGTGCCGTGGGTCGACGACCGTGGCCAGGTGCAGGTCAACCGCGGCTACCGTATCCAGATGAGCAGCGCCATCGGTCCGTACAAGGGCGGTCTGCGTTTCCACCCCTCGGTCAACCTGGGCGTACTCAAGTTCCTCGCCTTCGAGCAGGTGTTCAAGAATTCGCTGACCTCGCTGCCCATGGGCGGCGGCAAGGGCGGTGCGGACTTCGACCCCAAGGGTAAGAGCGAAGGCGAGGTGATGCGTTTCTGCCAGTCGTTCATGACCGAGCTGTACCGTCATATCGGCGCCGACCTGGACGTACCGGCCGGTGATATCGGTGTCGGTGGTCGCGAGATCGGTTATCTGTTCGGCCAGTACAAGCGTCTGTCCAACCAGTTCACCTCGGTGCTGACCGGCAAGGGCCTGAGCTACGGTGGCAGCCTGATCCGCCCCGAAGCCACCGGCTATGGCTGCGTGTACTTCGCCCAGGAGATGCTCAAGCGTATCGACCAGGGCTTCGAGGACAAGCGTGTGGCCATTTCCGGCTCCGGCAACGTCGCCCAGTACGCGGCGCAGAAGGTCATGGAGCTGGGTGGACGGGTGATTTCGATGTCCGACTCCGAAGGCACGCTGTACGCCGAGGGCGGCCTGAGCGACGAACAGTGGCAGTACCTGATGGAGCTGAAGAACGTGCGTCGTGGTCGCTTGCGCGAGATGGCTGAGCATTACGGCTTGCAGTTTCTCGCCGGGCAGCGTCCGTGGGGCCTGGCCTGCGATATCGCCTTGCCCTGCGCGACGCAGAATGAGCTGGACGGAGAGGATGCCCGCGCGCTGCTGAACAACGGCTGTATCTGCGTGGCCGAAGGCGCCAACATGCCCTCGACCCTGGAAGCGGTGGACCTGTTCGTCGAGGCCGGCATCTGCTACGCGCCAGGCAAGGCGTCCAATGCCGGTGGCGTGGCCACCAGCGGCCTGGAAATGAGCCAGAACGCCATGCGCCTGCACTGGAGTGCTGGCGAGGTGGACGAGCGTCTGCACGGCATCATGCAGAACATCCACCATGCCTGCGTCCATCACGGTGAAGAGAATGGCCGCATCAACTACGTCAAGGGCGCCAATATCGCCGGCTTCGTCAAGGTCGCCGATGCGATGCTGGCGCAAGGCGTGGTCTGAGCTCATCGCAGTAGACTCGAGGCCCCGCGTGAGAACGCGGGGCCTCGTCATTTCTGGCGGGGCTGTGCTGCTCGGCCGATTCAGGCATGCTGCCTGCCCTCACGCTCGCCACACAGGTCTTGGTTCTGCATGAAACGTTTTGTCTTGCTCGACACTGCGCCGATCCCGGGTACGGATGGTGCGCTGAATCTGTTTGAGTATGGGGAAGACTTCGTCATCAAGATCGCCGGTGGTGATGGCGGGCAGCTGATGAATACACGCATGCACGGCTCGGAAGATGCCCTGGCCGCGATTCCCTGCAAGCAGATCGCCAATCGTCCACAGGTGCGGGTGCTGATCGGAGGTCTGGGCATGGGCTTTACCCTGGCCTCGGCGCTACAGCACCTTGGGGCTGACGCCGAGGTGGCGGTGGCCGAACTGGTGCCTGGCGTGGTCGAGTGGAACCGTGGCCCGCTCGGGGCGAAGTCCGGTTATCCGTTGAATGACCCGCGTGCGGTGATCATTCAGGAGGACGTCGCCAAGGTGCTGCAGGCCGCCGAGCAGTGCTACGACGCGATCATGCTGGACGTCGACAACGGCCCCGAAGGCCTGACTCAGAAGGGTAATGACTGGCTGTACAGCATGGATGGCCTGCGTCAGTGCGCCAAGGCGCTGAGGCCCAAGGGCATGCTGGCAGTGTGGTCGTCCAGCGCCGACCGGGCATTTTCGGAGAAGGTGCGTAAGGCGGGCTTCAAGGGCGAGGCGGTGCAGGTGTATGCCCATGGCAACAGGGGTACGCGACATACCATCTGGATTGCCCAGAAGGTCTGAGCCTGCAGTCTTTCAAGTTGGTGGGCTGAAGCCCACCCTACCGTAGGGTGGGCCGGGCGGCGATCCGTTTCAGCCCACCAACATGACGCGCCACCGCGAATGACCGCTTCGCCTTTTTACCGTTATTCGCAGGTGGAATCTCGTCGAAAGATCGTGGGCAGACTCTCAGTGAATCGGCAGTTTGCCGATGCGATCGTTATCCAGGCTGCCGAAGTACAGGTAGTCGCCTACCGGCTTCACCGAGGTGACCATGCGCAGATGGGTGCCACTGGTGTCATGCAGGCTACGGACGATCTCGCCGTTCTCGTTGAGGGCGATGGCGAAGCCGTAAGGGATCGCTTTCGGCCACAGCGCGCGCGGCAGTTTGGCCAGTTGCGCCTTGAGCCAGGGGTGGCGATGGAGGAAGTCGGCGTCGGCCTTGCGCGGGGTCGGCAGTGCTACCCAGAAGGTGCCATTGCGGTCGCCCTGCAGGTTGTCCGGCAGGCCCGGCAGGTTGTCGATGAAGATGTCGTGCTGGCCGGCCTTTTCGCCCTTGAGCCAGTAGCGGGTGATGCGATAGCGATAGGTCTCGTTGACCAGTACGAAGTCCTCGTTCGCCGACAGGGCTACGCCGTTGGCGAAATACAGGTCTTTCAGCAATACGCGGGTTTCGCCACTGGCCGGGTCATAGCTGAGCAGGCGGCCGTGAGGACGGGCCTCTAGCAGGTCGAGCAGGTAGTCCGGCTGTTCGAAGCGCGATGACGCATCGCTGAAGTAGATGGTGCCGTCGCTGGCGATGTCCAGGTCGTCGGTGAAGGCGAAACGCAGGCCTTCAGCTTCGGTGGTCAGCACCTTGATCGCGCCCTGCGGGTCGATGCTCAACAGGCCCTTGTAGGCATCGGCGACGATCAGGTTGCCGCTGGCGTCGAAGTTCATGCCCAGCGGGCGGCCGCCGGTGTCAGCGAAGGTTTCCAGGCTGTCGTCTGCCAGCACCCGCACGATGCGGCCGTCATGCAGGCCGGCGTAGACCCGGCCCTGGCTGTCGACGGCAGTGTCTTCCGGGCCATGCACCTGGCCGCGCGCCAGCAGCTCGGCTTTCATCAGGGTGTCGTTGGGCTCCAGTGCGCCCGTCATCGCCGGGGCGGGCGCGGCGTCCCAGGGCAGTGGATCGATCGGGCTGGGGGTCAGGGCCAGGTAACTGGCCGCTGCGGCCAGCAGCATGACGATCAGGGCAAGCAGTTTCTTCAGCATTGTTGTTCTTCCGTGTCGGAGGTGGTGCGCGGCACAGATTACACAGTTCCGGTGATCGGCGGCAGGCTGTCGCCCCGTGTGCTGGCCTGGGCATATATACTGCGCGGCATTCTAGACGGGAGAGCCGCGTGGCTAACGACATTCACTGGATTCTCGACGACGCCAGCCTGGCCGAGCATTGCGCCGCCTGGCAGGCGCTGCCCTTCGTCGCGTTGGACACCGAGTTCATGCGCGTCGACACCTTCTATCCCATCGCCGGGTTGCTGCAGGTCAGCGGTGGCGACGGCGCTTATCTGATCGACCCCTTGCGCATCAGCAACTGGCGGCCGTTCGCCGCGCTGCTCGAAGCGCCGGGCGTGGTCAAGGTGCTGCATTCGTGCAGTGAGGACCTGGAGGTCTTTCTACGCCTGACCGGCAGCTTGCCGGCGCCGCTGTTCGATACGCAATTGGCGGCTGGTTACCTCAATCTCGGTTTCTCCATGGGCTACTCGCGCCTGGTGCAGGCGCTGCTCGATATCGAGCTGCCCAAGGGCGAAACCCGCTCCGATTGGCTGCAGCGGCCGCTGTCCGAACTGCAGGTGCGTTACGCCGCCGAGGACGTCTCGCATCTCGTCGAGGTGTATCGCGCCCTGATGGCCCGCCTGGCGCCGCAGAAGGTCGAGTGGATTCTGGAGGACGGTGCCGAGCTGGTCGCCAATCTTGGTCGTGAAGTCGCTCCGGAAGATGCCTGGCGCGATGCCAAGCTGGCCTGGAAACTCTCGCGCCAGCAGCAGGCTGTGCTGCGCGCATTGTGCGCCTGGCGCGAGCGCCAGGCGCGCGCGCGCAACCAGCCACGCAATCGCATCCTGCGTGAGCATTCGTTGTGGCCGCTGGCCCGTACCCAGCCAGATAATCTGGTGGCGCTGGCGCGCATCGAGGACATGCACCCGAAAACCGTGCGTCAGGACGGAGAGGCACTGCTGCAACTGATTCGCGAGGCTGCGGCGCTGCCGCCCGAACAGTGGCCCGAAGCCTTGTCCGAGCCGTTGCCAATCGAAGCCTCTGCGCTGTTGAAGAAGCTGCGCGCCGTCGGCCAGCGCGAGGGCGAGCGCCTGGATATCGTGCCCGAGCTGATGCTGCGCAAGAAAACCCTGGAAGCCCTGCTGAAAAGCGGCTATCCCAATGGTCCTTATCAATTGCCCGACTCCCTGCGCGGCTGGCGCCGGGAGTTGATGGGGCAGGCGCTGCTTGACTGCCTGGCCGCTGAAGGAGAGTCCGCGTGAAACGCATCTGTTCCATCTACAAGAGTCCGCGCAAGAACGAGATGTACCTCTACGTGCTCAAGGCCGATGCCCTGAAGCGAGTGCCCGAAGGGCTGCTCGCCGTGTTCGGCCCGCCTGCGCATGCCTTCGATCTGGTGCTCAGCCCGGAGCGGAAGTTGTCTCGGGAAGACATTGCCACCGTGCTGGAGAACCTCGACAAGCAGGGCTATCACCTGCAGATGCCGCCTCCCGAGGAGGAGTACATCCAGCACCTGCCCGACGAACTGCTGCGCCGCAACGATCCGGTGTAACAGGCCCTTGAAAAACGTAGGCGAGGCAGGCAAGACAAGGCAAAAAAAGCCGAAAAAGCGCAGTTTACATGCTGTAAATGAGCATTTTGAGGCTTTTTTTAACGCAGTATTGCCAACGCAGGTAGTTTTTCAACGGCCTGGTAAGTCATGCGCCTGCTGATCGCCGAAGAGGATCATGCGTTCTACGCCGAGCGCATTCGTAGCGCCTGCCCTGAACTGCAACTGGTCGCCGGCGCACAGTTCGAACAACTGCGTGTGGTCGCCCGCGACTGCGACCTCTGGCTGGGACAGCCCGACCTGCTCGCGCCCTTGCTGCGCGAAGGTGTGCGCCCGCAGTGGTTGCAGTCGACCTGGGCCGGTATCACGCCGCTGTTGGCGGAGGGATTACCGCGCGATTACCGCCTGACCCGCGCTGTCGGCATCTTCGGTCAGGTGATGGCCGAATACGTGCTAGGTCATCTGCTGGCCCATGAACGGCGCCTGTTCGCCCGGCTGGCGGCGCAGGTCGAGCAGCGTTGGGATCACCGCCTGCCACGCAGCCTGCGCGGACGCCGCGTGTTGGTGGTCGGTTGCGGTGATATCGGTCAGGCCGTCGCCGAGTTTCTCCAGCCTTTCGGCGTGGAACTGCGTGGCGTCGCCAGTCAGGCGCGTGAGCAGGCGCCGTTTCTCGACGTGGCGGCGATGGATCAACTGCCTCATCTGGTCACCTGGGCCGATTACGTGGTCAACCTGCTGCCGGACACGCCGGCCACGCGTGATCTGTACGATGCCAGGCTGCTTGCCCATTTCCGCCCAGAAGCGGTGCTGATCAATGCCGGGCGCGGTGTCGCCGTGGTCGATGCCGATCTGGTCGCCGCGCTTGAGCGCAACCAGTTGGCCGGTGCGGTGATCGACGTCTGTCGCGAAGAGCCGCTGCCGCCCGGTCATGCGTTCTGGAATGCACCGCGCCTGCTGCTCACCGGTCACAGCTCGGCGCCCACCGACCCGGCGCTGATGAGTGAGCTTTTCATCGACAACCTGGCGCGCTGGCAAGCGGGAGAGCCGTTACGTGGTGAAGTGGATTTCGCTCGCGGTTATTGAGGCATTTGGCGGGTTGCACCCGCCCTACGGGTGCAGATCTGTAGGGCGGGTGCAACCCGCCAGCGGCGATGACCGGCTCGTACAATCAACCCCTGATGACGCCATTCGGCATGCGCTGCTTGGCCAGGGCTGAGGCTCAAGCTAGACTGCCGCGCTTTTTTCGCCTGAGTCCATACCGCTGCCATGGCCGCCGACCTCGAACCCTTCTGGAAACGCAAGACCCTCGCCCAACTCGATCCGGGGGAGTGGGAGTCGCTGTGCGACGGCTGTGGCTTGTGCTGCTTGCAGAAGCTCGAGGATGAGGATGATGGCGCCGTCTACTACACGCGCATCGCCTGCAAATTGCTGGACTTGCAGACGTGCCGTTGCAGCGATTATCCCAACCGGGTCAAACATGTGCCTGACTGCATTCAGCTCACCCCGGCGCAGGCCGATCAGTTCCAGTGGCTGCCGCCGACCTGTGCTTATCGCCTGGTCAGCGAAGGCAAGGACCTGCCACATTGGCACCATCTGGTCTCAGGCGACCCGGACGCCGTGCACGTCGAGCGCATTTCCCAATCAGGACGCATGCTCAGTGAGAACAGCGTGGCCGAAGACGACTGGGAAGATCATCTGATTTTCCGCGCGGGTTGATTGCCGCGCGGCTTCGTGGCAAATCTGTCCCCCGTTAATGGAATTTGCCCTGTGGCGCAGCTGTCATAAGCTGCCACGTTCCGTATCAGGAGTTTTGCTCGATGTCCCTTCGCTTGCCGTTGTACTCGTCCTTGCTGCTTCTGAGTCTGCCGGCCTTCGCTGCCACGCAGAAGGTCGATCTGGATTACCGGGTGCGCTTTCTGCCCGAGAGCAATCAGGCTGAAGTCAGCATCACGCTGGAGAAGGGCGAGCGGGTGCGCAGCCTCGACTTCAATCTTGGCGAAGACGGGCGTTTCAGCGATTTCCAGGCCGATGGCCAGTGGTCGCAGGAGGTTGCCGGGCGCGGCAAGTGGCAGCCAGGCGAGGGCAAGAGCGTACTGAGCTATCGCGTGCTGATCGACAGCGAACGCAAGCCGGGGCGCTACGACGCCAGGATGACTGACGACTGGGCATTGTTCAGGGGCGACGACCTGA
This sequence comes from Pseudomonas sp. ZH-FAD, assembly GCF_002803095.1. Lineage (GTDB taxonomy): Bacteria > Pseudomonadota > Gammaproteobacteria > Pseudomonadales > Pseudomonadaceae > Aquipseudomonas. The sequence goes on along the minus strand of NZ_PGLR01000024.1, from coordinate 65,322 downwards.
TTCCGGCGGCCAAGCTCGACCAGCAGAACAAGACCGAGCTGGTGGCGCGCCTGCAGTTCGAGCTGCCCAAGGGCTGGACGAGCGTGGAAACCGGCTGGCCGCGTATCGGCAAGAACCGCTTTCGCATCGACAACCCGCAGCGCAAGTTCGACCGACCGACCGGCTGGATGCTGGCCGGCAAGCTCGGTACCCGTCGCACTCGCCTGGGGGATACCGAAATCGCCATCTCCGCGCCGGTCGGCGAGGGCATGCGGCGCATGGATATCATGACCTTCCTCACCTTCGTCTGGCCGCAGATGCAGCAGGTGTTTCCGCGCGACCCGGACAAGCTGCTGATCGTCGGCGCTGGCGATCCGATGTGGCGCGGCGGCCTGTCGGCGGCCAACTCCTACTTCATGCACGCCGACCGGCCCTTGGTCAGCGAGAACGGCACCAGCTCTCTGGTGCACGAACTGGTGCACGTATTCGGCCGCATCTATGGCCGCGAGCGCAGTGACTGGATTGCCGAAGGCCTGGCCGAGTACTACGCCATCGAATTGATGCGCCGCGCCGGGGGCATCAGCGAGGACCGTTACCAGAAGATCCGCGAGCAGCTGATTCGCTGGAGCAAACCGGTCAACAGCCTGCGTACCGACAATGCCAGCGGCGCTGTCACTGCGCGTGCGGTGCTGCTGTTGCAGGAACTGGACCGGGAAATCCGCCAGAAGACCAAGGACAAGGGCAACCTGTCGCTGGATGACGTGACCCGTGGTTTGATGCGTCTGGACAAGGTCAGCACCAAGGACTTCATCGACATCACCGAGAACGTCATCGGCGGTCCGTCGAAGACGCTGGATACGCGCCTATTGCGTTGAGCCCTGGCGCAATTCCGTAGGAGCGGCTTCAGCCGCGAATCGCCAATGAATTCGCTCCTACACCAGGCTATAGAACACCGCGGTCTCATGCAGGAACTGCGCGCCGCAGCGAATAGCTGCCGTCTCGCAATATCCGGGCACATGTCCTAATAGACGGTGAGTGTAAAGAGCACCGCAAAGGCAAAAGCTTCGCCCCGGGGCGGGGCTCCTACGGGAGCGTGGCGTCTGCGCCTGTTCAGTCCTGCTTGCCTTCCGGGCGGTTCAGCAGGGCAGCCAAGCCAGCCAGCCCCTTGTGCGTGACCTTGCTGCCGGAACCGGCGCTGGCAGCTTCTTCCTTCTGGTAATGCAAATCGACCTGACGCTGGTGCTCGTTGTCGTGGCAGTACAGGCACAGCAATTCCCAGTTGGAGCCGTCCTCCGGGTTGTTGTCGTGGTTGTGGTCACGGTGGTGCACGGTCAGCTCGCTCAGGCGCTTGCCGCTGAATTCGCGGCCGCACCGGCCGCAGAAGTGCGGATACATGCGCAGCGCCTTTTCCCTGTAGCTGGTTTCGCGGCGTTGCTGGGCTTCGGCGAGGATCTTGTCTAGCTTGCTGGTGGGTGTCATGAGGCAATTCACTGGAACGTTCGTGGGCAGGTGTTGCCAGAATAGAACGAAAGCCAGTCGAGCAGGAGAGCCATCATGCGTATCCCCATTCTCGCCGCGATAATCCTGGTGTCCAGCCTCGCCACGCTGACTTGGGCGCAGCAACCCATGCGCATGCCGTCGGCGCCGGAGGCCGGCTCACCGGGTACGGCAACCCCGCAGCCCTATGGCCAGCCCTCGACGGCAGTACCGATCAAGCGCCAGGGAGCGGCGCCCCTTTTACCTCCGCCACAAGGGCAACCCCTCCCCGGGGCGACGCCCCGGTCCAATAGCGATCAGCCGATTCCGCAACTGGATGAGCAGATACGCCGCAACAGTCAGGAATTGGACGGGCGGCGCAAGCAGGACTGATCGCCGGGTTCTTGTAGGAGCGGCTTCAGCCGCGATGCTTGGGGAATCGCGGCTGAAGTCGCGCCTACGGGTGTGCTATCCCGAGCACACGGAACAGGAAGGCGTACTCCAGCGCCACATCCTTGATGCCTTGGTAACGCCCACTCATGCCGCCATGGCCAGCGCCTAGGTCGGTCTTGAGCAATAGCAGGTTGGCGTCGGTCTTGTCGCGGCGCAGCTTGGCCACCCACTTGGCCGCTTCCCAGTATTGCACGCGACTGTCGTTGTAACCCGCGACGGCGAGGATGGGCGGATAAGCCTGGGCGCGGATATTCTCGTAGGGGGCGTAGGCCTTGATGCGTGCGTATACCTCGGGCTGATTCGGGTCGCCCCATTCGTCGTATTCGGTGACGGTCAGCGGCAGGTCCGGGTTGAGCATGGTGTTGAGTACGTCGACGAAAGGCACTTCGGCAATGGCGGCAGCGAACAGTTCGGGACGCTGGTTGAGCACGGCGCCGATCAGCAGGCCTCCGGCGCTGCCACCACTGATCGCCAGTTGCGCGCTGGTGGTCAGACCTTCGGCGATCAGGCGCTGGGCGCTGGCGATGAAGTCGTCGAAGCTGTTCTGTTTGTGCTCGAGCTTGCCGGCACGGTACCAGGCTTCGCCCATCTCGCCGCCACCGCGTATGTGCGCGATGGCGAAGACGAAACCGCGCTCCAGCAGGCTCAGGCGGGCGTGGGAGAACCAGGGGTCGAGGCTCGCGCCGTAGGCGCCGTAACCATAGAGATAGAGCGGTGCAGGCTTCCCTGCGGCGAATACCTCACGGCGCGCCACCAGGCTGATCGGTATCTGCGTGCCGTCGGCCGCGGTGGCCCAGAGACGCCGACTTTCATAGGCATCGGCATCGAACGGACCTTCTACCGGTGTCTGTTTGAGGACCTGCTGAGCGCCCGTGGCCAGTTCCAGTTGGCGCACTTGCGCGGGGCGGTTCAGCGCTTCGTAGCGCAGACGGATCACCGTGCTGTGAAACTCCAGGCTGTCCTGCACATAGAGGCTGTAAGCGGCGTCCGGTAGTTGCACGCGATAGGCTTCGGCGCCCTGCGGCTGCACTTCGAGAATCGGCAGGCCGCCTTCACGCAGGGCGAGGACGATAGCGCGCTGGTTCAGCGTGGCGCCTTCGAGCATCACCTGCGGGTCGTGGGCGCGAATCTGTTGCCAGTGCGGGCGCTGCGGCTGCGCCTCACTGGCGCGGTAGAGCGCGAAGTTGATGCCGCTCTGGTTGCTGCGGATCAGCCAGCACCACTGGCCGTCCAGCATGCCGTGATCGACATCGTATTCGTGGCCCTCCTCACGCGGTGCCAGGCAGCTGAAATCGCCTTGCGGCTGTTGCGCGTCGAGCACCCAGACCTCGCTGGTGGTCTTGCTGCCCAACTGCAGGATCAACTGGCGCTCGGAGCTGGAGCGGTAGCAGTGCAGGAAGAAGCGGCCATCAGCTTCCTCGAATACGGCTTGCGCAGCGGCGTCGCCGAGGCGGTGACGGTAGAGCTTGTAGGGGCGGTGGGTGTCGTCCAGTTCGGTGAAGAACAGCGTCTGGCTGTCGTTCGCCCAGGTCATGCTGCCGTCGCAGTCGTCGAAGGGCAGTTCGCTGATCTGGCCGCTGTCCAGTTCCTTGACGAACAGGCGGTAGATTTCGTCGCCGTTGCTGTCGAGGCTGTAGGCCAGGCGCTGCTGGTCAGGGCTGATGCTGAACGCACCGACGGAAAGAAAGCCGCCGCCGGCCAGTTCGTTGGGGTCGAGCAGCAAGGCTTCACTGGCCGCGTCGACATCCAGCGAACCATCGGCAGGGCGACGGCAACGATAGTGCCGCGGATATTCGTCCCCGGCGGTGGTGCGCTGGTAGTAGAGGTAGTCGCCCCAGGGCGTCGGCAGCGACAGATCGGTCTCGCGAATGCGCCCCTTGATCTCCTCGAACAGCTGCTCGCGCAGGGCCTGTTGCGGTTCCAGCACGGCATCCAGGTAGGCGTTTTCTGCCTGCAGGTGCGCCAGCACCTCGTCGCTGTCGCGGTTTTCCAGCCAGTGATAAGGGTCGTTGCCGGCTTCCTGGCGGGCGATGGGGGCAGAGGACATGGCGTGGCTCCAGAGAACGAGAGGGCGACGGCAGGGGCGCCGCACCGAGCAAAAGCCGCTATCATAAGCGCCCCTTTGCCAGACCTGCCACGCCGGCGCCTGCTTATGATGAATGAAAACGACTACCTCCTGGCCTGGGCGGCCTACGGGATTGCCGCCCTGGGTTGCCTGTTGGTGTGGATGCGCCTGACCAGCTGGATGTGGCGCTACCTGCGCGAGCCGCTGCGGGTGCTGATGGCCGTGCTGCTGTTCAGTCCGACCATCGTCGACCCGGCGCGCGAACTGTTCGCGCCCGCCCTCGCGGTTACCGCGATGGATATATTGCTCAAGGTTGGCAACAACGCCTGGCGCGCGGTCGCCGATCTGGCGCTCTATAGCCTGATCGCGCTTGCCGTTTACCTGTTGTTCGTCGCTGTTCGCTGGCCCATCGAGCGTTGGTGGAAGGGGCGTCAGGGCGAGCATGTAACCGAGCCCGACGAAGACCCGCGCACCCTGCGCGAGCGCATGGAAGAGGACGACGACCTGCCAATTCGTGACTACGGGCGCGATCGCTCGGGGCGTATGGAACCGCGTATTTGATCTGACCCCTTGCGCCTGCCGGCCCAGGCGTTCAGCATGATGGCCTTGTGCAAGGGAGGCCCGATGGATTGCGTGTTCTGTGCCATTGCCGAGCGACGGCTACCCGCTCATCGTCTGTATGAAGACGAAGATTTCATCGTGCTGCTGGACATCTTCCCGATGCGTCCGGCCCATGTGCTGATCGTCAGCCGCCTGCATGCGCCATTTCTACGTGATCTGCCGCCACCGGTGCGTGAACGTCTGTTGACGCTGGCCGAGCGTATCGCCGCTGCGCTGCGCGAGGCTGGCTTTGGTAAGAACGGCATCAACCTGCTGATCAATGACGGCCCGGACTCCAATCAGCACGTGCCCCATCTCCATTTACACCTGATTCCGCGTCGGCCGGGTGACCTGCCGGCGCTGCTCTGGCGATTGCTGGTGCGTTTTCTGCCAATGGGCCGCAAGCGAATCGAAGCGCGTCTGCAAGATGAAGCCGAGCGTCTGCGCCTGATCCTCGGCAAGGAGAATTGATTCGATGTGCGAATTGCTCGGCATGAGCGCCAATGTACCCACCGATATCGTGTTCAGCTTTACCGGGCTGATGCAGCGTGGCGGCCGCACCGGGCCGCACCGTGATGGTTGGGGTATCGGCTTCTACGAAGGGCGCGGCTTGCGTCTGTTCCAGGACCCGCGGGCGAGCAGCGAATCCGAGGTGGCGCAGCTGGTGCAGCGCTACCCGATCAAGAGCGAAGTGGTGATCGGCCATATCCGCCAGGCCAACGTCGGCAAGGTCTGCCTGGTCAACACTCATCCCTTCAGTCGTGAGTTGTGGGGGCGTAACTGGTGTTTCGCCCATAATGGCCAGCTGGCGGGCCTGGAAGGCTCCACCACCTTCTACCGACCGGTCGGCGAGACCGACAGCGAGGCGGCGTTCTGCGATCTGCTCAACCGCGTGCGTCGCGCCTTTCCCGAACCGGTATCGGTGGAAATGCTCCTGCCGGTGCTGGTGGCGTCCTGTGCCAGTTACCGCAAGCTCGGCGTGTTCAACTGTCTGCTCAGCGATGGCGACTGGCTGTTCAGCTTCTGCTCGACCAAGCTCGCGCATATCACCCGCCGCGCGCCGTTTGGCCCTGCGCAGCTCAAGGACGCTGACCTGAAGGTGGATTTCCAATCAGAGACCACGCCCAACGACGTGGTGACGGTCATCGCCACTGAACCTTTGACCGATAACGAACAATGGTCGCTGTACCAGCCGGGCGAATGGCGCCTGTGGCGCCGCGGCGAATGCATCACTCACGGCAAGGCCTGATCTCATGCTTAGAAGCTACCTGCGCCTGACGCTGTTCGCTTTCGGCCTGTTGCTCGGCGTGCAGGTGCCGGGCTTCGTCGATGACTACGCCAAGCGGGTCGGGGCTCATCGCCTGGAGTCGCAGCAGAGTCTCAAAGGCTTTCAGGAAACGGCGCGCAATTTCTTCAAGGGCGATATGGACGCGCTGGTTGCGCACTACCGCGTCAGCGATGACCCGGTGATGCGCAGCGATGCCAAGAGCGTCGGGCATCTGGTGCAGCGTTCCGCCTTGCTCGAACGCGAATGGCAGGCTATGCAGGGGCCCTGGTACGCCCAGGCCTGGCACCTGGCGACTGGCGCGGATCACGAGCTGTTCGAGGAAACCCTGCAGGCTTACCGTTATCAGGTGCTGTTTACCCCGGATGCGATTCTCTGGGGTGTGATCAGCGCACTGCTGCTGGCCTGGCTGGCAGAGGTGCTGGTGGTGCTGTGCGGCTGGATGTTCGGCGCAGGGCAGACCAGGCGCGCTCAGCAGCGCCACTGGCGCTGAATACCTGCCCCAGGGCATCGGGCAAAACGCCGGCTCAGTAGCCGAGTGCCAACTCCGGCCCCAGGTAGTCATTGACCTGGAGAATATCGTCCTCGCCGAGCAGGCCGACCGCAGCGGCCAGTTGCAGGCGTGCGAGCAGATAGCGAAGTTTGGCTTCGAGCAGATCTCGGCGGGCGATGAATACCTGTTCCTCGGCATTGAGGATATCGACATTGGTACTGGAGCCCGCGAGAAACCCCTTGCGCGCTGAATCCTGTGCCCGCTCGCTGGAAATGACGGCCTGCTGCAGGGCGCGAATACGCGCCTGGCCGCTCTGCACGCCGCGGAACTCACGGGTTGTGGCAGAGAACACTTCCTCGCGGCTGGCATTGACTTCTTCCCCGGCCTGTTCACGGCTCGCGGTGGCCTGGCGCACCCGCGCGCTGACGCCGCCGCCGGAGTAAAGCGGCATGGTGAATTCCAGGCCGATGGAGCTGTAGCGGTTGGTCTGGTTGATGGTGGAGAGTGAATCGCTCTCGCTGTCGGTATAGCCCAGTACCAGGTCAAGAGTGGGCCAGTGGGCGCTGCTGGCGCGTTTGACCTCCTCTTCGGCGAGGCCATGATTGAGCTGGCGTGCGCGCAGCGAAGGGTTGTTCAATTGCGCCTTCTGTAGCCAGTCCTGAAGGTTGTCCGGTTGCAGGGGCGGGGTTGGAAAGTCCGCATGCAGGGTGGCGAGTTGATCCGGGTTGTTGCCGAGCAACTCCTGTAGCAGGCGCAGGGCGACTACCAGATTGTCTTCGGCTTCGATCACGCCGGCCTGCGCCAGGTCACGTCGAGCGGTGGCCTGGTCGACGTCGGTGATGGTGCCGTCGCCCAGATCGAAGCGGCGTTTAGCAGCCGCAACCTGCTGCTCGAAAGCCTTGAGCTTGGCGCGCGACAGGTCGATGGTCTCGCGCGTCAGCAACACATCGAAGTAGCGGCTGGCCAGGCGTACGGCAACGTTCTGCGTCTTGGCATCGAACACCGCTTCGCTATAGCTGGCGCGCTGCTTGCCCTGGCGGTACTCGACCATTTTCTGGCGGTTGTACAGCGGTTGACGCAATTGCAGGCTGAGGTTTTCCGAGTCGTAGTCCAGATCGTTCTCGACGCGCTGGCCAAAGGCATTCTGTTGCTCCTGGGTGCCGTCGACCTGGCTTTTGCTGGCCCTGGCCGTGATCTGCGGCAGTAACCCGGCTCTGCCGATAGCGGGGTTTTCCAGACCAGCGGCACGCTCGTGGACGGCCGCACGATAGGTCGGGCCCTGCAGTTGCAGCAATTCCCAGGCCTGTAACAGGTCCATGGAGTGGGCGGGCAGGCAGGCCAGGCAGCAGAGGCCTGACAATATCTGGCGTACGAGCATGTCATTGCTCCTTGAAGGCCCCGTCGATGCGGTCGAGCATGGGCTTCATCAGATAGCTCATCAGGTTGCGTTCACCGGTCTTGATCGTCACGGTGGCCGGCATACCGGGGCGAATGCGGTTGCTGCCCAGCTTGTCCATGCCGTCGGCGGTGACCTCGATCTCGGCCAGGTAGTAGGGCTGCTTGTTGGTTTCGTCGATAAGGCGATCAGCGGAAATCGTCAGTACGCGGCCGGGGATGTTCGGCGTCTGCGCGTGATTGAACGCGGGGAAAGCGATGTCCACCGGCAATCCCGGTTGCATCTTGTCAATGGCCTGCACCGGCACCATGGCATCGACCTGCAGCGGCTCATTGGCCGGCACCACGTCCATGATTCGCGAGCCGGCCTGGATCACCCCGCCTATGGTCGAGGCGGACAGTCCCAGTACTACGCCATCGATGGGCGAGCGGATCACCGTGTTGCTGACTTCGTAGTCCAGCGCTCGCAGACGGTCGGCGAGGGCAGCGGCCTCTTTCTGCATATCGCTGAGCTGCGATTGCACTTCCTGCTGGTAATTCTGTTCAAGCTGGAGGATGCGCAGTTTGAGCTCGGCGATCTGGTTACGCGTACGCCCTGTGTCGGCGATGTTCTGCGCCAGTGAGGCGCTCAGTTCGGCGGCGTTGCGTTCCAGTTCGAGCATGCGGTTGCGTGTCACATAACCTTCCGCCGCCAGGCTGCGCACCCCGTCGAGTTCCTGGTTGAGCAGCCTGATCTGCGCGCTGCGCGAGTGCTGTACCTGGCGCAGGCCCTTGAGCTGTTCCTCGGCGCCGTGGATGTTCTCGCGGAGAATCTCGGCTTCGCCGGTCAACGCCGTGCGGCGGGTAGTGAACAGACGTTGCTGCAGGGCGACGGAGGCATGCAGGCGTGGGTCGTTGGCGAATCGGCTGAGCAACTCGGGGTCGAACTCGACCTGTGTGGCGCCGTCACGCTCAGCCTGCAAGCGACTTTTCACCGTGCTGACCACTATGTATTGCGCGCTGACCATGCCCTGCTCGGCGATGGCGCGGGTGGCGTCCAGTTCGATCAGTGGCTGGTTGCGTCGCACCAGATCCCCCTCGCGCACCAGGATGGCGCCGACCGAGCCACCGGTCAGGTGCTGGATGGTCTTGCGGTTGTCGGTGACGTTGACTGTGGCATTGGCCACCACCCCGGCATCCAGCGGCGCGAGAATGGCCCAGAGGATGAATCCACCGAAGCCTGCGAGCACCAGCGACAAGCCCCAGCGACTCGGTTTGCCGTCGTCCATGTCAACCGTGCAGGGGCTATCCGTCAGTATCAGCCCCTTGCTTTCGAACTGCAGATCGGACATGACATATCACTCCTTGGCCCGTACCGAGGCCAGAGTCGGCGACCCCTTGCCGGTGGGGATCACGTTGGCCTGGCGCAACGCGGCGAATACCTCATCGCGGCTGCCGAACATCTGCACAGCGCCTTCGCGCAGTACCAGCACCTTGTCCACCATGTTCAGTACGGTGGGGCGGTGGGAGATCAGCACCAGGGTCTTGCCACGTTGCTTGAGGTCGAGCAGCGCTTGCAGCAACGCCGCTTCGCCGACGTCGTCGAGGCTGGCGTTGGGCTCGTCGAGGACGATCAGTGATGGCTCGCCGTAGAGTGCACGGGCCAGGCCGATGCGTTGCTTCTGCCCACCGGACAACGAGCCGCCGTCGGCGCTCAGGTGGGTGTCGTAGCCTTGCGGCAGGTGCAGGATCATCTCGTGCACACCGGCCTGCCTGGCGGCGAGGATCACCGCCTCGCCGTCGATTGCGCCGAAGCGCGCGATGTTCTCGGCGACGCTACCCTCGAACAACTCGACGTCCTGTGGCAGGTAGCCGAGCCAGGGACCCAGCTCAGCCTTGTTCCATTGATAGATGTCAGCGCCGTCCAGGCGCACCTTGCCGCCTTGCGCCGGCCAGACGCCAACCAGCAGGCGTGCCAGGGTGGATTTGCCTGAGGCCGAGGGGCCGATGATGCCCAGGGCCTCGCCGGGTGCCAGGTTGAAGCTGACGCCGCGCAGGATCGGCGTGAGCGAGCCCGGTGCGCTGGCGAAGGCGTTCTCCACGTGGAGCATGCCCAGCGGCTTGGGTAGCGGCATGGACGGCTTGTGCGCAGGAAAGTCAGCCAGCAGCCCGGATAGCCGAGCCCAGGCTGCACGGCTGGAGAGCAACTGCTTCCAGGCCGAGATCACCTGCTCCACCGGCGCCAGGGCACGGCCGGAGAGGATCGAGCAGGCGATCATCATGCCCGGGGTGATGGTGCCCTGGATCGCCAGCAAGGCGCCGGCGCCAAGAATCAGGGACTGCAGGGTGACGCGCACGAAACGACTGCCCCCGGCGATGTAGGCCGCGCGATCGGAGGCCAGGGTCTGCAGCTCGAGAATTTTCAGGTGGTTGCCGAACCAGCGCTGGCGAATCGCCGGCAGCATGCCCATGGCCTCGATCACTTCGGCATTGCGCAGGTTGTTGTTGGCGAAACTGCCGGATACCAGCGAGGCCTGATTGGCCTCGGCCAGCGGCTTGCGCGTGCTGACTTCGGTGAGCCAGGCCAGACCCACCAGCAGTAACGAGCCGATCAGAGTAATCAGGCCGAGCAGAGGGTGTACGAGGTAAATGACCAGCAGGAAGATCGGGGTCCAGGGGGCGTCGAAGAAGGCGAACAGGCCGTTACCGGTAAGAAACTGGCGAACCTGCGAGAGATCCTGCAGCGCCTGCGCCGGATTGCCGCCGGCGCGGCGCAGGTTGCGCTCGAAGGCGGCGCCGAAGATGCGCTTGTTGAGCATCATGTCGAGGCGGTTGCCGACGCGGATCAGTACGCTCGAGCGCACCACCTCCAACAGCGCCATCAGTACATACAGACCGATCACCAGCACGGTGAGCATCAGCAGGGTGGTGACGTTGCTGCTGACCAGGGCACGGTCGTAGACCTGCAGCATATAAACCGCCGGGGTCAGCATCAGCAGGTTGATCACCCCACTGAAGGCGGCCAGGGCGTAGAAGGTGCGGCGCAGGCGAAAGAGCACCTCGGCCAGCTCGGAACGCGGGGACTGCGGGACGTCCATTGGACCCTCCGGCACTGCTTGTTCGCTGGGCGTCCTGCGTGGGGTGACGGCATTTCGACGATTGGCGTGCAGGACCGTCTACTGGAGACATTTTCTTGTCTCTTTGGGTGTCGCCATCTAGGTATAGATGGGATTTTCGTCGATGTGCAAGGGATTACAGCGTCTTATTTTTTCGATGTTTCTTTTTGTTTCATCAAAAAAATCTTTATTCAATAAAAGCTTATAGGTAAGCATTGTGTTTAACGAGGCGACTGACGGTATCTTGACAATCCTATTGGCTAGGACTTAAGTCTAGGCGTGTGATCCAAGCCAAGAAGTCGACACGGCTCTCGTTGGCAAGCTCCTGCATGGGGGGATCATCATCGAAATCATGTTTTACCAGACGCCTGAGGCGTCTTTGCCAGGGCATTTCGCCGACCTGCAACTGCACGGGTCTCCTACTGCCTGATTTCTGACGCTAGGCTTCGTGCCAGCTTCAGCATAGGGACATACCAAATACTGATTGCACGCCGATTAGCCCAGCATGTCGGTGTGGCAGCGTTTGGCCTCTATCCCGGGAACGCTCTGACGATTGCGTGATGCGCAATGGACGGGGTGGGCTGCTTCTGTGCCAGGGATTCCTCCGACTTCGCGCATTTAGCTGCTGGGCATCAGAGGTGGAAGGAAATGGCCAATTTCATCAAGTCCGATCTTGAGTTCATCCTGCAGCAGATTTTCATTGCCGAGGCGCATGCCGCCGGACAGAGCCTGAGCGAATTGTTGCCCAACTCCCAGGTGCCCTGGGGGCTGCGTACAGTGGATGGCAGTTACAACAACCTGGTGGAGGGCCGTACCTTCTGGGGCGCCGCCGACCAGGAGTTCCTTCTGTTGCTGGACCAACAGTTCCGCAACGACCAGGACGGCGACACCTTCGATATGAACGGTCCGGCGCCGGGTGGGCTGGTGACCAACACTGACTACGGCGCCGCCGGTAACGTGGCCGATGCCGACCCAAGGATCATCTCCAACCTGATCGTCGACCAGACCATCAGCAACCCGGCGGCGGTACAGGTTTTCATTGATGCCGGGATGGGCGTGCTTGCCGACGGTAGCCAGCTGGACCCGAATGGCAACCCCTATCCCGTTGGCACCGTGCTGGACCTCGACGGTGTGGCGATTCCTGCCGGCCAGTCGCTATTCATCCCCAATACCGCGCCGGACGAAGGGCTTTCGGCTGGCTTCAACACCTGGTTCACCTTCTTTGGCCAGTTCTTCGACCATGGTCTGGATCTGGTCAACAAGGGCGGCAACGGCTTTGTCTTCATTGCGTTGCAGCCGGACGACCCGCTGTACAACCCGGCCACGCCACAGACCAACTTCATGGTCATCACCCGCGCCAGCGTCGAGGTGGACGCGGACGGCAACCGCGTGCACGTCAACCAGACCACGCCGTTCGTCGACCAGAATCAGACCTATAGTTCCCACGCTTCGCACCAGGTGTTCCTGCGCGCCTATGTGCTGGTGGACGGTCAACCCATGGCCACCGGCAAGCTGCTGACCAACCGCGACCTGGGGGCAGACGGCATCTTCGGCACCGAGGATGACGTTGAACTGGGCGGCATGGCCACCTGGGGCGTGCTCAAGGCTCAGGCTCGCGACGTGCTGGGTATCGAGCTGGACGATCAAGACGTCGGTCGGGTGCCGTTGCTGGCCACCGACCAGTACGGCAACTTCATCCCGGGCGCTAACGGCATGCCGCAACTGGTTACCGCCGGCGGCCTGGTCGAGGCCAGCCTGGATGCACCAGTGGACGCCTCTCTGGCGCTGACCACCGGTCATGGCTTTCTAGACGACATCGCCCATTCGGCCAATCCGTTCAACAGTCAGACCGGCGCGCCGCTGGTAGCCGATGCCGATGGTGTGGCCGGGGTCAATGACGGCCTGGCGGGCACCTACGACGATGAACTGCTCGACGCCCACTTCATGGCCGGCGATGGCCGGGTCAACGAGAACATCGGCCTGACCGCCGTGCACCATGTGTTCCACGCCGAGCACAACCGCCTGGTCGAACACACCAAGGACGTGGTCCTGCAGGCCGCCGCCGACGGTGATATCGCCTTCCTCAATCAGTGGCTGCTGCAGCCGGTCGGCGCGATTCCGGCCGATCTGTCGACCCTGGTATGGAACGGTGAACGCCTGTTCCAGGCCGCCAAGTTCGGTACCGAGATGCAGTATCAGCACCTGGTGTTCGAGGAATTCGCGCGCAAGGTGCAGCCGCTGGTGGACGAGTTCCTCATCCCCAACGGTTACGATGCCACTATCAACCCGGCGATCATGGCCGAGTTCGCCCACACCGTGTATCGCTTCGGTCACTCGATGCTGACCGAGACGGTGGATCGCTTCGATCCGAGCTTCCAGAACGACAGCAGCATGGGGCTGATCGAGGCCTTCCTCAACCCGCTGGCGTTCAATGACAACGGCACGCTGACGCCCGAAGAAGCTGCCGGCGCCATCGTTCGTGGGCTGACCCGGCAACTGGGCAACGAGATCGACGAGTTCGTCACCGGTGCCCTGCGCAGCAACCTGCTCGGCCTGCCGCTGGACCTGGCGGCGATCAATATCGCCCGCGGTCGCGACACCGGCGTGCCGTCGCTGAACGAGGCGCGCGCCGAGTTCTACGCCATGACCGGCGACAGCCAGCTCAAGCCCTACACCAGCTGGCTGGATTTCGCCCTGCACCTCAAGCACCCCGAGTCGCTGATCAACTTCATTGCCGCCTACGGTACTCATATCAGCATCACCAGCGCCGTAGGTCTGGCTGCCAAGCGCACCGCCGCCATGGATATCGTGTTTGGCGGCGGGGCGATTTCCGACGACGCGCGCATGGCCTTCCTCAACGGGCCGGCGGCCACCACCGGGGTCAACGACATCGATTTCTGGATCGGCGGGCTGGCCGAACGGATCATGCCCTTCGGTGGCATGCTCGGTTCCAGCTTCAACTTCGTCTTCGAGACGCAAATGGAGGCGCTGCAGAACGGTGACCGTTTCTACTACCTGGCGCGCCTGGATGGCCTCAACTTCCTCTCCGAAATGGAGGACAACTCCTTCGCCAAGTTGGTGATGCGCCACACCGATGCGGTGCACCTGCCGGCGGACATCTTCTCCAGGCCGGGGCTGATCCTCGAAGTGAATCAGTCCGCGCAGTTCAACGACGGGCTCGGTAGCGCCGACCCGGTTGGCGACAACCCGCTGATCCCGCTGGTGATCCGCGACAACCTGGAGACGCCGGAGGTCGAAACCAACTACCTGCGTTACACCGGCGACGAGCACGTGGTGCTCGGCGGCACCGCAGGCGATGACGTGATGATCGGCAGCATCGGTGACGACACCCTGTGGGGCGACGGTGGCAATGATCGCCTGGAGGGTGGCGACGGTAATGACGTGATCGAGGGTGGCGCTGGCGACGACATCATCACCGACAAGGGCGGTGACGATGTGCTCAAGGGTGGCGACGGCAACGATGTGATCCACGGCGGTAACGGCTTCAACCTGATCCTCGGCGGCCATGGCAACGACTTCATCATCACCGGTGAGGACGTTTCGGAGGTCTTCGCCGGCACCGGCAACGACTTCATCCTCGGTGCCAAGGGCAACCTGCAGACTGCCGGTAACGAGGGTGACGACTGGATCGAGATCGGCACCCAGGACGGTGCGCCTGGCGACAACCTGGAGCCCTTTGCCAGCGATAGCGTGAACGGCCATGACGTGTTCATCACAGGGCCCGGTTTCGACGAGGTGATAGGCGAGGGCGGCGATGACATCATGGTCGGCTCCGAAGGCGCCGACCACTTCGACGGCGGTTCCGGTTTCGACTGGGCGGTGTACAAGAACGACCCCTACGGAGTGAAGGTCGACCTGATCGTCGACGATTTCGTCGAGCCGCCAGTGGCGCCGTCCAATGCCGGTATCCTCGACCGCTTCGCCGAGGTGGAAGGCCTGTCCGGTTCGGCCCATGCCGATATCCTGCGCGGCGATAACGCCGATGCGGCGCTGATCGCCCAGGCCGGTGCCCGCGGCAGCGTACTGACCGCTGAGGGAATCGCCCGTATCGCGGGTCTGCAGCAGATGCTCACCGAGTTCTTCGGGGCGCCGCAGAGCTCCTTCGGCAGCGGCAACATCATCCTTGGTGGCGGTGGTAGCGACGTACTGGAAGGGCGCGGCGGCGACGATCTGCTCGACGGCGATCGCTGGCTCAACGTACGCATCAGCGTACGCGCCGGAATGGATGCCGACGGTAATCCTACCGGCCCGGAAATCGCGTCCTTCAACAGCATGAAGGACATGATGCACCTGATGCTCAACGGTACCTACAACCCTGGCCAGCTGATGATCGTGCGCGAGATTCTCGACAGCGCCGATAGCTTCGATACCGCGCTTTACGCTGGCCCGCGTGAGAACTACACGGTGACCACGCTTGCCGGCGTGACCATCGTCACTGACAACGTTGGCGACGAAGGCACCGATCGCCTGCTCAATATCGAACGCATCCAGTTCGCCGACAGTGCCCTGGTGCGGGTCGGCGGCCAGTTCGTCGACGAAGTGGCCGGTACTCAGCAGGGCGGCAATTTCTCGCCTGTGGGCACGCTGCAGATTCTCGATGCCGGCAGCGGTAATCCTGATAACACCCCGGCGGTCGGTCAGTTGCTGCGGGTTTCGGCTGCTGGGGTTACGGATGCGGACAATGCCGGAGGGCTGATCACCGGCCGGCCAGTCAGCTATGTCTGGCAGTACGAGGCGGAGCCCGGCTCGGGCATCTTCCAGGATATCGTCGTCGAGGGCGGCGCCCGGCCGTCCACCCAGGATGGCGTTTCCTACCGAGTTACCCCCGATCTGGATGGTCTGGCAATCCGTGTGATCGCCATCTACCAGGACGATAACGGCGTGCTGGAGCGGGTGTCTTCAGCTGCCACCCAGCCGGTGGCTGGCGGCTCGATGCCCTTGCCGCCGCCCCCGCTGCCGGTGGAGAGCGACGTGGTCAGCCCCGGCGATGGTTTGCGCCTGATTCGCTCCGACCTGCAGTTCATCCTCGACCAGATCATCATTGCCGAGCGCCACGCCGCCGGCGAGAACCTGATGGACATCATCCCCAACTCGCGCCTGCCCTGGGGACTGCGTACGGTGGATGGCTCGTTCAACAACCTGGTGCCGGGGCAGCAGTACTTCGGTGCGGCGGACCAACCGTTCCCGACCTCGACGACGCAGCACTTCATCAACGATAGCGATGGCGACAGCATCGATCTTAATGGCCCGGCGCCGGGCGGCGTGTTCGTCAATGGCAACTATGCCTACGATCCGACCAACCCTGCCTCGCCGCGCGATGTGGTGGACGCCGATCCGCGGATCATCTCCAACCTGATCGTCGACCAGACCATCACCAACCCGGCAGCAGTGCAGGCCTATGTCGATGCCGGCCTGGGTACCCTGGACGCCAACGGTGTGCTGCTGGATCTCAACGGCCAGCCGATTCCGGAGGGTATGCCGCTGTTTATCCCCAACAGCGCGCCGGACGAGGGGCTGTCGGCCGGTTTCAACTCCTGGTTCACCCTGTTCGGCCAGTTCTTCGATCATGGCCTGGACCTGGTCAACAAGGGCGGCAACGGCACGGTGTTCATTCCGCTGCAGCCTGACGATCCGCTCTATATCGAGGGTGGCTCGACCAACTTCATGGTACTGACGCGCGCTACCAACCAGGCGGTACTCGCCGGCGCGGACGGTGTGCTTGGCACGTCCGATGACGTGCATGTGCACGTCAACCAGACCACGCCCTTCGTCGATCAGAACCAGACCTACACCTCGCATGCCTCGCACCAGGTGTTCCTGCGCGAGTACGCCATGACCGACGACGGCCCGGTGGCCACCGGGCGCCTGCTCAACGGCGCCGATGGCGGCCTGCCGACCTGGGCCGAAATCAAGGCCCAGGCGCTCGACATGCTGGGCATCGTGCTGAGCGATGCCGATGTGGTGAACGTGCCGCTGCTGGCCACCGACCAGTACGGCAAGTTCATCCCGGGTGCCAACGGCTATCCGCAGTTCGTCACCGGTGGTGGTCTGGTTTCCGCCGGGCCGGGTGGAGTGGCGGTACCCAATGACGTGATTCGCACCAATCACGCCTTCCTCGACGATATTGCGCATAACGCCAACCCCTTCAACAGCCAGACTGGCGCGTTGAAGACCGCCGACGGCGACGATGCCGTGGGGCTGACCCTTGGCGGTGGGCAGAGCAGCGGTAACACCTACGACGATGAGCTGCTCGACGCCCACTTCATTACCGGCGACGGTCGCGGCAACGAGAATATCGGCCTGACCGCCATCCACCATGTGTTCCACGCCGAGCACAACCGCGTGGTAGCACATACCAAGGACGTGGTGCTGGCCTCCAACGACCTGGACTTCATCAACCAGTGGTTGCTGGAGCCGGTGAACAGCCTGCCGGGCAGCCCGGATGGCCTGGTGTGGAACGGCGAGCGGCTGTTCCAGGCCGCGCGTTTCGCCACCGAGATGCAGTATCAGCACCTGGTGTTCGAGGAGTTCGCGCGCAAGGTGCAGCCGCAGGTGGACGTGTTCTTCAACGCCACCCAGGTCTATGACAGCACCCTCAACCCGGCGATCCTCGCCGAGTTCGCCCACGTGGTTTACCGCTTCGGCCACTCGATGCTGACCGAGACGGTGGATCGCTTCGACCCGAACTTCGTCTCCAGCGAACTGGGGCTGATCGAGGCCTTCCTCAATCCACTGATGTTCAACCAGTTGAGAAATCCGGACTTCGATCCACTCCAGCCAGTGGGACCGGGCAATCCGGAATACATCACCGTCTCGGCGGAAGAGGCCGCCGGCGCCCTGGCGCGCGGCATGACTCGGCAGCTCGGCAACGAGATCGACGAGTTCGTCACCGAGGCCCTGCGCAACAACCTGCTCGGCCTGCCGCTGGACCTGGCCACCATCAACCTGACCCGCGGCCGGGAGACCGGGGTGCCGTCGCTCAACGCGGCGCGTCAGGAGTTCTACAACATGACCGGCGATAGCCAGCTCAAGCCTTACACCAGCTGGGTCGACTTCGCCATGAACCTCAAGCACCAGACCTCGCTGGTCAACTTCATCGCCGCCTATGGTACGCATGAGGCGTTGCTGGCTCTCGACGTCAATACCCTGGCCGAAAAACGCGCGGTGGCCTTCGCCCTGGTATTCGGCGGCACGGCGTTGATCAATGAGGGAACCGCCGAGGAGCGGCTATTCGACGCAGATGGCGTCGGTGTCGAGCGTATGGCCTTCCTGCATGGTCCTGCAGCCACTACAGGGGTCAACGCCATCGACTTCTGGATCGGCGGTCTGGCCGAGAAGATCATGCCTTTCGGCGGCATGCTCGGCTCCACCTTCAACTTCGTCTTCGAGACGCAGATGGAGGCTTTGCAGGATGCCGACCGCTTCTACTACCTGGAGCGCCTGGCCGGCCTGAACATGCTCACCGAGATGGAGAACAACTTCTTCTCGCGCATCGTCATGGCCAACACCAACGCCACTCACCTGCCGGGGGATATCTTCTCCACCCCGGGCTTTATCCTCGAGGTGGACCAAACCAAACAGTACACCGGCCTGGGCGACGACGGCCGCGCCGATCCGGAAGGCGACAACCCGTTGCTGCCAGACGTGATGCGTGGGCCCAACTTCCTGCAATACAACGGCGGCGAGCACGTGGTGCTCGGCGGCACGGACGGCAATGACACCTTGGTTGGTGGCATCGGCGACGACACCCTGTGGGGCGACGCGGGTAACGACCGTCTGGAAGGCGGCTTCGGCAACGACCTGATCATGGGCGGGGCCGGCGACGACATCATCACCGACATGGGCGGCGACGATGTGATCCGGGCCGGCGAAGGCAACGACGTGATCCATGCCGGCAATGGCTTCAACCTGGTGATGGCCGGTCATGGCAAGGACTTCGTCATCTCCGGCGAGGACTCCACCGAGGTGTTCGGCGGCCCGGGTGACGACTTCATCCTCGGCACCCGCGGCAACGAGGCGCAGTTCGGTAACGAAGGCAACGACTGGCTGGAATTGGGTGGACCCGACGGCAACGGCGGCGACAATTTCAACGAGTTCGGCCTGGACAACGTGATCGGCCATGACGTGTTCATCGGCGAGTTCGGCATCATCGACCGCATGGACGGTGAGGGTGGCGACGACATCATGTTCGGCAACGGCGGCGAGGGCGACCGCTACGTCGGTGGTTCCGGCTTCGACTGGGCGGGCTTCCGCGACGATCCATTCGGGGTCAACGTCGACTTCCGTCTGCGCGCCTTCGACGAGACGCCGGTGGCGCCGTCCGATGTCTCGGTACTGGCACGCTTCGAGTTCATGGAAGGGCTGTCGGGCTCGCACCATGCCGACATCCTCAACGGCGACGACCGCGACGCCACGGCCATCGCCCTATCCGGTGCCTACGGCAGCGTGTTGAGCGACGACTACATGGACATGGTCGACGGCTTGCGGGCGTTCATCAATCAACTGGCCGATCCACTGACCACCTCCGGCGAGGTCACCTCCTATGGTGCGGGCAATATCATCCTTGGTGGCAATGGCAGCGACCTGATCGCCGGTAACGGCGGCGACGACCTGATCGACGGCGACATGTGGCTCAACGTGCGCATCAGCGTGCGGCAGAACCTCGACGGCACGGGGCCGGAAATCGCGACCTTCAACAGCATGGTGCCGATGATCCCGTTCATGCTCAACGGCACCTACAACCCGGGGCAACTGGTCATCGTCCGCGAGCTGATGTCCGGCACGGTCGACCCGAACAACCTCGGGCACTCCTTCGACACGGCGGTCTACTCGGGGCTGATGTCAGAGTATGAGGTGATCGAGTGGGGCGACGGCCTGTGGGGTGTGCGTCATATCGGCCCGGCGCCGGTGGACAACGACGGCGACGGCCAGTTCGATGCGATTGGGTCCGATGGCGCGGACATGATCCGCAATATCGAGCGCATCCAGTTCAACGACCAGGCCATGGTACTGGTCGAAGGACGCAACGCCGAGGTGGAAGGCGCGCTGCGCATCAGCGACGGCTCGCCCAGCGTCGGCCAGGTGCTCAGCGTTTCGGCCGCGCTGGTGCGCGACGCCGACAACATCGGCGTCGGCAATCCGAATGGCGCCATCACCGGGCCGATCAGCTACTACTGGCAGGTGGATGTCGAGGGCGATGGCACCTTCACCGATATCGTGAGGGAGAACATCGGCGGCGAGGCCGCCCGTGCCACCGGCCCGAACTTCACCGTAACGCCCGAGTTCGAGGGGCTGGCTCTGCGTGTCAAGGCGATCTACAAGGACGCTCACGGCGTGCTGGAAACCGTGTTCTCGGCGCCGACCAGCCTGGTCGTGCAAGGTGGCGATCCGAACGATCTGCCGGTGGGTACGGTATCGCTCAGCAATCTGCTGCCGCTGAGTGGACAACCCCTCTCTGCCATCCTGGACTTCACCGATGCCGATGGCTTGGCGGGTGTCGAATTCCACTATCAGTGGCAGCGCGGTGACGGGGTGAGCTTTACCGATATACCCGGTGCCAACAACGCGACGTTCCTGCCCGGCCAGGCCCTGGCCGGACAGATGCTCCGCGTACTGGTCAGTTATACCGACAATGGCAATACCCTCGAACTGGTGACCTCGGTTGCTGTGATGCTCGGCCTGGGTATCGCCGGGACTGCTGGTGACGATCTGCTGATCGGCACACCCGCCGTGGATATGCTCGAGGGGATGGCTGGCAACGACACCATCATCGGTCTGGCCAGCAATGACCTGCTCTATGGCGGCGAGGGCAATGACTTCATCGATGGTGGAGAAGGCGACGACCTAATGGTCGGTGGCCCGGGTAACGATACCTATGTGGTCGACAGTGTTGGCGATCAGGTCATTGAGCTGGCCGGCGAGGGCACGGATACCGTGCAGACCACGCTCGCCAGTTACGGCCTGGGCGACCATGTGGAGAACCTGACCTTCATCGGCACGGGCAACTTCACCGGCACCGGCAATGCGCTCAGTAACCTGATCATCGGTGGCAGCGGAGATGACACGCTGCAGGGCGGCGATGGCAACGATACCCTGCAAGGCGGTACTGGCAATGATCTGCTCGATGGTGGCACTGGTACCGACAACATGAGTGGCGGTGCTGGTGACGATACCTACAGGGTGGATAACTTCGCCGATCAGGTCATCGAGGCGGCCAATGCCGGCAACGATACCGTGCTCACTACACTGGCCAGTTACGTGCTAGGCGCCAACGTGGAGAATCTCAGCTTCATCGGCGTCGGGGCGTTCGTCGGAACCGGTAATGCCCTGGACAACGTCATCGTCGGTGGCGGCAGTAACGACACGCTCAACGGCGGGGCAGGTAATGACACCCTGATCGGTGGAGCGGGCGCCGATGTCATGATCGGCGGTGCTGGCAACGATACCTATGAGGTCGACGAAGTCGGTGATCAGGTCGTGGAAGGTGCGGGCGGCGGCACGGATCTGGTTCGTACCACGCTGGCCAGCTACACCCTGGGCGCCAATGTCGAGCACTTGACCTACCTCGGCACGGATGCTTTCACCGGTATCGGCAACGGCTTGGCCAATACCATCACCGGTGGGACGGGCAATGATGTGCTCAATGGTGGCGACGGCAACGATACCTTGCAGGGTGGCGATGGCAGCGACCTGCTCGATGGCGGTATCGGCAACGACACCATGGTCGGTGGCGCCGGAGACGATGGCTATGTGGTCAATGCCGCTGGCGATCAGGTGGTCGAGGAGGTAGATGGCGGGACCGATACGGTCAGCACGACGCTGGCCAGCTACACCCTGGGAGCCAATGTCGAGAACCTATTCAAGATCAATGGCGGCAACTTCACCGGAACCGGCAATGCTTTGGCCAACCATATCGTCGGCGGCAGCGGTAACGACACGCTCAATGGTTTGGCCGGGGATGACGTGCTGGAGGGTGGTGTCGGTAATGACACCCTCAATGGTGGCGAAGGTGACGACCTGATGATCGGGGGTGCCGGCAACGACACCTACGTGGTCGACAGCCTCGGCGACCAGCTGATCGAGGAGGAGGGCGGCGGCACCGACACCGTGCGCACCACGCTGAACAACTACATCCTGGCTGCATTCCTCGAACACCTGGCCTTCATCGGTGCAGGTAATTTCGTCGGAACCGGCAATGCGCTGGCCAACACCATCACTGGTGGTGTTGGTAACGATGTGCTCGATGGTGGGGCGGGCGCAGATAGTATGGTCGGTGGCGCCGGTAACGACTTCTACTACGTCGATGACACCGGCGATGTGGTGGTGGAGGCGGCAGGCGCTGGCACCGACACGGTGTACTCGACCCTGGCCACTTACACCCTGAGTGCCAATGTCGAGAACCTGATCCATGGCGGGGCCGGCAGTACTGTGGCCAACGGTAATACGCTGGCCAACGTGATGCAGGGCAATGTGGGCAACGACCTGCTCAATGGCCTGGGTGGCAACGATACCCTGCAGGGCATGGACGGCGACGATACCCTTGATGGTGGCGCCGGCAATGACCTGCTCGAGGGGGGCGGTGGTGATGACATCCTTCTCGGTGGTGCCGGTGATGACACCCTGATCGGAGGCAGCGGCAACGACTTCCTCGATGGTGGCGCGGGCAATGACCTGATGCGTGGTGGTAGCGGCAATGACATCTACGTGGTCAATGCGGTTGGCGATCAGGTGATCGAAGAGGCCGATGAGGGCATCGATACGGTACGCACCACCCTGGCCACCTACACCCTGGGGGCCAACGTCGAGAATCTGGTCAAGATCAACGGCGGAGCGTTCACCGGCAACGGCAACGAGCTGGCCAACCAGATCGTCGGCGGAGGCGGTAACGACGTGCTCAACGGCCTGGCCGGTGACGATGTGCTGGAAGGCGGTGCCGGTAACGACACGCTCAACGGCGGCGAGGGCGACGACCTCATGACCGGCGGTGTCGGCAACGACACCTATGTGGTCGACAGTGTGGGCGACCAGGTTGTGGAGGGCGTTGGTGCAGGAACCGACACGGTGCGCACCACGCTGTCCAGTTACACCCTGGGCGACAACGTGGAGCATCTTACCTTCATCGGCGCCGGCAACTTCAGCGGTACCGGTAATGCCCTCGACAATACCCTCACCGGTGGTGCCGGAGACGACGTGCTGGACGGCAGCGCAGGCATCGACCGTCTGGTCGGTGGTGCGGGTAACGACAGTTACTACGTCGATGTTGCGGGAGATGTGATCGTCGAGGCGGCCAATGGCGGAGTGGATACGGTGTACTCCAGCAGTGCCAGCTATACCCTGGGCGCCAATGTGGAAAACCTGGTGCATATCGGCGGCAACGCCACAAATGCGGCCGGTAATGGCCTGGCCAACACCATATCCGGCGGTGTTGGCAACGACACCCTCAGTGGTTTGGGCGGCAACGATCTGCTGTATGGCGGCGAAGGTAACGACACCCTGACAGGGGGCGCCGGTATCGATCAGCTGTATGGCGAGGCCGGCAATGACACCCTGCTGGGTGGTGACGGCAACGACCTGCTGGATGGTGGCGATGGCAACGATATGCTGATCGGTGGCCTGGGTAACGACGTGATGACCGGTGGCGCCGGCGATGACTTCATGGATGCCAGTCAGGGCAACGACATTCTGGTGTTCGGTGCGAACTTTGGCAACGACACCGTCATCGGCTTCGATGCCAATCCGGCTGGTGGTCAGGATCTGCTGAACATCGCGGCCTTCGGCCTGACGCTGGACACCTTCGCCAGTCGGGTCGCCATCGGCGATGCCGGAAACGACACGGTCGTGACCATCAATGGCGTCGATGGCGGCACCATCACCCTGGTTGGAGTCAGCAATCACACCACGGTGACGGTAGCGGACTTCCAGTTGAGTTGAGTTGAGTTGAGTTGAGTTGAGAAGCATGGTGCCTGGCTTTGCCCGGCACCATGGCGACAAGGGTATAAACCTTGAGGGGAGCATATGCGATGAGCGACAAGATCAAGGTGGGCATAGTCGACGACCATCCGCTGCTACGGCAGGGGGTCGCCGCGACCCTGGGCCGGGTCGAGGACTTCGAGGTGGTGGAGCAGGGCGGTTGCGCCGACGAAGCGCGGGAAATTTCCGCGCGCTGTCAGCCCGATGTGCTGCTGATGGATGTCAACATGCCGGGCGATACCTTCGCCGCGGTACGCGCCATCAGCAAGGCGCAGCCGAAGGTCAAAGTGTTGATGCTGACGGTGTCGGAGTCCGAGGACGACGCCTATTCGGCCCTGGAGGGCGGCGCCCAGGGCTACGTGCTAAAGGGGGTCAGTGGTCCTGAGCTGATCCAGGCGATTCGCACCGTGGCCAAGGGTGAAACCTTTATCACCCCGGCGCTGGCGACGCGCCTGCTGAGCAACTTCCGCAAGCATCAGAGCGAGCAGCGCGGGGTAGACCTCACCCACCGCGAAGAACAGATCATCCGCGAGGTCGCCAACGGTCTGACCAATCGCGAGGTGGCGACCAAGCTGGGTTTGAGCGAGAAGACGGTGAAGTACTACATGACCAACGTGATGCAGAAGCTGCATGCGCGCAATCGTGTCGAGGCGGTGGCGGCAGTGCGCCGCTATTGGGAAAGCCACAAGACCTGGACGGTGGGCATCGGTGCGCCGTGACGGCACAGGTGTTACTGGCAGTTTTCGTCATCGTGTAAATCGAATCTGGCCGTGACCCGGGTGCCTTTCCCGGGGGCCGATTCGAGTTCGAACGTCCCGCCTAGAGACTCCACCCGATAGCGCATGCCCACCAGTCCCAGGCGCGAGCGATGTGACCCAGTCGCGCCCTGAAGACCCTGATCGATGCCTGCGCCGGCGTCTTCCACCTGTACTTCCAGTACGCCCTGCCTGCACTCGGCGCTGACCCGTTGACCCTGGCCGCCGGCATGGTGGAAGGCATTGTTCAATGCCTCCTGTACCAGCCGGTAGATGCAGATCTTGTAGGGCAGACTCAGCGCCTCGGGTAACTCGCCGAGATCTAGCTGCACCTTGGTTTCGCTGCGCTGTTCGTGGCGTTGCACCACCAGTTTGAGCAGCTCATCCAGATTCAGTTCGTTGATTTCCGGCAGGGCCAGGCCGCGGGAAATACCGCGAATCTCGCGCAGGCTTTCCTGCGCGGCGTTGCGGATGGTCTCCAATGGCTCGCTGGTCGTGCTAGTCGACAATGCCGCCAGTTCATCCAGGCGCAGCAGGATCAGGGTCAGGAGCTGCGCCGGGCCATCGTGCAGGTCGGCGCCCAGGCGTCTGTGGGTCAGTTCATTGATCGTGGCGAACTCCTGGCTGGCGGTGGCGATGCGCCGCTGCAGGGTGGCATTTTGCTGATGCAGTGCCAGCTGTGCATGCATCTGCTGGCGCAGGGCCGTCTGCTGTTTGCTGATGATGCGATCACCGTGGCGGACGATGAGAAACAGCAGCACCAGCATGGCCAGGGTAGCCGCGGCGATGGTGGCCCAGACCTGTTGGTGGATGCTGCCGATCTCGTGCTCCATCTCGTAGAACTCGCCGATGGCGATGATCTTGCCGCTACCGAACTCGCGCAGTGGCACGTAGGTTTCGTACAGCGGCCGGTCGAAGCTGCGCTCGTAGGCGTGCTCGTCATGATCCAGCGGGCTCAGGCGGGTGACCACCTTGCCCTGCATGGCCTCGGCGATGGGGCCGGCCGGGTGATAGTAGAAGACCGGGCGCTTGCTGGTGCTGTAGACGTTGCTGCCGTCGGGGAGCCAGATCTTCACCGAAACGATGTGGCTGTTGAGCGAGGTTTGCCGCATCAGTGCATCGATGGCCTGCGTGCTCTCGGGTTTGAGGCTGCGCGCACTGGCCAACTCCTGAACGTACTCGTCGAGAAATGCCTCCATGTAGATGGCTGCGCCTTCTCCCGCACTCTGCGCTGCGGCCAGCCTGATCTGCTGGCTGACCAGGCTGCCGACGAAGGTCATGCTCACGCCGAGTATCAGTGCAGCAGCGAGAACGAACTGCACCGAGCGGTTCGCCGGCCCCAGGCGACGCCAGCCGGATGAGATGGGTTCGACCAAAGTCCCATCACCATTCTCGACCAAGGTCGTTGAAATGGATTCGACCTTTGCATCTATGGCCATTGCCGTTACTCCCCGATGCTTGGAACCAAGTGCTGAGAGACCTTCTGCTTGCTGCAACGTGGTGAGGTCTATCAACAAGCTAGTTCAGGATTGGCCTTGCCGGGACGCCGAGCGCGCATCACCAACTCAGCAGAGGTTGGCGTGTGCTCCAGGCGGATAGGCGAGGTGGCTGTTACAGCCGTAGCTTGATAGGACGCATGGAGTGGGTCTTGAGCATTCTCAAGCGTGGCGCTGGCGATGGCATGCGGTGCAAGAGAGGGCACCCGGCCGTCGTTGAGGTCACCGGTGATGGAGCGCAATAACATGGACAGCAGTCCACGCCGTCCCGTAGCGGCGAGCTTATGTGGTACCGGTCTGTGGCATGGTCACGGTCCGCCTTAGTCCCATCCCACGGCCCAGTTGCCGCCGGGGCAAACGATCGCCAGATGCGGTTTGAGCCCTATTCCATCTGCCTAGACACACTTCTGCCTGCGCCGCGCCACGCCGTTGCAATGTTGCCGTATGCATGTGGTTTCACTGACGTCTCCGTCAGTCGCGCTCACATCGAAGGGAGCACAAAAAAATGGCTGTCAAGACAACCCAATCCGATCTGGAATTCATTCTCCTGCAAATCAAGATCGCCGAAGCCCACGCGGCCGGTGAGTCGCTGTATGACCTGGTCAACAACCCACTGTTGCCCTATGGCCTGCGTACTGTCGATGGTTCCTACAACAACCTGGTACCCGGCCAGCAGTATTACGGCTCGGCCGACCAGGTCATGCCGCGGCTGCTGGAGCCGGAGTTCCGCGACGCGGAAAACGGCATTGATGGCGCCGGCGCGCCCCCCGGCTTTCCCGGTTCGGGCACTCAGACCAGCTATGAACAAACCAGCGGCTATGTGGTGGATTCGCAGCCAAGGGTGATCAGCAACCTGATCGTCGACCAGAGCCTGAACAATCCGGCCGTGGTGATTGCCGCACTGCAATACGCAGGTTCCAGCGATCCCTTCGCCGAGGCGCAACTGATTGCCGAAGCACTGGCGGCGCTGAAGGCTGCCGAAGCGGCGGAGCCGGACACGCTGGCTGCAATCGACGCCAACGAAGCCAGCCTGGAGGCTTCTGCCGCTGCGGTGCTGGCCGCCAACCAGGTGCTGCTCGATGCACAGGCCGAGGCCGACGCCGCTGCCCAGGCGCACGCAGCGTCACAGACGCTAGTGGCAGCCGCGCAGGCGGAGCAGGCGCTGGCTCAGGCGACATTGCTGGAGGCGTTCAACACCAATGGTGATGTCATGGCTGCGCTGGCTGCATACAGTGCTGCCGTGACCGCCACCAACTCCGCCATCCAGGCTGCCGGACTGCTCGGCGAGAGCGCTGCAACCTCGGCGGCAGCGGCAGCTTCGGCCATGGCTGATGTCGAAGCCGCTCTGACACAGCTGCAAAGCGATACCAATACCCGTGACGCACTGCTTGAAGCGTTGCCCGAGGTCAAATCGGCTGCGCTGGAACAGTTGCTGGATGAGTTTGGCGTCGTCATGGACAACGGCACCGTGCAGGTACCCAACGTATCACCGGATGAGGGGCTAAGTGCACCCTTCAACGCCTGGATGAGCCTGTTCGGCCAGTTCTTCGATCATGGCCTGGATCTGGTCAACAAGGGGGGCAGCGGCACCGTATATATCCCGCTGCAGCCGGACGACCCGCTTTATGTCGAGGGCTCGCACAGCAACTTCATGATCCTCACCCGCGCCACCAACCAGCCTGGGCCCGATGGCATTCTGGGTACAGCCGATGATGTGCGTGAGCATGTCAACCAGACCACTCCCTTCGTCGATCAGAACCAGACCTACACCTCACACGCCTCGCACCAGGTTTTCCTGCGCGAGTACGTGATGGTCGACGGTAAGCCGGTGGCCACCGGGCATATGCTCGACGGACCCAACGGCGGCCTGGCTACCTGGGCCGACATAAAGGCTCAGGCCCGCGAGATGCTCGGCATCAACCTAACCGATGCCGATGTGGGCAATGTGCCGCTGCTGGCCACCGACCAGTACGGTCAGTTCATCCGTGGCGAGAATGGTTTCGCCATGCTGATCATGCCCGGCAATCCGCCAGTTCAGGTGGAGGGTGATCCGGACAATCCCATCAGCACTCTGGGGGCCGTGCGCACCGGCCATGCCTTCCTCGACGATATCGCTCATAACGCGGTACCGGTAATAGTTGGCGGGCAACTGATGGCTGATGTTGACGATGTGGCCGGTAATGCCGTGGCGGTCAACCCCATGACCGGACGCAACCTCGAATACGACAACGAACTGCTCGACGCCCACTACATCACTGGCGACGGTCGCGGCAACGAAAATATTGGCCTGACCGCGGTGCACCATGTGTTCCACTCCGAGCACAACCGGCTGGTCGAGATGAACAAGGGGGTGATCCTCGCGTCGGGGAACCTGGATTTCATCAACGAGTGGCTGCTGGTGCCGATTGATTCTGTGCCGGAGAGTGCCGACGGGCTGATCTGGAACGGTGAGCGGCTGTTCCAGGCTGCACGCTTCGTCAACGAGATGCAGTACCAGCATCTGGTGTTCGAAGAGTTCGTGCGCAAGATCCAGCCGTTCACCGACATCTTCCTGGTGCAGCCGGATATCGAGATCGACGCAGCCATCGTCGCCGAGTTCGCCCATGTGGTGTACCGCTTCGGTCATTCCATGCTCAATGAAACGGTGGATCGCCTGAGTTTCGACATGCAGTCCAGCGACATCGGCCTGATCGAAGCCTTCCTCAATCCACTCGAGTTCGGCACCGCCGATGCTGATGTCATGGCGGGGGCGATCATTCGCGGTATGACCCGGCAGACCGGCAACGAGATCGACGAGTTCGTCACCGGTGCGTTACGCAACAATCTGGTGGGGCTGCCGCTGGACCTGGCCGCGATCAACATCGCCCGTGGCCGCGATACCGGTGTGCCCTCGCTCAATAGCGCGCGCGAGCAGTTCTTCGCCGCTACTGGTGACAGCAACCTCAAACCGTACGTCAGTTGGACCGACTTCGCGCTGAACATCAAGAACTCGGCGTCGATCATCAACTTCATCGCTGCCTACGGTCAGCACGAAAGCATCCTCGCTGCTGATACCGCCGAGGCCAAACGTGCCGCCGCCACCTTGCTGGTCATGGGTGGAGCGGGCAGTCCGAGCGACCGGGTCGACTTCCTCAACAGCAGCGGCACCTGGGCCAACCGCGAGTCAGGCCTGAATCTGGTGGACTTCTGGATCGGCGGTCTGGCCGAACGCAAGATGCCCTTTGGCGGCATGCTGGGTTCGACCTTCAACTTCGTCTTCGAAGTGCAGATGGAGAATCTCCAGGATGGCGATCGCTTCTACTACCTGTCGCGTACCCAAGGCCTCGATCTGCTCGCGGCGCTCGAGGAAAACTCTTTCGCCGCACTGGTGATGGCTAATACTGACCTCGGCCGGCCGGGCTCCTCGCACCTGCCGGGGGACCTGTTTGCCTCGGTGGATCACATCCTCGAGTTGAACCAGGCGCTGCAAGTCGGGGATGACCCAGAGTGGGACGATCCCGTCATGCAGGCGCTGACTCCGCTGGTGGAGCGTGGTCCCGGTTACCTGCGTTACAACGGTGAAGAGCACGTGGTGCTCGGCGGAACCGAGGGCAACGACATTCTCATCGGCGGCATCGGCGACGATACCCTGTGGGGCGATGGCGGAGATGACCGTATTGAGGGGGGCTATGGCAACGACATCATCCAGGGCGGCGATGGCGATGACATCATCACCGACATCGGTGGCGACGATGTCATCAAAGGCGGTGCCGGCAACGACGTGATCCACGGTGGCAACGGGCTGGATCTGATCTTCGGTGGCGAGGGCGACGACTTCATCATCGGCGGCACTGACGGCAAGGAAATCATGGGTGGCACCGGTAACGACTTCATCCATGGCGGCAGTGGTATCGATGCGTTGTTCGGTGGCTCTGGTGACGACTGGATCGAAGGTGGTGGTCGCTTCGACTACATTGCTGGCGACAATGGCGACATCTTCTTCGAGAGCCCGATCATCGGCCACGACGTGCTCAACGGTGGCCAGGGCGACACCGACTATGACGCCGACTCCGGTGACGACATCATGTTCGCCGGCGCCGGTATCCAGAAGAATATCGGTATGTGGGGTTTCGACTGGGTGATCCACAAGGACAGCACGGTCGCTGCCTACTCGGATCTCAACCAGCTGGTGTTCGACACCGAGCCGCTGAAGGTCCTGCGTGACCGCTTCAGCGACGTAGAGGCGCTGTCGGGCTGGGACCTCGACGATGTCTTGCGTGGCGACGATCGCGGTAACGATCCGGACGCTGGCGAAGAGGATCAGCTCAATGCCAACAATGCCCTCAGCCAGGCCGGTGTGGACCGCATCAATGGCCTGCGCGAAATGCTCGACTACCTGATCGAGGCAGCTCCGCAAGAGGGTGATTTGGAAGCGATCATCGCCTTCAACGCTGGAAATATCCTGCTCGGTGGTGGCGGCAGTGACGTGATCGAAGGCCGCGGTGGCGACGATTACATCGATGGCGCGGCTTGGCTCAACGTGCGTATCAGCATCCGTGACGACAGCGGCAACGAGATCGGTACAGCCGATGGCATGACCCAGCTGATCACCGGCAAGAGCGGCATTCTCGCCGGCACTCCAGACAGTCTGACGCTGGATCAGGCCATGTTCAGTCGCCTGCTCAATCCCGGCCAGTTGCATATCGTGCGTGAGATTCTCTACAGCAAGGATGAGCATGATATCGACACTGCGGTGTACTTCGGCCTGGCCGATGAGTACGACATCTTCGAGAACTTCGACGGCACCTGGACGGTCAGCCATACCCGCTTTGCCGGTGGCGGTGGTACCGTGACTACCTTCGACCCGCTCGATCCTGATGGGCTCAGTACTACCCGCAAGATCGTCTCCGATGGTACCGATACCCTGCGCAATATCGACCGCGTGCAGTTCGCTGACCAGGTGGTGTGGTTGGTGGATCGCCCCGCCGAGGGCAGTGTGACCATCAGCAATATGGCGCCCAGCGAGGACGAGGTGTTGGTTGCTGCCGCCACCGTCAGTGATCCCAATGGCACCGAATTCGCTGTGCTCAGCTACGCCTGGCAGGCGCTGGTGGCCGGCGAGTGGGTGCAGGTCGGTACGGGGCAGAGTTTCACCCCGGGCGATGCCGAGGTCGGGCTGGCGCTACGCGTGGTAGTCAGCTTCAGCGACGACTGGGGCAACCCGGAGAGCCTGGTATCGGAAGTCACTGCGCCCGTGCTCAATATCAACGATGCGCCGAGCGGGCTGCCACAGCTCAATAATACGTCACCCAATGTCGGCCAGGTGCTGATCGCCTCAACCGCGATGATCGCCGATGCCGACGGTATGGTTGGGGTGACGTTTGGCTATCAATGGCAGGCGGGCAATGGCGATAGCTTCAGCAATATCGCCGGCGCCACCGCGCAGTCCTTTACCCTGACCAATGCGCAGGCGGGCCAGCAGGTGCGGGTGCAGGTCAGCTATACCGACAACCGTGGCACCGTCGAGGTGCTGACCTCAGCGGCGACGGCCGTGATCGCCAGCGCGGTGATCATGGGCACCAACGCGGCGAATACGCTCAACGGTACGACGCTGGACGACTACATCCTCGGCCTGGGTGGCAACGATGTGCTCAACGGTCTGGATGGCAACGACATCCTCGACGGTGGTGCTGGCAACGACACCCTGGATGGTGGGCTGGGCGCTGACATCATGATCGGTGGGTTGGGTAATGACATCTATATCGTCGATAACATTGGCGATCAGGTGATAGAGCTTGCCGGGCAGGGTACTGATACCGTGCGTACCACTCTGCAGGAGTACGGCCTGGGTGCCAACGTCGAGCACCTGACCTTTATTGGCACTGGCAATTTCACCGGCTATGGCAACGAGCTGGCCAATACCATCACTGGTGGTGACGGCGATGACGTGCTCGATGGCGGTGCCGGAGTCGACCGTCTGGTTGGTGGGGCAGGCAACGACAGCTACTACGTCGACAACCCCGGCGATGTGGTGGTCGAGGCCAGCGGCGGTGGTATCGATACCGTCTATTCCACTGCGGCCAGCTACACCCTGAGCGCCAACGTGGAAAACTACGTGCATGTCGGCACCGGGCCGGCCAATGCCACCGGCAATGGTCAGGCCAACCTGATGTCCGGCAGCGCCGGCAATGATGTTCTGCGTGGGCAGGGCGGTGATGATGAGCTGCATGGTCTGGACGGCAATGACACCCTGCACGGTGGTGCCGGTGCCGACAGACTGTTCGGCGGCCTGGGTGATGACATGCTGTTCGGCGATGGTGGCAACGACATCCTCGACGGCGGTGACGGTGACGACATCCTCGATGGTGGTGCGGGTAACGACATCATGATCGGTGGTGCTGGCAACGACACCCTGTATGCCAGCCAGGGCAACAACATCTTCATGTTCGGGCCCAACTTCGGCAACGACACCATCATTGGTTTCGACGCCAACCCGACTGGAGGGCAGGACCTGCTCAACATCGCGGCGTTCAATCTCACGGCGGCGACTTTCGCCAGTCGGGTGTCAATCGCCGATGCCGGCAACGATGTGTTGGTGACGGTCAATGGTGCAGATGGTGGCAGCATTCGCCTGGTCGGTGTAACCGACCATACCAGCGTGACCATCACCGACTTCCAGTTGGTATGAGGTGGCGTGATCCCTGGTGTTCGGATCACGCACGGTAGCCAGGGTCGGCGCCAGGTTGGCTGCGGAGCATCGCCTGCGGGGGCGGTGCTCCGTGGTCTTCTTTGCAGGGGGGCGGAACATCGCAAAAAGTTGCGGTATGACGCATGTCGAGTTCCGCGAGCGTGGTAACGTAATAAGCAGTTACATTTACCTACCCGTGTCTATGGAGTTCCCATGTCGATCAAGGATTCGATCCTGGCAGCCGCGCTGGCTGCTGTCCTGCCGTTCACCTGCGTTGCATACGCCAATCCCGAGACCGAGCCAGAAAACGCTGCGGTCGACACCGAGGTCATCGAGACCGAGGATGCGGCGCAATACATCAGTCCTGAAGAATTCGTCGCCAGCCTGGAGTTCAAGAGCGGCCGCGTCGTCCTGGGCAACGATCTGGCCACCCTCAATCTGCCCGATACTCTGGTGTTTCTCGACGGTGAGAACGCCCAGCGCCTGCTGGTCGATGCCTGGGGCAACCCGCCAGATGACGTCCCGCCGCTGGGCATGATCCTGCCGGCTGGTGTGTCGCCGCTGGCCGATGAATCCTGGGGTGTGACCGTCGAATACGAAGGCAGCGGCTACGTGTCCGATGAGGACGCCGGCGATATCGACTACGGCGACATGCTCAAGGACATGCAGGCCGACATGCGCGAGGCCAACACCTGGCGTGAAGAGAATGGCTACGAGGCCGTGCAACTGGTCGGCTGGGCCGCCGAGCCGCACTACGATGCCGAAGGCAAGAAGCTCTATTGGGCCAAAGAGCTGAAGTTCGGCGATAGCGAGGCCAATACCCTGAATTACAACATTCGCGTGTTGGGCCGTAAGGGTGTGCTGGTGCTGAATTTCGTCGCCAATATGGATCAACTGGCAGAAATCGAGGCCAGCGTGCCGGCCGTGCTGGCTGCAACCGAGTTCAACCCGGGCCAGCGCTATGCCGAGTTCGATCCGGATCTGGATACCGTTGCCGCATACGGCCTCGGCGCGCTGGTAGCCGGCAAGGTCGCCGCCAAGACCGGTTTGCTGGCCATGTTGCTGGTACTGCTGAAGAAGTTCTGGTTCATCCCGGTGGTGCTGGGCGGCTGGCTGTTCAAGCGCATCGGTCTGCGCAAGAAGGAAGCGCCGGTCGACGCCGTGAGCGCTCCGGTCGCACCGGTTGCCGAGGCCAAACCGCAAGAGCCAGCGCAAACGGTGATGGATCTGAACAAACCGAACGATGCGGACAAACGCTGAGTTCAGTCCGTAGCCCGGATGCAATCCGGGGGCTTGTCACAGTGTCCCGGATTGCCTCCGGGATACAAAAACGCCGCGAATCCTGCAGAGGGTTCGCGGCGTTTTTCATCGCTGCTTGAAGTCTTACTTGGACAGGTACTTCATGCCGTCCTCCAGCCCCTGCAGGGTCAGCGGGTACATGCGATCTTCGATCAGCTCGCGTACCAGACCGGTGGAGGCGGTGTAGTTCCAGGTGTCTTTGGGGTAGGGGTTGATCCAGATGATCTTCTTGAACTTCTCGGTGAAGCGCTTCATCCAGACGTAGCCGGCTTCCTCGTTCCAGTGTTCGACGCTGCCGCCGGCCTGGGTGATCTCGTAAGGAGCCATGGCCGCATCGCCGACGAACACCACCTTGTAGTCGGCGCCGTACTTGTGCAGCAGGTCCATCGTCGAGGTGCGTTCGCTGGTGCGGCGCATGTTGTTCTTCCACACGCTCTCGTAGATGAAGTTGTGGAAGTAGAAATATTCAAGATGCTTGAACTCGGTCTTGCAGGCGCTGAACAGCTCCTCGCAGACCTTGACGTGGGCGTCCATCGAGCCGCCGATATCCAGCAACAGCAGGAGCTTGACCGTGTTGCGCCGTTCCGGGCGCATCTGGATGTTGAGCAGGCCGCCGTCTTTCGCGGTGTGGTCGATGGTGCCGTCCAGATCGAGCTCTTCGGCAGCGCCCTGGCGGGCGAACTTGCGCAGGCGGCGCAACGCCACCTTGATGTTGCGCGTGCCCAGCTCGACCTGATCGTCGAGGTTCTTGTATTCGCGCTGGTCCCACACCTTGGCGGCCTTGCCCTGGCGCTTGCCAGCATCGCCGACGCGAATGCCTTCCGGGTTGTAGCCGCCGGAGCCGAACGGGCTGGTGCCGCCGGTGCCGATCCACTTGTTGCCGCCGGCGTGCTTTTCCTTCTGCTCCTCGAGGCGCTTCTTGAATTCCTCGATCAGCTTGTCCAGGCCGCCGAGGCTCTGGATCTGCGCCTTTTCCTCATCGGTGAGCAGGCGCTCGAACTCCTTGCGCAGCCATTCCTCGGGGATCATCGCCTCGATGTGTTCGTTGAGGTTTTCCAGGCCCTTGAAGTAGGCGCCGAAGGCACGGTCGAACTTGTCGAAGTGACGTTCGTCCTTCACCAGGATCGCCCGCGCCAAGTAATAGAACTCGTCCATGTCGGCGAACACGATGTTGTGCTTGAGCGCGTTGATCAGGTCGAGCAACTCGCGCACCGACACCGGCACCTTGGCCGCGCGCATTTCGTTGAACAGGTTGAGCAGCATGCTATGCCCTCATGAAAGTCTGTGACTGCCTGTGGCCACTGCCCGAACCAGAGGAAGGGCGAGCGAGCTAGAGTCAGGCAAGGCGAGAGCAGGCGAGCAAGCGCAGTGTACTTTTGTACATGAGCATTGCGAGCCTGCTCTCAACGCAGCCTGGCCGACGCGCAGCAGCCCGAATTCTTACCTGGAAGCGCGGCGGGTCATGAAGGCCAGTCGCTCGAGCAGCTGCACATCCTGCTCGTTCTTCACCAGGGCGCCGGCCAGCGGCGGGATGGCCTTGGTCGGGTCGCGTTCGCGCAGCACGGCTTCACCGATATTGTCGGCCATCAGCAGCTTGAGCCAGTCCACCAGTTCGCTGGTCGAGGGCTTCTTCTTCAGGCCCGGTACCTTACGCACGTCGAAGAACACGTCCAGCGCCTCGGCCACCAGCTCGCCGCTGATGTTGGGGTAGTGCACGTCGACGATCTTTTTCAGGGTGTCGCGATCGGGGAAAGCGATGTAGTGGAAGAAGCAGCGGCGCAGGAAGGCGTCCGGCAGTTCCTTCTCGTTGTTCGAGGTGATGATGATGATCGGGCGCTGCTTGGCCTTGATCGTCTCGTTGGTTTCGTAAACGTAGAACTCCATCTTGTCGAGTTCCTGCAACAGGTCGTTGGGGAACTCGATGTCGGCCTTGTCGATTTCGTCGATCAGCAGGATCACGCGCTCGTCGGACTCGAACGCCTCCCACAGCTTGCCTTTCTTGATGTAGTTGCGAACGTCGTGAACCTTGTCGGAATCGAGCTGCGAATCGCGCAAGCGGCTGACCGCATCGTATTCATACAGGCCCTGATGCGCCTTGGTGGTGGACTTGATGTGCCAGGTGATCAACTTGGCGCCGAATGCGTCGGCCAGTTGCTCGGCGAGCATGGTCTTGCCGGTGCCCGGCTCACCCTTGACCAACAGCGGGCGTTGCAGGGTGATGGCGGCGTTGACCGCGAGCTTGAGGTCGTCGGTGGCGACGTAGGACTGGGTGCCTTCGAACTTCATCGGAAAATCCTCGAAACGGTAACGCGCGGGCCGGCCCGCAGCAGAAATTCAGAGCGCGACTATAACGCGCCGCTCCGGTGGCTGTGAACGCAGACGCAGTATTCAGTCACTGAATGGGCGGTCACCGCTGCTTGCGACTACAGCTCAGCTGCCGTCCTGCTGAGGTGGCGGGCGTTCGTAGCGGGGCGTGAAGGCCTCGACGAAACCATTGCGCAGGATGGCGATGAAGGCCTGGAAGGCGCTGGTCTGCTGGTCGTGCACGCTACCGCTGAGTTCGACACGGGTGGCGAACTGGTCGCGGCGCTGGTTCTTCAGCAGTGTCTCGCTGCCGCCGACGATGGCCTCCCAGATGGAGCGCAGCACACCTTTATCTTCATCTTCGACGTCCTGCTCCCAGTCGAACACCTCGACATCTCGCAGCAGGGGCTTGATGTAGCCGTTGAGCTGGGCGTTCTCGGCTTGCGCTTCGATGACCAGGTCGCCGTTGCCACGCTTGAAGTCGAAGCGGCCGTAGGCCCGGGCAAAGTCGTTGAAGCGCGTCAGGTCGATGTCCTTCGCGCGCAGGCGCAGGTCGAAGTCCTCGAATTGCTCGAACGGATCGAAGGTTGCCTCGGCCTCCAGTGGCGCGTGCTCCAGCAACAGCGCGCGACCTTCGAAGTGCGCGACCCGGTCGCCCGGTTCGTCACCGACATTGGTGAGGTTGTAGAGGCTGGCGTTGACCTTGTCTGCGCTCAGTTCCACCTTGGGATCGGTGGTGAAGTTGTGAAAGCTGATGCGGCCGTCGATCACCCGCAGTTCGTTGAGCGTGATCGGTAGCAGCTTGTTCAACTGGTCGCGCCAGTCGGTGCCGGCACCAGTCTGGTCGGCCTGCTCATTCTCGCCGCCATCGACGAAGTTCAACTGCGGTCGTTCGAAGTACACCTCGGCCACCACCGCGTGCTCGCGCCATAGCGCCGGCCAGCTCACCGAAAGGTCGATCAATGGGGCATCGAGCAGCGGTACCGGCACATCGCCCGTCACCTTGACGATGGTCAGCTCGTTGATGCGGTAGGCGCCGCGCCACCAGGCCAGGTCGATATCAGCGATATGCCCACGGTAGTCGCCCATTTCGGCGAGCTTGTCGTTGAGGTAGTCACGGATCAGCCAAGGCAGTGCGAGCTGCGCGGTCAGTACCAGCAGAACCAGGATGAGCAGGGCCCTGAGGGGCCAACTGTAGCGTCGTTTCATGGCGGCGTCTGTCGGAGCAGTTATCTTCGATGGACTACGTTCACGCCGATCTGTTCGGCTGGACTGCATCCGCACCTGGGCATAGGCTGGTGCCCTTATTCATCATCCATCTGCTTAGGAAGGAATCATGAGCCGCATTTTCGCTGACAACTCCCAGGCCATCGGCAATACGCCGCTGGTGATGATCAACCGCCTGGGGCCGAAAGGCGTGACCATCCTCGCCAAGATCGAGGGCCGCAACCCGGCCTATTCGGTCAAGTGCCGCATCGGCGCCAGCATGATCTGGGATGCCGAGGAGCGCGGCGTGCTCAAGCCGGGCATGACCATCGTCGAGCCGACCTCCGGCAATACCGGCATCGGCCTGGCCTTCGTCGCTGCAGCGCGCGGTTACAAGCTTGTGCTGACCATGCCGGCCTCGATGAGCCTGGAGCGGCGCAAGGTGCTCAAGGCCCTGGGCGCCGAGCTGGTGCTGACCGAGCCGGCCAAGGGCATGAAGGGTGCGATCGAGAAGGCCAACGAACTGGTGGCGGCCAACCCTGACTACTACTTGCCGCAGCAGTTCGAGAACCCGGCCAACCCGGCCATCCACGAAAAGACCACCGGCCCGGAAATCTGGCGCGACACCGAAGGCGCCATTGATGTGCTGGTCTCCGGCGTCGGCACCGGCGGCACCATCACCGGCGTTTCGCGTTACATCAAGCAGACCCAGGGCAAGCCGATTCTGTCGGTGGCGGTGGAGCCGGTAGGTTCGCCGGTGATCAGCCAGACCCTGGCTGGTGACGAGGTCAAGCCGGCTCCGCACAAGATCCAGGGCATCGGCGCCGGTTTCGTGCCGAAGAACCTCGATCTGGCGATGGTTGATCAGGTCGAGCAGGTCACCGACGACGCAGCCAAGGCCATGGCCCTGCGCCTGATGCGCGAGGAAGGCATTCTCTGCGGGATTTCCTGTGGCGCGGCGATGGCGGTGGCGGTGCGTCTCGCCGAGAAGCCGGAGATGCAGGGCAAGACCATCGTGGTGATCCTGCCGGACTCGGGCGAGCGCTACCTGTCGAGCATGCTGTTCAGCGATATGTTCACCGAACAGGAATTGCAGCAGTAAAGCAGCTGCAGGCGTAGGGTGGATCAATGAAGCGCGATCCATCTACGCTTGGCCTGACCGCCAGTCCGTAGCCCGGATGCAATCCGGGGAGTCACGCCGCCTGCGCCCCGGATTTCATCCGGGCTACTTTCTAAATGGCTACTTTCGTAGGAGCCCCGCCCCGGGGCGAAGCTTCTCAATTTCGCGCTGCCCAGATTCGCGGCGGGGCGCCGCTCCTACAGGTTCGTGGTCCCGCAAGCCCCCTAGGCTTTCGCCACGCCTGGCCTGACTACCAGTCTGTAGCCCGGATGCAATCCGGGACTTTCACCACCGGTCTCCCGGATTTCATCCGGGCTACGTTTTGGTCACGTTCGGCCGCACCACCAGCCACAGGGCCAATGCGATCAGTACGCCGCCTGGCAGATAGTCCCAACTGAGCGGTTCGCCCAGCAGCAGGGCGCCCCAGAGGACGCCGAATGGCGGGATCAGAAAGGTGGTGGTGCTGGCCTTGATCGGTCCGATATCGGCTAGCAAACGGAAATACAGCACGTAGGCGAACGCCGTGCAGACCAGGCCAAGGCCGGCCAGCGACAGCCATACCTCGATGCCACCCCAGCTCGGCGGCGGTTGCAGCGCCAGGCTGCCGCCGAACAACGGCAGCAGGAACAGGCTGGCTCCGACCAGGCTGGCGAAGGCGGTCAGGCGATTGTCCAGGCCGCCCTGTTGGCCGATCCAGCGCCGGGTAAGGAAGCCGGCAAAGCCGTAGCAGGTGGTGGCCACCAGGCAGGCGCCGGCGCCGAGCAGCAGTTGCAGGTCGAAGGCAACCGGGCCGGTGCGGGTCAGCACCGCTACGCCGAGCAGGCCAAGAAACACGCCCGCCGCCTTGCTCGGGGTGATGCCCTCATGGAAGAACAGTGCGCCGATCAGCACGCCCATCAGTGGGGTGGTAGCGTTGAAAATCGCCGAATAACCGGCCGGCAGGATCAGCGCCGCCAGGCAATACATGGCTGAAGGCAGGCCGGCGTTGATCACGCCCAGCCCCAGGCAGATGCGCAGTTTGCCGCGAAAGTCCCAGTCACTGCGCAGCAGCAGGAGCAGCGCCAGCAGCCCCAACGCGCCGAAGCTGGCACGAAAGAACGCGGTCGGCATGCTGCCCAGCACCGGTGCGGCAACGCGCATGAACAGGAAGCTGGCGCCCCAGATGGCGGCGAGCAGCAGCAGACGAAGCAGATCGGCGGTACGCAAGGCGAAGTATCCGGCAGGGTGGGGCCGAGAGTGTTGCCGCTGGGCGGGGTTCTGGCAATCCGCATTGCGCTTTTGAATGTTTGGCAAGGGCGCTGCTGCAGGGAGGTGTGGGAGGGGCTTTAGCCGCGACGTGAAATCGTGGAGGCTTTGGCGATTCCCGATTGCATCCAGGTCGGCGTTGTCGGCTAAGCTCGGCTGATCACTGCGGATGAGGCATGCGTAATGGCGCAACAATGGCCGGCCGGCGAGATCGCTCGCCTGATCCTCGATGGCTTCGACGATTACCGCGAGCATTTTCGCCAGATTACCGATGGTGCCCGTGTACGCTTCGAGCAGGCGCAGTGGCAGGAAGCGCAGCAAGCGTCGGCGGCGCGTATCAACCTCTACGAAGATAAGGTTGCAGAAACCCGCGAGCGCTTGCTGCAAGGGTTCGATGCTTCGCTGCTGGACGTCGGGCAGTGGCCGTTGGTCAAGAGCGCCTATATCGCCCTGATCGATCTGCGTTTCGACGATGAGCTGGCGGAAACCTGGTTCAACTCGATCTTCTGCAGCCTGTTCAGCCATGACCAGATCAGCGATGGCTGCATGTTCATCCACACCACCCGGCCATCGCTACGCAACCAGCCCAGCGCCGCCCAGACGCGTTGCTATCGGCCGGCTGGCGA
Organism: Pseudomonas sp. ZH-FAD; assembly: GCF_002803095.1. Lineage (GTDB taxonomy): Bacteria > Pseudomonadota > Gammaproteobacteria > Pseudomonadales > Pseudomonadaceae > Aquipseudomonas. The sequence goes on along the minus strand of NZ_PGLR01000024.1, from coordinate 24,773 downwards.
GCTGCACCTGGCATTGCAGGCGATCTTCGACGATTACCGTTTCGACGCCCCCTACGAGGATCTGCCGCGCGACCTGCAACGTCTGCAGGAGCAACTGCGCGCCAGCCTGCCGGATTGGGTGTGCAAGGATCCTGAGTTGTGCATCGAGCTGTTTTCCTCGGTGCTGTATCGCAACAAGGGCGCCTACCTGGTCGGGCGCATCTACAACCGTGAGGAGCAGTGGCCGCTGGCGATCCCGCTGCTGCACCGCGAAGGGCAGGGCATCCAGGCCGATGCGGCGATCACCGACGAGGCGGAGGTGTCGATCATCTTCTCCTTCACCCGCAGCTATTTCATGGTGGACGTGGCCATACCGGCGGAGTTCGTCGGCTTTCTCAAGCGCATCCTGCCGGGCAAGCACATCGCCGAGCTGTACACCTCGATCGGCTTCTACAAGCACGGCAAGTCCGAGTTCTACCGCGCCCTGATCGGCCACCTGGCCAGCACCGATGATCGCTTTATCATGGCGCCGGGGGTGCGTGGCATGGTCATGAGCGTGTTCACCCTGCCGGGCTTCAATACCGTGTTCAAGATCATCAAGGACCGCTTCGCCCACGCCAAGACTGTGGACCGCAAGACGGTGATCGAGAAGTATCGCCTGGTGAAAAGCGTCGACCGCGTAGGGCGCATGGCCGATACCCAGGAGTTCGCCGACTTCCGCTTCCCCAAGGCCAAGTTCGAGCCCGAGTGCCTGGCCGAGCTGCTGGAAGTGGCGCCCTCGACCGTGGTGGTGGAAGGCGACACCGTGCTGGTGCGCCACTGCTGGACCGAGCGGCGCATGACCCCGCTCAACCTCTACCTGGAAAGTGCCAACGAGGCGCAGGTGCGCGAGGCGCTGGATGACTACGGCCTTGCCATCAAGCAACTGGCAGCGGCCAATATCTTCCCTGGCGACATGTTGCTGAAGAACTTCGGCGTGACTCGCCATGGCCGCGTGGTGTTCTACGACTACGACGAGATCTGCTTTCTCACCGAAGTGAACTTCCGACGCATCCCGCCGCCGCGTTTCCCCGAGGACGAGATGAGTTCCGAGCCCTGGTATTCGGTGGGGCCGATGGACGTGTTCCCCGAGGAGTTTCCGCCGTTCCTGTTCGCCGATATCAAGCAGCGCAGGCTGTTCAGCCAGTTGCATGGCAATCTCTATGAGGCCGATTACTGGAAACAATTGCAGGAGGCGATTAGGGCGGGCAAGGTGATCGACGTGTTCCCGTATCGACGCAAGAGTCCGGTTATTTGACAGGGGCTGGTTGAAATCCGTTTGGCCCGGCCTAATCTTATAGGTGAGCCGCTGGCTCTTCCCTTTACTTGGCAGGAGGTCGTACCCATGCTCGCCAAGCTGCAAGAACAACTGCAAGCCCTGCTGCAGGCCCTTGGCCTCGCCCCGCAACCTCAGCCGATTCGCATCAGTGAAGCCGAGCAGCAACGTCTGCGCCGCGAGCGTCAGCGTCGCTGAAACTCGTCAGTTGAGCCGATGGGCGTCGAACCAGGCGTCTATCAGCTCACGCATCCGCTCTCCCGAGAAACTCGCGAAATGCCCGCCGTGCACGGTGCGTACGGGCAATTCGCGCAGGCGCGCAAGGCTGCGCGCGTAATCTTCCAGATTCGAGTGGTAGGCGTCTTCGATCAGCGGGCCATCGTAGAGGATGTCGCCGGAAAACAGTGTGTGCGTCTGCGCTTCCCACAGGCTGATGCCGCCTGGTGAATGTCCGGGCGTGTGCAGCACCTGCAATACCCGATTGCCCAGATCCAGTACGTCGCCATCTTCGACCAAGCGCGTGGCCGGCGCTGCCCGCACGCGGTATTCGGCGTAGCACAGTGGGCAATCCGGGTGCGCCTCGAACATGTCGTCGCCGACGAAATCCGTGGCCAGGGTATTGGCACCGTCCGGTGCGGCGAGGATATCGGCCTCGGCCGGATGCACCAGACGCTCATCGAACTCGTGATGCCCGGCGATATGGTCGAAGTGGCAATGGCTGGCCACCGCCAGCAGCGGCTTTTCGGTCAGCCACGGCAGTTGCTCGCGCAGGCTGACCAGCCCGGAACCCGAGTCGATCAGCACGTCATGCTCGCGCCCCTGCACATGCCACATGTTGCAGCGATAGAAGGGGCGCACGTAAGGCTCGTGGATCAGGCAGATGCCATCGTGGCGGTGCTCCACCTCGAACCAGCGGTCACGGCTGACGATTTTCATGGTCGCTCCTCAAACCGGGTTCGCACCCTGCGGTGGCCTCGGTGGCGGGTTGCACCCGCCACGGTTGTCATCACGCTACGCCAGCTGTGCCCGTGGCACCAGCACCCAGCGGCGCAGCACGGCGTAGCTGGCTGCGGTGATCAGGAATACCGGCAGCGAGGCGCCCCAGGCCAGCGGCGAGACCCAGCCCCAGTAGTAGGCCAGCACCGCGCCCAGGCCGTAGGCGACGAAGGCGGCCGGGTTGAATCCGTTCAGGTAGCGATAGCGGCCGCCGTCCTCGCTGAGCAGCTCGTCCACCGCGTAGTCGCCCTTGTGGATCAGGAAATAGTCGGCGATCAGCACGGCAAAGGCGGGGATGAACACGCTGCCGATCACCAGCAAAAAGCTCTGGAAGTTGTCGAGAATGCCGGGGATCTGCGAGCCGAGGATCGACAGCACGCCGATGCACAGTGCCGGCTTCCAGAAGCGGGTGTTCGGGCTGACGTTCAGGTACGAAAGCGAAGCGCTGTACACGCACATGACGTTGGTGGTCATCACCGAGAGGAACACCACGATGGCCGCCGGCAGGCCGAAGCCGAAACCGGCCAGAAGTACCGCCGGGTCGTAGGTCTGCTCCATACCGGTCAATACCGAGAAGCCCGACACCGTGGCGCCCAGGCCCATGGCCAGCAGCGTTGCCGCGACATAGCCGACCCAGGTGCCGACCCCCGCCACGCCCTGGCTGCGGCAGTTGCGGTTGTAGTCGGCGGCCAGCGGAATCCAGGAGAACGCGGTGGCGATGACGATATCGAAGGCAATGCCGGGGGTGATTTCGTTGCGCGGCTCGGTTGGCATGGCCAAGAGGCTTGCGAACTCGAACTTCTGCCCCATCACGTAGAACACCGCGCCGGCCAGCAGGAGCATGCCGATGGCGGCCCAGCGTTCGACCCGCTCGATGCCCAGGTGACCGCGCAGGGCGATCAGCAGCACCAGGGTCTCGCAGAGGATGGTGAACAGCGGCAGGTTGGAGTAGCCGGTCAGGTGCTCCACCGCATAGTTCAGGCTCATGCCGGCCAGCAGTGCCTGGATCCAGCTCCAGGCCAGCAGGGTCAGCAGGTTGACCAGCGACGGCAGCTTGGCGCCGTGCACGCCGTAGCTGCCGCGCGCCAGCACCATGGTGGTCAGGCCCGAGCGTTGGCCCATCAGGCCGACCAGCACCAGCGGCAGGATGCCGATGCCCGAACCGATCAGCACGATGAGCATGGCCTGGGTGAATTTCAGATCCGGTACCAGCAGCATGCCGGTGAGGATGGTAGTGACCACCACGTTGGCGCCCAGCCACAGGGCGATGGTGCCACCGAGACCGAGGCTGCGATGCGCCTTGTCGGTTGGGGCCAGGCCGTCCTGGCCGAAGTGCTGGCTGAGATTCTTGAACATGGAACGACTCCCCGATGCTTGATTATTGGTATTGGTGGGTGGCAGTCAGTGGTACAGCTGAATCTTGTGGTTATGCCCGTCGCCCGGATGCAATCCGGGACGCGGATGTCGCGGCTGAAGCCCCTCCCACGGAAATCGAGGTGCCCCTGTGGGAGCGGCTTCAGCCGCGATCAATAGGTTCAGGGATGAAAGGGCGCGGCCTCCTGCACTTCGATGATCAAGGGACGATCATGCGGCGCGCTGCGCAGCAACTCGGTCAGATGCGCATGGTCACGCGCACGCTCGGCGGCGCAGCCAAAGCCACGGGCGATAGCCAGTAGATCTGGCGTGTAGATGTCGACGGCAATCGGGGTGATGTCGCGGCGCTGCATATAGCGCTTGATCTCGCCGTAACCGCTGTTGTTCCAGAGCAATACGATGATACCGACCCTTGCCTCTACTGCACTGGCCAGCTCGGCGATGGTGAACTGAATACCGCCATCGCCCATCAGGCTGATCACTGGGCGCGCAGGTTCGGCCAGCTTGGCGCCGATGGCGGCCGGCAGGCCGTAGCCGAGGGTGCCGTAGCCGGTGGAGGCGTTGAACCAGCGCCGTGCACCGTCCAGTTCGACCAGATGGTTGCCGCTGTACACGGTCTGCGTCGAGTCGCCGACGAAGCGGGCGTCGGGCAGGGCATCGAGGATGCAGTCGAACAGTTGGCGGTAATGCGCCCAGCCGCTGAAGTCCTCGTTCAGGCGCGCCTGCACGGCTGCAGTACGCCGGGCGCCGGGGCTGTCTGCGTTGGCTTCGCGCGGGTCGAACTCGGCCAGCAGCATGCGCATGGCCACGCGGGCATCGCCCTGGATCGCCAGATGCGGGGTGAAGTTGCGCTGCAGTTGCTGAGCGTCGATGTCGATGCGGATCAGTCGGCCGGGCAGGCGGAAGTCGCCGTCGAACACCACGTCGTAGTCGGTCTCGCCCAGCTCGGTGCCGATGGCCAGTACCACGTCGGCCTCCAATGCCAGGTCGCGCACCGGGCGCAGCGATTGGTTGCTGCCCAGCAGCAGCGGATGGCCCGGTGGCAGCAGGCCCTTGGCATTGATGGTCAGCGCGGTCGGCACATCCAGTGCAGCGGCCAGAGCACGGGCTTCAGACTCGGCGGATACGCAACCGCCGCCCAGCAGCAGGAGAGGGCGCTTGGCCTGCTTGAGCAGGCCGGCGGCCTCACGGATCAGTGTGCGGTTGGGCGCCGGGCGGTGCACCGTTGGCCGTGGCGCCACAGCCATATGCGTGGCGTCTGCGGTGATGATGTCCAGCGGCAGTTCGATATGCACCGGGCGCGGGCGCTCGCCCTCGAATACGGCGAAGGCGCGAGCCAGCACGGCGGGCAGTTCCTCGACGCTCATCAGGGTATGGCTGAAGGCGGTGACGCCGGCGGTCATCGCCCGCTGGTTGGGCAGCTCGTGTAGATAGCCCTTGCCCAGGCCCAGGCGCGCGCGCTCGTTGACGCTGGAAATCACCAGCATCGGGATCGAGTCGGCGTAAGCCTGGCCCATGGCGGTGAGGATATTGGTCATCCCTGGGCCGGTGATGATGAAGCACACACCCGGTTTGCCCGAGACGCGCGCATAACCGTCAGCCATGAAGCCGGCGCCCTGTTCGTGACGCGGGGTGACGTGGCGGATGCTGCTCGAGGGCAGGCCGCGATAGAGCTCGACGGTGTGCACGCCGGGGATGCCGAACACGGTGTCGACGCCCCAGGCTTCCAGTTGCTTGACGAGAAATTCGCCGCAGGTGGTCATGGTCAGGTCCTTGTGTCGACGTCAGCCGACGATCCAATGCGCCATCAGCGCGATGATCGGCAGGGTGATCAGGGTGCGGATGATGAAGATGACGAACAGCTCCAGCAGGTTCAGCGGCAGCTTGGCCTTGATGATCAGCACGCCTACCTCGGACATGTAGATCAGCTGGGTCAGCGACACGCAGGCCACCACGAAGCGGGTCAGTTCGCTCTCGATGCCCTTGCCCAGCACCGCGGGCAGGAACATGTCGGCGAAGCCCACCAGCATCGCTGGCGCTGCCTTGGTGGCTTCCGGCAGTTGCAGCAGCTCGAGCAGCGGCACGATGGGGGCGGACAGCCAGTTGAAGATCGGGGTGAACTCAGCGATGGCCAACGATACCGTACCAATGGCCATGACCAGCGGCAGCAGGCCCAGCCAGATGTCGACCACGTTGTGCACGCCGACCTTGACCATCTGCCCCGGCGAAGGATTGGCGTTGGCACGCTTGACCGCCTGCAGCAGGCCCCAGCGCAGCAGCGAGGTGCCGGCCGGCACGTCTTCCTTGATCTGCTTGCCGACCCCGGCGACGTACTCGTCCTTCTTCCACGACAGCGGCGGAATACGCGGGGTGATGATGGCGGCGGCCAGACCGGCTACCACCACGGTCAGGTAGAAGGGCACGAACAGATGGTCGAGCTTCATGAAGCTGGTGATCAGCAGGCTGAAGGCGATCGAGGCGATGGAGAAGTTGGTGGCGATCACTGCTGCTTCGCGGGCGCTGTAGAAGCCCTTCTGGTACTGCTGGGCGGTGATCAGCACGCCGACGGTGCCGGAGCCGAGCCAGCTGGCGATGGCGTCGATGGCCGAGCGTCCGGGCAGGCCGAAAATCTTGCGAAACACATTGCGCACCAAGGTACCGCAGAACTCCATCAGGCCGTAGTCGGTAAGCAGTGGCAGGATCAGGCCGGCGACCAGGAAGAAGGTGATCAACACCGGCGCCAGGTCTTTCAATACCACCCCGCCGGTATTGGCGTTCCACACCCATTCCGGGCCGAATTGCCAGAAGGTCATGGCCGCGAACAGCCCGCCGAGCACGCGCAGGGCGAGCCACAGCGGCGGCAGCACGAACAGGTCGTTCAACGCGCGATGTTCGGTGAGCCAGCGTGGCTTGATCAGGCTGCCAAACAGGCCCAGGACTGCCGAGACGATTAGCAGCCCCGTGGCGATGGCAGGCAGCTGATCGCTGACGGCAGCCTTGAGTGCGTCAGCCATGACGCCGAGGCCGATGGTGACCTTTTCTTCGTAAACGATGGGGGTGAGAAACAGCAGCACGCCGAGCAACGAGGGGATCAGGAAGATCAGTAACTGACGCACGCTGTAGGAGGTATCGGTCGGTGGCTGGTCATCCAGCAGCGGCATGGCTTCATCGCGATTCATCTGGGCACCCTGATTTGTTGTTGTAGGGATGTACCGGGCGCCTCGCGGGGCGTCCGGGCGGAGCAGTAAAAGCCGGCGGTCAGCGACGCTGAACCCCCGGAAGCACGCAGAGCATTTCGTACAGCAGGTTGGCGCCGAGCAACGAGGTGTTGCCGGTGGTGTCGTAGGGCGGCGAGACCTCGACCAGATCGCCACCAATCAGGTCCAGGCCCTGGCAACCACGGATGATCTCGATGGCCTGGATGGTGGTCAGGCCGCCGATTTCCGGGGTGCCGGTACCGGGCGCCCAGGCCGGGTCGATGCCGTCGATGTCGAACGACAGGTACACCGGGCCGCCACCGACCTGCTCGCGCACTTCGGCCATCAGCGGCTCCAGCGACTTGTGCCAGCACTCTTCGGCCTGCACCACACGGAAGCCCTGCTTGCGGCTCCAGTTGAAGTCCTCGGCGGTGTAGCCCTGGGCGCGCAGGCCGATCTGCACCACACGTTGGCTGTCGAGCAGGCCTTCTTCCTGGGCGCGGCGGAAGGTGGTGCCGTGGGCGATCTTCTCACCGAACATATGGTCGTTGACGTCGGCGTGGGCGTCGATATGCACCAGGCCGATCTTGCCGTACTTCTTGTGCAGGGCACGCAGGATCGGCAGGGTGATGGTGTGGTCGCCACCCAGGGTCAGCGGTTTGATGCCGAGTTCGACGATCTCGTCATAGGCCTCTTCGATGATGCGCACGGCGTCGAGCAGGTTGAAGGTGTTGATCGCCACGTCGCCGATATCGGCCACGTTCAGCGAGTCGAAGGGGGCGGCACCGGTGGCCATGTTGTACGGGCGGATCATCACCGACTGGGCGCGAATCTCGCGCGGGCCGAAGCGGGTACCGGAGCGCAGCGAGGTGCCGATGTCCAGCGGCACGCCGACGAAGGCGGCGTCGAGCTGGCGTTTTTCCTCGGGGCTCTGGATATGTGGCAGGCGCATCATGGTGGCGATGCCGCCGAAGCGGGGCATTTCATTGCCGCCCAGGGGCTGGTGGAAGGTCTTGTCCATGGGTGGGCCTCAGGCTCGTTCTGGTTGTGGCCGGATTCTTGGCCGGCCAGGCGCTGGGAAAAATCGGCTGGGGCAAAAACTTACTTCAGGATTGTTTGAAGTAAGGCTGTAAGCCCCGGTTCATAAGGTGCGGTGTGGCGCGCACGTCAGTCGCGGTAGCTGGGATCGAGGCGATCGAGCTTGCGTAGCCAGGCCTGCCACAGCAGCTGGCGCTGCCATTCGGCGCCCTGCAACTGCTCGCAGGCGTGCTGCGCCAGGTGCGCCGGAATCTCGCTGCAGGGCTGGCCACCACTGGTGGCGGCGAGCTGGATCTCGCAGGCGCGGTTCAGGTAATACATGACGTAGAAGGCATCGGCGACGCTGGCGCCGACGCTGAGCAGGCCATGGTGGCGCAGCAGCAGGGCGATGTTGTCGCCCAGCGACGCCTGGATGCGCGCACGTTCGTCCAGATCCAGTGCCACGCCCTCGTAGGCGTGGTAGCCCAGGCGCTGGTGGAACTCGGTGCTGATCTGGTTGAGCTGCAGCAGGCCGTCATCCTGCGCGGCCACCGCCATACCGGCCAGGGTATGGGTGTGGATCACGCAATGGGCGTCGTCGCGGGCCATGTGCACGGCGCTGTGGATGGTGAAGCCGGCGACGTTGTAGTCGGCGTTGCCCTCGACCACCTTGCCGTGCATGTCCACCACGATCAGGTCGCTGGCGCGAATCTCCTCGAAGAACAGGCCGAACGGGTTGATCAGAAAGCGCGGCTCGCCGTCACCCGGCAGGCGCACGGAAAAGTGCGTGTAGAGGGTGTCGTCCCAGCCGAACAGGGCGGCCAGGCGGTAGGCCGCAGCCAGGTCGTGGCGCAGGGTAGTGATGTCGTTCATGCGTTCTCCAGGCCGATGAAGCGGCGTACGCGCTGGTGGTTGCCGTGGTGGATGGCGGCAGGTGAGGCGTCGAGCTGGACATGACCGTCTTCCATGAACAGCACGCGGTCGGAAATCGACAGGGCGAAGTCCATCTCGTGGGTGACGATCAGCATGGTCATGCCTTCGCGGGCCAGGTCGCGGATCACTGCGAGCACGTCGCCCACCAGTTCCGGGTCGAGCGCAGAAGTGGGCTCGTCGAACAGCATGATGTCCGGCTGCATGGCCAGGGCGCGGGCGATGGCCACGCGCTGTTGCTGGCCGCCGGACAGCTGGTGCGGATACTTGTCGGCGTGGGCCAGCAGGCCGACCTTGTCCAGCAGCGCCAGGGCCTGCCGGCGTAGTTCGGCGCTATCACCCAGGCCGTGGTAGCGCGGCGCGAGCAGGACGTTGTCGACGATGGTGCGGTGGGGGAACAGGTTGAAACTCTGGAACACCATGCCGATGCGCCGCACGCCTTCGCGCTGGCGGCGGTTCTCGGGGCGGTCACCGGCCTGGATGAAACTCTCGCCAAACAGCACGATCTCGCCTTCGTCGATGCTTTCCAGGCCGTTGACAGTGCGGATCAACGAGGTCTTGCCGGAGCCGGACGGGCCGATGATGGAGATCACCTCGCCAGGTTGCACGCTCAGGTCGATGCCCTTGAGCACATGGTGGTCGCCATAGTGCTTGTGGATGTTGCTCAGGTACAGCGCCGCCGGTGTACCTGGCTCACGAACCCGGGCGTTGCCGGTCGCCACCTGTGGCAGGCCGCTGCGCAGCTTGGCCACCTGGGCCTCGCCGAGGGTGCCCGGCTTGCGCCGGCCAAGGTCGAGGTGGCGCTCCAGGTACTGCAGGCCCCAGCCGAACAGGCTGACGATCAGCACGTAGTACACGGCCACGGCGCCGAGGGTTTCCAGCACCAGGAAGTTCTGCGCGTAAAGGCGCTGGCCGACCAGCAGCAGCTCGCTGAGGGAGATCACCGAGACCAGCGAGGTCAGCTTGACGATGGTCACGTACTCGTTGGTCAGGGTCGGTAGGGCGATGCGAAAGGCCTGCGGCACGACGATCAGCCGCTGGGTGCCAAGCCGGCCAATACCCAGGGCACGGGCGGCTTCGCGCTGTCCTTTGGCCACCGACAACAAGCCACCACGGTGGATTTCGGCCATATATGCCGCTTCTGTCAGTACCAGGGCGAACAGACCGGCGTAGAACGGATTGGACAGTACCTTGCCGCTGGCCGGCATCAGTTGCGGCAGGTTGTAGACGAAGATCAGCAGCACCAGCAGCGGCACGCTGCGAAAGAACCATACGTAGATCGCGGCTGGTGCGCTGAGCCAGCGATTGGCGGCTTGCTTGGCACTGGCCAAACCGAAGCCCAGCACCAGGCCGAGCAGCCAGGCCAGGCTGCTGAGTTTCACCACCGTCCAGCACGCGGCCCAGAAGGCCGGCATGGAAAACAGGGAGAAGAAATAGCTCCATTCGAACGGCATATGGGGCACCTGTGACTCAAGCCGAAAAGGGGCAGGCCGGATCAAGGACCGGCCTGTGGGATGAAGCGGTCATTCAACGCAGCGGCCGTGAGCGAGTCATGACGATATGACTCGCCCACGGACTTACTTCAGGCTTCTTCCAGGTTGTATTTCTTCAGCAGTTCGGCGTATTCGCCGCTGGCCTTGAAGTCGTCCAGCGCGGCTTTCAGGGCGTCGAGCAGTTGGGCGTTGCCCTTCTTCACGTAGATGCCCAACACCTGCGGGTAGATCGAACCCTTGGAGCTGATGGCGATGCGGCCCCGGGATTTTTCGACGATCAGCAGCGAGGCGGCGTCGATCTCCAGGTGCGCCTGGATATGGCCGGAGAGCAGCGCCTGGGAGGTTTCCGAGGTGGTCGGGTACTGGTTGATGGTGATGGTTCCGGCGCCCTGTTCCTTGCAGTAGCCGTCGGAAACCTTCTGCAGTGCCGGAATCCACGAAGTGCCCTGTTGCAGGCCGACGGTCATGCCGCACAGCTCTTCTGGCGTGGCCGGTTTCTTCTCGGCGTCGCTGCGCACCATGATCGCGGCGCCGGTCTTGGCGTAGGGGATGGCATCGGCTTTCTCCAGGCGCTCGGGGAGGATGTACATGCCGGAGATGATGGTGTCGAAGCGGCCGGCGTCGAGGCCGAGGATCAGGTTGGGGAAGGTGATGTCGCTGAAGCTCGCCTCCAGGCCCAGACGCTTGGCCAGGGCTGCGGAAACTTCCGGGTCGAAGCCTTTCACCTGGTCGCCTTCGTAGTATTCGAACGGTGGGTAGGTAATTTCCATGCCCACTTTCAGCTCGCCGCTGGAGAGGGTCTTGGGTGTTTCGGCGGCGTGAGCGGTGGTGAACAGGCCAGCGAGGGTGCAGGCCAGAGCCAGGGCGGTGCTGCGTAGCGGGGTACGGTTTGCCATTGTGTTTATCTCCAGATCAGTTTTTTGTGTTGGCAGTGGGGAAAGTCACAGCGCGCTCGGTTGGTGCTTCAGGTGGCCGAAGCTGGATGGCGCGCGGGCGCGTTCGGGCAGCTGCAACTGGCCGTTCTCGACGCGCTTCTTCAGGTATTGGTAGGTCTGCAGCGCCTGGCTCCACATGTGCTCGCCGATGCTGATGGTTTCGTAGCGCTGGCCGGTGGCCTCGAACTGCGGCAGCGGGCGGATCTGCGTGTGGTAGTCGCAGGCATAGAAGAACGGGAAGGAGTAGCGCTCCTGGCTGACCTTGCGCACGCGGTGTGAGGTGGCGACGAAGGTGCCGGCGCTCATCACCTCGAGCATGTCGCCGATGTTGACGACGAAGGTGCCCTCGCGCGGCGGTGCGTCGATCCACTGGCCGAGGTCGTTCATTACCTCGAGCCCCGGACGGTCGGCAAGCAGGATGGTGAAGCACTCATAGTCGGTGTGGGCACCGATGCCGGGTGCATCATGAGCATCGCCGTCGTAGGGGTAGTGGATCAGGCGCAACTTCGAAGGCGGGAAGTTGGCCATCTCGTCGAAAGTGTTTTCCGGCACGCCGAGAGCCAGGGCGAAACCGCGGAACAGCGTGCGGCCGAGCTGGAAGATGCGCGCGTAGTAGGCCTGCACCGCCTCCTTGAAATTAGGCAGAGTGGGCCAGTCGTTGGGCCCCAGCAGCGGCGTGCCGGCCAGTACCAGCGGGTTGTTGGCGGGGACTTCGAAGCCGATGTCGAAGGCTTCCTTGTGGTCCGGCTTGCCGGCGCCGTAGCGCTCCTCGCCCTCGGGCACGAAGCCCTTGTGGCTGGCCGATGTGCCGATGTAGTGGTGCATCTTGGCGTCCAGGGGCTGGGCGAAGTAGTCCTCGGCGGCGCGGTGCAGGCCGTCGATCAGCGCCTGTTCGATGCCATGGCCACTGATGTAGAGAAAGCCCACCTCGCGGGCGGCGCGGCCCAGCTTCTCGGCCACGGCCAGGCGCTCGGCCGGGTCGCTGCTGAACAGGCCGGCGATGTCGACCACGGGGATTTCGGTGAAATGCTTGGCGTTGGTGTTCATCACGGCTCCTCAGCGACTGGTGAAACGGTGGAAGTGCTGGCGCTCGCAGCGCGCCATCCACTGGTTGAGCTGCCACAGGTCGGCCACCGGCATGTCGGTGAAGGGCAGGTGGTGCAGGTAGCCGTCCGGGCCGAATTCGGGGGTCAGGGTGGTGGTCTGCAGGCCGCGCTTTTCCTGGCTGCTCCAGATGCTTTCCCAGTGACGCTGGTGGAAGGCCAGCACCTCGGCGTACTCCGGCGCGCCGGGGTGTGGCACCTGTGGACCCTGGTCATAGCCCACGCGGGCCTGGATGTGGTCGACCCGCTCGATGAAGGCCGAGAGGTCGTCGGCGGGGTCGTCGAGCAGACGTTCGCAGGTCACCAGCCAGTGGCTGATATCGCTGGTGAAGCGCAGTTCGGGCACCTGGCGAATCACGTCGAGGGTGACCCAGGGGCTGTACAGCGAACGGCCGCGATGAATTTCGAAGCACACGCGCAGGCCGCAGGCCGAGGCCAGTTCGGCGGCGCGGGCGAAGAAGTCGACCTGTTCGCTCAGCGCCCAGCGATCGTTGCCGGGTAGCACGTTGACCAGGCGCGGGCCGAGTTCGGCGGCCCAGTCGAGCTTCATGCGCAGGTCTTCGAGGTGCACCTGCGGGCTGTCGCTCTGACGCGGCAGCACCGGGGTGGAGGTGAACAGGGTGGCGATATAGGGGACGTTCTGCTCGCGCAGCAGACGGGCATTGATGGCGCGCTGCGCGGCGGTCTCGGGGATGCGCGCTTCGATACCGTCGAAGCCGGCACCGAGCGCTTCGTCGAACGCTTGCTGCCAACTGCCGCGATACCCCCAGAGGGTGCGGAAGATTTCCAGTCGCATGGCCGTCTCCTGAAGAGGGCGAAGGTCAGCGGCAGATTGGCAAGGGGCGTGGTGTGGCGCCCGGTGGCGGCCGATTCGAGTCGGTGCCTGGTTATGGCGGCATTGTTGGCTCAGCCTGCGAATGGGTTAAATCGCATCGAAAAAATACTTAGTTCAGTGATTGCTGAACTATTGATACGCCTTGCGCTGCCTCGGATTTCATCCGGGCTACGACGCTATCGACCCCGTAGGGTGCGCCACGCGCACCAGTTGTTTCGCCGGTCTGTGCCTAGAGCAGGGCGTCGTAGGAGCGGCTGGGCGGCATTCCGTTTCAGCCGCGATAATCGCGGATAAATCCGCTCCTACAAAGGACCGAGCACTGCACGGCGCTGGATGCCGGCGGTGCTTGTATGGCGCTACACTGGCGCTCCGTTCCTCTGCCGTGCGCCGCCATGTCCCTCGCTTTACCCGACCTGAAACTGCTGAAGATCTTTGTCGCCGTGGTGCGTCATCAGGGCTTCGCCGCCGCGCAGCAGGAACTGAATCTATCCACCTCGGCGATCAGCACCTACATGAGCCAGCTGGAAAGCCAGCTCGGCATCGTGCTCTGTCATCGCGGCCGTGGCGGTTTCAACCTGACCAGCAAGGGCGAGCTGTTTCACCAGGAAACCCTGCGCCTGCTCGGCGAACTGGAAGGTTTCGAGCGTTACTCGGCGGCGCTCAAGGGCGAGTTGCGCGGCACCCTCAACCTCGGTGTGCTGGACTCCACGGTCAGCGATCCGGCCCTGCCGCTGGCCGAGGTGATCGGTGCCTACAGCCAGGAGCACCCAGGCGTGCACCTGCACCTGTCGGTGATGAGCCCTTATGAGCTGCAACTGGCGGTGCTGGACAATCGTCTGGACCTGGCCATCGGTGCTTTTTCCACGCGCATGAACGGCCTGGTCTACCAGCCGTTGTATCGCGAGCAGCACTGGCTGTATTGCAGCGAGCGGCATGCCCTGTTCGAGCAGAGGCGGATTCCCGAAGAGCTGATTACCCAGCAACGCATGGTGGGCCGTGGCTACTGGAGCCAGGCCGAATTGGCACGCCATGGTTTCAAGCACAGTGCGGCCACGGTGGAGTCGATGGAAGCGCAACTGATTCTGGTGCTCTCCGGCGCCTACATCGGCTATCTGCCGGAGCACTACGCCCAGCCCTGGGTGGATCAGGGCAAGCTGCGGGTATTGCTGCCAGCGGTATTTGGCTATCAGGCACCGTTCTCGCTGATCCTGCGCCGAGGGCGTACTCGCGAACCGCTGATTCAGACCTTCCGCGACTTGCTCAAAACGCAACTGAATCAAATCTGAAACTGGGTCGTCTTTCTCCTCCGAAAGGCGTAGAGCCTACAACTGGCGCGGTTATTAGGCTGTGCTAGTACTTATTCATGCGTCTGTACCAACCTCAATTCGAACAGGGAAGCCTCGATGCGCCAGAACCTGCCCGTGACTCAGCGGGAAAGAACCTTCCCAGCGGAAGATCGCCTGATTTCCACCACCGACCTCAACAGCAAGATCACCTACTGCAACGACGCCTTCGTCGAAATCAGCGGCTTCACCCGCGAGGAGCTGATCGGCCAGCCGCACAACCTCGTGCGTCACCCGGATATGCCGCCAGCGGTGTTCGGCCATATGTGGGACACCATCAAACAGGGCAAACCCTGGATGGGCATCGTCAAGAATCGTTCGAAGAATGGCGATTTCTACTGGGTCAGTGCCTACGTCACGCCCGTCTACGAGAATGGTCGGGTTTCGGGCTACGAGTCGGTACGCTCATTGCCAACCGAGGCCCAGAAACGTCGTGCCGAAGCGCTCTATGCCCGTCTGCGGGCTGGCAAACCACCGGTGCCGAAGCTGGAGTACTGGACCTACGATTTGCTGCGCTCCTGGCCACTGATCGCCGCGGCGCTGCTGATCGTTGCGGCGCACTGGGTGGTTTCTGGCTGGCCGCTGATGGCTTTTATCGTGCTGACGCTGTTCGCGCTGGGTTCCTACCAGCTTTATCGTACCCGGCAGCTGATTCGCCGCACCCTGGCGGATCATCCGAAAGCCTTTACCAGCGGCCTGGTGGCGCTGACCTACAGCGACAACCGTGGTGCCCAGGCGTTGCTGGACATGGCGATGATCAGTGAGGAGGCGCGCTTGCAGACGGCGTTGACGCGGCTGGAAGATGCTGGCGAGAACGTCAAGAAGCGCGCCACGCAGTCCGCCGAATTGTCGCACTCCAGCGCGCAGATGCTCGATCAACAGCGTGCCGAGACCGATCAATCGGCCACGGCCATCAACCAGATGGCAGCGACCATTCAGGAAGTCGCGCACAACGTGCAGAACACCTCGCATGCTGCCGAAGAGGCGGATCGCCTGGCACGTGAGGGGCGTGATCTGGCTGTAGGCAGCCTTGATTCCATGCGCCAGATGGCCAAGGCGGTCAACGATATTGGTCAGGCGGTCAACGAACTGGCCAACTCCACGCAGTCCATCGGCAGTGTGGCTGACGTGATCACCTCGATTGCCGAGCAGACCAACCTGCTGGCGCTCAACGCTGCCATCGAGGCCGCGCGGGCAGGGGAGCAGGGCCGCGGTTTCGCAGTGGTGGCCGATGAAGTGCGTTCGCTGGCTTCGCGTACGCGCCAGTCCACCGAGCAGATTCACCAGATCATCGCCGACCTGCGTGCAGGAGCCGAGCGTGCGGTGGTCACGGCGGGAAAGGGCGAGGACATTTCCCGTGGCAGCGTGCAGAGCGTAGAGTCGGTACGCGATGCGCTGGAGGGCATCAGCTCTGCAGTGACGCGCATCACCAGCATGAGCCAGCAGATGGCCGCGGCTTCCGAAGAGCAGAGCCACGTGGCCGAGGACATCAGCCGGCAGATCACTCGTATCGCTCAGCTTTCCGATCACAGTGCCGGGCAGGCGCATCAGGGTGCAGCCATCAGCCGCGAGCTGGAGGAAATGGCCGATTACCTGCACAGTCTGGCGGAGCGCTTCAACCGCTGACCCTGCAGCCGGATGCAGTCTGGGGGTTCCCGGATCGCATCCGGGCTACGCGAGTTCGAGGTGTTCTGGCACACTGCGCGGCATGCCTCGTCCGACCTGCTCCCGCTGCCAGCGCCCGCTTGGCCACTGCCTCTGCCCGCTGATTCCCAACCTTGATAGTTGTACTCGTGTGCTCATCCTGCAGCACCCGAGTGAAGTCGGCCATGCCCTCAATACCGCTCGCCTGGCTGCGCTTGGCTTGCGCAACGCGGAGCTGCGCGTCGGTGAGGTATTCGATGATTTGCCACAATTGCTCGCGCAGTCTGATTATCGCGCCTGCCTGCTATTTCCCGGTGAAGAGTCCGTCGCTCTGAGTGCTTATGCACCTGACGAGAAACCCTTGCTGTTGGTGGTGCCCGACGGCACCTGGCGCAAGGCGCGCAAGCTGCTGCATCTCAACCCGCTACTGGCGACGTTGCCGCGCGTGAGCCTGGGAGCCGTGGCCCCGTCGCGCTACCGTCTGCGCAAGGCGCCGGAAGAGGGGGCGCTGTCGACCATCGAGGCGATCGTTGCCGCGCTGGATGTGCTGGAGGCTCCGCAGGGGTTCGAGGCGTTGCTACGGCCCTTCGATGCGCTGATCGAAGGGCAGATCGCAGCGATGGGAGAAGAGGTCTTTATCCGCAATCACCAGCGCTAAGGAGGTACGCGCGGCGCACCCTACGGTATCGCTTCGGCCACGTAGCCCGGATGCAATCCGGGGAGGTTCTGCGTCTCGACAATCAATCCCGGATTTCATCCGGGCTACGCAGCGTGCACGGCAGGTAATCAACGCTCGCGCATGGCTTCCGAGCGGGCTTTGAGCACGGGCTTGAGCAGATAGGCCAGCACGCTCTTCTCGCCGGTGATGATGTCCACCGTGGCGACCATGCCGGGGATGATCAGCAGCGGGTTCTCCTCGCTGCCCAGGTGGCTTTTGTCGGTGCGCACCTGGATCAGGTAGAAGCTGTTGCCTTCCTCGTCGGTGATGGTGTCGGCGCTGATCAGTTCCAGGTTGGCCTTGAGCCCGCCGTAGATGGTGTAGTCGTAGGCGGTGAACTTGACCATGGCCTTCTGGCCGGGATGGAGGAAGGCCACATCCTGCGGACGCACCTTGGCTTCGATCAGCAGGCTGTCGTCCAGCGGTACGATCTCCAGCATGTCGCTGCCCGGCTGCACCACGCCGCCGATGGTGTTGACCTTGAGCTGCTTGATCACCCCACGCACCGGCGAGGTCACGGTGGTACGGGTCACCTTGTCCTGAATGGCGACGCTGGTGGCGGTGATCTTCTGCAGCTCGGTACGTAATTCGTTGAGCTCCTTGACGGCTTCGTCGCGGAACGCCAGCTCGGACTCCTCCATCTTGCTCCTGATCTCGCTCATCGCCGCTTCGGCGCGTGGGATGGCCAGGTTGGTGGCTTCCAGCGAGCCGCGTACTTCCACCACGCTGCGGCGCAGACGCAACACCTCGACCTCGGAAATGGCGCCCGAGGCCACCAGGGGTTGCGACATGTTCAGCTCCTGCTGCAACAGGCCGAGACTGGAACGGTATTGCTGGGCCTTGGAGCGAAATTCGGCGAGCTCCTGCTCCTTTTGCCGCAGTTGTTCGCCCAATGTGCGTTGCTCGCTGCGCAGTCGTTGCTGGCGCGAGCGATACAGGGCCAACTGGTCTTCGGCCAGCTGTGGCGCGTCGCGGGTGATTTCTTCGGGCAGTTGCGGTTCGCGGCCTTCGGCCTCGGCGCTCAGTCGTTCGAGACGGGCGATGAGCGCCAGCCGATCCGCTTCGGTTTCCCCGCGATTGGATAGAAAGCGCGTGTCATCCAGCCGCAGCAGGGTGTCCCCTTTGTCCACCACCTGGCCTTCGCGCACGAAGATCTCACTGACGATGCCGCCTTCCAGATTCTGGATCACCTGTACCTTGCTCGACGGGATGGCCTTGCCTTCGCCGGTAGTGACCTCTTCCAGCACGGCGAAATTTGCCCAGACCAGCGCTGCCAGCAGGCAGGCGCTGACCACCCAGATCGTGGCGCGGCTGAGCCAGGGTGAGTCCTCCAGAATGGCACCCTCGACTTCCGGCATGAACTCGGTGTCCTGGCGTTTCTCGCGCAGGCTGCCGAAGTAGTTGCCGAGGCTCTGGGTCGCTTGCATCGCTCGTCGCTCCTACAGGCTGGCCGGGCCGACGCGGCCCTTGCGCAAGGCTTCGATCACCGCTTCCTTCGGTCCGTCCGCCACCACATGGCCGTTGTCCAGCACGGCCAGGCGATCCACCAGGCTGAGCATGGAGGCACGGTGGGTGATGAGGATCAGCGTTTTGCCCTGCACCCACTTGTGCAGGCGTTGGCGCAGCAGGTCTTCGCTGGTGTTGTCCATGGCGCTGGTGGGTTCGTCGAGCACCAGGATTGGCGGGTCGAGCAACAGTGCGCGGGCCAGCAACACGGCCTGGCGCTGGCCGCCGGAGAGCAGCTGGCCGCGTTCGCCTACCGGGCGGTCGAAGCCTTGCGGATGCTGGCGGGCCAGGTCCACCACGCCGGTGAGCTCGGCGACTTCGAGCATGCGTGCGTCGCTGATGTAACGGGCGCCGAGGGTCAGGTTGTCGCGCAGGCTGCCGGCCAGCAGTGGCAGGTCGTGGGCGACGTAGCCGATCTGATGGCGCAGGTCGGCGACGTCGAGTTGGCGCAGGTCGAGGTTGTCCAGCAGTATCTGTCCTTCGTCGGCGCTGTAGAAGGCCATCAGCAGTCGCGCCAGGGTGCTCTTGCCCGAGCCGCTGCGACCGATGATGCCGAGGCGTTCGCCAGCGCCCAGGCGCAGGCTGACGTTGTTCAGCGCCGGTGCGCTCTGGCCGGGGTAGGTGAAACTGATCTGCCGCACCTCCAGTGCCCCCTTGAGCTGGGTGCGATCCAGCGGCCGCTGCTTGTCCTGACGCTCCTGCGGCAGAGCCATCAGGGCATCGGTGCTGGTCATGGTCAGGCGTGCCTGCTGGTAGCGGGTGATCAGCCCGGCGATCTGTCCCAGTGGGGCGAGGATGCGGCTGCCGAGCATGTAGCAGGCCACCAGCGCACCGACGCTGAGATTGCCGGCGATGATCAGATAGACCCCCGCGACTATGGTGGCCATGCCGGCGAACTGCTGCAGGAACAGGGTGCCGTTGGTAGCCAGCGAGGCGAGGAATTTTGCGTGGCCGTCCAGGCGGGTGAGGGCGCCATGGGTTTGCTCCCATTGGTGCTGACGCTCGCTTTCGGCACCACAGGCCTTGAGCGTTTCCAGGCCTCCGAGGGTTTCGATCAGCAGCGCCTGGCGTTGCGAGCCAAGCTGCAGGCTTCTTTGCACGGTGTCGCGCAGGCGTGCCTGAATGATGTAGGCGAACAGCGCGGTGATCGGGAAGGCCAACAGCGGGATGAACACCAGCGGGCCGCCGATCAGCCCGATCACCAGCAGCATCAGCAGGGAGAAGGGCAGATCGATCAGGCTGGTCAGCGTCACTGCGGTGAGAAAGTCACGCAGCCCCTGAAAATCATGAATGCTTTGTGCAAAACCGCCCACGCTGGCCGGCCGCGCCTTCATCGACATGCCGGTGATGCGCTCGAACAAGGTGGCCGACAGCACCACGTCGGTCTTCTTGCCTGCCGTGTCGAGCAGGTGCGCGCGCAGCACCTTGAGCAGCAGTTCGAAACCGGTGCCGATAAACAGGCCGATGGCCAACACCCAGAGCGTTGCGGTCGCCTGGTTGGGCACTACACGGTCGTAGGTCTGCATCACGAACAGCGGCACCATCAGGCCCAGCAGGTTGATCAGCAGGCTGGCCAGAACGGCATCGGTGTAGAGCCAGCGCGACAGCTTGAGGGTGTCGCGAAACCAGGCTTCGATGCGTGGCACCAGCGGCGTGCGGGCTTCTTCCAGCTGATGTCGAGGGCGGGCAAAAAAGGCACGGCCGCTGTACTCGGCGGCCAGCTGTTCACGGCTGACCCATTGTTCGCCGCCATCGGTCTCGCAGGGCAGTATCTGCGCCTGCTGCTTCGGCCCCCACTGGCGCAGGACCGCACAGCGACCGTCCTTGAGCAGCAGCAGGACTGGCAGGTTGAGGGCGGAAATGCTGGCGAGCTCGCGCTGTAGCAGACGCCCCTGCAGCCCGGCCCGTGCCGCAGCACGCGGCAGCAGGTCGGGGCTCATGCGTTGCTCCGGCATGGGCAGGCCGGCACTGAGGGTGCCACGGCTGGCCGAGCAGCCGTGTAGCCGACAGAGGATCAACAAACCATCCAGCAGCGGATCGTCGTGACTGAGCCGCGGATCACTGGACGGGCCTGGCCGTTCCATGGTGGTCAATTTCTACTACTCCTCACGCCGGTACTACTTCATATCCGGCAAGCGTGCCTCGCTCTTCACTTCAGTGAGGGCTACAGCTTCTGCCGGGACTACGACCTGTTGCTGGCGCAACAGATCACCCATTGCCGCAACGACGCGGTACATCGAGAACTCTTCGCCGTAGCGCACCTCGGTGTAACGACGGTTGGCGGTGAACAGCTCGTTTTCGCTGTCGAGCAGGTCGAGCAAGGTGCGTTGGCCCAGGCTGAACTGCTGCTGGTAGGCCTCGCGAACCCGTGAGGTGTAGTCCGCGTAATCACGCGCCTTGGGGGTTTGCAGGCGCGCGTTCTCCATGGCGTTCCAGGCCAGCGAGAGGTTCTCGTTGAGCACGCGCAGCGCGTTGTTGCGGATGTCCATCGACTCGTTGATCTGGTGCGCAGCCGACTGCAGCCGGGCCTTGTCGCGCATGCCATTGAACAGGTTGTAGTTCATCACCACGGCAGCTCGCCAGGTGTTGTAGTGACCCTCATCGCCCTGCACGTTGTCATCGGCCGAGGTCGCCAGCTCCAGATCGAAGCGTGGGTAGAACGGCGACTTGGCTACCTCGTACTGCTTCTCGGCGGCGTTGACGTCAGCCTGCGCTGATTTCAGGAAGGGGTTGTTGTCCATCACGGTCTGCCGCGCAGCGAGCAGATCGGCAGGCATGCCGCCTCTGATCGATGCCGGGCTTTCCAACTGATCCGGCAGACGGCCCACGGCACTGAAGAAGTTGGCTTCGGCATCGGCCAGGTTGACTTCTTCGGTGTAGAGGTTGTTCTGCGCGAGTGCCAAGCGAGCTTCGGACTGGTCCAGGTCGGCAGTGCTGCCAACGCCCTGGCGACTGCGCAAGCCGATCTGATCGTTGATGCGCTGGTGTGCCTGCAGGTTGTTGCGCGCCAGGGTGACCATCTCGCGGCGCATCAGCACATCGAGGTACACCTCGACGGTGCGCAGGGCCAGGCTTTCGGAGGTGCCGAGCAGACGGTAGGCACGGGAGTTGACCACCGCCTGGGTGCGCGCCACCTCGTTGGGCGTGTTGAAACCGTCGAACAGCATCTGCCGCAGGCGCAGTTCGGCATCGCGGTAGTTCAGGGTCTCCTTGTTGTGATCGCCAAGCGCCCGTGTACTTGGGCTGTCAGTACGTTCCCGGCCATAACCGACCAGCAGATCGACGGTGGGCAGGTATCCGCCCTTGGCGAATTTCACGTCTTCATCCGATGAGAGTCGGCTATTGGCGGCAGCGTGGATTTCCGGGTGATTGTCCAACGTGCTCTGAATCGCTTCCGAGAGATTCATGGCTTGCGCCTGACTGCAAACAGTCGCCAAAAGCATGGCGCTCCATAGCGGGGTTAGGGTGCGCATTGGCGTTTCTCCTGACTGATGTTCTTATCCTGTCGCCATAAAAATGGCGTTTTTGCCTGTAAAACCGTTTCAGGCTTGTAACATCAGAGCTAAGAACAACTTTTGGAGAACCTAAGATGTTTTTTTCACAACCTATATTCAGAAAAAATCTTATGAACTCTGCGAAAAGCAGCACATTGTTTGAACCTGTGAGCTGCGCAAAGCCTCATTTTCCGTGGGTTGCGCAGCTGAAATGGGTTGTCAGGCATCACAGGGCGGGGATTCATCTGATGGAGTAGTTCGACGCAGGTTGTAGTGACATTTTTTTGTCAGTAGCGTTTTTGGGATTTTGCGCCGTTCCATTTCAATCAGCTGTCTTGGGTTTCTCCTCGGCTTCGAAAAGGTGTTCTGACCCTTTCGGTAGGTACGTGTCGGCGGTGGTCGGCAGCCGTAGTGAGGATGGAATCATGGCTACTCTTATTGGTGTCGTCAGTCAGGTTGTCGGCGAAGTGTTCGCGGTAGCGAGCGACGGATCGCGCCGGCCGATCAGTGAAGGAGACCGGGTCTACGCGGGCGAGCAACTGGTAACCGGCGCCTCGGGCGCGGTGGCCGTTGCCATGACCAACGGCCAGCAACTGACGCTTGGGCGCGACAGCAGCATGACGCTCGACGCGCAGATGCTTGCCTATCGCGGCGAATCGCAGCCCCCGGTCGCTGAAACACCTCCAGCCACCCCCAGCGATGCCGACCTCACCGATGTCGAGCGCTTGCAGGCCGCCATCGAAGCCGGTGTCGACCCGACTCTGGAGGGCGAAGCTACTGCTGCTGGGCCGGGTGCTGGCGCTGGCGGAGCAGGTGGCGTGGGGGGCGGGCATTCCTTCGTGCTGCTCGATGAGGTCGGTGGGGCGCTGGATCCGGTGATCGGTTTTCCCACTGAAGGCCTACCCGGTGGACCGGAGTTTCCGGAGGGTGAACCCATCGCTGCTGACGATGCCGTTCCTGCGATAGATGGTATTCCCACGGGTGGCACAGCCTCCAATGCGGTGGACGAGGATGGCCTGCCTGACGGCATCGTTGGCGGAGTGAACGATCTGGATGGCGAGGCGACGCTGGTCACCGGGGTTCTGGGCTATAGCTTCGGGCCCGACGGTCCGGGTACCTTCACCTGGTCGACTGCCGGTCTGGCGGATCTGGGTATCTCTTCGGGTGGTGTGCCGCTGACCTATCAGGTCAGCGCCGACGGCCTCCTCCTGACCGCTTTTGCCGGCGAGACGGTGGTGTTCGAGGTGCAGGTCACCGACCTGCTGACCGGGGCTTATCAGTTCGAGCTCTTCGCTCCGCTGGACCATGCCGCGCCGCCCTTGGGTGAAAGCGACGAGAACGACATCCTCTATCTGTTCAACTACACCATCACCGACGGTAACGGCACCCCGGCAAGCGGCAGCTTGAGCATTCTGATCGACGACGACAGTCCCGAGCTGGCCGGCAGTGAAGGTCAGCGCCCGGTCGTCGGAGGCGTCGTGCATGAAGATGCCTTGATAGATATCGGTAACGCCGAGCCCGGCAACCTGCCGGCGCAAACCCATCAGCTGATTGGCGATCCGGGGGCACTGGATGCGCTGGTCAACTTCGGGGCCGATGGGCGCGGTGGCTTCCAGCTGAGTACCAACCCTGAGGCATTGAGCGATCTGCAGGCATTGGCCCTGACGTCGGGTAAGGAGCCGTTGGTCTATTCCGTCGAGGTCTCGGACGACGGCAGCACGAGCACCCTGACAGCGACAGCGGGAGGTGTGCCGATATTCACGCTGGTGGTGACCAGCGATGGTGGGTATGTCTTCACCTTGTCGGGGCCGATCGATCATCCACGCAAGGATGGAGATGACAGCGAGCTGTTGGGCGACAAGGATCTCGCGCTGGACTTCTCCAAGTTGCTGATCGCCACCGACTACGATGGTGACGCGGTGCCAGGCGGCTTCAACCCTGGCAGCTTCGTGATCGACGTGGAAGACGATGTGCCCGTGTTGGTGGAAGACGGAGTCAAACACTGCCTGACCATCACGTATCAGGGCGGTGATGCCTCATACCTCAACAGCTACGGCTATTACATCAAAGGCCCGGATGGTGAGCCGATTAGCGGTCAGATCATATGGGGCGACACCAGCGGCCTGGCTGAGGGAGACTCGATCACCCTTCATGGCCTCGACCCGAGCCAGGTTGGTTTCTTCATCATTCCCAATGGGGGCTTGAACGGCGCCGCCAGCAACGCCGAGGTAACCTTCCAGATCGTGGAGGGACAGTGGAAGGCCCTTATCGGCGATACAGAAATCAATGGGGCCGGTGGCGCTCACGTTCTGTTCAGCGACCCCACGCTGAATCCCGGTGGCAAGTCCCATGTTGACGACAATACCGCGCCGGGCAACCAGAACTGGGAGGATGTCAACGACGGCAACAGTGACAACGACTACAACGACGTCAATATCCAGGTGGCATGGACCACCAAGGCGCCCGTCGGCGGCACCGTGCACGAAGACCAACTGGACTCGCCTTATCCCGGTAATCCTGAAGCTGGTCAGCGCCTGGTGATCAGCACGGAGGGGGGCGCTGGTAGCTTGATGGCGCTGGTGTCCTTCGGGGCTGACGGCCCGGGTGCATTCGGCTTGGTAGGCAGCGAAACGGTGGCAGAGGTGCTGGGCGCCCAGGGCCTGACCTCCGGCACTGAACCGCTGGTCTATAGCATCAGCGAGACCTTTAATCCTGACGGCAGCCTGCTGAACAGCACATTGACTGCGACCGCTGCCGCTGAGGTTGGCGGCTACACGGGGCGGCCGCAAAAACTGAGTGCAACACCCGACCATTTCGGTAAGGTGTTGCCCCATGTCCTATCACGAACTCAGCGCCACAGAGCGCGTCACGATCCAGATCGGCCTGTGCAATGG
>NZ_PGLR01000023.1 GCF_002803095.1 Pseudomonas sp. ZH-FAD | reverse complement strand
TATTACCTGATGCACCGCTACAACTGGGTCAGGCCGCACCAATTCAACGACGGGTTACCGCCTGCGGTGGCCGAAGAGAAACTTAACCCACTGTCCGGGATGGGTTGACCACTACAGAGCCCGATTTGAGCATTATGATCACCTAAGCGGTAGGTGGAATGAGTAGAGCTATGAAGGAGAGCTTGGTCTTCGGTTAAGGGTGCCTATGGGCAGCTGCCGGCCAGATAGCGGACGGTCTCACAGGATCTGAGCAGACCATCCTTGAGGCTTGAAGACATCTATGAAACTAGGGGCGATTCATTCAGGCCCTTCAAACTTACGGCTCATACTTGAAATTACTCAAAAGAAGGTTTGCCCAGTAGCCGCAGCATTTCTTGAGACGGCCCCCGTCACTGCGGGACTTTTGCAGCTTTGTCTTGTGCCCAGTGAGTCGTGCCCTCCACGGCTTCTGCCGGGCCAGAGGCGAGCATCAAGGTCTGGAAAGGGAAGAGAACAGCCAAGTCAGGCACGCGGGCAAAATCTTGTACCGTTTCGGCCCACTCGTAGGTGTCCTCGAACGGGTAGTAATTGACGGCGTGCACGAAGACCCCAAGCACCGTTGTCTCAGAGGCGTCGTAGTTGGAGATGTTGTCGATGTTCTTGTCCCGGCGTAGCTCCTCGATTTCCACTCCATCTCGAGTCTCATACCAGACGTGCACAACACCAGGGCGGTCTGGAGGAATCTGGGTCACGCCATCGTTGACTAGACCCTTGAAGTGCTTAGAGCGTAGAGAAAGCGACTTATCATGCTCACAGCACCATTGGGCGCCTACGCAGCAGCCAACGTCTTTGACGAACATATTGAGGAAGTCATTGTTGCTACCCGGACGAATGACCCGTGCACCGATGGTCGCGATGCTTCGCTTTTCATTGCTGTCCACATCGCCGAATACCAGCAGCTCGTGCTGAGGGCTATTGGGCCTGACGGAGAATTTTAAGTAGTGGCGCTTGAGGCTCTTCTTGTCGATAGCTCGTATTTGACCGCTGACTGACCCAGCCCTTACCTTTTCCCCTCTAGCTTTGATGGCTAGGTCCACCAATTTGATCACCTCGTCCGTTGACACATCGGCGACCTGATCATGGAAAGTTAGGTCAACGGTGCACCAAGGCGCGGCCTTGAGCATGTGACGGCTCAACTGAGTCCATATGTTTGTCCAGGCTTCCTCTTCGGTCCGTGAGTACTTCGTTTGTTTATCCGCCCGTTTACATTCGACGTAGAGCTCTTCCTCGCCCATTTTGACGAGCAGGTCTGGCGATCTCTTTTTCCCATCAGGCCAAGTGATGCTGTTTTCGGGGATAAAAGAAACCTCATAGCCGTTCTTCAAGTAGAACGCGGCGGTCAGCAGCTCAAATAACTGCTTCTCTGGCTGATTGTTGTTCGCCAGCATCTTGTCTAGAACAGCTTCTACGTTGGGCACGACGCGAAGCAGATGAGCAACAGCTCCTATGGCCATGGCATAGGTGTAAACACGCCTGCTGCTGTAGGCGGAGTCGCTATAGGGGAAGTCATGGGCTAGGTATGACGCGAGGATGTACCAGTCGATGTCATCGTCTGCGGGTATGAAGAGCTGGGACTCTATCGGCAGCCTGATGTCGAAACTCGACTCCTTCTCTCGGATGCGCTTCACATAGTCGGCTTTGCGCTCGGCCCAGACATCTGGGCCAAGCCGATCCACAAGCAGCTTGTAAAACGCTTTGATTCTTGCGCGCTCAATCCGATCGACGACATCCATGCGGTCTCTCTCCAACTTGTGACCGATGAGATTACCTCGGAGACATATCAACGTACCACCATCGCGGTTTATATCAGCCACTGGCTTGAATGCTTCCTTCTTAGCCTACTGAAGCCCGTTGTGACTGATGGCTACCGCCATTAGCGGCCTCTCCAAAGATTAGCTGCGGCATCCGTCGGCTTATCAGGTGTGGTACCAGGTTCAGATCGGCAGCGCTCCACATTAGCGAAGGTTGGCCTAGCTGTGATGGTTTTCTGATTTCAGTCCGGCTACGATCATGCGCTTCAGGGAGGAGGGCGCGATGAGCCAGTACCTTTTGAGTTTTGCAAGGCAGCATCTTGAAGAGCGCACTGACGCATACCTCGTGCTGCTCTGGTGCATGTACCAGGCGAACCAAAGCAAGGGGCGCTATTCCGACCATATCAAAACGCACATCACCGCGGCAGCCGACCATCTGCTGGGGCGCAACTATCAGCGCATCGCCTCTCGCTTCAAAAAGGTGCTCGACAACAAGCCGGAACTGGATCGGATACCGCCTTCCGGCCTTGGAGCTTTGGACTACCTTCGCGTGAAAAACTTCCGAGGCTTCGGAGAGTTTGGCCCTGACGACAACGGCTCTTTAATCCGCTTCAGCAAGTTGAAAAATGTCTTCTACGCGCCCAATGGCGGTGGTAAATCGTCCTTGTGCGAGGCGTTGGAGTTCGGCACCACAGGAGACATCAAGGAAGCGTCTAGGCGCAAGACCAAGCTTAGGCAGTACATCGCCCGGGGAGACATTCGGCACGAGCTCTTGCTGAAGGGAGCGGACAAGCTTCCGGTCAAACCAAGCATAAGTTGGTCGAGTTGCTTCATAGACCGTAACCGCCTTCAGGAGTTTTCCCTGCTGGGTTCCAAGGACACCGGCAGTATCGAGAGTGATGTCCTGGCGACCCTGTTTGGCTTGGAAGAACTCCAAGAGGTCATTGCACGGTTCGTCAGGCCTGAAAGCTTCTCGCTCAAGCCCCTCATGCGTGCCGACCAAGCCGAGGCTCTGAAAACTCTGGAGCACACTTGCAGCAGCCTGGGCCAGCAGAGGCGTAAGCATAGGGCAGACCTTTGGGTATCAATTTCCCAAATCTGCGAGCTGCTTGGGCTGCGGTCAGATCAAGACTTTGAGATTCGCCCCAAGGTATTGCGGCTTCGAAAAACAATAGAAATGCATATCCGTGGAGCTGAGCGCCTTCGAGCCGCCAAAGCTCCATTCGCTATCCCGCTGAAGCAGGTGAGGCGCGTCTGTACTATCGCTCAGCGCTTGCTCCACCGCAGAGCCGATATCGAGATGGTATTTCTGCAGAGGGCCAGCGAGGTCAATTATCGCGCCGTTTTCGAGGCCTTGGAAGCTGTCGAGCTGCAGTCGAGGGCAACTTGCCCTGCATGCCTGACGCCCCTCGACAAGGTGACAGTGAACCCATTCGAGAGGGCGCGAGAGCAGATCAAGGCGTTGGGTGCACTGGAATCCCTGAAGCAATCCAGGCTGCGAAATGACGCGCGGATCGCGCTCTGGGCATCACGAGTTGCCACGGGAATCGGCGCTGTGAAGGGCAATGAGTACGCCGACGTACCCTGCCAGCTGAGGATGGACGAGTTAGAAGCGGTGCTTGCAGAATTTCATGCCGCTACCGATCGCTCGGAGGTGGCTCCGTCAGTTCTCGACTCATTCCTGAAACTCTGCGCCGAGCGTGCCGATCAGATCGAGGCTTACCTGCGAAACTGTGAGCGCAAGTACCGGGAGGTTGGCCAGGCAGAAGCCCAGGCAGCCCGCCTTGAAGCACGGGTGGTGCAACTGAAAGCGATTGATGATTCATTGAAGCAACTGTTCGACCGTAAAACGCGTGCGGAGAGCGAGTTCAAAGCCTGCAACGGTCAGATGGCAGAATTGGTAAGGCAAAAAGCAGCCTTGCTCAACGACGCAGTCGATAACAGTCGCTTCAACCAGCTGCTCAAAGATCTCGAGGCTGAGTACCGAACGCTGTACCGCGATCTGCTGGATTACAAGCTCGAGCTGGAGAAAGCGCGAATCACCGGGATCGAAGCCAAGGCAGCCGAGTACTACCGCGCTATCAACAATCACGACGATGACCATGAGCAGATCGCGTCGTTGAGCTTCGACCGGCAGGCGGATAACTACCGGATCAAGATCACCAACGTGGATGGATCATTGCTCGATGCGTTTGCTGTGCTCAGCGAAGGGCATCTGCGAGCATTGGGCCTGTCAATCCTCCTGGCGATGGCTGAGAAAAACAACTTCCCGCTCATCGTCTTTGATGACGTCGTCAATGCGATCGACACCGATCACCGATCGAACATTATCGACCTGTTCTTCAGCGACGCTTACCTGCGCCGGATCCAAATGGTCGTCACCACCCATGACCGCCTCTTCTGGGAACGATTCTGCATCATCGCCGACCGTCACCCTCAGTGCGATCAGCATACTAGCCACGTGCTCAGCTACACGAACAAGGGCATCGTGGTGATTGATCACGAGGGTGGTTTCCAGAAGAAAGTCTACGTGGCGCTGTCGGTCTTCGACGTCCGTCAGGCATTGCTTTATTGCCGTATTTGGTTCGAATCCATGGTGCTTGAGTTTTGCATTGAAAACGGCGTCACAGTCACGGCCAACTTCAACAAGTCGCAGTTGAAGAAGAGCATGTATCTGCAGGTCAGCCTAGAGCACACCTTCTCGTTGGTGGAGACTTTCATCGACTACGACCTGTCGCACTTCAATCTCATCAAGAATGACTTGGTCAACTGGACTGGGCAGAACCAGGAGCATCACGCCTTCGACGAGGGCAGCCTGAACTTTGTGCACTCCAAGACCAGCAGTGAGGTATTGAGAATCTACGATGCCATCCGCTTCTTGGAGTGCCAGCTCTTCCCGGCGAGGAAAAAGGAGTCCGGGGAGAAGTACCTTGCCGAACTTAATGAGAAGATCGAGAGAAGCCAGAGGAAGTTAGCAGGGCTCGCTAAAGCACCAGTAGAGGTGCAGAAGGAGCATCAATCAGCTTTAAAAGCTTTGGAAAAGCGTGCCGGCGAGCTTGATCAGGAGCTTCAGTTCATCGAGCAGTGTCTCGCCAGCGTCGCTCAGCGCGAGCAAGCTAAAGAGCTGCCATGATCTCTACTCAGCTTGGCTCAGATCTGGCTACTTTGGGCTGAAATTCTGCGGGTTCTCAACAGCCGCTTCTGGCCGGTTGCTGCCTGTTACTGCCGTCTGCTTTACGGTATTTGGCACAAATCAGCGTATCGAAACGACCTTTCTGTCCCGATTTTCCTTGATGGCCGACATCGAAAGGCTGCCGGTAGCTGCTTGCTGGATGTGCTCGCTCCACCAGGCCATCATCGGGCGTCTGCGCTCGATGTAGTCCGCCCGGTTGTAAGCACTGCGAACCTCGTCCTTGTCGACATGGGCAAGCGCTACCTCAATCAGTTCCGGATCCCAGCCGTGCTCGTTGAGGATGGTGCTGGCCATTGAGCGCATGCCATGGCTTACCAGACGTCCTTCAAAGCCCATGCGCTTCAGCGCCATGTTGGCGGTCTGGCTGTTGCAGTGGGTGCGAGGGTCCCTGTCTGCAGGGAAAACGTATTCACGGTGGCCGCTGTAGGGCTTGATTGCTTCCAGCAATGCGAGAGCCTGTTCTGTGAGCGGAATCATGTGCGTGCGGCGTTTTTTCATCCGCTCAGCTGGGATCGTCCAGATTTTCTTTCCGAAGTCGATGTCTGCCCAGCGAGTGGTAGCTGCCTCAGCTGGCCGGGTCATGGTGTGGAGCTGCCATTCGATCAGGCAGCGGGTCGTTCTTTTGATGCTGGCATTGGCAATTGCCACCATGAGGTCGTTCAGTTCATCGGGTGGCAGTGCTGCCATGTTCTTCTTTTTCGGTTTCTTGAAGACAGAGCGGATGCCGCTAAGCGGGTTGGCATGAATCAGTCCCGAGTTGACCCCATAGGTCATGATCTCGTTTAGTCGCTGCGTCAGTCGTTTAACGGTCTCAAGGCTGCCCTTGGTTTCGAGCGGCCGGAGCAGGTTGATGACCTGAGGGGCATTGATGGCGGAGATCGGAGTGGTGCCCAAGTCGGGGAAGACGTGCAGCGTGAGGGAGCGCCAGATGTCCTCGGCGTAGGCTTGTGTCACCGCATCCTTTTTCAGCTCATACCAGGCGGTCGCCACATTCTGGAAGGTATGTTCAGTTGCTGCTTTCTTGGCTTGCTGCACGGCGTCCCGTTTCTCTTTGGGATCGATACCGTGGGCGAGGAGCTCACGTGCCTCAACAGTGCGCTTGCGGGCTTGCGCCAATGAGACCTCGGGGAAGGTCCCGAGGCCCATGTTGATCCGGTTCTTCGTCACCGGGTGCCGGTAGTTCAAGTTCCAGAGCTTGGAGCCATTGCTTCTCACTCGCATCTGCAGTCCGTCACCATCACTCAGGACATAGTCCTTCTCTTGAGGCTTGGCGGCTTTGACTTTGAGGTCCGAGAGACGGGTGGCTTGAGCGCACATGCGGTATTCCAAGAGCGGTTTTGGTATTCCAAAAATTACCAGTGGATGGCTTGGAATACCAATTGGAATACCGGATTTCGTGGATCCTGCTGGACGCTATTGGATCGTGAAGACGCTGAAAGCCCCGTATTTGCTGGGTTTCAGGCACAAAAAAGGACGTCCGTGGACGCCCTTAGATGTGTATTTGGTGGAGCCGGGGGGATTTGAACCCCCGTCCGCCAGTTCTCCACTGTCGGTACTACATGCTTAGCCGTGTCTATTGAGTTAACCCTCAGCCGCCCGACGGGCAGGGTGCATTGGGCGAGTTGTGTAAGTTTTAGCCACTTCGTCCACAACGTACTACGCGGCGATCCTGTTCTGCATGACAATCACTTCAGGTTTACAGGCATCCCCTAGTGATCGCTGGAGCCGAAGCTACCAGAAGGACTAGTCGCGCCGCTTACGCAGCGAGAGCGTAGCCCTCGTAGTTTTCGTCATTGGCAACTATAGAAAGTTGCAACAGTTGATTTACGACTTCTGTTACCAAGTCGGCATGCACCTCGAGCTTCGCTACCGGCGTCGAATCCTAATCGGCCCCAAAACTTTTCGGTTACAGATAGGACGTCGAGTGTACGGCAAAGGTTCCTCAGCGTCGACTGCGGATTCCATCGCGGGAAGCTATGATGGCGCCTCGCATCTGCCTGCGTCCTCTGCAAAGGAGCTGTAATGCCGAGTTCTAGCCGCTACCCTCTACGTCAGTGGATCTGGCGAGCGTTCGTGCAAAGCGCGCTGATCCCGCTGATTCTGGTGGAATCGGTGCTGATCGCGGTGTATCTGCTGAGTAATCAGGCGATTCGTGACGCGCAGATCGAGCATCTGCAGGAAACAGCCGTGAAAGATCTGGCCAGCGCCGCTTTGCGCGAAGCGCAGATCATCGACGGGCGGCTGCGCTCTATCGAGTCGCTGGTGCAGGTCTATCGCGATGGCGCTCACAAAGCGCTGCTCGATACCCGTTTCCAGGCAGACGAACTCGAGCACCAACGCCATGCGGTCACTGACAGTGGCGTGTTCTATACCCGCAGCGATGACGGGCGCGCAGCATCCTTCTATGCCAACAGCACGCCACTTGCTCAGCAGGATCACGCCAAGGTCATGCGCCTGTCGCAACTCGATCCGCTGATGCGTTCGATCCAGCAGGCCAGCCCGCTGGTAGCGGCGCTGTATTTCAATACCTGGGACAGCTACAACCGCATCTATCCCTGGTTCGATACGCCCGCGCAGTATCCCCACGACATGGTGATACCCGATTACAACTTCTATTACCTCGCCGACGCCAAGCACAACCCGCAGCGCAAGGTGATATGGACCGAGGTTTACCTCGACCCGGCAGGCCTGGGATGGATGATGTCGGCCATCGCCCCGGTGTATCGCGAGGACTTTCTCGAAGGCGTGGTCGGTCTCGACGTGACCGTGGGCCAGATACTGGGTGAGATTGCCGAACTCAACGTGCCTTGGCAGGGCTACGCGATGCTGGTCAGCCATGACCACAACATCATGGCGTTGCCGAAGGCAGGGGAGTTGGATTTTGGTCTGCGTGAGCTGACCCAGTACTCCTACGAAGAGGCCGTGCGCCGTGAAGTACTCAAGCCCGAGGACTTCAACCTGACCAAGCGCGAGGGCATGGAGGCATTGCTGCAGGCGATGAACGAGGGCAATGGCAACGTGCAGGAGGTGCTGCTCGGCGGCCGTAAGCAACTGGTGGCCTGGAGCGAAATTCCGCAAACCGGCTGGCGCTTGCTGTTGGTGGTGGACGAGGAGCAGATCTTCCATGACACCAACCAGTTGGCCGAGCGTTACATGCAGATCGGCTACCTGCTGATTGCCGGCCTGGTGGCGTTCTATCTGTTGTTCTTTGCCTTGATGTGGCTGCGTTCGCGCAACCTGAGCAAGCAACTGGCCGAGCCCATCGATGGCATCGTCGACATGGCGACCAGCCTGGGGCAGGGCAAATATTTGCCAGCGGTGCCGGACAGCCATATTGCCGAGGTCAGTCGCCTGGCCGATGCTGTGCAGCAGGCCGGCAAGCAGCTCAAGGCCAGCGAGCATGAGCGGCAGGAGGCGCAAAGCATTCTGCAACTGGTGCTTGAGAGTACAACTGAAAGCCTCTGGCAGATCGATACCACAGATCTGACCATCGATCTCAGCGAGCGCTTCGTCCGGCGTTTTGGCCTGGGTGCGAATCACCTGACGCTGAGCGAGTTCAACCAGCGCGTACACCCCGATGATCTGGAGCGTTTGCGTCACCTGCGCAAGCTATTCGCTGACAGTGGCGAAGAGTATTTCGACGCCGAATACCGCTATCTCGATTGCCGCGGCGATTACCTCTGGCTGCTCAGCCGTGGCAAGGTCCTGGCGCGCGACGCGAGCGGCTGGCCACTGCGTATTGCCGGTACGCACGTCGACATCACTCGGCTCAAACAAGTGCAGGAAGAACTGCGCCACGCCAGCCTTGAAGCGCTCGCGGCCAGCCAGGCCAAGAGTCGCTTTCTGTCGAGCATGAGCCACGAACTACGCACGCCGCTCAACGCCATCCATGGCTTCGCTCAGTTGATCGAGATGGAGGCGCAGGACAAGCAGGACGCCAAACTGGAGACCGATTACGCGCGCGAAATCGTCACCGCCAGTCGCCATCTCACTTCATTGGTCGACGACATTCTCGATCTGTCGAGCATCGAGAGCCGGCGTCAGCAGCTGCAGTTCCAGCCGATCGAAATCGGCGCGCTACTCAACGGTTGTGCCGAGTTGGTGCAGCCCGAAGTGCAGCATAAACAGCTGCAACTGCAGGTGATGGAGGCAGCCAATCCGCCCTTGTTCGTACAGGGCGACCCGCGGCGGGTACGGCAGATTCTGCTCAACCTGCTGTCCAATGCGATCAAGTACAACAGCCCGCGCGGCATGATCCGCATGGGCTACGAGGTGCGTGCCGACTGTGTGCGGTTATGGGTTGACGACACTGGGCCGGGGCTTTCCAGCGAGCAGCAGGCGCAGCTGTTCCAGCCTTTTCAGCGTCTCGGCCGGGAAAGCTCGAATATTCCCGGCACCGGTATCGGGCTGGTGCTTTGCCGCGAGCTGGCCACGCTGATGGAAGGCGAAATCGGCGTGCGTAGCGAGCCTGGTGTCGGTAGTCGATTCTGGCTCGACATCCCCAGCGCGGCCAACCCTGATGTGCTCGGCGACGAGGCTGCCGAGGCGCCGGCGCAGGCCGTGCAAAGTCTGGTGCAGGTGCTGTGCGTGGAGGATCACCCCGCCTGCATGAAGATCCTGCAGGCATCGTTGCGTGAGTTTGCCGAGGTCAGGGGCGTGAGCTCATGCCAGCGGGCACTGGCCGAATTGCAGGAAAGTGAGCCGGCACTGGTGTTGCTGGATATCGACCTGCCTGACGGCAATGGGCTGGATATTCTCGACGCCATGCGCGCTGAGCCGCGTTTGCGTGATGTGCCGGTGATGGTGATCAGTGCGGTGGCCGATGCACGGTTGTTCGAGGATGCCAAAGCGCGCGGCGCTTCGGCCTGCCTGAGCAAACCGGTGGATCTGCAGGAGGTGCGTCAGGTCGCGCTGGGCTTGCTGTACAGCGGTTATTGAGCAAGCCCAGCGTGATTCATTCGCTGGCGGCCAGCAGGTCGAGGGCTTCGCCCAGCACCTTGACCGACTCGGCATGATCGCCAGCCTTGTGCAGGGCTTCACCTTCGGCGCGCAGCTCCTGCACCTTGGCCAGCACCTCTGGGTCGGCAGGCGGATCGCTTTGCAACAATGCATCGATCTTGGCCATATCCTGCGGGCAATGCATGGCCCACAGTGGCAGGCTGATCAGGGTTGCGGCGAGAAACATGAGCGTGCGACGCATGGTGACTCTCCTGAAACGGGTGGCGGGAATCTCAGTATAGAAGCCTGTCGTCAGTGCATTGGTATGTTAGTAGTGATACCAGCGCAGCTCCAGCTTCACTTCGTTAACCGGGCTGGCCAGTTGGCTGAACTCGCGCTGGGCGCTCAGGCGCAGGCCGAGGTTGCGTGACATTTCCCACTGTTGGTTGAGCGACAGGCGCCGGCGCACTTCGCCGTTGTGGAAGTAGTCGCCGGCTGCCTCCAATGTCAGGTTACCCAACGGGTTGCGCCACAGCAGCCCGCTGTTGAAGCCCAGCGCCGGGGCGATCACGGCAGCGAAATCCTCGTTGTATTCCAGACGCGCGGTGCCGAGAGCGAAGCCGAGCAGGTCATCGTGCAACTGCCAGGTGGCACCGGCGCCGCCGCTGATATGGCCTACCAGCGGGCTATCGCCATCTTCGCCGAGCACCCGCTCCAGACCGCCGCCAACCTGCCAGGACAGCGGCTGCAGCAGGGCATTGCGCGGTGTCAGCGAGCGGATGTTGGCCAGGTCCAGGCGTTGCAGTTGCCAGTGGTTGTTCTCGTACTGGCGCAGCTTGAGCTGGAAGATCTCGATCTGTGCGCCGAGCGGGAAGCCGTCTAGGTTGTCGTTGAGGTCGTGGTAGGCCATGCGCAGGCCGTACTCGGCAAAGGCGCGATCGTCGCGGCTGCCGCCGGCCAGTTGCCAGGTGCGCGACTCATGGCCTTCCTCTGGTAGCGGCGGACGCTCGACCTGCAAAGGCGGTGGCGGGTTACGGTTGATCGCACCGAGCAGCTGGAAGCTGCGCTGAGCATTGCTGCTGCGTTCTTCATCGTTGGCGTGGTAGCGCACCAGGCGGAAGGCGGCGTCCTGGATCAGCGCGCGGCGTTCGGTGGGCAGGGCGAGAAAGTCGCTGTCGTCGAGCTGCGTTGGATCCTGGCTCAGGCGCAGGACCCACGCCTGTTCGTCGCTATCGAGCGGTTCGGCGCGCGCCAGCAGTTCGCGCTCGCGCGAGGGGCGATAGTCGATGCGTTCGATCAGCCCGGCATCCTTGACCGCACGCACGGTATCGGTGGGGATGGCGGTGAGCGGGAAATGCTCGGTCAGCTCGATGCCGGGGCGGGCGATTTCCAGCAGTTCCAGCAGGCGGTAGGAGCAGTTCTCGTCGAAGAAGAAGTAGTCGAAGCGGATCTGCTTGAGTTCCCACACGTGCTCGACCATGCGCGCGGTTTCTTCCGCCGTCAGGTTCAGCCGGTATTCCCACAGATCGCGGTTTTCCAGGCGGTTGTACTCGCTGAGCTTCTCGCGATACGGCACCAGGGCGAACAGGCCGGGGTAGCCGCCCATCAGGCCACGCCAGGCATAGAGAATGCTGTTGTCGTCGCCTTCGATGAAGGCGCCGAAGTTCAGCGCGTAGCTCAGCAGCGCGGTGTTGTGGCTGTCGATATCCGGTTGATCAATGCGCAGCAGGGTATGGCCGAACATCGACGAGGGGCTGTTCAGGTAGGCCGCCGGGAACACCAGCACCGTGCTGTGCGGATTGACGTCGGCGATCCAGTTTCGGTATTCGGCGCAGTCCGGGCTGGGCAGGTCATCGAGCTGCAATTGCGCCTTGAGCCAGCGGGTACGTGCCGGGTAGACGCATTGCGGGTGGCGGTCGCCCAGTTCAGCGGGTTGGTACAGGGCCTTCAGGGTCGCCTGCAGTTCGGCTGCCGGATCACTGTCGCCATCTTCTGCGAGAAAGAAATCGTCGTCGTCGACATAGCTGCGCCAGCCGCCGAGCTTGCCGGTCTCGTAGTGGCCGAGGGCGATCCAGTAGGAATCGTTGGCCAG
This sequence comes from Pseudomonas sp. ZH-FAD, assembly GCF_002803095.1. Lineage (GTDB taxonomy): Bacteria > Pseudomonadota > Gammaproteobacteria > Pseudomonadales > Pseudomonadaceae > Aquipseudomonas. The sequence goes on along the minus strand of NZ_PGLR01000023.1, from coordinate 85,902 downwards.
TTGTTCGAGCGTGGCGGCATGCAGGGGAAGACTGAGGCTCAGGGCAAGGACGGCGAATATCCGTTTCAAGATCGCTGTTCTTCTGGTCATGGCGATGGCCGAGCTTTGGCCAGGCTGTCGATTGGTGTCAAGGCAGTCGAACAAGACATTTCGCGCAAGTGCTGACCGGCGTCAGTCACGAGCTTCGTGCTGCGCATCACACTGAGCGCTCTTCAACGCTAGGAGACTGCCCATGGCTCACCGTGATGTGCTGGACGCTCTGCTGCATGACTACACCACCCGCGCCGAGGCGATTCGCCGCGATCTGGGGCGCAGCCACTCGGCGGATTTCCCCGAACAGGCGCAGCAGCGGCAGAATGACGAAGTGCTCGAAGCGCTGCTGGCCGAGGCTGAACAGGGATTGCTACTGGTGCGCCAGGCCAAGCAGCGCCTGGCCGAAGGGCGTTATGGCGAGTGCCTGTGTTGCGGCGAGCCGATCGAGGCGGCGCGCCTGGCCGCCCTGCCAGTTGCCGAGTACTGCTTGCGCTGCGCCGAGGATCTTGGCGATTACAGCAGCCAGGCGGCCAGGCTGAAGTAGAACAAGAGTGTGCACAGGTCGGTGACTGCCAGGGTTACCGGCCCCGCGGCGATTTTGGGGTCAAGTCTCAGTGCGTGCAGCAGCGTCGGTACGCTGAGGCCGAGCAGGCAGGCAGCGCCGAGCGACAGCAGAATGCTGGCGCCGATGATCAGACCGGTCCAGGCTTCGCCGCGCCAGAGCCAGACGATCAATGCCACCAGGCTGCCGCAGGTGGCGCCGAGCAGCAGCGCGGTCGGCAGTTCATGGCGCAGGCTGCGCAGGTACCAGGCGAGATCGGGCCGTACGCTGCGCAGGGCCTGGATGGTCACCGACATCGATTGCATGCTCACGCTTTCGCCCAGGCCCAGCACCAGGGTGAGAAAGAACGCCAGGACGATGCTCTTGGCCAGTGTGAGCTCGTACAGGCTGGCCAGCAGGGCGCAGAGGGTGCCGCTGGTGATGGTCGCCAGCAGCCAAGGTACGCGCAGGCGAAAGGCCCAGAATGGCGAGGCGTTGCCAACCTGGGCGACGTGAAAACCCAGGGTTTCGAACAGCGCATCGGCTTGGTTGCGCTGACGCAGGTCGTGGCTTTCCTCATTGAGCAGGGCGATATCCACCAAGCCGCACAAGCGCTGCTGCTCGTCCACCACTGGCAGCGCCAGGAAACGGTGACGGATCAGCATCTGGCAGGCATCGAGGATGGTCGCGCGATTGGGCAGCGCGATGATGGCCGTATCCATCAGTTCGACCAGCTTGGTGTCCAGCGGAGCGGTGAGCAGACGACGGCTGGGTAGCACTCCGATCAGACGCTGCTCATCGTCAACCACATAGAAATAGATGATGCGCTCGCCCAGGCCTTGGATCCGTATGTCCTCCAACGCCTCCCGCACGCTGAGCTGATGATTGAGTGCGGCATAGTCATGGCGAGCGACATGCAGGACGGGTAGATGCAGGTGATCGGCTCTGGGCATGGCGGCTTTCGCGTGAAGGACGGTGATGGGCAGCTTATTACGCGCTCGGATTTTTCATCCTGAGCTGAATCAAGCCTTGATCCCTTTCGCGCCACAGGCCCAGAATCACCCCATGTTTTGCGGAAACTTCCGCCCGCTATAAGGATCGCCAATGTCCAAGCGTAGCCTCGATGCTTTGCGCCTTGCCCCCGACTCACTGACCCGCCCCTTCGCCCCCGAGCAGTTCAACTTCAGCAGTACCGATGATCTCGAACCCTTCCGCGGCGTACTGGGCCAGGCCCGCGCGGTCGAGGCCCTGCAGTTCGGCGTGGCCATGCCGCGCCCTGGCTACAACGTGTTCGTCATGGGCGAGCCGGGTACCGGACGCTTCTCCTTCGTGCAGCGCTACCTCAAGGCCGAAGCCAAGCGCATGGAGACTCCGGCCGACCGGGTCTACGTCAATCATTTCGACGAGCCGCGCGAGCCGCGCGCGCTGGAGCTGCCGGCCGGCACCGCGAGTGCTTTCATCGCCGATATCAACCAGTTGATCGACAATCTGCTGGCCACCTTCCCGGCAGTGTTCGAAACACCGACCTACCAGCAGAAGAAGAGCGCCATTGATCGCAGTTTCAACAAGCGCTACGACCAGGCGCTGGATGTGATCGAGAAGCTGTCGCTGGAGAAGGGCGTGGCCCTGTACCGCGACAGCACCAATATCGCCTTTACCCCGATGGCCGACGGCAAGGCGCTGGATGAAGCCGAGTTCGCTCAGTTGCCGGAAGCCGAGCGCGAGCGTTTCCACGCGGATATCGCCGCGCTGGAAGAGCGCCTGAACGAGGAGCTGGCCAGCCTGCCGCAGTGGAAACGCGAGTCGAGCAACCTGCTGCGTCAACTCAATGAAGAGACCATCACCGTCGCGTTGCAGCCGTTGCTGGCGCCATTGTCGGAGAAATACGCGGAAAACGCCGGCGTTTGCGCCTATCTGCAGGCCATGCAGATCAACCTGCTGAAAACCGCCGTCGAGCAACTGGTGGATGTCGACAAGGCCGACCCGCAACTGCGCAAGCTGCTGGAGGAAATGTACTGCCCGAGCCTGGTGGTTGGTCACCACGCCAACGGCGGCGCACCGGTGGTGTTCGAGTCGCACCCGACTTACGACAACCTGTTCGGCCGCATCGAGTACAGCTCCGATCAGGGCGCGCTGTACACCAGCTACCGTCAGTTGCGCCCCGGCGCGTTGCACCGCGCCAACGGTGGCTACCTGGTGGTCGAGGCGGAAAAACTGCTCAGTGAGCCCTTCGTCTGGGAGGCTCTCAAGCGCGCCCTGCATTCGCGCCAGTTGAAGATGGAGTCGCCGCTGGGCGACCTTGGCCGCATCGCCACCGTCACCCTCAACCCGCAGGTCATTCCGCTGCAGCTGAAAGTCATCATCATCGGCTCGCGTCAGCTGTACTACGCGCTGCAGGACGCTGATCCGGACTTCCAGGAGATGTTCCGCGTACTGGTCGATTTCGACGAGGACATCCCGCTCGCCGAAGAAAGTCTTGAGCAATTCGCGCAACTGATGAAAACGCGTACCTCGGAAGAGGGCATGGCGCCCTTGACCGGTGCCGCGGTGGCGCGCCTGGCTACTCACAGCGCGCGTCTGGCCGAGCACCAGGGTCGCCTGTCAGCGCGTATCGGTGACCTGTTCCAGCTGGTCAGCGAGGCCGACTTCATTCGCCAGCTCGCCGGGGAAAGCATCACCGACGTCGGCCATATCGAGCGCGCGCTCAAGGCCAAGGCCACCCGCACCGGACGTGTGTCGGCGCGGATCATCGACGACATGCTGGCCGGTATCATCCTCATCGACACCTGCGGCGCCGCCGTCGGCAAGTGCAACGGCCTGACCGTGCTGGAGGTCGGTGACTCGGCCTTCGGTGTACCGGCGCGGATTTCCGCCACCGTCTATCCGGGCGGCAGCGGCATCGTCGACATCGAGCGTGAAGTCAGCCTTGGTCAGCCAATTCACTCCAAGGGCGTGATGATCCTCACCGGCTTCCTCGGCAGCCGCTATGCCCAGGAATTCCCGCTGGAAATTTCCGCCAGTATTGCCCTGGAACAGTCCTACGGTTACGTCGACGGCGATAGCGCCTCGCTCGGCGAGGTGTGCACGCTGATCTCGGCGTTGTCGCGCACCCCGCTCAAGCAGTGCTTCGCCATCACCGGGTCGATCAACCAGTTCGGCGAGGTGCAGGCGGTCGGCGGCGTCAACGAGAAGATCGAAGGCTTCTTCCGTCTGTGCGAGGCGCGCGGCCTGACTGGCGAGCAGGGGGTGATCATCCCGCACTCCAACGTCGCCAACCTGATGCTCGATGACCGTGTGCTGCAGGCGGTGCGTGCCGGCCAGTTCAACGTCTATGCCGTGCGCCATGTCGACGAGGCATTGAGCTTGCTGGTCGGCGAGGCGGCCGGGCACCCGGACGAAAAGGGTCGCTTCCCCAAAGGCAGCGTCAACGCCCGTGTGGTCGAGCGTTTGCGCGATATCGCCGAGATCGGGCTGGAGGAAGCACTCAAGCCGGCCGACGCGGACAAGGCGAAAGCCGAAGCCGAGGCGGCTGCGGTGAAACCGGCCAAGGCGCCGCGGCGCAAGAAGGGAGAGGGTGAAGGCACTGTGGGCTGAGCAAATATTGCACGATTGTCACGGATCGCCCGGGACAGGCGCGCAGGCGTTCTTGCTCACGCCTCATACACAGAGTTATCCACAGATTGCATGGATAACTTTGGCCTTCACAGTGCGATCGTTCGGGGTGTAGGCTGGAGCCTGGATTCCGCGAGGGTCGCCGCCATGCCGCGCAGCCTCTGTCTCACCCGCCAATGCCTGGGCCTGGTCACCCGAATCGAGTGCGTGATCAAGCCACTGGCAGGAGACAACGGACGTTGGACACTGCTTTGCGCTGCCGGTATGTCGGGAGCACAGCCTTCGGCTATTAAGGCGCAGGGCCCGTTCTATGGGCCCTCTGTCGCTGAAGGGGTGCTTACGGCGATTGCCGAGAGCCTGGTCCTGCAAGGCTACGTAGAATGCTACGAACCGCCGATCTGGTGTCTGCACTTGCAGGCCGAGTTGCGTCGTGTCAACGGCGAACGCCACAGCCATGGCGGTGTATTTCAGCCGCAGCCCGAGACTGACGGGCAGAGCTGAAACGCCTGAAACAAGGCGCGCCAGGGCCAGCTGGGCGAGACAGCAGGGCTGTGGTTATCCACAGTGCGTTGGGCATCTTCTGCTGATGCTGGGCGATGGGTATACTCGCCGCGATTTTCCCTCCCTCAGTGAGTTCTCCATGGAACGCTTCATCGAAAACACCATGTACGCATCGCGCTGGTTGCTGGCGCCGATCTACTTCGGTCTTTCTCTCGCCGTGCTCGCCTTGTCGGTCAAGTTCTTCCAAGAGCTTTATCACATCCTGCCGCAGATCTTTTCCCTGGCCGAAGCCGATGTGATCCTGAAGCTCCTGTCGCTGATCGACATGGCGCTGGTCGGTGGGCTCTTGGTGATGGTGATGCTGTCCGGCTACGAGAACTTCGTTTCACGCCTGGATATTCACGAAGGCACCGAGAAGCTGAGCTGGCTTGGCAAGATGGACTCCAGTTCGCTGAAGATGAAAGTGGCGGCGTCCATCGTGGCGATTTCGTCCATCCACCTGCTGAAGGTGTTCATGGATGCGAAGAGCTACGATCTGAAGTATCTGAAATGGTACGTGATCATTCATTTGACCTTCGTTGGCTCGGCCTTCGCCATGGGCTATCTGGACAAGGTAACCAAGCACGACTGACCTGAGCCGTTTCACAACCGCCCGTCCGAACACGACGGGCGTTTTGCTTTCTGGGCTTGAGCTTTTTCTTTATTGTATAAGAATTAATTTTGTATAGGTTCTTGTACAATTAAGGTGAGAGGCGAGTCCAATGAATCTGCATGATCTATCCGCTCACGCTCAAGCCGGGCGTATCGAAGAACTCAACCTGATTTCCCTGGAAGGTGGCATCTATCTGCTCGAAGCGCGGATGGAAGGGCATGCCCACCCGATTCTTACCGACCAGGGCAGTACGCTCAGCCTACGTTCGGTAGAGCATGCGCGTGACGTGCTGCAGGAAATGCCGGCGCTCCCTTTCTTTCTGGTGCACAGCTCGGTACATGACGAGATGTGCGGTATGCCATCGGCTGACAACAGTCTGCGCGTGCCCATCGCCTTCCGGTCCGGCTGGTGACGGCTGTCTTCGTACCGGTCGCCAGTTTGCAGGGCAGGGCCCTGGCAGTCGTGGAGGTGAAGACCACTGGAGCCCACCCGGCACATGATGCCATCTGGGAGCTGGCGATCATTCAGGTCGATGCTGAGGGTTGTGTCGCAGAGCGCTTGCATTGGCTGTTCGAGCCTGGTGTCGCGCTGCCCTCGCAGTTGCTCAGCCTGAGTGGGTTACACCCTCTGGAATTACGCGGCCAGCCACGCATCGATAGCGAAGCACAGGCGATAGCCGACGCTATTTGCGGCCGCGTGCTGGTGGGCCATAACTTGCGCTTCAGCCTGGCGTTCTTGCGCCGAGTGCTGCCTGACGGAAAGACGCTGCGCTCTGCGCAGCTGTGCACCCTGCGCCTGGCCAGAGCGGCGCTGCCGGAGCTGGCGAGCGCCGGCTTCGATGCGCTTTGCGCACATTTTGGCATCACGCGTTTCTTCCGCGATCGCGCTGTGCCGGATGCCGAGGCCGTGTTGACGCTGGCTCGGCACCTGCTGCAGCAGGTTGCGCCGACGGCGCTGGGGCATCAGCTGCGGAGCGTGGCGCTGCCCCCGTTGCTGGCCGCGGAGCGTTTCGCCCAGTTGCCGGAACGTCCGGGAGTTTATTACTTCCTGGGCGACGGTGGTGCGCAACTGTACGTGGGCAAGAGCCGCAATCTGCGCCGCCGGGTGATGTCGCACTTTCAGAACGATCACCGCGACCGCCGCAGCCTGCAGATGGTGCAGCAGATCCGCGATGTGCAGGTGGTTACCACGGCCGGTGAGCTGGGCGCTCTGTTGTTCGAGTCCGCCGAGATCAAGCGTCTGCAACCCTTGTACAACCGTCGTCTGCGCAAGCAGCGCGAGCTGTTGACCTGGGCGCTGGCGGGCGAGCCTGGCGATCTGCACATCGAACTGCTCCAACACCAGGCGTTGACGCCAGGGCTCCGGCATGCCGGTTTGTTCCGCTCGCGCCATCACGCGCGTCAGTGGCTACTTGAGCAGGCGCGGCAGCGACGCTTGTGCCTGCGTGTTCTCGGTCTGGAGGAGGGCGAGGGTGCCTGCTTCGCCTATCAGCTTGGGCGCTGTGCGGGTGCCTGCTGTGGCGAGGAGTCGCGCCGGGTGCACGATGCGCGGCTGCTCGCCAGCGCCGAGCGCCTGCAAACCCAGGCCTGGCCATGGGGCGGGCCGGTCGCGCTGGTCGAGCGCGACGAGCGGCACGGCCTGACCCAGTGGCACGTGCTCGATCAATGGCGCCACCTTGGCACGGTAGATCGTTTCGAGCGGGTCGAGCCATTACTGACCAAGCGCCGTGGCGGCTTCAACCTCGACACCTATCACATCCTGCTCGGCCACCTGCGCCGCCACCCGAATATGGAGATCGTGCTGCTGTGACTGTTCGTCGTCTGATTCTCATTCTGGGCGACCAGCTCACCCACGGCCTTGGTGCGTTGGAGGACATAGACCCAGACTGTGATCACGTGCTGCTGGCCGAGGTGATGGAAGAGGCCAGCCATGTGCCGCACCACCCGAAGAAGATCGCCCTGATCTTCAGCGCCATGCGTCATTTCGCCGAGGCTCTGGGCGCGCGGGGCATCCAGGTTCACTACGTGACCCTGGATGATCCTGATAACAGTGGTTCGTTGCCGGGCGAGCTGCTGCGCTGGACGCAACGGCTCGATCCGGCCGAGGTGCATCTGACCGAGTGCGGCGACTGGCGCCTGGAGCAGGCGCTGCGTCATTGCGGCGTGCCGATTCACTGGCATCAGGACAGCCGCTTTCTCTGCAGCCGCGATGCGTTCGCTGCCTGGGCCAAGGGGCGTAAGCAGTTGCGCATGGAGTTCTTCTACCGCGAGATGCGCCGTGACAGCGGGCTGTTGCTCAACCCCGACGGCACACCGGAGGGCGGTGCCTGGAACTTCGACGCCGACAACCGCAAGTCGTTGCCCAAAGGTGTGCGCCCACCTGCGCCACTGCGCGTTGAGGCGGATGTCATCACGCATGAAGTGCTGACCTTGGTCGGGCAGCGTTTCGCCAGCCATTACGGCAGCCTGGAGGGTTTTGATTACCCGGTAACGGCTGAACAGGCCGAGCGCCTCTGGCAGCATTTTCTCGCCCGGGGCCTGGCCGACTTCGGCGATTACCAGGACGCCATGGCCGATGGTGAACCCTTTCTCTTTCACTCGCGCATCAGCGCTGCGCTGAATATCGGCCTGCTCGACCTGCGGCGGATCTGCGCCGAGGTCGAAGCAGCCTATCGCGCCGGCGACGTGCCGCTGAACGCCGCCGAAGGCTTCATCCGTCAACTGATCGGCTGGCGTGAGTACGTGCGCGGCATCTACTGGCTGCGCATGCCGGAGTACGCCGAAGGCAACCGTTTCGGTAATTCACGCGCGCTGCCGGAGTTCTACTGGACCGGCAAGACACGGATGAACTGCATGCGTCAGGCCATCGGCCAAACCCTGGAACATGCCTACGCCCACCATATCCAGCGCTTGATGGTCACCGGCAACTTCGCCTTGCTCGCAGGCATCGCGCCCAAGGCCATCTGCGACTGGTACCTGGCCGTGTATATGGACGCCTTCGACTGGGTGGAACTGCCCAACACCCTGGGCATGGTGATGCATGCCGACGGAGGCTACCTCGGTTCCAAGCCCTATTGCGCCAGCGGCCAGTACATCAAGCGCATGTCCAACCATTGCCAAGGCTGCAGCTACAAGGTGAGCGAGAGCACTGGCGAGTCGGCTTGCCCGTTCAACGCACTGTACTGGCATTTCCTCATGCGCCACCGCGAGCCGCTGGAGCGTAACCCGCGTATCGGCATGGTCTACCGCAACCTGGCACGCATGACCGAGGCCAAGCAGCAGGCGTTGTGGGACTGGGGCGAGCGCCTGTTGGCGAAACTCGACGCCGGAGAAATGCTGTGAAGAAGAGCGAGCTGCCGGTGAAGACCTGTGCGGTCTGCGGGCTACCGTTCACCTGGCGCAAGAAGTGGGCACGCTGTTGGGAGGAGGTGCGTTACTGCTCCGAGCGTTGCCGACGTGGGCGTAAGCCGGGAGCAGCCTAGGTGGCCGCGGCGAGCAACGCCGAGCTCTGTATCTGTGCTAGTCTGGCCGGCCTTTTTCACAGCCCCAAGCGGAGCCTTTCATGTCCGAATTCAACTTCAGCCCCGATCTGTCCTCCGATGAAGGTCGCGTCAGCTACGGCATCGGTCGTCAACTCGGTGGTCAGTTGCGTGACAACCCGCCGCCCGGCGTGGACCTGACTGCCATCCTCGCCGGTCTGACCGACGCGTTCAGCGGCCAGGCCAGTCGTGTTTCCGAAGCCGAGCTGGGCGCCAGCTTCAAGGTCATCCGCGAAATCATGCAGGCTGAAGCGGCCGCCAAGGCTGAAGCCGCTGCTGGCGAAGGTCGTGCCTACCTGGCCGAGAACGCCAAGCGCGAAGGCGTGACCGTATTGGCCTCCGGCCTGCAGTACGAAGTGCTGGTCGCTGGCGATGGCGCCAAGCCGTCCGCCGAGGATCAGGTGCGTACCCACTACCACGGCACGTTGATCGACGGCACCGTGTTCGACAGCTCCTACGAGCGTGGCCAGCCGGCTGAATTCCCGGTTGGTGGCGTGATTCCGGGTTGGGTCGAGGCGCTGCAACTGATGGGCACCGGCAGCAAATGGCGCCTGCACGTGCCGAGCGAGCTGGCCTACGGCGCCCAGGGCGTCGGCAGCATCCCGCCGCACAGTGTGCTGGTATTCGATGTAGAGCTGCTGGATATTCTGTAAGTCTTGGGACGCAAGCTGTCGCTTCGGTGCGCACAGCGCACCCTACATGGCAGCCTGATCCAACGAAACGGGGCACCCTGCTGACAGGGTGCCCCGTTTTGTCTTTCAGGATGGGCGCAGGGCCCGTGCGTAGCAGTACAGAAACAGGCTGCGCACCAGCTCCTTGAGCACGATGGGCTCGCTTGAGCTGAGCTCGTGCAGGTCCAGGTCGCCCTGGTCGCGCAGCTCGTCCAGCGCTTCTTCTTCCAGCATGGCGCAGACTTCCCCGGTTTCGCGGTTGAGGATGCGCAGGTAGGGATGCGGGCGGTCCAGCCAGGCATCGATCAGGTAGGTCATGGCAGGTCTCCTTGGCCGTCATTACGTAACTGAGAATATTTCCTATTACATAAATAGCAAGGGTTAATTGCGACCTTTTGTCGTTTACCTGTTTTCAGTGGGGGGCGGACATGTCGAATGCTTGTCCGCCCTGGGTACCTTCCCCGCCAGCGAGCTGGAGGGTCGCAGCCTGCGTCACGGCGTCCATTCTGCCGCGCCGGCCGAAGATGCTGGGGCGAGCCGCGTGCTGCGTGCCACGCCGGTTCGCAGGTTGGCTAGGAGCCCAGACGGCGAGTCACTTCGCCCAGTTGCCCGGACATGTCATGCAGGTTGCGGCTGGCCTGCTGCGTGCGCTCGACGTTGTCCTGGTTGGCGCTGGCGATGGCGGTCAGTTCGGTGAGGTTGCGTGAGATGTCCTCGGCTACCGAGGTCTGCTCTTCGGCGGCGGTGGCGATCTGCTGGTTCATGTCGCGGATGGCCTCTACCGCCTCGGTGATGCGCTGCAGCATGGCGCCGGCCTCGGTGACCTGGGTCACGCCCTGTTCGCTGCGCTGCTGGCCGCTCTCGATGGCGCGCACGGCATTCAGTGCGCCGTTCTGCACGGTGTCGATGATCTGGTTGATCTCGGCGGTGGATTCGGCCGTGCGCTGGGCCAGGGTGCGCACCTCGTCGGCGACCACGGCGAAACCACGGCCCTGTTCGCCGGCACGGGCGGCCTCAATGGCAGCGTTGAGCGCCAGCAGGTTGGTCTGCTCGGCGATGCCGCGGATCACTTCCAGCACCTTGCCGATACGCCCGCTATCGCTTTCCAGGCGACGGATCACCTCGGCGGTATTGGCGATCTCGCCACGAATGTCGGTCATGGTGGCGATGGTCGACTGCATCACCGTGCTGCCCTGGCGGGCCGCGTCGTCGGCATCGTTGGCCGCATGCGCAGCATCAGCGGCATGGCGCGCGACTTCCTGAGCGGTGGCGGACATTTCGTGCATGGCCGTGGCGACCTGATCGGTGCGTTCGAACTGCTCACTGACACCTTCGGTCATGCGTGAGGCGATGGCGTTCAACTCATGGCTGGCGCTGTCGAGGTTCTGCGAGCTCTGCCGCAGGCGCTCGCTGGCGCTGGCGAGAAAGTCGCGCAGGGTATTCGCAGCGCGGGCCAGCAGGCCCAGTTCATCCTGGCGATTGTTCTCCACGCGCTGGCCGAAGCGGCCTTGGCTGAGCTGGTCGATATGACCGATGAGGTGGCGGATGGGCGTGATCAGATTGCGGTTTATCAGCCACAGGCTGAACAGGGTGATGATCAAGGCGGCAGCCAGCATCACGAGGGTGCCGCTGAGAATGGTGCGCGCGGCGCTGGCGTTGATCTGCTCGGCCTGGCTCAGGCTGTTCTGGCGCAACTGCTCGACCAGCGCAGTCATCTGCTCACTGGCGGCGCGGTCGATGCCTTTGACGGCTTCATCGCCGGCCCTGGCATCGGCACCAGCGGCCACGAAGGCGTCGCGGCCCTTGCGGTAATTGCCGCCGAGCGCCTGATGTTCGCTGCGCAGGCGTTCGACCTGCGTCTTCAAGGCCGGGTCGGCAGCGGCGACCTGGGTCAACTGGCCGAGAATGTCCTGCACCTTGCGCTCCTGCGCTTCGAACTGGCTCCAGTAGCGTTGCAGGTTGGCGCTGTCCTGACCGCGCAGCAGGACGTTCTTCCATTCCTGCACCTGGATCTTGAATTCGACGTTGGCCGCATCGATCAGGCGCGAAGATTCCAGCGGCCCATCGAGCAGGCCGCGATAGGACTGAATGCCGCTGGAGAGGAAGCTGAAGCAGGCCAGTGCGGTGATCAGGATCAGCGCCAGACTGCCGCCGAGCAGGGCGAGAATCTGCGCGCGCAGGGATTTTTGCAGGAACATGATGGGATGCCTCGGAGGTCAGGCGGAGCGGGACATAATCAGCGTAGTCGGTGAATGTTGCAGATTTGTGAAATGTCTAGACGAGTCCGGCAAATGGCCATGAACAGGCCTGGCATTGTCGGGGATTCTGATACTTGAATGATTGCGCAATCATCTTAATCTGACTCGGGTTGTCCATTTTCGGCGGCCCAACGGGGGCGTCGAGTTTCATCACGAGGAAGATGTCATGACCGATAACGCCACCCCACGCGCCGACGATGACCGTATCACCTGGCTCAGCCTGCGCTCGGTAGCGCTGCCGTTGGCCAACCCGATCAGCGATGCCAAGGTGCTCACAGGCCGGCAGAAGCCGATGACCGAGATCGCCATCCTGATCGCCGAGATCGAAACCCGCGACGGTCACCGTGGCCTGGGCTTTAGCTACTCCAAGCGCGCCGGTGGCCCCGGTCAGTTCGCCCATGCCCTGGAAGTGGCGCCTAACCTGATCGGCGAGAACCCCAGCGATATCGCCAAACTCTGGGACAAGCTGTGCTGGGCTGGCGCCTCGGTGGGGCGCAGCGGCCTGGCGACCCAGGCCATCGGCGCCTTCGACGTCGCCCTGTGGGATCTCAAGGCGCGCCGCGCCGGTCTTTCGCTGGCGCGACTGCTCGGCAGTCATCGTGATTCGGTGCGCTGCTACAACACCTCCGGCGGCTTTCTGCACACGCCGCTCGACCAGTTGTTGAAGAACACCGACATTTCCCGCGAGAAGGGCATTGGCGGTATCAAACTCAAGGTCGGCCAGCCCGACTGGGCGCTGGATATCCATCGCGTCAGCACGGTGCGTGAGCACCTGGGCGAGAGCTTCCCGCTGATGGTCGACGCCAACCAGCAATGGGATCGCCCGACCGCACGGCGCATGTGCCGGCGTCTGGAACCCTTCGATCTGATCTGGATCGAGGAGCCGCTGGACTGCTACGACGCCGAAGGCCATGCCGAGCTGGTGCGCTTGTTCGATACGCCAATCGCCACTGGTGAGATGCTCACCAGCCCCGCCGAGCACTGGGAGTTCATTCGCCAGCGCGGCGCCGACTTCCTTATGCCCGATGCGCCGCGCGTCGGCGGGATTACCCCCTACCTGCGCGTGCAGACCCTGGCCGAGCAGGCCGGCATGACCCTGGCACCGCACTTCGCCATGGAGCTGCACGTGCACCTGGCCGCCAGCCATACCCGCGAGCCCTGGGTCGAACATTTCGAGTGGTTGGAGCCGCTGTTCAACGAGCGCCTGGAAATTCGCGATGGGCGCATGTTGGTGCCGACTCGTCCGGGCCTGGGTCTGAGCCTGAGCGAGCAGGTTGCCGGCTGGACGGTGCAGCAGGCAGAGGTCGGCAAACGCGCTTAGAGCGTCAGTTCTGCGGATAGATGTCGCGAGCGGCCTGACGCACAGCTGCGATCATCGACGGCAAGGCCGGGTTGTCGTTGTCGTCGCGCCAGACCAGATGTAGCTCCCCGCATACGCCTTTGGGAAGCGGCAGCTCGCGGAAACGTACCTGCTCGAAGCGGATGGCACTGGCGCTGCGCGGCACCAGTGCCAGCCCCATGCCGGCATTGACCAGCGACAGGATGGTCAGGGTCGAGCCCAGCGCCTGGACGAATTCAGGCTGGATGCCGCTGGCGCGAAACAGGCCGGTGTGCAGCTCGTTGAAGGGCTGCCAGGCGGTATGCGCGTAAAGAATGAAAGGCTGACCATGGAGCATTTCCAGGGTCGGCCTTTCGTGCTGCGCCAGCGGATGCGCGGCGGGCGCGGCCAGCACGAAGGGTTCGCGCAGCAGGCATTCGCTGATTAGCCCAGGTTGCTGCAGCGGCGCTCGGACGATGGCCAGGTCCACACGCCGGGCGCGCAGTGCCTGCACCTGTTCGAAGGTGCTCATCTCCAGCAAGGCGATATCCACGCCTGGGCGCTCACGTTTGGCGGTGGTGATCGCGCGTGGCAGCACGTCATACACCGCGCTGGCGACGAAGCTGATAGTGAGCGCGCCACTTTCGCCGATGGCGGCCAGTCGGGCGCTTTGCGCGGCGCGGTGGGCCTGATCGAGCAGCGCCTGGGCTTCGACGAAGAAGGCACGGCCAGCCGCCGTCAAGGCAACCGAGCGAGTGCTGCGGGTGAACAGCGTCACGCCCAATTGATGCTCGAGCAGCTGTATCTGCCGACTCAGCGGCGGCTGGGTCATGTTCAGGCGCTCGGCAGCGCGACGGAAATTCAGCTCGGCGGCCAGGGTGGTGAAGCAGCGCAGTTGGGCCAGGTCGAACATTGATTCATTCCGGGTATCAATCTAGTGGTTGATTAGATTAGACCTGGATCAATGAGCGCGTCCATTATCCTGCTCAAGCCGCTGCAGTTGGCGTTCTAGAGGGCTGGAGGCGAAAGAGGCGGGAGTCAGAAATGAACCGCCCCCTGAGCAGAGGGGGCGGCAAGTTGCTGGGTATCAGGTACGCAGGATCTCGTTGATCGCGCTGGGTTTGGGACGTAGCGCGCTGAACACCTGCCAAAGCACGAAGGCCAGGGCCAGGCCGAGGAAGGTGCCGGCAATCGGATTGGTGAAGAACTCGGCGAAGCTGCCGTCCGACAGCATCAGGCCGCGACGCAGGTTGGTTTCCGCCATTGGCCCGAGGATGAAGCCGATGATGAACGGCGCCGCTGGCATGCCGGCCTTGACGAAGGCGTATCCGAGCAGACCGAACAGCAGGATCGACCAGACGTCGAACAGGCGGCTGGACAGGCCGAAGGCACCGACCACGCAGAGCACCAGAATGATCGGCAGCAGGATGTGCTTGGGCACGTCGAGCAGCTTGATGAACAGGCGCAGGCCGTAGAACTCCATGAACAGCATCATCACCGTGGCGACGATCAGCGCGGCGAAGATGGTGTACACCAGCGGACCCTGGCTGATAAACAGCAGCGGACCGGGCTGGATGCCATGGATCAGGAAGCCGCCGAGCATGATCGCGGTGACGGTGTCGCCGGGAATGCCCAGGGTCATCAGCGGCATCATGGCGCCGCCGATACCGGCATTGTTGGCCGTCTCGCTGGCGACCACGCCGCCGATATTGCCCTTGCCATAGGTGTGACCGTCTTTCGCGCGCTTCTTGGCGATGATGTAAGACACCAGGTTCGAGGTGCCCGCGCCGATGCCCGGCAAAATGCCGATACCCAGGCCGATAAGGCCGGAGCGACCAGCGTTGGGCAGTTGCTCGCGAAATTCCTTGAGCGAGAAGCCGAAGCCCTTGATGTTCTTCATGCTCACCGACTTGGCCTTGCCCTGCACGGCATGGCGGCCGGTTTCGGCGAGTTTGATGATCTCGGCGACGGCGAACATGCCGATCATCACTGCCAGCATGGAGAAGCCGCCGTTGAGCTCACTGACGCCGAAGGTAAAGCGGCGCACTGCCTCGACCGGGGCGATACCGACAGTGGACACGGCGATACCCAGCGCACCGGCGAACAGCCCCTTGACCATGGAACCGGCCGACAGGGTAGCGATCAGGGTCAGGGAGAACACCGCGATGGCGAAGTATTCATGCGGGCCGAAGCTCAGGGCCACCTTGGCCAGCTGCGGGGCGATGAACATCAACGCGACGATGCTG
Organism: Pseudomonas sp. ZH-FAD; assembly: GCF_002803095.1. Taxonomy (GTDB): domain Bacteria; phylum Pseudomonadota; class Gammaproteobacteria; order Pseudomonadales; family Pseudomonadaceae; genus Aquipseudomonas. Next base: position 70,532 of record NZ_PGLR01000023.1, on the reverse strand, counting down.
AAGATGGTGCCCAGAAAGGAAAACACGATGCCGACGCCCAGCGCCTTGACGCCGTGGCCCTGTTCCATCAGCGGGCCGCCATCGAACACGGTGGCGATCGATGACGGCGTTCCTGGAATCTTCAGCAGAATCGCCGAAATCAGCCCGCCCGAGGTCGCGCCGATGAACAGTGCGACCAGCAGGGAAAGGCCAGCCTGTGGGCCCATGGTGAAGGTCAGCGGCAGGCACAATGCTACTGCCATGGTCGCGGACAGGCCGGGTACCGCGCCGAAGACGATGCCCATGGCCACGCCGACGGCCATCAGCATCATGATGTTCAGTGAAAAGACGGCACCGAAGCCTTGCTGCAGTAATTCGAGCATGGTCGATCCTCAGATGTAGTTGTTCAGCAGGCCAGCGGGCAGCAACAGGTCGAAGGCCTCGCGGAACAGCAGGAAAATGAGCGCAGAGCAGATAACGGCGATCAGCAGATAGGTCAGATGTCTGGCTTTCTGGTTTACCGGCGTCAGCACGAGGAACTGCAGATAGAGGTAAACCACGGTCATGATCGGGAAGCCCACAGGGCCGAGCAGGGCCATGTAGCCGAGGATCAGGCCGAGAGTCTTGAGGACGGTCTTGGGTTCTATGACTTCAGCCGGTCGCTCTTCAGCTTCTGTCGGCACCGGACTTGCGGGTTCGGCGACAACCTTGGGTTTGGCAAAGGCGCTGATCAGTTGCATCAGGCCAAGCAGAGACAGAAATCCGGCCAGCAGTTTCGGCACAGTGGCCGCATCGACACCGTCATGCCCAGGTAGCTGTTGTGCCAGAACCAGGTAGGTAAGGCTGGCGCCGAGCATGGCAATGCCGATGATCAGTTCTTTCTTGTTCAGGGTGTTCATCGTGTACCTCGATGTTCTGAGGCGCAGCGCCGGCCCGAATCGGTTGGGCCGGCGCTGCGTTATGGCTTACTTGGCCTTACGCAGCTCATCCTTGAACTGCATGAAGTCTTCGCGGGTCTTGGCCAGAATCTGCTTGGCCTCTTCGGTACCGTAGAACGCGACCGGTTGCTTGAATTTCTTCAGGTCTTCGGCGTAAGCAGGTTTCTCAGTGATCTGCTGCATGATGTCAGACATCTTCTTCACGATCGCCGGGTCGGTGCCTTTCGGGAAGGCCACTACGTAGGGCTTATCCATGGTGATGTCGAGGCCTTGCTCCTTGAGGGTCGGGACCTCGCCGAGCATGGTGTTGCGTTCGTCGTTGGGCTGGCCCAGGGCGACCATTTGCCCGCCCTGCACATAGTCCTGTACCGAACCATAGGTGATGGCGCCCATGTCCAGACGACCGCCGAGCATGCCGACCACGCGATCGGATACGGTGCCACCGTCAACCATCTTCAGTTTGGCGCCGGTGAGTTTCTCCAGCATCAGGCCCTGGATGTGCGAGAAGCTGCCCATCTCGGTGCCGTAGGTGATGCTGCCGGGGTTGGCTTTCGACTTGTCCACCAGGTCCTGCATGCTGGTCACGCCGGACTGCTTGGAAGCAACGAATACGGTGCTCTTGTCGACGCCAGCGATGCAGGCGACATCGAAGGTCTCGTAGCTGTCTTCGGTCAGACCAGCCACTTCGTTGACGATCAGTTGGCCCGGATGGGTGAAGAGGATGGTGTTGCCGTCCGCCGCCGCGCCCTTGACCTGTTCGGCCGCCAGGGTGCCACCGCCGCCAGCGACGTTGGTCACCACCATGGTCTTACCGGTGATCTCGTTGAAGTACTTGGCCATCATGCGGGCGTTGAAATCGGTGTCGCCGCCGGGGTTGGCGATCACCACGACCTGCACCGGACGAGTCGGCCATTTGACCTCATCGGCGAAGGTGGCGGAATGAGTGGCCAGGGCACCCATGCCGACCAGGGCAGAAAGGAGGGAGGCGCGGAATGTTTTTTTCATTGGAATACTCCGGGTTGGGATGAAAGCCGCGCGAGTCAGTCGCGGCCGAGGCTGGGACGTTTCGGGTCGTACTGCCAACCCGGAACCAGGTACTGCATGGCCATGGCGTCGTCACGCGCGCCGTTGGCCACCGTCTTGTAAAGCTCGTGAGCGGCCATGATCCGCTGCATGTCCGGCTCGATACCGAGGCCGGGCTTGTTGGGAACCTCTACCTGGCCGCCGATGATCTGCAGCGGCTCGCGAGTCAGGCGCTCTTCGCCTTCCTGCCATATCCAGTGCGTGTCGATGGCGGTGACGCGGCCTGGCACGGCCGCGGCGGCATGGGTGAACATGGCCAGGGAAATGTCGAAGTGGTTGTTCGAATGCGAGCCCCAGGTCAGGCCGAATTCCTCGCACACCTGACCGAGACGCACGGCGCCCTGCATGGTCCAGAAGTGCGGGTCGGCCAGTGGAATGTCCACCGCCTCAAGGCGCAGCGAGTGACCCATTTGCCGCCAGTCGGTGGCGACCATGTTGGTGGCGGTAGGAATGCCGGTGGCACGCTTGAACTCGGCCATGATCTCGCGGCCGGAATAGCCGTTCTCCGGGCCGCAAGGGTCCTCGGCGTAGGCCAGCACATGGTTCTGGCCTTGGCACAGGGCGATGGCTTCATCCAGCGACCAGGCGCCGTTGGGGTCGAGGGTGACGCGCGCATCAGGGAAGCGCGCCTTGATCGCGCGGATCGCGTCCATCTCCTCGGCGCCACGCATCACGCCGCCCTTGAGCTTGAAGTCGTTGAAGCCGTAGCGCGCATGGGCTGCCTCGGCCAGGCGGGCGATGGCCTGCGGTGTCATCGCGGCCTGATGGCGCAGGTGATACCAGTCGTCCGCTGAGCCTTTGCCGGCGAGGTAGGGCAGGTCGGTGCGCTGACGATCACCGATATAGAAGAGGTAGGCGAGCATCGGCACATGGTCGCGTTGCTGGCCGCTACCGAGCAGTTCGGCCACTGGCACGTCGAGATGCTGGCCGAGCAGATCGAGCAGGGCAGCCTCGACCGCGGTGATCACGTTGTCCAGGCGCAGGTTGATCTCGTGGGGCTGCTTCAGCACGCGTGCTTCGGATTCGGATGTGACCTGATGCTGGGTGGTCTGTGGCCCTTTGGCCGGCCCGGCGATGGCCTGGCGCAGGCTATTGAGTACGCGGTTGTAGCGGCCGACCGGTTGGCCGATCACCAGCTCGCGGCAGCGTTCGAGTGCCTGACGGATGCCTTCGCCACCGGGGACCTCGCCACAGCCGATGTGCCCGGCATTGTCCTTGAGCAGCACCAGATTGCGGGTGAAGTAGGGGGCGTGGGCGCCACACAGGTTGAGCAACATGCTGTCCTGGCCGGCGACCGGGATGACCTGCATCTCGACTATCTGAGGTGTGCTGTTGCGGGAGGCTTCGTACATCTTGGCAGGGGCTCCAGACTTGGTGCGGCCCTCGGCCGCAATGGCGAAGGTACGGTTCAGTCGTGCACCGGGATCATCAGGCGATCCGCGCTGCCATGGATGAGAGCATGAGCAAAGATGGCAACGAAGCCAGTGCAGGCTGTGCTGTTCTGGCGAGTGCGCACAGCGATGTGGCGATGCGCACGTTGGCAGCAGGTAGCGGCAGTGAAGGTCTGTGACATGACCTGGCCTCGTTTGTTTTTATTGGAATGTCATAGGTTGTCGTATGACTTGGGGAAATTAGTACCAGCCTGTTCCTGACCTGTCAACGCTGCTCATGGCTAATGATGATTGCGCTGCCATTTCTTCTGGCGTCATCATGGAGCCTGCTCTAGTCTGAGCTTTGCGCCTGTGTAGCGGTTTTCCGGCGAGGCGGGCGAGGGCGGGTAAATCTTCGACGAACGGACGATATAAAAACTGGTGTTTTTTTTGTTGTTGTACGATAACGTATCTCTACAGCTGCGGCTGACGCTATTCCTCACAACTCGCTTTACTAGGGTGTTCGCATAATGAATCCACAAGAACTTAAGTCCATCCTCTCCTCTGGTCTGCTGTCTTTCCCGGTGACCGACTTCGATGCTGCCGGTGATTTCAACCCGGCTGGCTACGTACGCCGCCTCGAGTGGCTGGCGCCTTACGGTGCTTCCGCTCTGTTCGCTGCCGGCGGTACTGGCGAGTTCTTCTCCCTGGCGCCGGACGAATACAGCGCCGTGATCAAGACTGCCGTAGATACCTGCGAGAAGTCCGTACCTATCCTGGCTGGTGTCGGCGGCCCGACCCGCGTGGCCATCCAGATGGCGCAGGAAGCCGAGCGCCTGGGCGCCAAGGGCCTGCTGCTGCTGCCGCACTACCTGACCGAAGCTTCTCAGGATGGCGTCGCCGCTCATGTCGAGCAGGTGTGCAAGTCGGTGAAAATCGGCGTGGTGATCTACAACCGCAACGTCTGCCGCCTCAATGCCACTCTGCTGGAGCAACTGGCCGAGCGTTGCCCGAACCTGATCGGCTACAAGGACGGCCTTGGCGACATCGAGCTGATGGTGTCGATCCGTCGCCGCCTGGGCGAGCGCCTGACCTACCTCGGCGGCTTGCCGACCGCTGAAGTCTACGCTGCGGCTTACAAGGCCCTGGGTGTACCGGTCTACTCCTCGGCCGTGTTCAACTTCATCCCGAAAACTGCCATGGATTTCTACCGCGCCATCGCCGCGGAAGATCACGCCACCGTTGGCAAGCTGATCGATGATTTCTTCCTGCCGTACTTGGACATCCGTAACCGCAAGGCCGGCTACGCCGTGAGCATCGTCAAGGCCGGTGCCAAGATCGTCGGTTACGACGCCGGTCCGGTACGCGCTCCGCTGACCGATCTGCTGCCGGACGAGTACGAAGCCCTGGCCAAGCTGATCGAAGCGCAAGGCGCGCAGTAACACCGCAGGCGGCTGCTCGCCTCGGCGAGCGGCCCAGTCGCGCTCCGGCAGGCCGGGCGCGACCGCGCTGAACCATTGTCGAACCCGCACAAGAACAACAGGGTAACGCTCATGACTTCACAGATTCCTGCCGCTGTCGGCACTCCGCTGATCACCGAGCTGCAAGTCGTACCGGTCGCCGGTCAAGACAGCATGCTGCTCAACCTGAGCGGAGCCCACGGCCCTTACTTCACCCGCAACATCCTCATTCTCAAGGACAGCGCCGGCCATGTCGGTGTCGGCGAAGTCCCCGGCGGCGAGGGCATTCGCAAGACCCTCGAAGACGCCCGCTCGATCCTCGTCGGCCAGCCGGTCGGCAACTACAACGCCTTGCTCAACCAGGTGCGCCATGCCTTCGCCGATCGTGATTCCTGTGGCCGTGGCCTGCAGACCTTCGACCTGCGTATCACCGTCCATGCCGTCACCGCGTTGGAGTCGGCGCTGCTCGATCTGCTCGGTCAGCACCTCGGCGTGCCGGTGGCTGCACTGCTTGGCGAAGGCCAGCAACGCGATGCGGTGGAAATGCTCGGTTATCTGTTCTTCGTCGGTGACAAGGACAAGACCGATCTCGGCTACCGCGATGAGCGCGATGCCGATGACACCTGGGAGCGTGTGCGCAACCAGACCGCGCTGACTCCGGAAACCATCGTCCGCCAGGCCGAGGCCGCGCATGCGCGCTACGGCTTCAATGACTTCAAGCTCAAGGGCGGTGTGCTGCATGGCGAGGCCGAAGTCGAGGCGATTCGTGCCCTGGCCGCGCGCTTCCCGAACGCGCGTGTGACGCTCGACCCCAATGGCGGCTGGTCGCTGGATCAGGCCATCGCCTTGTGCCGCGACCTGCATGGCGTGCTGGCCTATGCCGAAGACCCCTGCGGCGCCGAGAACGGCTACTCCGGTCGTGAAGTGATGGCCGAGTTCCGCCGTGCCACCGGTCTGCCCACCGCGACCAACATGATCGCCACCGACTGGCGGCAGATGGGCCACACCATTTCCCTGCAGTCGGTGGATATCCCGCTAGCCGACCCGCACTTCTGGACCATGGCCGGTTCCGTGCGCGTGGCGCAGATGTGCAACGACTGGGGCCTGACCTGGGGCTCGCATTCGAACAACCACTTCGACATCTCCCTGGCCATGTTCACCCACGTCGCCGCTGCGGCGCCGGGTCGCGTGACCGCCATCGACACCCATTGGATCTGGCAGGACGGCCAGTACCTGACGCGCAACCCGCTGCGCATCGAAGGTGGTCTGGTGCAGGTGCCGAAAACGCCGGGCCTCGGTGTGGAGCTGGATTGGGACGCGCTGGCCAAGGCGCACGAGCTGTACCAGGCCAAAGGCCTGGGCGCACGTGACGACGCGGTGGCCATGCAGTACCTGATCCCGGGCTGGACCTTCAATAACAAGAAGCCCTGTCTGGTGCGTTGAGCCAGGCCCGGACTTGATTCCGTAGGGTGGGCTTCAGCCCACCTTGATTGCAGTCCTGTAGGTTGAGTCGGGCGGCGTTCCGCTTCAGTTTCGTAGGGTGGGCTTTAGCCCACCAATGATGCAGCCGGTGGGCTGAAGCCCACCCTACGCTCTGAAGCGGCCCAGCCTTTCCTTCTGTCTCACGAGCCTTGCCGATGCCAGATGCCAAACCGGGTCGTGTGCGCTACAGCATCTTGCTGATGCTGTTTCTGGTCACCACCATCACCTTCGCTGATCGCTCCAGCCTCTCCGTCGCCGGTTCGGCGATGCAGGCCGGCCTGGGCATCGACGCGGTGACGCTCGGCTACATCTTCTCGGCGTTCGGCTGGGCCTACGTGATCGGGCAGATTCCCGGTGGTTGGCTGTTCGATCGTTTTGGCACCAAGCCGGTGTATACCCTGGCGCTGTTTATCTGGTCGGCGCTGACCCTGCTGCAGGGCTTCGTCGGCTGGCTGCCGGGCACCTGGGCGGTGACCTCGATGTTCCTGCTGCGGCTGCTGGTGGGTTTTGCCAGCGCGCCGTGCTTTCCCGGCAACGCGCGGATCATCGCCTCCTGGTTTCCCACTGCCGAGCGCGCCACCGCCACGGCCATTTCCAGTTCGGCGCAGTATGCCGCCACCGCGCTGTTCGCTCCGCTGATGGGGTGGGTGGTGCAGGCGATGGGTTGGCAAGCGGTGTTCATCGTGCTTGGTTGCCTGGGCCTGGCGCTGTCGTTTGTGTGGCTCAAACAGCTGCACGGCCCGCGTCAGCACCCGCGTATCGAAGCAGCCGAGCTGGCCCACCTGGAAAAGGGCGGAGCGTTGATCGATCTGGAAGGGCAGCGTGGCGGTAGTGGCGGCTCGCAGTGGCGATACCTGGGTCTGCTGCTGCGCCAGCGCACGATGATTGGTATTTATCTCGGCCAGTATTGCAACAACGCCATTACCTACTTCTTTCTCACCTGGTTTCCGGTCTACCTGGTGCAGGCGCGCGGCATGAGCATCCTCGGCGCCGGTTTCGCCGCCGCGCTGCCGGCCATCAGCGGCTGCATCGGCGGCGTGCTCGGCGGGCTGCTGTCCGACGGCATGGTGCGCCGTGGCCATTCGCTGACCCTGGCGCGCAAGCTGCCGATGGTGCTCGGCCTGTTGCTGTCGAGCGCCGTGGTGCTGTGCATTTTCGTCGAGAGCGACACGGCCGTGGTGGCGCTGATGGCCCTGGCCTTCTTCGGCAAGGGCCTCGGCTCGCTGGGCTGGACGCTGGTGGCCGACACCTCGCCACGGCAGATCCTTGGCTTGTCCGGCGGGCTGTTCAACACCTTCGGCAACCTGGCAGCGATCACCACGCCCATCGTCATCGGCTACCTGGTCAGCCATACCGGTTCTTTTGATGGGGCATTGGTCTATGTCGGCCTCAATGCCCTGCTGGCGGTCGTCAGCTTCGGCCTGATCGTCGGCCAAATTCACAGGGTCGAGCTGGACTCCGCGTCTGGCTCGGCATCCTGAACGCACAACAGGAGCACGTGTCATGCAGTTGATTCCCCATCAGGATTCGCCCCGCTATATCCGCCTGCACCCGACCGACAACGTCGGCGTGGTGGTCAATGACCAGGGCGTCGCCGCAGGCGGCCAGTTCGACGATGGTCTGACGGCTATCGAGGGCATTCCGCAGAGCCACAAGGTGGCGCTGGTGGATATCGCCGAGGGCGGCGAGGTGGTGCGTTATGGCGAGGTCATCGGTTATGCACTGAAAGCCATCGCTGCCGGCAGCTGGGTCACCGAGCAGGTGCTGCGCATGCCCGAGCCGCCAGTGCTGGACAACCTGCCCAAGGCGACCATCAAGACCTCGCCCGGCGAGCCGCTGGAAGGCTACAGCTTCGAAGGCTTCCGCAACCCGGACGGCAGCGTTGGTACGCGCAATATCCTCGGCGTGACCACCACCGTGCAGTGCGTGGTCGGCGTGCTCGATCACGTGGTCGAGCGGGTGCGCAAGGAAATCCTGCCCAAGTACCCCAATGTCGACGATGTGGTGGCGCTGTCGCACAGCTATGGCTGCGGCGTGGCGATCAACGCGCCGGACGCGGTGGTGCCGATCCGCACGCTGTACAACATCAGCCGCAACCCCAACCTGGGCGGTCAGGCGCTGGTGATCAGCCTGGGCTGCGAGAAGCTGCAAGCCAACCAGTTGATGGATGGCGACCAGCTTACCAACGGTATGGATGAGGAAGACTGGTTGTTCCGCCTGCAGGATTCCGGCACCGGGTTCACCGGCATGGTCGAGCAGATCATGGGCATGATCGAGGATCGCCTGAAGGTGCTCGACCAGCGTCGCCGTGAGACCGTGCCGGCTTCCGAACTGGTGGTCGGCATGCAGTGCGGCGGCAGCGATGCCTTCTCCGGCATCACCGCCAACCCGGCCCTTGGCGTGGCCGCCGACCTGTTGGTGCGCGCCGGCGCCACCGTGATGTTCTCCGAGAACACCGAAGTGCGTGACGGCATCCACCTGCTCACGCCGCGCGCCGCCAGCGTCGAGGTGGCCGATGCGCTGATTCGCGAGATGGACTGGTACGACCGCTACCTGCAGCGCGGCATGGCCGACCGCAGCGCCAACACTACGCCGGGCAACAAGAAGGGCGGGCTGAACAACATCGTCGAGAAGGCCATGGGGTCGATCGCCAAGTCCGGCAACAGCCCGATTGCCGGCGTGGTCGCGCCGGGCGAGCGCATCCGTGGCAAGGGCCTGTGGTTCTGCGCCACGCCGGCCAGCGACTTCATCTGCGGCACCCTGCAATTGGCGGCGGGCATGAACCTGCACATCTTCACCACCGGTCGTGGCACGCCCTATGGCCTGTCCATGGTGCCGGTAATCAAGGTGGCCACACGCACTCAATTGGCCGAACGTTGGCCGGATCTGATCGACGTCGACGCCGGGCAGATCGTCTCCGGGCGCATGACGCTGGAAGAAATGGGCTGGCACATCTTCCAGCTCTACCTGGACGTGGCCAGCGGTCGCAAGCAGACCTGCGCCGAGCACCTGCGCCTGCACAACGATCTGGTGCTGTTCAACCCGGCGCCGGTGACCTGAGATGAGTGGCCTGTCCGATGATCTGCTCCAGGCGCTGCGCGAGGTGGCCGGCGAGGCTGGCCTGATCACTGACGCCGAGCGCATGCAGAGCTACCTGAGCGACTGGCGCGGCGCCTACCGTGGTCAGGCGGCCGCAGTGCTGCGTCCGGCTTCGACCGAGGAGGTTGCTGCCGTGGTGCGCCTGTGTGCGCAGGCCAGCGTTGCCCTGGTGCCGCAAGGCGGCAATACCGGCCTGTGCGGTGGCTCGATTCCGGACGACAGCGGAGCGCAGATCGTACTGTCGCTGACGCGCATGAAGCGCATCCGCGCAGTGGACGTGGCCAACGAAACCATCACCGTCGAAGCCGGAGTGATCCTGCAGCAACTGCAGGAGGCCGCCGCCGAAGTCGGCCGGCTGTTCCCGCTGTCGCTGGGCGCCGAGGGCAGCTGCACGGTCGGCGGCAACCTGGCAACCAATGCCGGCGGCACTGCGGTGCTGCGCTACGGCAACATGCGCGACCTGGCCCTGGGCCTGGAGGTGGTGTTGCCTGATGGGCGCATCTGGGACGGCCTACGTGGGCTGCGCAAGGACAATACCGGCTACGATCTCAAGCACCTGTTCATCGGCAGCGAGGGCACCCTGGGCATCATCACCGCCGCCGTGCTCAAGTTGTTTCCCGCCGTGCGCAGCCTGACCACCGCCTGGGTGGCGCTGCCCAGCACGCAGGCGGCCGTCGAGCTGATCGGGCAGATGCGCAGCCTGTGCGGCGACCGCCTGACCGGCTTCGAGCTGATGTCGCGGCAAAGCGTCGAGTTCGTCCTGCGTCATGTCGCCGGTGTCAGCGACCCCTTCGCCGAGGAGCACCCCTGGTACGTGCTGATCGAGCTGAGTGACACCCAGCCCAACGCGCCCCTGAACGAACTGCTCGAGCAGGGCCTCGGCGCCGCCTTCGAGCAAGGCGTGGCGCAGGATGCCGTGGTCGCCGCCAGCGACGCCCAGGTGCGCGCCTTGTGGGCGCTGCGCGAAGGCATATCGGAGGCGCAGAATCACGAGGGGCCGAGCCTCAAGCACGACATCAGTGTGCCGGTCAGTCGTATTCCCGACTTCATCGCGCGCACCGATCAGGCGTTGCAGCAGGCGTTTCCCGGTGTGCGTATCGTGGCCTACGGGCACGTCGGCGACGGCAACCTGCATTACAACATCAGCAAGCCAATCGGCGCCGAGGATGCCGCGTTCAAGGCGCAGGCCGAAGCGATCATGCACGTGATCTACGACCAGACCTTGCACTATGCCGGTAGCATCAGCGCCGAACATGGCCTGGGCCAGTCCAAGCGCCTGGTTGCGCAGCACTACAAGGCGCCGTTGGAACTGGAGTTGATGGCCCGCGTCAAGCAGGCGCTGGATCCGGCCGGGCTGATGAATCCGGGAAAATTGCTGTAAATCGCACGATCCAAACAGGAGGATCCATGAGCAAACCCAAGGTGCTGCAGATCGGCCCGCTGAGCGAGCGTTTCAACCGCGAGCTGGCTGAGCAATACGAGGTCAGTGCGCTGTGGCAACAGGCCGAGCCGCTGGCGTTCCTGCGTGAGCAGGGCGAGCAGTTCATTTACATGGTGTCCTCGGCACGTTTCGGCTGTACGGCTGAGCAGCTGGCGCTGCTGCCGAATCTGCGCGCCATCTGCAGTTTCGGTGTCGGCTACGATCCCTATCCGCTGGAGCTGCTGCGGGATCGCGGCATCGTGCTCAGCACCACGCCGGACGTGCTCAACGACTGCGTGGCCGACCTGGCAATGGGCCTGATGATCGACAGCGCGCGGCGCCTGTCCGAGGCGGATCGCTTCGTGCGCAGCGGCGCCTGGAACAGCACCACGGGTTTCCCGCTGGCGCGACGGGTCAGCGGCAAGCGCCTGGGTATCGTCGGTCTCGGCCGCATCGGCGAGGCGGTGGCACTGCGGGCTTCGGGGTTTTCCATGCCGATGCGTTACCATAATCGCCGGCCGGTCGAGGGCAGCCCTTACCAGCATGAGCCGGATCTGCTGGCGCTGGCGCGCTGGGCGGATTTCCTGGTGCTGACCTGCCCGGGCGGTAAGGCCACCCATCACCTGATCAACGCCGAGGTGCTCGAAGCGCTGGGCCCGGATGGCTTTCTTGTCAACGTCGCACGTGGTTCGGTGGTCGATGAGGCCGCACTGATCACGGCCTTGCAGCAGAAGGTGATCGGCGGCGCCGGGCTGGACGTCTACGAGCGCGAACCCCAGGTGCCGGCGGCGTTGCGCGAGCTGGACAACGTGGTGCTGTTGCCGCACATCGGTAGCGCCAGTGTCGAGACGCGCCAGCAGATGGCCGATCTGGTGCTGGACAACCTGCGCGCCTTCATCGCCACCGGCAGGTTAGTGACTCCGTTGTAGGGCGGGTGCAACCCGCCAATCAACGCGGCGGGTTTCACCCGCCCTACGGCTTCGCGTGCATTCATGAAAGGCCGCTGAATACGCCGGGCGGCATCTGCAGCCTGGCCTATCGTTACATCGCCACAAGCGCTGTAATCGTTTTCTAACTCACTGCCGCATCCCCGGCGCACCACAAGTGCGCCGTTTTTTCTCCTGTGCGCTGATGTCGGTGTCTCATGCCCTGTAAACTGTGATGTTTTCCGCAGGCAAGGACTCTCACCGTGCAGTCGGTCATCTCCATTTCGCAACTGAACAAGATCTATGCGTCCGGGCATCCGGCCCTGCAAGGCATCGACCTGGACATTCGCCAGGGCGAGATATTCGCCTTGCTCGGCCCCAACGGCGCCGGCAAGACCACCCTGATCAGCATCATCTGCGGCATCGTCAATCCGGGTGAGGGCAGGGTGCTGGTCGGTGGCAAGGACATCGTTCGTGACTACCGCGCAGCCCGCTCGCAGATCGGCCTGGTACCGCAGGAGCTGGTCAGCGACGTGTTCGAAACCGTCTGGGCGACGGTCAAGTTCAGCCGTGGCCTGTTCGGCAAGAAACCCGACCCGGCCTACCTGGAGCAACTGCTCAAGGACCTGTCGCTGTGGGACAAACGTAACGCCAAGATCATGGAGCTGTCCGGCGGCATGAAGCGCCGGGTGATGATCGCCAAGGCACTCTCGCACGAGCCGCAGATTCTCTTCCTTGACGAGCCTACCGCCGGTGTCGACGTGGAACTGCGCCGCGACATGTGGAACATGGTCAGGCGCCTGCGCGAGCGTGGCGTGACCATCATCCTGACCACCCACTACATCGAGGAGGCCGAGGAGATGGCCGACCGTATCGGGGTGATCAGCAAAGGCCGGATCATTCTGGTGGAAGACAAGCAGGTACTGATGCACAAGCTGGGCAAGAAGCAGCTGACCCTGCACCTGCAGCAGCCGCTGTCCTGCGTGCCGGCCGAGTTGGCGCGCTATGGCCTGGAGCTGGCCGATCAGGGCCATGCCCTGGTGTTCACCTTCGACGCCCAGCACGAGAACACCGGCATCGCCGAACTGCTGCGTGATCTGGCCCAGCATGGCATCGACTTCAAGGATCTGCAGTCGAGCCAGAGCTCTCTGGAGGAAATCTTCGTGTCACTGGTCTCAGGCCGATGAGAAGCTACTGCGCTCGCCCAGGCTGCGTTGAAATCAGGCTCGGCCTGCTCATGTACAGCGCGTACACTCCGCGGCCTCGCCCGATTTCGCCTTGCCTGACCTTCGCTCGCTACGCTTCTCAGCGCCCTGAAATGGAGATTTGCGCATGAACCTGTACGCCATCAAGGCCATCTACCTGTTCGAGCTGGCGCGCACCTGGCGCACCCTGCTGCAGAGCATCGCCACACCGGTGATCAGCACCTCGCTGTATTTTGTGGTGTTCGGCTCGGCCATCGGTTCGAGCATGACCCAGGTGCAGGGCGTCAGTTATGGTGCCTTCATCATTCCCGGCCTGATCATGCTGGCGCTGCTGACCGAAAGCATTTCCAACGCCTCGTTCGGCATCTACATGCCCAAGTACTCGGGGAGCATCTACGAGCTGTTGTCGGCGCCGGTGTCCTACCTGGAAATCCTCGTCGGCTATGTCGGCGCGGCGGCGACCAAGTCGGTGATCCTCGGCCTGATCATCCTGCTCACCGCCAGGCTGTTCGTCGATTTCGAGATTCAGCACCCCATCTGGATGGCGGCGTTCCTGGTGCTGACCGCGCTGACCTTCAGCCTGTTCGGCTTCATCATCGGCGTGTGGGCCGATGGCTGGGAGAAGCTGCAGATCGTCCCGGCGCTGATCGTCACGCCGTTGACCTTCCTCGGCGGCGCCTTCTACTCCATCAGCATGCTGCCGCCGGCCTGGCAGACGGTGACCCTGTTCAATCCGGTGGTGTACCTGATCAGCGCATTCCGCTGGAGCTTCTACGGCGTGTCCGACGTCAATGTCGGCGTCAGCCTGGCCATGGTGCTGGGCTTTCTGGCGCTATGCATCTTGCTGGTGGGCTGGATCTTCAAGACCGGTTACCGGCTCAAGAGCTGATGCCGGGCGGAGTTTTGTGGGAGGCGCTTCAGCGGCGACTGACTTCGAGTCGTCGCAGCTGAAGCCCCTCTCACAGAAGCCGTACCATGCGCGGCTATTTCACTTCACCCGCAATTCACACTCGAAGGTTTCTGCAGGCGGCACGTTCTGCTCCCACGGCTGCTGGTAGGTCAGCAGCAAGCGACCTTCGCCTGGCTCGCGCGCTGTGAAGCGCCAGGTGGAAATGCCGCCAGCGCCCACCAGCCCGGCGTCTTCGGGATTGCTGTACACCTCGGGGCCGAGGCTTTGCAGCACGTTCGCCGCGCCATCACGGACTTCCCAGCGAAAGCCGGTGGTGGGGTTGCTGGGCAGGCTGAGAATCAGTTGCTGGCCCTTGTTCAGCGTCAGCGGGCACTGCCTGTCCTTCTTCAATTCCAGCGTGCCGGATTGATGGGCGCAGGCCGTAAGCAGGGCCAGGGCGGGCAGGGTAAGCAGGCGCAAGGTGGCGTGCATGACGAACTCCAGTCGACGAAACCTGGCCCAGCATAGCCGCATCGGCTTGCCTGGCGCGACCTGGTTGCATATACCGTCGCGGCTAAAGCCCCTCCCACGAGAGCGTGATCAGGATGTGCTCTGTGGGAGGCGCTTCAGCGGCGATCTTTGTGGTGTTAGTCGAACAACACCTTGGCCACATCGCCATAACGCTTGGCGAAGTGCACCGTCAGGCCTTCCTTGAGGTAGTCCGGCAGTTCCTCGTAACTGCCGCGGTTGGCCTCCGGCAGGATCAGCTCGAAGATCTTCTGCCGCCGCGCCGCGATCACCTTCTCACGCACGCCACCGATGGGCAGCACCTGGCCGGTCAGGGTCAGCTCGCCGGTCATGGCCACGCCCTTCTTCGGCGCCTGGTTGCGCGCCAGGGAGAGCAGGGCGCTGGCCATGGTGATGCCGGCGCTGGGGCCGTCCTTGGGCGTGGCGCCTTCCGGCACGTGCAGGTGGACGAAGGCCTGGTCGAAGAAGGTCGGGTCGCCGCCGAACTGCTTGAGGTGCGAGCTGACGTAGCTGTAGGCGATCTCCGCCGATTCCTTCATCACCTCGCCGAGCTGGCCGGTAAGCTTGAAGCCGCGATTGAGCGTGTGGATGCGCGTCGCCTCGATCGGCAGGGTGGCGCCGCCCATGCTGGTCCAGGCCAGGCCGGTGATCACTCCGGTACCGGCCAGCACCCGCTCGTTGCGGAACACCGGCATGCCGAGTGCGTCTTCCAGATCCTTGGCGCCGATGCGGATCTTCGCCTCGGGATCCTCCAGCAGCTTCACCACCGACTTGCGCACCAGCTTGCCCAGTTGTTTCTCCAGCTGGCGCACGCCGGCCTCGCGAGCATAGCCTTCGATCACTGCGCGCAAGGCGGCGTCACTGATGGACAGGCGCGCCTTCGGCACGCCAGCTTTCTCCAACTGCTTGGGCCACAGGTGGCGCTTGGCGATGGCCAGTTTTTCCTCGGTGATGTAACCGGACAGGCGGATCACTTCCATGCGGTCGAGCAGCGGCCCGGGGATGGAGTCGAGGGTGTTGGCGGTGCACACGAACAACACCTTGGACAGATCCAGGCGCAGATCCAGATAGTGGTCAAGGAATTCGACGTTCTGCTCCGGATCGAGTGTTTCCAGCAGCGCCGAGGCCGGGTCGCCCTGGTAGCTGGTGCCCATCTTGTCGATCTCGTCGAGCATGATCACCGGGTTCATCACCTCGGCTTCCTTCAGCGCCTGCACCAGCTTGCCGGGCATGGCACCGATGTAGGTGCGGCGATGGCCCTTGATCTCCGCTTCGTCACGCATCCCGCCCACCGAGAAGCGATAGAACGGCCGGCCGAGGGATTCGGCGATGGACTTGCCGATGCTGGTCTTGCCCACGCCGGGCGGGCCGACCAGCAGCACGATGGAGCCGGCGATCTCGCCCTTGAAGGCACCCACGGCAAGAAATTCGGTGATGCGCTGCTTGATGTCGTCCATGCCGGCGTGGTGCTTGTCCAGCACCTTGCGCGCACGGCCCAGATCGAGCTTGTCCTCGCCGTGAACGCCCCAGGGCAGGGCGGTGGCCCAGTCCAGGTAGTTGCGCGTGACGGCGTATTCCGGCGAACCGGTCTCGAGGATCGACAGCTTGTTCAGCTCCTCGTCGATGCGCTTCTGGGCCGGTGCGGGTAGGGTCTTGCCTTCGAGGCGGGCGAGGAATTCCTCACGATCGGCACTCTTGTCATCCTTGCTGATGCCCAGCTCCTGCTGGATCAGCTTGAGCTGCTCCTTGAGGAAAAATTCGCGTTGGCGTTCGCCGATCTGCTTGTTGACCTCGGCCGACAGCTCCTTCTGCAGACGGCCGACCTCCACTTCCTTGCGCAGCAGCGGCAGCACCTTTTCCATGCGCTTGAGCATGGGCACGGTATCCAGCACTTCCTGCAGCTCCTGGCCGGAGGCGGTGGTCAGGGCGGCGGCGAAGTCGGTGAGTGGCGACGGGTCGTTGGGGCTGAAGCGATTGAGGTAGTTCTTCAGCTCCTCGCTGTACAGCGGGTTGAGCGGCAGCAGCTCCTTGATCGCATTGATCAGCGCCATGCCGTAGGCCTTGACCTCGTCACGCGGATCGTTTGGCGGCTGTGGATATTCCACTTCGGCCAGGTACGGACCGCGGCGGCTCAGCCAGCCGCGAATGCGCACGCGGGTCAGACCTTGGGCGACGAACTGCAGTTTGCCGCCTTCCTCGCTGACGTGATGTACACGCACCAGCGTACCGTGCTCTGGCAGGGTATCGAGGTCGAACTCGCCATGTTCGTCCGGCGGGGTGTCGACGAAGAACACCGCCAGGCATTTGTGCTCGGTATTGCCGACGCGCGTCAGCGTGCGGCCCCAGGGCTGCTGGTTGACCATGACTGGCAGCACCTGCGCCGGAAAGAACGGGCGGTTGTGGATGGGGATGATGTAGAGCTTGTCCGGCAACTGCTGTGCGGGCAGTACCAGGCCGGTGCTATCGGCCTTGACGTGAACTTCGACAGCTTCGGGGGTGTTGTCCTGATCGTTCATGGAGCACCTTTGCGTGTACGTTGGTTGCTACATGGGGCGAGTGCAGGATTTTTTCAATGTTTCAGTCGAGGCTCAGGCGAATGCCTTGCAGGCGCTGCTCGATCAGTGGGGTGAGCAGGGCGAAGCACTCACCGGGTGCCAGGCGAATCTGCGCCGACTCGATCAGGTCACTCTGCAGACGCTCGATCAGCGCGAGCAGATGCGAGTCCTGCTCCTGATCGAGCATGCGGTTGCAGAGAAAGCGCAGTTGCATCTGCAGGCCTGGCGGGCAGCGCTCGTAATTGGCCGCGCGTACCGCCAGGCCACGCAGCCTGGCAAGGTCTTCGAGCGAGCGGCAGGCCTCGCCAAGCCCGCGAATTCTGGGGTGATGTTGACGGTAGAGGCGATCTTCGAGTTGTTCGATCACCGTCAGCAGTGTTTCGATCAGTCGGCAGTGGGCATCGAAGTCGGCGGGTTTGCGGCGCAACTGCGGCCAGTGTTGCTGCAGGGGAGGTAGTTGCATGCTGGCGCCGGGCCAGTTCAGCCAGAGCTGATCCAGCTGCTGCGCCTGCGTATTGCGCTGCGCGAGGCTCGCGGCGTCCTGCTGCGCGCCCAGCCCACGATGTTTCTGCAGGGCCTGAAGCAGGTCGAGGCAGCGCTGCACGATCTCGGTGTCCGCCTGTTTGCTGGCTTTCAACTGGCGATTTTCCGCGCGGTGGGTGAGCCAGTAGCTCAGTGTGAGCAGCGCGACCAGCAGGGTCAGAAAAATGAGGGCGGCATCGCTCATCGGGGTTCGCTTGTCAGGGGCGGTCGAGAGTAGCGAAGCAACTCTCCTGCCATTCGTCGGAGGTTGTGTAATGCGGTTCAGCGGGATTGATCGGGTGCACGGTAATAGGGCCTGAAGCTGTCCAGAGCTGCGAATTGGTGCGCTGGTTGCTATAGGTGCAACCATTTCACTGATAGGTGGTTGCGGCGTTTTCCCTTGGAAAGGAGTAAAGTGCAACCCTTGTTTCGTGCCGCCAGTCTTTTGCGATGCTGCAAGCCCGTGTGATCCGCCTGGATGAACAGGCCCATGAACATGCCCATGATCATCACCAGTTGGTGATGTCCCTGGTCGGCCGCGCCGAATTCGAAGTCGGCGGCCGCGGTGGGGAAGTCTGCCGTATGCGCGCCTGCCTGGTGCCGGGCGATGCCGCTCACCAGTTCGCCGGCATGGGCGACAACCGCATGCTGATTCTCGACCTGGACGAGCAGGACACCCCCAGTGAAGACCTGGAGCTGCTCCACCGTCTGTTCGAAACACCGCGTTATCCCGCCCTTGATGTCGATTTTCAGCACCTGCTGAGCTATGCCGGCGCAGAGTTGGAGCGCTACGGCAGCGACTCCATCCTCGCGCGTTCTCTCGGCGGTGTATTGCTCCGTGCTCTGCACCTGCGTCTGTTTGGCGAGCAGCGCCGGCAGCCGCAGGGGGCGCTGGATCTGCAGCGCCTGGATGATTACATCGGCGAGCACCTGGCGCGGCGCATCAGCGTCGCCGAGCTGGCGCACGAAATGTGCCTGAGCCCCAGCCACTTCCATGCCCAGTTCAAGGACAGCGTCGGCCTCACGCCACACCAGTACCTGCTCCAGACTCGCCTCGACCGCGCCGCGCGCATGCTGCGCGAGAGCAACCTGCCGTTGGTAAGAATCGCCGAGGAATGTGGTTTCTCCAGTCAGAGTGCGCTGACCACTGCCATGCGCCGCTATCTGGGCCTGACCCCGAAACGCCTGCGCCGAGAATAGCGCCGCTGCTGGCCAATTGCCGCTGGCCGGTTCGCTGCCGGCCAGCTAGGCTGTCAATTCTGTACGCCAAACTCGGTTGCCAAGATGGCATGTAATCCTGTGGACGCCCCGGCCGCCTGCCCGGGCCAAGGGTCGCGCATGACTGGTCGCAATTCCTGCCTGCTTCCCCTCGTTCTGTTCGCCGCCCTGGTCCTGCCCGGCCCGGCGCATGCCGCGGCGCTGCACGCCGATCTGCTGGACGCCGCCGGCCAGCCGCTGGCCGATGCGGTGATCAGCCTGAGCGGCCCGTTGGACACATCCCAGGCGCCACCGCCGGCGCTCATGGATCAGCGCGACAAGCAGTTCCAGCCCCATGTGCTGGCGGTGCGTACCGGCACCCTGGTGTCCTTCCCCAACAGCGACGATATCCGCCACCAGGTCTACTCCTTCTCGCCGGCCAAGCGTTTCGAGCTGCGCCTGTACCAGGGCACGCCGAGCGAGCCGGTGCTGTTCGATAAGCCCGGTCTGGTGGTGCTGGGCTGCAATATTCATGACTGGATGCTCGGCTATATCTATGTCACCGACGATCCCTGGTTCGCCGTCAGCGACGAGAACGGCCATGCGGCCATCGCCGGGTTGCCGGCCGGCCGCTACGCCGTGACCCTCTGGCACCCGGGCAATCCGCAGTTGTTGCCGCAGGCCGCCGGCGAGCTGCAGGTGCAGGGGCAGACGCTGAGCCAGCGGTTCACCCTGGCCAGCAGCGGCCCTGCCGAGCCGCCCGCGCCGCCGGCGCCGAGCGCGTTCGGTGAGGCTTTCAGGAAGGCCGCCGAAGATGCTGCGCAGTAGCTTCCAGGCGCGTATCAGCGGCGTCCTCATCCTGCTGTTGCTGGTGGTAATCGGCGCTCTCTATGTCGCGGTGAAGGCCGCCACCGATGCCGCAGTGCGCGCCCAGGCGCAGGAGCAGCTGAACGTCGGCAGCCTCGTCTTCGAGCAACTGCTGGCGCTGCGCAGCGATCAACTGCAGCAGGCCGCCCAGGTACTGGCGGCCGATTTCGGCTTCAAGGAGGCGGTGGCCAGCGGCGATGCGCCGACCATCCGCTCGGCACTGGCCAACCAGGGCGCGCGCATCAACGCCGACGCGGTGTTCCTGCTGGGGCTGGACGGCAGCCTGCAGGTGAGCACCGACCCGGACATCGACGCCGAGGCGCTGGCCCGTCTCGACGGCCAGCTGCAGCTGCCACAGCGCGACGGGGCGCAGCTGTTCCTGCTGCCCATCGGCAGGCAAATCTACCTGCTGGTGGATGCCACGGTGAGCGCACCGCTGCCGATCGCTCGAGTGCTGATGGGCTTTGCCGTGGACCGCGAATTCGCCGTGCAGCTGCGCGAGCTGACCCACCTGGAGCTGAGCCTGATGGCCAGTCGCGACGGTGCGGCGCCGACCTGGATCAGTACCCTGCCGGCCAGCGCCCAGGCCCTGCTGCAAGCGCAGATGAAGGCCGTCGGCGCGATGCCGCAGCGTCTCGACGGCGGCAGCGAGCATTACTTCGGCCAGCATCTGCAACTGGCCAGCGGCCCCGGCTATCGCGTCGAGGCGCTGCTGCACAAGTCCCTCGGCGAGGCCGAGGCGGCGTTCGCACAACTGGATCGGCGCATCCTGCTGATCAGCCTGGGGGCCATGCTCGCCTCGCTGGTCGGCGCGCTGTTGCTGGCACGCAGCGTGTCGCGGCCGGTGCGCGAGCTGGCCGCTGCCGCCCAGCGCATCGGCCGTGGCGACTATCAACAGCCGGTGGCCCTGGCCCGCAGCGACGAGTTGGGCGTGCTGGCGCTGGCGGTTAATGACATGCAGCGCGGCATCGCTGAGCGCGAGCGGCAGCTGGCGCACAACGCCCTGCACGATGCGCTGACCGGTCTGCCCAACCGCACCCTGGCGCTGGAGCGGCTGGGCAGCGCGATCACCGCCGGGCGGCCCACGGCGCTGCTGTACCTGGGTATGGGCAACTTCGCCGCGATCAACGAGAGTTGTGGCCAGGGCGGCGGCGACCTGGCCCTGCAGCAGCTGGCCCGGCGCCTGCAGGCGACCCTGCGCCCCGGCGATAGCCTGGCGCGCCTGGTGGGTGATGAGTTCCTCCTGCTGCTGGAGCAGTGCGACGGCAGCAGTGCAGTGGCCAGTGCCGACCGTCTCCATCAGCTGCTGCTCAAGCCGCTGCGCATCGGCACCCTGGACGTCGCCCTGGACTGCCGTATCGGTATCGCCGCCTACCCGGCCGACGGCGACACACCGGACGATCTGCTGCGTCGTGCGCGCATCGCCATGCAGGACGCCGCCCAGCATTCCGGGCGCCTGCAGCTCTACCAGCAGGGCCGCGACGCCGCCCAGCAGCGGCAGATCCGCCTGATCCGCGATCTACGCCACGCCGCCGCGCAGGGCCAGCTGCTGCTGCACTACCAGCCCAAGCTGGACATCCGCGAGGGCCTCGTGCGCCAGGCCGAGGCGCTGCTGCGCTGGCAGCATCCGCAGCTGGGCATGGTCTCGCCCGGTGAATTCATTCCGCTGGCCGAGCGCACCGGCAGTATCCAGCTGCTCTCCGCCTGGGTCATCGAGGAGGCCATGCGCCAGCTGCAGGAGTGGGACGGGCGCGGCGTCTGGGTACAGCTGTCACTGAACATCTCTACCGCAGACCTGCTTGACGCCGAGCTGCCGGGGCGCGTTGGCGCACTGCTAGCACGCTACCGGGTGGCGCCGGAGCAATTGATCTTCGAAATCACCGAGAGCGGCGTGATGCTCGATCCCGAGCGCGCGTTGCAGGTACTGCACGGCTTGCGCGGCTACGGCATCGGCCTGTCGGTGGACGATTTCGGCACCGGCTATTCCTCGCTGGCGCAGCTCAAGCGCATGCCGGTGCAGGAGTTGAAGATCGACCAGAGTTTCATCCGTGAGCTGGACGACCACAGCGAGGACTCGGTGATCGTTCGTTCCACCATCGAAATGAGCCACAGCCTGGGCCTGAAGGTGGTGGCCGAGGGCGTCGAACTGGCGTCCGGCCTGAATCTTTTGCAGCGCTGGCACTGCGACACCGCGCAGGGCTACCTGATCAGTCGGCCGCTGGCCGCCGAGGCCTTCGAGGCCTGGCTGGCACAGCCCTATCGTCCCCCCCTGGCCAAGGTGCACTGAAGCATGCGACTCGCCTGTCTGTTGGGAATGTGCCTGTACGCCGGGCTGGCTGGTGCCGGCGAAGGCCGCTTGCTGGCCACCGGCGGTGCCACCAGCCTCGAGGGCGCCGCCGGCGGCGGGATCATGCCCTGGGCGGTGCTGGCCGGTTACGGCGAGCGCGGCGAATGGGGCGCGGACGTGTTTGCCACCCGTGTCGAAACCGGCGACTACCGCCTCGACGTGGCCGGCGTGGCGGCGGCTTACGGCAACCGCATCGAGCTGTCCTACGCGCGCCAGCGCTTCGACCTCGGCACCCTGGCGCGCGACCTGCGCCTGCCGGACAACAGCCTCAGCCAGGACGTGCTCGGCCTCAAGCTGCGCCTGGCCGGCGACCTGATCTATGATCGCCTGCCGCAGATTTCCCTCGGCCTGCAGCACAAGCGTCAGCGCGACTTCCTGGTGCCCAGCCTGGTCGGCGCGCAGCGCCGCGAGGACAGCGAAGGCTACCTGGCGGCCAGCCGGCTGATCCTCGGCGGTGCTTTCGGCTACAACCTGCTGCTCAACGCCAACCTGCGCTACAGCCGGGCCAACGAACTGGGCCTGCTGGGCTTCGGTGGCGACCGTCGCGACCGCCATTCCTGGCTCAAGGAAGGCTCGGTGGCGGTGCTGCTGGATCGGCACTGGGCAGTGGGTATCGAATATCGGGAAAAACCCGACAACCTGAGCTTTGCCGGCGAGAGCGACTGGGCCGATCTGTTCGTCGGCTACTTCCCGAGCAAGAACCTGGCTGTGGTGCTGGCCTACGCGCGGCTCGGCGAGATCGCCACGCTGGACAACCAGGACGGTGTCTACCTGTCCGTGCAGGGGAGTTTCTGAACATGCGCCTGGCCATGCTCTGCCTGCCGCTGCTGCTGGCGGCCTGCGCCCAGCAGGCGCCGCGCGACGATGGCCTGTACCGCGCCCTGGGCGAGGAGCCCGGTATCGTGCGGATCGTCGAAGGCATGCTGCTGGGCTCCGCGCGCGATCCGCGCATCGCCCGGCATTTTCTCGACATCGACATCGAGCGTCTGCGCGAGAAGCTGATCGAGCAGCTGTGCTTCGAGAGCGGTGGCCCCTGCGTCTACACCGGCGACAGCATGGAGGAGAGCCACAAGGGCCTGCGCCTGACCCCCAGCGACTTCAACGCCCTGGTCGAGCACCTGCAGGACGCCATGGAGGCCGAGGGCGTGCCGACGCCGGCGCAGAACCGCCTGCTGGCGCGCCTGGCGCCGATGCGTGGGCAGGTGATCGACCGCTAGCGAGCGGGGCGCCCGGGTTCAGGCGTAGTTCTGCGGGCTCAGCTTGCGCTCGATCAGTTCGATGAGGATGTGCAGCGTCTTGATGTGCAGCTCCTGCACGCGGTCGGCGTAGTCGCCGCCGGGGGCGCAGATGCACACGTCGGCCAGGCTCTCCAGCAGCGAGCCGGGCTTGCCGGTCAGGGCGATCACTTTCACCCCCAGCGCCTTGGCGGCTTCGGCGGCCTTGACCACGTTGGGGCTCTTGCCGCTGGTGCTGATGGCGATCAGCACGTCACCTTCGCGACCGTGGGACTCGATGTAGCGCGAGAAGATGAAGTCGTAGCCGAAGTCGTTGGCCACGCAGCTGATGTGGCTGGGGTCGCTGATCGACACCGCGGCGATGCCGGGACGGTTGTTGCGGTAGCGGCCGGTCAGCTCTTCGGCGAAGTGCATGGCATCGCACATCGAGCCGCCGTTGCCGCAGGAGAACGCCTTGCCCTTGTTCTCGAAGCTGGCGATCAGCAGTTCGGCCGCCTTCTGGATATTGCCCAGGGTCTGTTCGTTGGCGAGGAAGGCCTCCAGCGCGCGCTGGGCTTCCTGCAGGCTGTTGCGGATATGTTCGATCATCGCGTCTCAGAACCTCAAGGGAGTTCATGGCTGGAGTAGAAGGCGGTCAGCACTTTCACCAGATGCTCCAGGTCGTGGCTGCCGGCCAGTTCGCGAATCGAGTGCATGGCGAAGGTGGGCAGGCCGATGTCGACCGTGCGCACGCCGAGCTGGCTGGCGGTGATCGGGCCGATGGTGGAGCCGCAGGCCATGTCGCTGCGCACCACGAAGCTTTGCACCGGCACTTCGTTTTCCAGGCACAGGTGGCGGAAGAAACCGGCGGTCTCGCTGTTGGTGGCGTAGCGCTGGTTGCTGTTGATCTTGATCACCGGGCCGGCGTTGAGCTTGGGGCCGTGGTTGCCGTCGTGCTTGTCGGCATAGTTGGGGTGCACGCCGTGGGCATTGTCGGCCGACACCAGCAGCGAGCGCTGAATGGTGCGGACGAAGGCGTCGCCGTCTGGCAGCACGCGGCGCAGCACCTGCTCGAGGAAGGGGCCGTCGGCGCCGCAGGCCGAGCAGGAGCCGACTTCTTCGTGGTCGGTGCAGACCAGTACACAGGTTTCCTCGTCGTCCGCGTCGATCAGCGCCTGCAGGCCGGCGTAGCACGACAGCAGGTTGTCCAGGCGTGCACTGGCGATGAAGTCCTGGTTGAGGCCGACGATGGCGGCGCTCTGGGTGTCGTAGAAGCTCAGCTCGTAATCCAGCACCGCGTCCGGGTTGAAGTCGTGTTCCATGGCCAGCTGTTCGGCGAGCAGGGCGCGGAAATCGGCGGTTTCGCTGCTGGCGAGCTGGGCCAGGATCGGCGGCAGCTCATTCTGCGGGTTGATCGCCCAGCCCTGGTTGGCCTCACGGTTGAGGTGAATGGCCAGGCTGGGAATCACGGCGATGGGCTGGTAGAAATCGATCAACTGGCTCTCGA
Source organism: Pseudomonas sp. ZH-FAD (assembly GCF_002803095.1). Classification (GTDB taxonomy): domain Bacteria; phylum Pseudomonadota; class Gammaproteobacteria; order Pseudomonadales; family Pseudomonadaceae; genus Aquipseudomonas. The sequence goes on along the minus strand of NZ_PGLR01000023.1, from coordinate 45,944 downwards.
CCTTGCCGTCGCGGCGGTAGGTCACGCGGCCGGCCAGCGACAGGTCGCGGTCGAACCAGGGGGCGAGCAGGGCGCCGCCGTAGACTTCCACGCCGAGCTGGAAGAAGCCCTGGCGCTGCAGCTCCGGGTTTGGCTTGACGCGCAGGCATGGGCTGTCGGTATGCGCGCCGACCAGGCGAATGCCGCCATCTACGGCCGGACGCTTACCGAGCTTGAAGGCGATGATCGAGGAGTCGTTGCGGGTTACGTAATAGCGGCCGCCAGCTTCGGTGTGCCAGGTCGCGCGCTCGTCGAGGTGACGATAACCGGCGGCTTCCAGGCGCATGGCCAGGCTGGTGGTGGCATGGAAAGGGGTCGGCGAGGCGTTGAGAAAATCGAGCAGGCCTTGAATCAGTTCTTCGCGCATGTATCACTCCGGACAGCGATGGCGCAGTGTAACCGTTTTGCCTGTTCTTGGCAGAGCGGCGCGTGCATGGCCCGGATAGAGAACGGCAATATTGCGTGAGGGGCGGCAGTATCAGGTGACGGGTGCCCGGAGCAAAAAAACGGATACCGACAGAGCCCCGATCTGTCGGTATCCGTACGCTGCAAATCAGAATTTGTAGGTGGCTGAGAGGCTGAACACGTCACCCTTGGCTTTCACTTCACCATCCATGCTGGCGCCGCCCAGGCGATCCTGGTTGACGGTGCGCAGCCGCGCCTTGTCGACGAACTGGTGGGAGTAGGCCGCGTCGATGCTCAGGTTTGGCTCGGACGCGAAGCGGTAGCTGCCACCGAAGGAGACGAAGGTGCGGTCGCCATCGGGAATTCGCGCGTCACGGGTGGAGTTGCGGGTTGGCGTCTGATCCAGGGCCACGCCGGCACGCAGGGTGAGCTGCTCGGTGACGCGATAATCGCCGCCGATCGAGTACATCCAGGTGTCCTTGTAGTCGTAGGGAATGACCACCAGGGTGTTGCCGTTGGATTCGAGCTTGAGTTCCTTGAACGATGACCATTGTGTCCAGGTAACGCTGGCACCCAACGAGAAGCGGTCGTTGAACTCGTGGACCCAGTCCAGCGTGGCGCTTGCAGGTACATCCAGACGGGACTTGGCATCGGCGCCGTCCGGGTTCAGGTTCAGGCCGGGGAAGGCCAGTTCGATGGCGGTCGCATCGCCGAATACCGGAGGAAACAGCGGGTTGGTCATCAGATCATAGGAATATTGATCCGCATGGATGTTGTAGTCCCCTTCGAGCTTGTTGCGAATGCGGGCGTGGTAGTTGAGGCCCAGAGTGTCGCGCTCGGTAGGTTTCCACGCGACACCGGCAAACCAGCCGAAGGAGGTGTTGTCCACCTTCACCCGGATCAGTGCGTCGCTGATTCCTGGCGGCAGGCCCAGCGGTAACTGGGACGATGGCGTGCCGGCAGCTGCCAGCAGATCGAGGTTCTGGCTGATGAAGCCCTTGGTGTGCTGGACGATGACGCCACCGCCGACGGCAAAGGCTTCGTTGACCTTGAAGGACAGGGAGCCGGTGAGACCGACGGTCTCTATCTTGGTATCCACCGCGAAGTCCTGACCTTTCCAGTCTCCATCCCAGGTGGTTTGCGCGCCCATGGGCACCACCTGGCTCAGGCCGAAGCTCAATCGGTCGTTGATCGGCATGACCAGAAAGCTGGTGGGCAGCGCCTTGCCGAAACCACCCTGACCGCCATCGTTGGTGATGGGACCGTTATCGATGATGTTGCCGGTCGGGTTGCCGGCCGGGTCAAATTCCAGGTCGCGATCCGAGCGCGGGTCGCCCTGATGGTCGTAGACGTTGCCTTTGTACTTCAGGCTGACCCGCGCATGGTGCACGGACACCTGAGCGACGTTATGGCCGATGAACGCCATGGCGGCAGGGTTGTTGAAGGCGGCGCTGGGGTCGTTCTTCCACATCGACCCGCCAGCGAATGCTCGGCCCCAGCCTGGCGTGCCGTAGGTCGGGACACCGAAGGCGCCCGCCTGAACCTGAGAAGCGGCCAACATGGAACCTGCCATGGCGGCAATCCACAGAGTGCGGTGTGTTTTGGCAGAGAGAATATTATTTTTATTGCGCATGGCTGATCTCTTTTGTCTGAGAACTTCATTACTTCCAATAACCCGCGTCGTTATTGAACGATTCAATGCGGACGCGGGTTATTACTGCGTGCAACTATCAGTTGACCGAAATGGCCGGCGCCTGAACATTCAGAGAGCGGATGTTGCAGTTGCCCGCCAGTGCCTGTGCGGAGGTGACGCGCAGGGTGTTATTGGAGTTGGTCCATTGCACGTTGATGGTGGTCGGGCCTGCGCAGTTGGAGGCCGGGATCAGGGGCGGGGAGCCGGCGATGGTGAAGCCGACGCCGGATACGGTACCGAGCCAGGTTTCGCCACCGTCGGTGGTGGTGCTGGGAGTCAGTGTCCATGGCAGGCCGGTGATGGTCGGCAGGGCACACAGGCCGCTACCACTGACGGTCACGGTGTTGATGTTGGCGCTGGCCCCGCCGGCGTTGATGGTGCCGTTGAAGACGACGCTGCAGTTGACCGTTGCGCCAAAGGACGAGGGCCCCGAAACGCCGATGGTGCCAGTTGCGGTGAACGGAGAGCTGCCCGTGATGGTGGCCGCCGAGGCCATACCGGAAATACCCAGGCCAATTGCCAGAGCACCGATGACACTAACCAGTTTGTTGTTTTTCATTGTTTCCTCACTAACAGATTGTTGTTGTATGTATGGCTGTTACGAGATGCACAACAAAACACCGACCTATCTCTTCCAGCCCGAACTTCCCGAACAGTCCCGAGTGTTTTTTCAGGCAGGCGCTCGGGATACAGCTAACTTCATGCAGGTGTCGTCATGTGCATGCAGTTGGCTGTTTTGCAGGCGAAGTAAAAGTTCGCCGAATCGCGGTGAAACGTCCTTATTTCTTGCCGGGTGTAATGGCTGAAGAAATAGAGTGGGAGGCCACAACATGCCGAGGCGTGACGTGATTGCGCCCAGACAGAAAACAGGAGCGGATGAAGAGTTGCCTAGCGAGCAGTTCCATCTGGTTCAAGCTCCCCGTTATGTGTTGGCAGGACCATTCGAGTTGAGCGATATGCAGACCGTGCGGTGCAATCGGCGGGCTCGTTGTCTGCCTCTAAGGTAATCTTCCGTGGCGAAAGAAAACCCCAGCCAAGGATGGGTAGGACTGCTGACTGATCGATCAGCTGTGAGTAACCGGGAAGAAGCTACACACCGCCTGTCGCCGATCCATACCAATGGATGGGGGCGGTGTGCTCAGTTTGGGACTCGTACGTAACCGGGCTCGAGCCCGAAGACTTCCAGCCCATCAGGCATCGAGCGTCCGGCCTCGACTTCGACCACGCTGACGGGATGCTCGGGGGCGCTGCGGTAGTCGAGCAGCCACTTGTCTCCGGCTCGACGCATTGCGGCGCTGGGCACCACGAGCGCGTCGGGATTGTGATAGGTGAGGATGCTCAGCTTGGCGCTCATGCCCAGCCTGACCTGGCGCATCTGCGCTTCATCCAGTTCCGGGATGCTCACCACGACTTCGAATTGGGAGCTGCCGCCGGGCACGCTACCGCCGAGGGCCTGGCCGCCCACCACCATGACCTTGCCTTGCAGGTGCTGGCCATCGAAACCGTCGCCGGTAACGTCGACCGGCTGGCCTTCTTTCAACTGGTTGACGTCCAGTTCTGCGACTCGGGCAATGACGCGCAGCCCCTCGATACTGGCGAGGCCGAACAGGGGCTGGCCCTGGCTGACTCGGCTGCCTGTCTGCACCGGGCCTTTAGCTGCCTCTTCGGCGCTTATGCCGGGGGCCTGCACGACTATGCCGGAGAACGGCGCGAGGATATCTCCTGAGGCCAACTGTCGGCTCAGGGCCGCGTGCTTGACCTCGGCATTGGCCAGCTCCATCTCGGCGATCTGCCGGTACTCGCCGCGGCCGCGTTCGAGCACGGCTTGCAGCTCCGCCTCCGCGGCCTGCAGGTCGAGGCGCTGCAGCTGCGTCTGTCGTTCCAGCTCTTCCAGTTCGTTGCGGGCAACGATGCCTCGCTCATGCAGGGAGCGTGTGTCCTTGAGTTTCTGTTCGTTGCCGTCCAGGCCCATCTGCACGCTGCGCAAGGCGCGCCGTGCCCGGCTTACCTCCTGTCCCGCCTCCCAGTCCTGAAGTTCGCGCACCGTACGACGGGCCTTGAGCAGCGTGGAGAGGGCATCACGTACCTGCACCTCCAGCTCGCTGGCATCCATGCTGAGCAAACGTTCGCCCTTGACGACCCGTTGCCCGGGTTCGACGAGGTTGTTGGCGACGTTGCCGTCAAACGGAGCGCTGATGCTGATGGTGCGCGCTGGTTCGATGCGGCCGACCAGGCCGATGCGATGCTCCAGGTTGCTCGGCTGCACGGCCAGCCACTGCCCGGATGGCGGTTCGGCAGTGGCGCGTGGCTGGATCTGGAACGACAGCGCTGCGATGCCCGCCAGCAGTGCGAGTCCGGTGATCATCAGGCGCGGTACGCGCCAGTGTTTGCGCTTAGTGGTCATTGAGAATGATGTCCCAGCTTTCCAGCGTCATGCCCAGGGTCAGGTCCAGCTGCGTCTGCGCGTTGAGGTAAGCGATCACGGTGTTGAGGCGAGCGTTCTCGGCGTTCTGCAGATCGCTTTCGAAGCTCAGCACCTGAAAGTTGCTGGAGCGCCCGGCGGCCAGCTTGTCCCGTTCGATCGCCAGCTTGCGCTTGGACAGTTCCACGCCACGCTGGGCGATTTCGTACTGGCGCCAGCGGGTGCTTACATCACGTATGACATCCTTGACGTTGCGGATCAGAGCCTGCCGGGCATCGGCCAACTGCAGTTGCTGATCTTCGACGTTGATCCGGGCGTGGACTTCCCCCTGGCGCCTGCTCAGATCGCCGATAGGGATGTCGAGCCGGATGCCGGCATAGCTGTCCCAGCTGCGATCTGCGCCGCTGCCATAAGTCGAGCCGTAACGATCTCGAGCCTGATTGGCGCCGACTTCGAGCGACAGATCCCAGAGGCTCTGGTTCTTGGCGACCAGCAGGTTGATGTCCGCCTGCTGGCGCATGATCAACTGGCGCAGAAAGTCGGGTTGCTGTCGCTCGGCCAGGCTGATGGCCTGGCCGGGGTCGATCTCGATCGCTTCAGCGTGCAGGGCATCGGTTGCCCGCACTGGCGAGGAGAGGTCCAGCGCGAGCAGGCGCAGCAGCTCCAGGCGGCTGCGGTCGACCAGATTGGCTGCTTCCTCGACGCCAAGCTCCTGGCTGGCCAGGCTGGCTTCGGTCTGCACCACCTCGAACTCCGCCATCCGCCCAGCCTCAATCATCGCCTGGTTGACGCTCAACAGCTCCTGCGAACGCTGCAGGGCGGCCCTGGCGATGTCCAGCTGCTCCTGGGCGCGCAGCAGCTCGCGGTAAGCGAAGATGATCGCCGCGACGGTCTGCGAGATGCCAGCCTTGAGGCCGAGCCTGTTGGCCTCTTCGGTCAGTTGCGCGAGTCGCAGTGGCGCGGTGGTGACGTCGCGCCCGCCGCCACGCAGCAGCGGCTGGATGATGCTGAAGTCGACGCCGTCGTTGCGGCGCCAGCCCGCCTGGTTGGCTTGCGTGTGGTACTTGCTCCAGCCGAGGCTGACCACGGTGCCGTATTCTCCCAGCAAGGTCGCTGTGGCGCCGAACTGACCCGCACGCTGGCTATCGGCATGCCCCCGCGAGGCTCGGTAGCTGTTGGAGAGATACAGTTTGGGGTTGAACGCGTCCTCCGATACCCGCAGGTCGAACTTGTCGGCGATGCGCCAGAGATAGGCGCTCTTGATCGAGCGGTTGTTGCGCAGCCCGAGAAACACGGCGTCGACCAGCGACAGGTCGGCCATCTGTTCGCTGAGCAGTTCTGCTGGCGCCGGGTTGGGCATGCTGGGTGCCGACGGGCGCAAGGGTTCTTCCCGCCATGCCTGTGCTGGGGCGCTGAGGGTGACGATGAGGAGTGCGCCGAGCGCCAGTCGCCTATTCATCGCGCAGCGCCTCTACCGGTTGCAGGCGTGAGGCGGCGATGGCCGGATGCATACCGAAGAACAGGCCGACCAGCACAGTACTGCAGATGCCCAGGGGTAGCGCGCCGGGAGCCAGAAAGAATGCCCAGCCAGACAGCTGCGCATAGCCCCAGCCTCCCAGCATGCCGAGAACGGCGCCCAGCAGTGCACCAACGCTGGTCAAGGCCACGGCCTCGACCAGGAACAGGTTGCGGATATCTCTGCGCCGTGCGCCCAGGGCCAGGCGCACGCCGATCTCCCGGCGGCGTTCGCTGACGTTCATCAGCATCACGTTCATCACGCCTACGCCACCACCTATCAGCGAGACGACGCCGAGCGCTGCCAGCAGGTAGGTGAAGGTTCGGGTCTGCTGTTGCATGCCCTCGAGGATCTGCTGCGCAAAGATCAGGGTAACCGGAGCATCCCCAGCGATGCGCTGGGTGAGAGCCTGGCGCAATTGCTCGCCGGCCTGGATGACTTCTTCGGCGCTGTTGGCGCGGGCCACAACGTGGCTGATCTGTGGCACGGGATTGATGCGCGTCATGCCCTCCATGGGGATGAACAGCGTTTCGTTGGCATTGAACGGCAGGAGCATGCCGGGGGCACCTTCCTGGAGAATGCCGACGACCCTGAATTGATAGGACTGCAGGCGTAACTGATCACCCGGTTGCAGCGGATCGTCCGGCAGGCTCAGGGTCTGTGCCAGCGAGGCGCCGATGACCGCATAGGCTTCCTTGCGATCGAACCCCGACAGCGACCGGCCGCTGGCGATATCCAGACGCGCGGCCTCGAACAGTGCCGGGTCGGCGCCGATGATGTTGGCGTTGCCGATCCGTCCGTGGAAGATCGCCGGTGCGCCATAGGTCATCACCGGAGACAGGCTGGCGACGGCCGGGGTTTGTCGACCCAGCGCTTCCACGCTCAGACGCAGGGGCAGGCCGTCGCGCCCGGTGGGTTGTGGTGGCAGCTGCAGCACCAGGGTATCGCTGCCCAGGTTGCGGAAGATCGCTATCGATTGCGCGGCGGCATTGCCGCCGATGTTGAGCAGGGCCACCACCGAGCAACTGCCCATGACGATGCCCAGCAGGGCCAGCAAGGAGCGCCGACCGAGCATGCGCAGGCTGTTCAGCGCCTCGACCAGTATCTGTGCGGCGCTCGGCCCGGTACTCAACGGCATGGCCGGGCTCATGCTGCGCCGGCCTCGCGCAGCAGCCCCTGGTGCACCTCGACCTGGCGCGCCAGGCGGTTGGCGATCAGCGGGTCATGGGTGACCACGATCAGCGTCACGCCTTGCTCGCGGTTGAGCTCGAGCAGCAACGTCATGATCTCCTGGGCTGTGCTGGCATCGAGATTGCCGGTCGGTTCGTCGGCGAGAATCAGTGCAGGCTTGCCGACCAGCGCGCGGGCGATGGCGACGCGTTGGCGCTGGCCACCGGACAGGCTGGCGGGGCGATGCTCACTGCGTTCGCCCAGGCCGACCCTGGCGAGCATGGCGTGCGCCTGTTCGCGCGCCTGGCCGGGCGCGATGCCGCGATAGGTCAGGGGCAAGGCGACGTTGTCCAGTGCGCTGAGGCGGGGAAGCAGGTTGAAGCTCTGGAAGACGAAACCGATCAGCTGGTTACGCAGGGCGGCCAACTGGTCCGGGTTGGCCTGGGCGACGTCGATGCCATTGAGGCGGTAGTTGCCGGTATCGGGCAGGTCGAGCAGGCCGAGCACGTTGAGCAGGGTGCTCTTGCCCGAGCCGGAACGGCCGATGAGGGCGCAGCTGTCCCCGCGTTCGATCAGCAGATTCACGTCCTGCAGGACGGGCAGTGCCGTGTCGGCAAGCCGGTAGTGCTTGCCAATGTGCTGCAACTGGATGAGCTGTTCTTCGTTATTGTTTTCGAGCATCCCGATGCCACTGCCTGCGTCCATGTCGATGAACCACTGAGCATCGCCTTGTCAGGCACTTCCCAGAGCCGACGCCATAGGGCTCTGTTCCGGGCAATCAGAGGGCGGTCGTCCTTCTGAAAGCGGTCGCAACAGGACCATGCCCGATAGCAGGATTGGCAGCGCTGGCTTGTCTGTAAAGCCAACTTTCTTCTGGTTCGCGCAGGCAGTGTTACCGATGCTCACACCTTCCATGTCGGGTGGCTGAGCGTGCCGAAACGGGAGATGGATGAGGGCAGGCATCGGGCTGCCCTCGGCGCAGGCGACAGATCAGAACGGCGCGGGGCACTCGAAACGCATGCGCTCACCGGTTTGCGGGTGGGTTAGGGCGAGCATGCTGGCGTGCAGGCACAGGCGCTCATGGGCGGCCAGGGCCTGTTCGTGAGCGTAGAGACGGTCGCCCAGCAGCGGATGGCCGATGGACAGCATATGCACGCGCAACTGGTGCGAGCGCCCGGTGATGGGCGTGAGTTCGACCCGGCACCAGTCGCCGCAGCGCTCGAGCACGCGCCAGTGGGTCAGAGCATGTTTGCCCAGTTCGTGATCGACCACATGACGTGGTTTGGTCGGCGGGTCGTAGCGCAGCGGCAGGTCGATGCTGCCGCTGTCGGCCTGCGGCTGGCCCCAGCACAGGGCGGTATAGGCCTTCTCGGTTTCACGGTCGTGGAACTGCCGGGACAGCTCTCGGTGGCTGTCGGCGTCGCGAGCGAGGACGATGATGCCGGAGGTTTCCCAGTCCAGCCGATGGACGATGCGCGCTTCCGGGTAGCCGTTTTCCTGCAGGCGGGTGACCAGGCAATCCTTGTTGTCATCGGCGCGGCCGGGCACCGACAGCAGCAGGGTGGGCTTGTTGATCACCAGCAGGGCGGCGTCCTGGTGGAGAATTTCGATCTGGCTTAGCGGCATGAGCGTTCGCAACGGTCTGGTAGGAGCGAGCTCTGCTCGCGAAAAATGCAGGTTACCGATATTCGCGAGCAGAGCTCGCTCCTGCAGGCTATCGATGACTACAAACGAACACGGCGGCCGAAGCCGCCGTGAGCGCAACCGGCCTCGATCAACGGTCCGGTAGAGTGATGTTCAACTCCAGGATCGAGCAACTGCCCTGGTTTTCCAGGGCGACCTGGACCTGATCCGATTCGATGTTGACGTACTTGCGGATCACTTCCACCAGCTCCTGCTGCAGGGCAGGCAGGTAGTCCGGCTGGCTGCGCTGACCACGTTCGTGGGCAACGATGATCTGCAGGCGCTCTTTGGCGATGGATGCGGTGGTTTCCTTCTTGCGCGAACGCAAGAAGTCAAAAATATTCATTCTCGACCTCCAAACAGGCGCTGCAGGAAGCCCTGCTTCTTCACATCCAGGAAGCGGTGCGCCACGTCCTTGCCGAGCAGGCGATCGACTGCGTCGCTGTAGGCCTGGCCGGCATCGCTCTGGTCATCGAGGATGACCGGGATACCCTGGTTGGATGCCTTGAGCACGGCCTGGGATTCGGGGATCACGCCGAGCAGGCGAATGGCGAGGATTTCCTCGACGTCTTCGACGCCAAGCATCTCGCCCTTGGTGACGCGCTCGGGGTTGTAACGGGTGAGCAGCAGGTGCTCCTTGATCGGTTCTTCGCCTTTCTCGGCGCGGCGCGATTTGCTCGCCAGCAGGCCGAGCATACGGTCGGAGTCACGTACCGAGGACACTTCCGGGTTGGTCACGACAATGGCTTCGTCGGCGAAGTACATCGCCAGGTGCGCGCCTTTCTCGATGCCGGCTGGCGAGTCGCAGACCACGTATTCGAAATTCTGCGACAGCTCGGTGATGACCTTCTCGACGCCTTCCTGGGTCAGCGCGTCCTTGTCACGGGTCTGGCTGGCGGCCAGCACGTAGAGGTTCTCGAGACGCTTATCCTTGATCAGGGCCTGGGTCAGGGTCGCTTCGCCGTTGACGACGTTGACGAAGTCGTACACCACGCGGCGTTCGCAGCCCATGATCAGGTCGAGGTTACGCAGGCCGACGTCGAAGTCGACGATGACGGTCTTGTGCCCGCGCAGGGCGAGGCCGGTACCGATGGCAGCGCTGGTGGTGGTTTTACCGACGCCACCTTTGCCGGAAGTGACTACGAGGATCTTGGCCAAGGTGATTCACCCCAAAAAATGAATAAAACGCGGGAATCCGTCAGCCATTCGAGGCTTCCAGATGCCTTTTTTGTGTCCGTAAAAAGTGGCCGCAGTATCCGTTAAAGGCGGGTGATGTTCAACACGTCACCCGACAGGCTGACATGCACTGCATCGCCCCACAGCGGGTCGCGGCGCAGGTCTTCGGCAACCTTGTAATGGCCGGCGATCGACAACATTTCGGCGCCCATTTGCTGACAGAAAATCCGTGCCTTGGTGTTGCCCTTGATGCCCGCCAGGGCGCGGCCACGCATGGGCGCGTAAACATGGATGTTGCCATCGGCGAGAAGTTCCGCCCCGGCGCTGACCGGTGCCAGCACGATCAGATCGCCACCCTGGGCATAGATCTGCTGGCCGCCGCGCACCGGGCTGGTGATGATGCGACTGGGTTTGTGCTCGGGTTCGGCCGGTTTTTCTTCGATTTTCTTTGGCGCTGGATCGAGGAGGCGTTCGCGTGCACCCGACGGCGGCAGTACCGGCAGATCCATGGCTTCGGCAGCGGCGACGTCGCTTTCCCGCGAGGCGCGGATGGCCAGGGTGCGCAGGCCATGGCGGCGGCAGACGGCCATCAGTTCGGCCAGGTCCAGTTCACCTTCGCCTTCCGGCAGTTTGTCCAGGGCCAGCACCAGCGGCGTGTTGCTGAAGAAGGCCGGGGCCTGGGCGACTTTTTCCGTGAGTTGCGCGTCGAGGCGTTCGAGATCGTTGTGCGCCAGTTCCATCACGGTGATGGCGAGCATGCTGCCCTTGAGCTGGAATACGGGGTCTTGGGCGAGGAGGTCGGCTTGGCTCATGGTGGTGCGATGGGCCTTCTGGCGAGTCGAAAGATGCCGGACTTATAACGAGATAGCCCGCATGCCGCAAGCCGCGCGCGTCAGCGAGGCTGGGAAGATGCAAGGCTTGGCTGTCGATTCGCTGTCGTGACCGGCTCCGGCGGCAGTGATGCCAGCGAGCCGGTCGGGAAAACTGCGTTAGAATGCGCGGCTTTGTAAGTGATCGGAAACGTCTCATGGATCGCCCCCGCTTTCGCGCCTATTTTCTTCATCCGCGCTTCTGGCCGCTGTGGCTGGGCTTCGGATTGCTGTGGCTGGTGGTGCAACTGCCTTATGGCCTGCAGCTGAAACTGGGGCGGGCACTGGGCTGGCTGATGTACCGCACGGCAATCTCGCGCCGGCAGATCGCTGCGCGCAATCTGGAACTTTGCTTCCCCGACAAGAGCGCTGCCGAGCGCGAGCGCCTGCTCAAGGAGAATTTCGCCTCCACCGGTATTGCCTTCTTCGAGATGGCCATGAGCTGGTGGTGGCCCAAGGCGCGTCTGGCGCGACTGGCGCATGTCGAAGGCCTCGAGCATCTGCAGCAGGCGCAAGCCGAGGGGCAGGGCGTGATCCTCATGGCCGTGCACTTCACCACCCTGGAGATCGGCGCCGCGCTGCTCGGTCAGTTGCACACCATCGACGGCATGTACCGCGAGCACGACAACCCGCTGTTCGACTACATCCAGCGTCGTGGCCGCGAACGCCACAACCTCGATGCCAGCGCCATCGAGCGCGAGGACATTCGCGCCATGCTCAAGGTGCTGCGTGCCGGCCGTGCGATCTGGTACGCGCCGGATCAGGATTACGGCCGCAAGCAGAGCATCTTCGTGCCGCTGTTCGGTATTCAGGCGGCCACGGTTACCGCCACCACCAAGTTCGCCCGCCTGGGCAAGGCGCGCGTGGTGCCTTTCACCCAGCAGCGCCTGGCCGATGGCAGCGGTTATCGTCTGGTGGTCCATCCGCCGCTCGAAGGTTTCCCCGGCGAGAGCGAGGAGGCCGATTGCCTGCGTATCAATCAGTGGATCGAACAGGTGGTCAGTGCCTGCCCGGAGCAGTACCTGTGGGCGCATCGGCGTTTCAAGACGCGCCCCGAGGGTGAGCCGAAGCTGTACGGTAAGCGCAAGTAGCGCATCTATACTGCAACGAAAAACAGGACCGTTCGATGACCGTGATTGCCCGTCCCGATACGCCCGTTACCGGGCTGATCCTCTCTGGTGGCGGGGCACGGGCGGCCTATCAGGTCGGGGTGTTGGCAGCCATCGCCGATCTACTGCCGGACGCCTCGCACAATCCCTTTCCGGTGATAGTCGGGACCTCGGCCGGGGCAATCAATGCTGTTGGCCTGGCCTGTGGCGCGCTGCAGTTCGGCGAGGCCGTGCGGCGCCTAACTTCGGTCTGGCAAGGCTTTCACACCCATATGGTGTACCGCAGCGACTGGCCGGGCGTGTTGCGGCAGGCGGCGCGCTTCATTGGCCACAGCCTGCTTGGCCTGGGGCGCGATGTTCCGGTGGCCTTGCTCGACAGTTCGCCATTGCGTGAATTGCTGGAGCGCGAGCTGGACTTCTCCGGCATCGCTGCGGCCGTGCGCCATCGCCAGCTGCGAGCGGTAGCAGTGACTGCCTTCGGCTACGAAAGTGGTCAGGCGGTGACCTTCTATCAGGGCCGCGCCACTATCGATCCCTGGTTCCGCCATCGTCGCGTCGGTGTACCGACGCGTCTGCAGCTCGACCATTTGCTGGCCAGTGCGTCGATCCCGCTGATCTTTCCGCCGGTGAAGATCAACCGCGAGTATTTCGGCGACGGCGCAGTGCGCCAGGCGGCGCCGATCAGCCCGGCACTGCATCTCGGGGCCAGCCGCGTGCTGGTGATCGGTGTCAGCGGCAATGCCCAGCTCGAACCCGATGCCGCGCTGCCACGGGTGGCGAGCATGCGACCGCCTAGTCTGGCGCAGATCGGCGGGCATATGCTCAACAGTACCTTTATCGACAATCTGGAGACGGACATCGAGCTGCTCGAACGGCTCAACCAGATGAGCGCACTGGTGCCGCCGGAGCGGCGTCCGCGTGGCTTGGGTTTGAACCCGGTGGACGTGCTGGTGATCGCGCCGAGCCAGCCGCTGGATCAGATCGCCGCGCGCCATCAGCGTGAGTTGCCCAAGGCGCTGCGCCTGTTTCTGCGCGGCCCGGGGGCGACCAAGGCCGGTGGTGCGGGGGTGCTCAGTTACCTGTTGTTCGAGCCTGGTTATTGCAGTGAACTGATCGAGTTGGGTTATCAGGATGCGATGACGCGCAAGGCCGACCTCTGCCGTTTTCTCGGGTTGGCCGAGGTCGCCCATTCCGCTTGAGGCTCATCAGGCCAGCACACCATCACGAAAATCGCGCATGGCCTGCTCGATTTCCTCGCGGCTGTTCATCACGAACGGTCCGTACTGGACGATGGGTTCGTTCAGTGGTGTGCCGGCGATCAGCAATACCCGCGCACCATGGGTGCTGGCCAGGTGCAGCTCACCCTCGTCGGATAGCCGCACCAGACGCCCGGCGCTGACCGGTTGTGTACTGGCCTCGGGCAGCTCGAGCAGGCCTTGGTAAACGTACAGCATGACCCGCTGACCATCGGCCAGGCGCGGTGAAACCTGGCTGCCGGCCGGCAGGTTCAGGTCGAACAGCTGAGGCTGGGTGTGCGGCCGCTGCACGGCGCCGGCCTGGCGGATCTCGCCGTCATCGAATTCACCAGCGATCACCACCACCTCGGCGCCGGACGCCGTGTTGATGCGCGGGATGTCGGTGGCTGGAATGTCGCGGTAGCCCGCTTCACCCAACTTGTCCTTGGCTGGCAGGTTGAGCCACAGCTGGAAGCCGCGCATGGCGCCAGACTCCTGCTCGGGCATCTCGCTGTGGATGATGCCGCGCGCAGCGGTCATCCATTGTACGCCGCCGCTGCCGAGCAGGCCGACGTTGCCCAGATGGTCTTCATGGCGCATGCGCCCTTCGAGCATGTAGGTGATGGTCTCGAAACCACGATGCGGGTGCGGCGGGAAGCCGGCGATGTAGTCGTCGGGGTTGTCGGTGGAAAACTCGTCGAGCATCAGGAAGGGGTCGAAGCGCTCCAGACCCGGTCCGCCGATCACGCGGTTGAGGCGCACACCGGCGCCGTCTGAGGCGGGTTGGCCAGGCTGGATGCTGATGACGCGGCGTTGCGAGGTCATGGCGGGCTCCTTGAAAGGTAGGAATAACGCCATGCTAGTCGCATTTAATCGATGTTTGGGTGGAAAATTTGCGGGCCATGCATCGATAAATTCGATGCATGGCCGAGGGCTCAGTCGGCAATCTTCAACTTGCGCGACTCGTTGTAGAAGTAGCGGATCTTCTCGTACTCGAACGGCGAGTTGAGTTGGCCATAGCGGAAGCCGGTATTGGCGCGGGTGTCGATGATGCGCAATGCGGTGATGCCGGGATTGCTGCGACTGGCGTCGGCCACATCGAGGTAATTGACCGCGTTCTCCAGGCTGTAGTCCGCCACCAGCCCGCCGGTGTCGCGCAGGTTCGATGGCCCGAGCAGCGGCAGCATCAGATAAGGCCCTGCGGGTACGCCGTAGTAGCCCAGGGTTTGGCCGAAGTCTTCGCTAAACCGGGGTAGGCCCATCTTCGTCGCCGGGTCCCAGATACCGCCGACACCAAGGATGGTATTGAACAGCAACCGCGCGGTGCTGTTCATCGCCCGTTTGCCCTTGAGCTGCAGCACGCTGTTGGCCAGCGTGGGAATCTCGCCGAGGTTGTTGAAGAAGTTGTGCACGCCGGTTTGCACCAGGTTCGGCGTGACGTAGCGGTAGCCGTCGACCACGGGCAGGAATACCCATTGATCGAAGCGGTAGTTGAAGTGGTAGACGCGGCGGTTCCACGACTCCAGCGGGTCATAGACTTGCAGGGCGTCACTGGAGGCGCGTTCGAACTCCTGCTGATCCAGTCCTGGGTTGAACTGCAGGTTCTGCAGCGGGTTGGTGAAACCGTCGGCATCGACCTTGCTTTCGGCCAGTGCCTGCCCGCTGCCCAGCAGCAGGGCGATGATGAGCGTGCTGTGTTTAACCACGGAAGAACTCCAGCATGGCGTCGCTGTTGACGCGATAGTTGAGGTTGCCGCAGTGCCCGCCGCGCGGGTAAAGGGTCAGGCGGTCGCCAAAGGTGCGGCGCAGAAAGCCGATGTCGCCCTGGCCGAGGATCAGGTCGTCGGCGTTGTGCATCACCGAGACCTTGTCGCTGCCTCTGAGGTACTCCTCCAGCGCATACAGGCTGCTCTTGTCGACCAACTGGTTGAGGCTGCCGCCATCGTGGCGAGCACGCCACATGGGCATCAGTTGCTCGGCGATATAGCAATCGAAGTCGCAGCGCAGGGCCATCTGGAAGAACGGCGTGAGGCTGGTGCTCTCGGTGATGCGGTAGTCGCGCGGGGTAATCAGGCCGCGGCGGTTGAGCAGGTCCGAGGTGAAGACGATATCGGCAGACGAGAAGCGGAACGAGGTGCCGATGAGCATGGCCATCTGTTCGTCCGAGAGCCGCTCTTTTGACTGCTGGAAGTCATAGAGCATGGCGTCGTTGATATCCAGATAGCCCTTGTCATTGAAGTAGCGGGTCAACTTGCCCAGCACCAGATCATAGAAGTTGGTGCTGTTGTCGATGCCTTGGACCTTGGTCTGCACCAGCTTGTCGAGGTTGCTGATAGAGGTGTAGAGGTTGACCGGCGGGTTGAGCAGCAGCACGCGTTTGAAATCGAAGGCGCGGCGGGTTTCATCGATCTGGCTGACGAAGGCGGCATGCAGCGCGCCGAGGCTGTAACCGGTCAGCAGGAACTCGCTGACCTCCAGCTTCGGGTGCTGGGCGCGTACGGCCTGCATCACGCGGTACAGGTCGTCGGCATCGTCCGGGCTGTAGCCCGGGGTAGCCGAACGCGAGGCGGCGGCCATGAAGTCATAGCTGGTCGGCGATGACAGCTGCACGACGTGGAAGCCGGCGCCGTAGAACAGCTTCTTCAGGTACTCGGTGGTGCCGCTGGCGTAGTGCGCGCCGGTGCCGGCGATGATGAAGATCAGCGGTGCACGGCCTTTCTGCTGGGCCAGGCGGTAGTGCAGCTTGGTCACCGGCCAGAAGTTGTCCAGCAGCTCGAATTCGCGGTCCGGGCGCAGGCGTACCGAGTAGTCGCGTTGCCTGATGTCGCCGTCGGCCGGCAGCGTCGGGCGCAGTTCGGGCGGTGTGGTGGCGATGGTCGCTTCGAACGGGTTGGCCAGTGGATAACCGTAGCTTTCCGCATCCACATCGGCGGCCATTGCTGAGACACAGAAGGCCAGGCCACCGAGCAAGGCGGCGAGTCGGGCAAGGCTGGGCATTTGGTAAGTCCCTTTGAATAAGAGAACGTCTGGATTGAACAGCTGGTTTATGACATCAACAAGCAGGGCAAAGTGCCAGACCATCCTGCTTTATCTGAATGGCACGAGCTGAACCATATTGAAAAAGGCCGATAATCAAGTCCCTCAAGAGTAAAAGCTGAATATTGCGGCATCCGGAAGGCATGCGAAGCACGATATCCAGCATGTTGTCGTATGGCTATGGATTCAGTTGCCGCTCATGGGGAAGCTCGTGTTGGTGATTTTTTCGGTGAGATTCCATAGATGGGCTGCCGCTGCGTTGTCGAGGGCTTGGTCAGGAATCGTCGCCAGGCCAAGTGGCCCTCGAACCTCCTGCTCGCCAGTTGGCCCGTAATAAGCGCCAGCCAAAGCTTCTGGTGCTGTCGCAGCATACAGTGTGGGAATTGCGCCTTGTGCTGCGGTCTGCAAGTGCTCACGCATCGCTAACCACCGACGTCCCGAGTCGCTGTCCAGGCCGGGACCACGTGCGACCAGTTCGGTAACCGCGATACCCGGATGGGCGGCTACGCTCTGGATGCCCCAGCCATTGGCATCGCTGCGCCGCTGCAGTTCGAATGCGAACATCAGGCATGCCATCTTGGATTGTGCATAGGCCGCATAGGGGTCGTAGATTTGCATGGATTGCAGGTCATCAAAATTGATGCCGCCTCGGTGTACGGCGACGCTGGACAGCGTGACCACGCGTGGGGCGTCGCTTTTGCGCAGCAAGGGCAACAACTCTGCAGTCAGAACGAAATGCCCTGCATAGTTCGTGGCGAACTGCATCTCCAGGCCATCTACCGACGTGCCGCGTTCGGCCGGCGCCATGATCGCCGCATTGTTGATCAGTCCGTCGATTCGGGGCAGTGAGCCGGCGAGACGTTGACTCAACGCACGAACCGAAGAAAGGTCGGCCAGGTCGACGGGCTCGAATTGCACCTTGGCATCCGGTACCTCTTCTTCGATGCGCTTTACTGCCTCTTGTCCTCGTTGAAGGTTGCGGGCGGTGATGATGACCTGGGCGCCGGCAGCCGCCAGGGCCTTGGCATCCTCGAAGCCCATCCCGCTGGTGCCGCCAGTGATCAGAAAAATGCGGTCTTTCTGCGAGGGTATATCGGCCGTTCCCCAATCGGGTTTTGGGGCGTTCTGCGCCAGTGCACTGCCCACGGTGAGCGCACAAAGCACAACGAGGGCGGCAAGGTGGTGGCGCCATCTGGAGCGAACGGGATGGGTAGAATTGCCAGCTTCGCTGTTTATCTGCGAGCGGCTGCTTTGAGGAAGATAGCGGTCTGTCGAATTGATCATGGTCTTTTCCTTACCGGTGAAAGGGCTATCTACGAACCCCGTAAATGAATGCGCATGCTCAGATCGCTTGTAACGCCTTGAGCATGGGCACAGTCGAGGTCAGAAAACGTTCGGCCAGTGGCGCTATGCTGGCGAGGTTGTCTTCGCGGGATTCAAGCGGCTTGCCGTTCTTGCGCATCCTCTCGCCGATGGTCTGCAAGAACTCCCAGACATACAGCGTCAAGTCCTGTGTCGTGCTGTGCCCGCCGTCGATGGCATTGAGAAATAGCAAGCAGATGTGGGGCACGTTGATCGCGCCGCCTGTGATGGGGGAAGCCAAGTATTCGATTTCCCGGACGAGCAGTGCGCGATCGCGCACATGGCGGTTGAGTTTTTTACAGCGAGCGCTAATTTCGGGCGTGGGAACCTGAGCAGTACTGGCATAGCCAGCGCCTACCAGAAGATTCATCGTCTCGATGATTTCCTCTATTCGCGCAGGAGCCAGTTGCGGGTGTTCCTTGAGGCGCGCGATGGTCTTCGGGGCATAGTCGCTTTCGGAAAGGGCATTGATGACATCACGCGGCACTTTCTCGTGGAGATGGATTTTCCCCAGAGGCAGATCGATTTCTTTTGGCAGATCGTTCTTGTGCGTGGTCAGTACGAACAGTTGTTCGGACCAGAGTCTGAGAAACTCGCCGTGAGGAATGCGGCGTGCGCCCTTCACGTATACATCGCAGCGGAAAATCTGGTTGGTAAGAAAGTCCTTGGTGGTTTCCTTGAGCACCGGGTCGCCGATCTGGCTCAGAATCTTCTGCCCGTCAGGTGTGAAGCGAAACGGTGCGATGTGCTCCAGAAGGCGAGTCGGTCCCACATAGGTGAGCTTGGCTCCACTGAGCTGGACTGATACCTCGGCGAACGTCGATATCTTCCAATCGGCGTTGAGGTACTCATGGGCTATATAGTTGGTGTCGCGGGTGTTCAGGGTCTCCAGGTGACGGGTCATCGCTGGAACGTCCCGGTAGTAGTCCGCCGCGGCCGTGAACACGTCCTTGGTGAACTGCACCGCTCCGGAGATGCTTCTCTCTGCCCCAGTCATGTCGCCAACCTTGTCCTTGAACAGGGACATCAACTGGCGAATGGGAATGTAAGGTGCCCAGCCGGGGTAAACGTTGTAGCTGGCGTAGACGATGCCGCCGGTTTTGAGCTTGCGTCGGATCAGGTCGACGATGGTGTTTCGGTTGTCGTCCGATATCCAGCTCCAGATGCCGTGGAGGACGATGTAGTCAAATTCTGGCAAGTCAGCCCGTGCGGCAAATTCGCAGAACGACTCCTCGGACAAATGGGTGCACGCCTCGCAGGCGGCTGTCAGTTCCCTTGCGTTTGCCACATGGGTCGGATTGAAGTCGGTGCCCCAGTAAGTAGCGCCAGTCGCCGCCGCATGGAAGGTGACCGAGACTCCTTGGCCGAAACCCAGCTCCAGGTAGTTGTACTCAGTATGCTGCGGGGGGGAGAACCCTGCCGCGAGTACGGCCAAACGCAGTAGGGCGGGATTGAGTTGCCTGTAGTACCCATGCGTGTAGTTGACGTCGGTGAAATAACCTTCGGACCAGTTCATCGTTTCTTGTCCTTGGGATCGATCATTTCATGAGAGGAGAGGTATCGATAGGTCAACGACACCACGCGATAGCCTCCGGCCAACGGCAGTGGTGATGGCCAGCCATTGGCAATTGATGGTCGTGGGTCTTCGCCGACACCACTGACCGAATATTGAGTGATCCAGTGCTCGAGTTTCATGTTCGTGCGCCTCATTGGGGGAGGGGGCGTTTTCACGCAGGCTTGAGTCTGCTCCGCTCAGAAGTGCCGGCTCAGGCCAATGCTCATACGCGCCATGCCGTTATGATCAGGCTCCATCAGTGGGCTGTTTCTGAATTCACTTGGCAGATGTCGGTACTCCAATACCCCGAGCAGTGCCCACTTGCTTGAGCTGATCGGGTGGCTAAGCGTCACGCCGATGCGCGGGGTGACGGCAGAGCCTGGCGCATATTCGGCGACACCCCGCGAGACCTCTTCGTCGAGAATGCCGAAGTAGTAATTGGCGAGTTCGGCGGACATCCAGCTTGCCCCTGCATTGGCCATGATCGCGGTACGGGAGATATGCCAGGTGTAGCGATAGTCGAGTGATATCTCATATCCGTCGCTGGTGTCGGAGATGTCGTGCAGTGCTTCCAGCGTGATAGCTCCGTATAGCGTGCGATAGGTTGCACGGACGCCGGCATCGACGCCGTCATCGCGATCACTCAGCAGGTCGCGGTTCACCCCGTTATCACGTAGTTCGGCTCGTCCGAGATCCGAACGGTCGAATCCATCAAGCCGGGCTGACAGGATTGCATCGAAGGTCAATCTGTCCGAGTCGTGCAGGTGAACGCCGGCGGAAAGTCCGCGCAGGAAAACGTGCTCCCCTTCGTAACGGATCAATGGGATGGGCTGCACACGCGTGCCTTCTCCGGCATAGGGGCTGACAGTCAGCGCAGTGCCGGCGCCGATAGACCACTCGTCAGGAGACGAGGACGATTGGCCAAACGCACTGATGGGCAGCACGAGGATAGCGAGCTTGCTGAGCATTCGAACGGTCGGGTTCATTGATGACTCCAGTGAAGCGGCTTGTTATCGACAGCGCTCGGCTGACCATCCTGCGCCACTGTCTGGTCTGGGCTGCCTTGCGCTCCGTTGGAAGATTTCGCGACCTGTTGTGCGGCGTAGTGAGACTGGGAGCGTCCCAGCCAGAGAGCGAGTGCGGCCCAGGTCAGTGCCAGCGGCAGCACCATGCTGAGCAAGCCGCCCATGGCCAGGCCCAGCCGTTGGAGCACACCTTCTGCCTGTGCGCCGATGAGGTCGCCGTTGCGATACATGAAGGTGTCGATGAAGGCCTTGGCTTTGTATTTCTCTTCGCGGCTGACGACAGTGAACAGTGCTTCACGCGCTGGTCGGGTAATCCCGCGCTGTACTGCACGGTTGGTAGCCTCAAGCAGAATCAGTACGATGAACGACCCGAAGATCGCCAGTCCGATGAATCCGAGTGCAGTAGCGACCGGCAGGATCGCCAGGGCCACGCCGAGGCCGAAGCGCTGGATGATCTTTCCGGTCAGGGTGAGTTGCAGGAACAGCACCGCGACCTGGGTCCACATGTCGATGTTGGCCAGCAGCTCGGCACGCGCGTTCAGATTGTCCGATACCGCTGCGACCATCTGCAGGCGGGTGAAGTAGATGATTGTCGCGAGCAAACTCATCAGCAGCACGTAGCCGGCGATACCGGTCAGATAACGTGACTGGAGTACCGCACGTAGACCCGCCCATGCACTCCCACCGATATGCTCGGTTTCGTTGGCGAGGTCGTTTGCATTGGCGTCTTCCCGGTCCGGTGCGATGCGTACGAGCACCCAGGCCGCGGCGATGGCGAGGAGGATGAAAGCACCTGCGACCAGCAGCAGGTTGGGCGTGCCCAGCGGTTTGGCCAACTGCGCCGTGAGCCAGGGGCCGAGGATCGCGCCCAGGGTGCCACCGACCGAGATCAGGGCAAAGAAACGCTTGCCCTGATCGCTGGTGAAACGGTCGGCCAGCAGTGCCCAGAACACCATGGTGACGAACAGGTTGAACACGCTTAGCCAGACGTAGAACACCTGGCCGCTGCGCTGCCCGACCGTACCTGGTGCGAACATCAGGAGTAGCCAGAAACCCATCAGGCTGAGTACGAAGAAGCCGTAGGTCGCGCCGATGAACTGCAGCCGCCGCAGGCGGCTGACCAGCCAGCCGAACAGGGGGTTGACCGCTAGTGTCACCACAGCGGTGATAATGAACAGCCAGCGCAGATCCTCGATGCCGCGCTCCATGCCTAGTGCATCGCGCACCGGGCGCAGCAGCATCAGCGCAGTCATGACGCAGAAGAAAAACAGCGCGGCGATAAGGGCTGGCACGATTTCCTTGGGCTGAAGGTTGAACAGTATCTGGAGCAGACGAGGGCTACGCGACGTCGGTGTCGTGGTTCGAGTCATGGGCAATAGGCTCCTGCTTCGGAGTGCGCCATCTCGGCGGACGTTGGCGGATCAGTCGGCGAGGGGCGAGGAGGGATAGTGCGTGCGGCTGAGCGTTTCGCTGACACTCCATAGACGGGCGACTGCCTGAGCATCCAGTGCGTTGGCTGGCACGCGAGCCAGACCGAGTGGGCCGCGAACTTCCATCAGACCGGTGGGCCCGTAGTAGCGGCCGCCAATGGCATCAGGTGCGGTAGCGGCATACAGCGTCGGGATTGCGCCTTGTGCAGCCGTTTGGAACAGAAACGGCAAGGGGGGGAGGCTACGGCCCTGGCTTGGCAGCAAATTGGTGTATGAGACCCCGGGGTGGGAGGCGATACTGGTAATGCCCCAACCGGCTACGTCGCTGCGGCGCTGCAATTCGAGGGCGAACATCAGACAGGCCAGCTTCGATTGACGGTAGGCCAGTGATGCGTCGTAGTCCTGTTCGAATTGCAGGTCCGCAAAATTGATGGCGGCACCGCGAGCGCGTGCGGCAATACTGGATAAGGTGACTACGCGAGGGTTATCGGCTTTTTGTAGCAGTGGCAGCAGCTCCTCGGTCAGGGCAAAGTGCCCGAGATAGTTGACGGCGAACTGTATTTCGAGCCCGTCGGCCGAGGTGCCACGTTCAGCCGGCTCCATGAGACCTGCATTGTTGATCAAGCCATCAAGGTGCGGCAGCGTTGAGTCTAGTCGCGTGGCCAATGCCTTGACCGAAGCGAGATCGGCCAGATCCAGTGCTTCGAACTGAAGCTGCGCGTCAGGCATTTCTTGGCGGATTCTCTCGATCGCCTCCTGACCTCGTTGTGGATTGCGGGCCGCGATGATCACGTGCGCGCCTGCAGCGGCCAGAGCCTTGGCGCTTTCGTAGCCTATGCCGCTGGTTCCGCCTGTGACTAGATAAATGCGGCCATCTTGAGCAGGCATATCAGCCAGGCTCCAATCCGCTTTGGGCTGATGCTGCGCAAGTGAATTGCCTGAAGAGCATGCAGAGAGAAGCAACGCAGTCAGCAGGGCAAGGCCGGTACGCCAATGTGAAATCATCGAGCGCACGGTCTGCGCCGAGACCAAGGCCTTAATGGCCATGATTTGGACTAGACGGGAAGAAAGAGCAGGAGTCGCCCAGTTGGTCATGTTCTTTAACCTCACGGAAAACGAATAGGGATGCGTACCAGCGGGTTGAGTTTCGCCGTGTCTGCAGTGTTTTCCGTCGCGATTAATTTGCGTTTAAGAGCACTGAGGTGCAGGTATTACAAAATGTATGTGGCGTTGAGTGGGCTTTGAGCGTTGGTTTTAATCCGTTATTAATGTCGTCATGGAAATATCAATGTCCTGCTTATTTCTTCACTCGAGTTTTTATGGATGCGATTCTTCTCGTCGAAGATGACCACATGCTAGGTCGTGCTCTGACCGCCGCTCTTGGTCAGGAAGGCTGGCGCGTCGTTCACTGTGAGGATGCGGGATGTGCGCGGACGGCGCTGGTCGATCACTCATTTGTTGCGGTGCTGCTCGATCTCGGACTTCCAGGTGGATCGGGATTGGAGGTGCTGGCGGGTATGCGTGATCGCTATGATCCGACCCCCGTGTTGATCATCACCGCACGTGACCAATTGAGTGATCGTGTGCGCGGTCTTGATGCAGGTGCCGACGACTACATCGTCAAACCATTTCAGCGCGATGAGATGCTGGCGCGATTGCGTGCTGTGTTGCGACGAAGTCGTGGTGTGGTTACACCGCTGCTGCAATGGCGCGATATCGAGATTGATCCTGCTGCTCGAACGGTGACTCGTGCTGGGCTGCGCGTTGCACTCAGCTCGCACGAGTTTCGCCTTCTGCTGGCGCTTTTCGAGTCACGTGGCAGGGTGCTTAGCCGCGACCAACTGCAAGGGCGACTCTATGGCGACAATACCGAAATAGGCAGCAATACGGTGGCGGTATACGTGCATCAGTTACGGCGCAAGCTCGGTGACGACGTGGTAGTGACCGTGCTCGGTTTCGGCTACCGGGCAGGAGAGGGCGACTGAGTGAGAGCTTTACGTACGAGGCTATTGGTCGCACTGGCGGCCGTCTTGCTGGCCGCATGGGGAGGTTGGTTCACTATCCAGTACCTGGATATGACTGCGAGACAAGGCGGTGAAGTCGACGACATGCTGCGCAACATCGCCGAGCAGATGTTGCAGTCACTCCCCACGGATATCATGAGCGCGGGCCAGCAGCAGCGCTTCGAGCTTGATGGTGGGACGACCTTGTCGGGCGGCAAGTTCGAAATGCTCGGGTTCCAGGTTTGGGAGCTTGCTACCGGTCGGCAATTATTATCGTCGCGACCGGCGCCGGCGCATACGATGGTCCCCGACTTCGTGGACGGTTTCGCCGACGTGATCATCGCTGGCACACCCTGGCGTGTGTTCGCGCTCAGCGATGACCATGCTCTCGTTCAGGTGCAGACGGGCGTGCCGCAATCTGCGTTACGGGCTGCACAACTGCTCTGGCTCAAAGCCAGTCTGATCACGGCGTTGTCGCTGTTGATCGGTATCGGCATCGCCATCTGGTTGGTCATCCACTGGTCGTTACGGCCCGTTCAGCGGGTCAGCGAGTCGCTGGCTACGCGCACAACGCTGGATTTGACCCCGTTGCCCGAGCGCGGGTTGCCAGATGAATTCATGCCGCTGGTATGCGCATTCAACCAGTTGATGGGACGGTTGGATCAGGCCCTGCAGCATGAGCGGGAATTTCTTGGCGAGGCCGCGCATGAATTGCGCACGCCATTGGCTGCGCTGCTGGCCCAGGCCCAGGTACTGCAGCACGCGGGCAACCGCGATGAGGCTCGGGAGGCGCTCGATCATCTTATCGTCGGGATCGAGCGCACCTCGCGGCTGGCGCAACAGTTGCTCGATTCTGCGCGGGTAGACGCATATGGGGCGAGCAGCCGTGCAGGCAACGTCGATCTGGCACTGGTCGTCAGCATGGTTGCCGACGAGTTCGAGCTTCTGGCGCAGCGTGACGGTCGCTTGATCGAGGTTGCAGGAGAGCATGCGCCGGTGCACGGCGATATTGATGATCTGGGCATCATGGTTCGTAACCTGCTCGACAATGCGTTACGGCATGGTGATTCGGGCACGCGTGTGCGCCTGGAAACCCGGCTAGAGGGGGTGGGTACTATGCGAATGGCGACCTTGATTGTGGCTGACAATGGCACAGGTATTCCTGACGGTGACCGTGAACGGGTGTTCGAGCGTTTCTATCGCGCCGAGAATGGCCATCGCAGGTCGGGTGTCGGAATGGGCTTGTCTCTGGTCGAGCGGGTAGTTGCCTCGCACAAGGGGCATCTGCGGTGTGGCATCGGCCTGGATGGCCGAGGCTTCGGTGTAGAGATTCGGTTGCCGGCGGCCATTGCAGGCTGATCGCAGGTCAACCACCAGCGCTAGCACGTTTATCTCGGCCTCAGGCGTGATGGTGCAGCCAGGCATGCTTGGGACGCTCTGCCGACGGTTGGCGACGGCGCTCGAAACGTTGCCAGACCTTCTCGTGGAAGTAGAAGCCCACCGAGTTGCACAGCGGTTCGATAGCTGCCACCAGGCTACTGGCCGCAACGCTGCCGGTCAGGGCGTAGGTAACGGTGAAGGCGATGCAGAAGTGCATGATGGTGAAGGTCAGGGTCTTGAGCATGATGCACCTCGTTGAGAATCATTTCGTCATGTGAGAGAGGCTAGTCCTGTTCGTCAGTGTCGGGAAATGTGGCCTTTGCATGGTCTTGATAGTGCTGATCAATTGATGTTGTTTTATGGAGAGTCTCTTTCTATTTCTTTCGCCCTGGGGTGGCTGCGTTAAGGTGGCGCTCTATTCGATGGAGTCGGGCGATGCAGATCAGTGATATTCCCTTTGGCGTGACGGACTGGGCGGCGATACCAGTGACCGAACATCCGGGCGAGCGGGGCGTGGCACGTTGGCGTACTTGCCAGTTCGGTGCTCTGCGTGTGCGTGTGGTCGAGTATTCGCCGGGGTATCTGGCCGACCACTGGTGTCAGAAGGGGCATGTGCTGTTATGCCTGGAGGGGGAACTGACCACCGCGCTTGAAGATGGCCGGGTATTCGTGCTCAAGCCCGGCATGAGCTATCAGGTGGCTGATGGCGCCGAGGCCCATCGTTCCTCGACAGCGTCCGGCGCGCGCCTGTTCGTGGTGGACTGAGCCGCGATGCTTTGGCGCATGGCTGCCGACGCTCTGGTACTGGTGCACCTGAGCTTCATTCTGTTCGTGCTATTGGGTGGCTTGCTGTTGCTGCGTTGGCCGCGGTTGATCTGGCTACACCTGCCTGCGGTGGCCTGGGGCATCGTGGTGGAGTGTCTGCATCTGGGGTGCCCGCTGACGCCCTGGGAAAACCAGCTGCGCCGAATGGCCGGGCAGTCGGGTTATGACGGCGGCTTCATCGAGCACTACCTGATACCGCTGATCTATCCAGCCGGGCTCACGCCACAGATCCAGATCGGGTTGGGTGCCATCGTCGTGCTGGTCAACCTGGCCGTTTATACCTGGCTGATCTGGCGCTGGCGCAATAAGGCTTGACCGCGATTTGCCCAGCCTATTCATAAGTCTGATGAAGGCGCGGGAGCTTTATTGCCTTCGCTACACTGGCAGCCATTGCAACCAAACATTGAAGGCAGGGCTGCTATGCAAAACCGCATGATGATCACTGGCGCGGGCTCCGGCCTGGGACGCGAAATTGCCCTGCGTTGGGCGCACGAGGGCTGGCGCCTGGCGCTGGCCGACGTCAACGAGGCCGGCCTGACCGAAACCTTGAAATTGGTACGTGAGGCTGGTGGCGACGGCTTCATCCGTCGCTGCGACGTGCGTGACTACAGCCAGCTGACCGCCCTGGCCCAGGCCTGCGAGGAGCAGTTCGGCGGCATCGATATCATCGTCAACAACGCCGGTGTTGCCTCCGGTGGCTTCTTCAGCGAGTTGTCGCTGGAGGATTGGGACTGGCAGATCTCGATCAATCTGATGGGCGTGGTCAAAGGCTGCAAGGCATTCCTGCCGCTGCTGGAAAAGAGCAAGGGCAAGATCGTCAACATCGCCTCCATGGCCGCACTGATGCAGGGGCCGGGCATGAGTAATTACAACGTCGCCAAGGCGGGCGTGGTGGCGCTGTCGGAAAGTCTGCTGGTGGAACTGCGTCAACTGGAGGTCGGCGTGCACGTGGTCTGTCCGTCGTTCTTCCAGACCAATCTGCTGGATTCCTTCCGTGGCCCGACTCCGGCGATGAAGGCTCAGGTGGGCAAACTGCTGGAGAGCTCACCGATCAGCGCGGCAGATATCGCCAATTACATCCATGATGAGATGGCCAAGGGCAGCTTCATGATCCTGCCCCACGAAATGGGCCGTATGGCCTGGGCGCTGAAGCAGAAGAACCCGCAGGCGCTGTACGACGAGATGGCCAGCATGGCCGAGAAAATGCGTGGCAAGGTCAAATCCATCAGCTGACCACAAGGTCAGTTATTTGCATCTACAGGCTTGCCTGGCATGGCCTGCAGGGGTAGGGTGGCCGCCCCGGCCTGCCTGCCGCCATGACCTCGGATAACTCGTGAAACCTGTCCCTCGGGCCCTGCTGCTGGTGGCCCTGATGCTGGCGGCGATCAATTTGCGCCCCGGCATCACTTCCCTCGCACCGCTGATCGAGCGCATCGCTGCGGAGCTGTCGCTGAGCCGCAGCTTCATCAGTCTGACCACCGCTTTGCCGGTGCTGTGCATGGGCCTGCTCGCGCCATTGGCGCCACGCCTGGCGATGCGCTGGGGTCTCGAACGCACCATCGTGCTTTGCCTTGGGCTGATTGGCCTGGCGCTGTTGGCGCGTCTGGCCGCGCACCAGAGTGCGGTGCTGATCGGCAGCGCCATCGCTTTGGGCGCTGCCATCGCGGTTGCCGGGCCTTTGCTGTCCGGGTTCATCAAACGCCACTTCGCCAGCCAGATGGGTCGTGTGGTGGGCTGGTATTCGCTGGGTATGGCCATCGGCGGTGCTGGCGGTGCGGTGCTCACGGCTCCGGCTACGGCGCTGTTCGGCGATGCCTGGCATCTGGGGCTGGCGGTATGGGCGGCACCGGCGCTATTCGGAGTGATGCTCTGGCTGTGGTTACCCAATCAGGCCAGCGCCGCTGACGAGCACGAGGGCGGTGGTCTGCCCTGGCGCCAGCCGCGCGCCTGGTTGATCAGCTGCTTCTTCGCCATTCAGGCGGGCTTGTTCTATGCCATCGCGACCTGGGTGGTGGCGCGCTATCACGAAGCCGGGCTGAGCCTGCTGCGCAGCAACTCGCTGCTGAGCATTTCGATGCTGATGGGGTTGCCCAGCTCCTTCCTGCTGCCCTGGCTGGCGCAGCGCTACAACGCGCGTTATCCATTGCTGCTGGCCTGCGGGGCGATCACCTGTGGTTGCCTGGCGATGGTCACTTTCATGCCGCGTCTGGTGCCGGAATTGTGGGCGGTGATCATCGGCTTTTCGCTGGGCGGCTCCTTCGCCTTGTCGCTGGTGCTGCCGCTTTACGAAGCCGGCTCGCCGCTGGCCGTCAGCCGCTGGACGGCGATGATGCTGTTCACCGGTTACAGCCTGGGCTGCCTGACGCCCATTCTCACCGGGCTGGCACGTGATCTGTCCGGCAGCTACCGTCTGCCGTTCGCGGTACTCACCGCGCTGGCACTGGTGATGACGCTGGTGGCCTGGTTGTTGGGGCGTAGTCGACGCCTGCCTCGCTGAAGAATTCGCGCCAGTTCCTTTCTTGCCCAGGCATGCTGTGTTAGAAGGCGTTCTGCTTTTTCAGGAGTGCCGGTGTGGAGTCCGAATCCATCGTCTATGGCTGCATCCGTGACTGGCCCTCGGATGACCCCGAGGTGCGTCGCCTGCGCCGTGAAACCAACCATGGCGTGCTGGCCGAGTTGCCGGCCGGTGAACTCTGGCCGTTTCTTGGCCGTGAGATGTTCTCCTTCTGCGACCTACCCGGTGCCGGCCTGTACCAGACCCAGGTGATCCACTTCGGCGCCAGCTATCGCGCGATCGAGTACGAATGGAACCTGTGGATAGAAGCCTTCGAGGCGCTGCTCAAGCGCCTGTACTGGGCCAGCGCGGTGGTGCACCTGGAGACTGAACTCAATGGTATGCACACCTTTCGCTGGGAGTCCGATAGCGGCTTTCACAGTCCGCAGGAGGGTGGACTGCGTGTGCGCTGCGCCTGGGAGCGCGAAGGAGCCTTGCGCGGTTAGGGGGCGAGAATGATCAACTATCTGTGGTTTCTGCTGGCGGCCCTGTTCGAGATCGCCGGTTGCTATGCCTTCTGGATGTGGCTGCGGCTCGATCGCAGTGCCTGGTGGATCGCTCCGGGGCTGCTCAGTCTGGCGTTGTTCGCCCTGATTCTGACCCGCGTCGAAGCTGCCTTCGCAGGTCGCGCTTATGCTGCCTATGGCGGTGTGTATATCGTTGCTTCGCTGCTGTGGCTGGCGCTGATCGAAAAGACCCGGCCAATGCTCAGCGACTGGTTGGGCGCGGCGCTGTGTCTGGTGGGTGCTTTTATCATTCTGCTGGGACCGCGCTTTCATCCCACTTGACTTGCTTATAAGCAGTAGAAGTAAAAAGTTCCTCTGTCATCAAATCTTTATATATCAGCAACTGAGCTGAAATAACCCCTCGCCAAGATTCCCCCAGCACGAACGAGCCAGTGGCTCGGGTGTTTTCAACACTAAAAGTCCAACAGGGGAATTTCTCGATGATCCGTAAGCACTTCGCCGGTTTCGTAGCCAGCGCCCTGGCCCTGGCCGTTTCCGCCCAGGCTTTCGCCGGTACCGTCACCACTGACGGCGCCGATATCGTGATCAAGACCAAAGGCGGCCTTGAGGTCGCAACCACCGACAAAGAGTTCAGCTTCAAGCTGGGCGGCCGTCTGCAGGCCGATTTCGGTACTTTTGACGGTTTTTATACCAACAATGGCAATAATGCCGACGCTGCCTATTTCCGCCGCGCCTTCCTGGAACTCAGCGGTACGGTCTACAAAGACTGGAAGTATGCAATCTCCTACGACCTGTCGCACAACGCAGGCCAGGCTGGTAAGGGATACTTCGACGAAGCATCGGTGACCTACACCGGCTTCAACCCGGTCAACATTCGTGTCGGCCGCTTCGACCCGGACTTCGGTCTGGAGAAGGCCACCAGCTCCAAGTGGATCACTGCCATCGAGCGTTCCGCCATCTATGAGATCGCTGACTGGGTCAACGGCCACGAGAACGGCTTGGGCGTACAGGGTAGCTCGGTCATCGGCAACATGGCGTTCCTGTCCGGTGGCGTAAGCGCCAAGGACAGCAACGATACTGACGGCGAGAGCGTCAAGCAGTTCAACGTGCGCGGTGTGTTCGCTCCGATGGCTGAGGCGGGCAATGTTCTGCACCTGGGCTTGAACTACGCGACCCGTGATCTCGATGATACTGCTGCTGACGGCCGCATCCGTCCACGTTTGACAGTTCGTGGCGTTAACACCAATGGCGGTAACGATGCAGGTACCAACGGCAACCGTGCCACTTTCGGCGGTTTCCAGGGTATCGTTGGTGACTTCGACAACGACTCCGCCTGGGGTGCCGAACTGGCCTATGCTGTTGGTCCGTTCTCCGCTCAGGCCGAGTACCTGGCGCGCAAGCTGAAGGCTGACCGCGCTGGCATCGAAGACATCAAGGCCAACGGTTACTACGCGCAACTGGCCTACACCCTGACCGGCGAATCTCGCGGTTATCGCCTGGATGGAGCACGCTTCGACGCGATCAAGCCATCTAACAAGCAGCTGGGTGCCTGGGAAGTTTTCTATCGTTACGACAACATCAAGATTGAAGACGACAACATCACCGTTGCCACCGCCACTCGCGAAGTGGGCGATACCAAGGCCAAGCTGCATACCGTGGGCGCGAACTGGTACGCCAACGATGTGGTCAAGGTCAGTGCTAACTACATCAAGGCCAAGACCGACAAGATCACCAACACAGCTGGTGACGATGACGGCGACGCCTTCGTGATGCGCCTGCAGTACGCGTTCTAAATGCTCCACTGATTTTGCTCCTGCTTGAGCCCCGCCATTTGGCGGGGCTTTTTTGTTTCTGCGTCACAGGCGCTTGTTTTCAGGCGGAAAAACCTCGGGCTCAAATCCTCGGAGACCTTCTGGTTTGTGATCGTATTGGTGCATTGAAAAACAGCATTCGATCAGGACGGCCTGAAATACGAGTCTCATCCAGACAATACTTGGAGATATATTGCAGTCTGGCTTCTGGGACTCAGGTCATGCCTCTCACCATCATCGATTCGCTTCATGCTGTGCCCGCGGACGTATGGGACGGACTGCTGGCGCAGCCACAACCCTTTCTACGTCATGCCTTTCTCTGTGCGCTGGAGGACAGCGGCAGCGTTGGCGGCCGCAGTGGTTGGCTGCCCTCACACCGGCTTTGGTGCGATGAACACGACAAGGTGCAGGCAGCGCTGCCGGCTTATCTGAAGCAGCACTCCTACGGCGAATACGTGTTCGATCACGGCTGGGCTGACGCCTGTCGTCGCGCCGGCATCGGCTATTACCCCAAGCTGTTGGGCGCCGTGCCGTTCTCCCCGGTGAGCGGGGCGCGCTTGCTGGGTGATGCCCATGCGGCCGGGGAATTGCTCGATGCGCTCACGGCCGGATTGGGTGCGGAAGAGTTGTCGAGCCTGCATATCAACTTCACCAGTCCGGCCTGTGATGCCGTGATGGTGCGACGACCGGGGTGGCTCGAGCGCTTGGGTTGCCAGTTCCATTGGCACAATCGGGGTTACCGGGATTTTCAGGACTTTCTCGATGCGCTCAGCTCGCGCAAACGCAAGCAGATGCGCAAGGAACGTGAACAGGTGGCGGGGCAGGGCATCGAGTTCGACAGGCGTCTGGGCCGCGAGTTGAGCGAGGCAGACTGGGATTTCGTCTATCACTGCTACGCCAACACCTACCACGTGCGTGGCCAGGCGCCCTATCTGACACGGGATTTCTTCAGCCTGCTGGCTGAGCGTATGCCCGAGATGATTCGGGTGGTGTTCGCGACGCAACATGGCCGTGCGCTGGCCATGGCCTTCAGCCTGGTCGATGGCGATACCTTCTATGGCCGCTACTGGGGGTGTCTGGCCGAATTCGATCGGCTGCATTTCGAAACCTGCTTCTATCAGGGCATGGAGCTGGCCATCGCCGAAGGTCTGCAGCGCTTCGATGCAGGGGCGCAGGGCGAGCACAAACTGATCCGAGGCTTCGAGCCGGTTCTTACCCGTTCTTGGCACTATCTGCGTCACCCGGGATTGCATGCTGCCGTTGCCGACTTTCTTGAGCAGGAGCGCTCTGGCGTGCGGGTTTACGCGCAAGAGGCGCGAAGCTATCTGCCTTTTCGCCAGCCTGAAAACGGCTGATCGAGCGATCAGGTTATCGGCGAAGGGCCGAAACAGCTGTTTGCCGGAAGTTCCCTGAGTCGGAGATTTCTGTAAAAACTCCAGAGCTTTCAGCAAGAAGCCCGCTCGCTTCTGCCACTAAATTCCGCCCTTCACTTTCGTTACGACCGTTTTTGTCTGTGTCTATTGGTCAGACCAGCATTGCTGGGCTAGACCGATAAAAGAAGTTCTTGCAGCCGAACTATGGTGGTAACGCGATTCGGTGGCCGCAGGCGCAAGCCAGGGAGGTCAGGGAAAGTGCCCAGGCACTTGCCGATGCAGTGACGAGGTGGTGGATATTTCACTGCACCGGTATCTGCCTCGATCGTGCTCACTCGATATCGATGTGACGAGGAAGAGAGACCGGAGCCCCGCATCCGCAAAAGCGGGTGCACTTTGCCAATCAGGGCACGGTGCCCGAGAACAACAAACGAGAGGGGAGCCCCCCAAAATGACAGCTAGTACTCCAATGCTCGTCACCTTCGTGGTGTACATCGCAGCCATGGTGCTGATCGGCCTGATCGCCTATCTGCGCACCAAGAACCTTTCCGACTACATCCTCGGTGGCCGCAGCCTCGGTAGCTTCGTTACCGCATTGTCCGCCGGTGCCTCCGACATGAGTGGCTGGCTGCTCATGGGCTTGCCGGGCGCGATCTTCGTCGCCGGCATTTCCGAAAGCTGGATCGCCATCGGTCTGGTGATCGGTGCTTACCTCAACTGGTTGTTCGTCGCCGGCCGTCTGCGCGTACAGACCGAGCACAACGGCAATGCCCTGACCCTGCCTGACTACTTCACCAACCGCTTCGAAGACAACAGTCGCATCCTGCGCATCTTCTCCGCCGTGGTGATCCTGGTGTTCTTCACCATCTACTGCGCCTCCGGCGTGGTCGCCGGTGCCCGTCTGTTCGAGAGCACCTTCGGCATGAGCTACGAGACCGCACTGTGGGCCGGCGCCGCCGCCACCATCGCCTACACCTTCATCGGCGGCTTCCTCGCGGTGAGCTGGACCGACACCGTGCAGGCCACGCTGATGATCTTCGCGCTGATCCTGACCCCGATAGTGGTGATGATCGCCACCGGTGGCTTCGACCCGGCCATGGTCGCCATCGAGGCGGTCGACGCCACCAACTTCGATATGCTCAAGGGCGCTACCTTCGTTGGTGTGATCTCGCTGATGGCCTGGGGCCTGGGCTACTTCGGCCAGCCGCACATTCTGGCGCGCTTCATGGCAGCCGATTCGGTCAAGTCGATCCCGGCTGCCCGCCGTATCTCCATGACCTGGATGATCCTTACTCTGGCCGGCGCGGTAGCTGTAGGCTTCTTCGGCATTGCCTACTTCTCGGCGCACCCGGAAGTCGCCGGCCCGGTCGGCGAGAATCCGGAGCGCGTGTTCATCGAGCTGGCCAAGCTGCTGTTCAACCCCTGGATCGCCGGTATCCTGCTGTCCGCCATCCTGGCTGCGGTGATGAGCACCCTGAGCTGCCAACTGCTGGTGTGCTCCAGTGCGCTGACCGAAGACTTCTACAAGGCTTTCCTGCGTAAAGACGCTTCACAGACCGAGCTGGTCTGGGTCGGCCGTGCCATGGTGCTGCTGGTCGCGTTGATCGCCATCGCTCT
Organism: Pseudomonas sp. ZH-FAD; assembly: GCF_002803095.1. Lineage (GTDB taxonomy): Bacteria > Pseudomonadota > Gammaproteobacteria > Pseudomonadales > Pseudomonadaceae > Aquipseudomonas. The sequence goes on along the minus strand of NZ_PGLR01000023.1, from coordinate 12,189 downwards.
GGCGGCCAACCCGGAAAACCGCGTACTGGGTCTGGTGTCTTATGCCTGGGCCGGCTTCGGCGCTGCGTTCGGTCCGGTGGTCATTCTGTCTCTGCTGTGGAAGGGCATGACCCGCAATGGCGCCCTGGCTGGCATGCTGGTTGGTGCCGCCACCGTGATCGTGTGGAAAAACTGGATTGGTCTGGGTCTGTACGAGATCATTCCGGGCTTCATCCTCGCTACCCTGGCCATTGTCATCTTCAGCCGTATCGGCAACGGCCCGAGCAAGACGATGCTGCAGCGTTTCGACGAAGCGGAGAAGGAATACCAGTCGGTCTGATCCCCAGGCAGTGACGACACAGGCGGTGGTTGCCGAGGCAAGCACCGCCTTTTTCATGTCTGCGCTGCGGGTCGGCCAGCGCCACACAGTCCGGCAGATGAGGTCCTGCCATCGTTCTGGCCGCCAACTGGCTATGCTTAGGCATGAGTTCCCTATGACAGGGGCCGCTTTCCCTCAGTCGCGCGGAGGGCGCGGGCATGGCCAACAACTTACTCGGCGTCGGCGAGGCCGCACCCTGGTTCGTCTGTTCCACGCAGAGCCGGCAGCGCTTCGTGTTCGACACGGTCGGCGGGCGCTACATCCTGCTGTGCTTCTTCGCCTCGGCCGCCGACCCCGTCAGTCAGGCGCTGCTGGCCGGGCTGAGCAAGCAGCGCCAGCGCTTCGACGACCTTAACCTGGCCTTCTTCGGCGTCTCCGTGGATGCCGACGATGCGCGCCTGCAGCGCGTCGTCGAGTCGCTGCCGGGGGTGCGCTACTTCTGGGACGTCGACCGCCAGGTCAGCCGCCTGTACGGTGCCTGCCGCGAGGACGGCCGCTACCAGCGCGTCAGCTACGTGCTCGACCCCATGCTGCGGGTGCTGGCGGTGCTGCCCTTCGCCAGCGACGCGGCGGCGCACCTGCAGGCGCTGACACAGGTGCTGGACAGCCTGCCGCAGATCGGCGCGCCCTGCCGCGCGGCGTTCCAGGCGCCGGTGCTGGTGCTGCCGCGGATCTTCGAGCCGAGCCTGTGCCGCGAGCTGATGGACTACTACCGGGCGCGCGGTGGCGAGCCCTCCGGCTATATGCAGGACATCGACGGCAAGACCGTGCAGGTGATCGGCCAGACGCACAAGAGCCGGCGCGACTGTCTGGTGGAGGACGAAACCCTACGCGAGGCTTGCGCCTTGCGTATCCACCAACGCCTGGTGCCGCAGATCGAGCGTGCCTTCCAGTTCAAGGTCTCGCGCATGGAACGCTACCTGATCGGCTGTTACGACGCCGAGGAAGAGGGGCACTTCCGCCCGCACCGCGACAACACCACCAAGGGCACTGCACATCGCCGCTTCGCCGTCTCGCTGTATCTCAACAGCGGCGAGTACGAGGGCGGCTGGTTGCGTTTTCCCGAGTTCGGCGCGGCGCTGTACAGCGCGCCACTGGGCGGTGCCGTGGTGTTCGCCTGTTCGCTGCTGCACGAGGCGCTGCCGGTGACTCGCGGGCGGCGCTTCATGTTCCTGCCGTTTCTCTACGACGAGGCGGCCAAGCAGATCCGCGAGGCCAACCTGGGCTATCTCGAGGAGGGCGTGCGCGGCGCTGCCGATGTCGCCGGCGACTCGCCGACGGCGAGCGGCTGAGCGGGCTTTCGCTGATGGCCGCCTTTGGCTAAGGTGGCGGCCCCGACTTCCCGAACCCGCACAGGCTACCCCATGACCGCGAAAGACCCGCTCCACGGCCTCACCCTGCAGGCTATCCTCAGCGCCCTGGTGGAGCGCCTGGGCTGGGACGGCCTGGCCCGGCGCATCGATATCCGCTGCTTCAAGCACGAGCCGAGCCTCAAATCGAGCCTGGCCTTCCTGCGCAGGACGCCCTGGGCGCGGGCCAAGGTCGAGGAACTCTATCTGCAGCAGTTCAAGTCCTGACGTCGTTCAGCCCCATCAGTTGAGTTCGAGTCCCAGCGCCTGCAACGCCTGCCGATAGCTGTTGCCCGCCATGCGCAGGCCGTTGTTGTGGTTGGCGCCATCGATCAGCAGCAATTGCTTGGGTTCGTTGGCGGCGGCGAACAGCGCCTCGCTGAAGCGCGACGGCACATAGCGGTCGTCGCGCCCGTGGGCGATCAATACCGGGATACCCACCTCGCCGATCTTGCCCAGCGAATCGAACTCCTGCGACAGCAGCCAGCGCACCGGTAACGAGGTATTGGTCACCGCGGCCGCCACATCACCCAGGTTGGTGAAGCTGGACTCGACGATCAGACCGGCGGCCTGCGCTGCTTCATCTTCGCCCGCCAGCTCGTGCGCCAGGTTGACCGCTACGGCGCCGCCCAGGGAATGACCGTAGATGAAGCGCTTGCCCGCCTCTGGCTGCAGGCGCACCAGATGCTGCCAGGCGATCAGGGCGTCCTGATAGACGCTGCGCTCGGAGGGCAGGGCGCCACGGCTTTCGCCGAAGCCGCGGTAGTCCACCGCCAGTACCGAGAAGCCCATGGCATGCAACTGTTCGATGCGAAACAGCTGGCCGGTCAGGTTCCAGCGTGAGCCGTGCAGGTAGAGCAGTGCCGGGGCATCCTTGCGCGCGGCTGGCCACCACCAGGCATGCAGGCTTTCATCGGCCGTCAGGTCCGGTGACTGCAGTTGCACGTCCTCGATGCCTGCGGGCAGGCCGCTGAACCAGCGGGCGGTGCCGGGTTCGATGCGAAACACCAGCTCGCGCTCGGTCTGCTCCAGTTTGGCGCAGCCAATCGGTAGCAGCGCCAGCAGGCAGGCCATCACAATCAGACTCAGGCGACGGCGGCGGAGCAGGGCGAACCAGGATGAGGGCATCGGCGATACTCATGAACGGCAACGGATGATGCTGCCATGGACTGCATATCCGGTGCCGGGTTTCGCCAGTCACTGGTCGTCGTGGTTACCAGGTATTACTGCCGGCTGATCTGCGCTGCACTCAGCGGAGTGTTGCAGAGCGTGGCGCTGCCTGGTTCGAGGTAGGGGGCGAGGATCGGCGCCATGCCCTTGAGCACCTGTACCGGCAGGGCCGAGGTGAAGGTGAAGCGTTCTGCCTCTCGTCCCGGTACGAATGCGGTCAGGGTGCCGTAGTGACGCGGGCCGAGGAAGAACACGAAGGTGGCCGTGCGGTTCATCGCCCGTGAGCTGATCACCCGTCCACCTGCACCGACGCTTTCGATGCGGTTGTCGCCGGTGCCGGTCTTGCCGCCCAGGGTCAGATCACGCCCGTCCTGCAGCTGGAAAGTGCCCTGCAAGCGCCTTGCGGTGCCGCCTTCGACCACTTGGGAAAGTGCATTGCGCAGCGCGGCCGCAACTTCCGAGGGCATTACCCGCTTGGCGCCGTGGGTGTTGCGCTCGACCCGCGTCTCGTAGGGCGTGTCGGCGGCGAAGTGCAGCTCGTCGATGCGCAGTACCGGCTGGCGAATGCCGTCGTTCTGGATGATGCCCATCAGCTCGGCCAGCGCTGCCGGCCGGTCACCGGAACTGCCCAGGGCGGTGGCCAGGGAGGGCACCAGGTGCTGGAAGGGATAGCCGAGGTTCTTCCAGCGTCGGTGAATATCGGAAAAGGCCTCCACCTCCAGCATGATGCGGATACGGCTGTCGCGGGCACTCTTGTGCCGGGTGCGCAGCAGCCAGCCATAGACTTCCTGGCGCTCGTCGACGCTGGCTGCCACGGCGTCGCTGAAGGTGGCCTGCGGGTTGTCGATCAGATACTTCAGTAGCCACAGTTCCAATGGATGCACGCGAGCGATATAGCCCTGATCCGGCAGGCTGTAGGCGCCAGGGCCGTAGTCCTTGTACAGACGCGCGATGCGTTGATCGGTGAGTTTTTCCTGTGGCAGTTGCGCCCGCAGAAAAGCGGCGAAGGTTTCTTCATCGGCCTGCGGCAGCAGGTAACGGTGCACGGCGCCGAGGCGCACAGAGGTCTGGCGCAAGCCGCTGATGAAGGTCTCCAGGCGCTGCTGCTGCGGCTGGCCCTGGTATTTGCGCCAGAAACGCAGCAGGAAGGTACGCCCCTCCTGATCAGCGAAGCGTTGCAAATATTCCTGGCGGCGTGGGTCCTTGTCGTCCTTGAGCAGCTCGGCGCTGTTCTGATAGGTGCTGTAGCGCACCAGGTCGCGCATCAGGCGCACGAACGGCAGGTTGATCGACTCGCGCAGCGATTCACGCAGGGTCGGGTTGCGGCCGTTGTCCTCGCGGCGGAAGTTGCCGAAGGTGTGCAGGCCGCCGCCGGTGAAGAAGCGTTCGTGCGGGCTGGCCGAATAGCGTCGTTCCAGCGCGGCCTCCAGCATGCTGGCCAGCTCGGTGCCGGGGTTGGCTTGCAGGTAAGCGACTGCCCAGCGGCTCAGGTAGTCCTGCTCGGCGATCTCGACGTTACGCAGCTCGGCCGGGCTCTTGTCGGCGTGGCGCTGATGCAGCTCGGCGATGATCTCCAGATAAGTCGCCAGTACCCTTAGCTTGGCGGTGGAGCCCAGTTCCAGCTTGCTGCCTTCGTTGATGTCGAAAGGCTGGTCGGTGCTGTCGGTCTGCACACGCACCCGACTGCCGGTGGCCGTGCGCTCGAACAGGGTGAAGCTGTAGCGCACCTCGGCGGTCTTTTCCGGAGACAGCAGGCGCTCGCCGAACAGGCCGATCTTGCCGGCGAATTCGGGGTCGGCCAGGCGTTGCAGGTAGAGGCTGGTCTCCTGCTGCAGATCGCGTTGCAGGGTGCTGCGTGCGGCCAGATCGAGGCGGTCCAGATCATACAGGGGCATGCCCAGCAGGTTGGACAGGCGTGAACGGGCCACACTGATGCCCTTGTCGCTTTCCACCGGCCGTAGATTGGGTTCCTGCTGCCAATCGCGATACTGCAGTTTCTGCGCGAGAGCCGCGTCGCGCAGCTCGGCATCGATCAGCCCTCCTGCTGCCAGGAGACGGATATGACTCTCCGTCAGTGCTTCCATCTCCTTGCGCCCTTGCGCCAGATAGTAGGAGGGGCGGCGTTGGGCGATCATCAGTGACAGCATCTGGCGCAGGGCCAGGCCACGCTCAGCCATGCTGGCGTCGGGCGTGCGGCCTGGGTCGAGCAGTGCATTGCTGCGCTCGAAATCCGCGCCGTACCAGATGCGCAGGCCGTCAGCCAGGCCATGGACCTCGCCATGCCCTGGGGCCGCTGACAGCGGTACGCTGTTGAGGTAGTCGCGCACGATGCTCTGGCGCGCTTCGAGGGTCTGCGGCCCCTGCTGGTAGGCACGCACGCTGGCGGAGATCATCTGCCGCAGCTTTTCTTTCGCTGACAGCGTCAGGCCATCGGGAGAGTGCCGGTATTTCTCCAGCTGGGTGGCCAGGGTGCTGCCGCCGGCGGACTGATCCTGCACATCGAGCACCTTGCCGATCTGCGATAGTGCGGCCATGGCGAATCGTGGCCAGTCTACCGCTGGGTTGGCCAGTGGTTGATCGTGATCCAGCAGATGACGGTTCTCGATGAACAGCACGCTGCTGACTACCAGCGGCGGAATACTGGCGAAATCGGCATAACCCTGTTGTGGATAGCGGAACTCATAGAAGGGCGTGCCGCGGCAATCGCTGATGCTGAGGCCGGTTTGGCTTTTCTCGATGAAGGGCGGGAACAGGCCGCGACGGCTGTAGGCCATCAGTGCCGGAGAGAAGCGGGCCTGCTCGCTGATCAGGAAATCACGTTGCTGCAGGCGCTCCAGCATCAGTGGCAGGTAGGCGTAACCCTGACGTTTGTCGAAGGGGCCGTCAGCAGGGTAGAGAATATCCGGGCTGGGCCCCGGCTCGACGCGGTAAGTGAGGGTAGCGGCATAGCGGCTCAATTCGCGGGCCTGGAAGCGCGCGCTGCGCAGTTCGAAAAACAGCAGCGCGGCTGCAGCTGCCACCGCTGATGCCAGTAGCAGGTAAAGCACCAGGCGCCAGCGGCGTGGCCGCGGGGCCGGCTTGTCGCCGACCGCCGGCAAGACGTTCGACGCAAGTTCGCGGTGCTGAGGATCCGATTGCCATAACGCGCCCATAGTCCACCGGCTTGGCCTATCTGCTCCACGGAAAACACGAGACGGCCGCTGGCGCCTCGTCTGCTTATTATCAGCTTAGCTGCTGTGAACCGGGCTGGCTGGCGCTTTTGACGCAAAGCGTGTCGGGCTGGCTCATTGGCGCTAGACTCGCTGCAACGCACAAATGCAGGGAATCAGCATGCAGCGCGACCACCGAGAACAGCTTCAGCAAAGCTGGCAGGCCAATGCCGACGCCTGGGCTGCTGCGGTGCGTGAGCAGCGCATCGAAAGCCGGCGCCTGGTCACCGATGCCGCGATCATCCAGGCCGTCTTGGCGCTGCAACCCAAGCGGGTGCTGGATATCGGCTGTGGTGAGGGCTGGCTGTGTCGGGGTCTGGCCGAACACGGTATCGAACCGGTGGGGGTGGATGCCTCGGCGCCGCTGATCGAGGCGGCTCGTGCTGCGTGCGACGGACGTAGCCAGTATCGGGTCTGTGGTTATGCCGAGCTGGAAGAGCATGCCGAGCAGCTCGGGCGCTTCGAGGTGCTGGTCTGCAACTTCGCCCTGCTCGAAGAGCCGCTGCAGCCGATTCTGCGCAGTCTGCACGGCTTGCTGGCACCTGGGGGCAGTCTGCTGATCCAGACCCTGCATCCCTGGCGGGCCAGTCATGGCGAGCCTTATCAGGACGGTTGGCGGGTCGAGGATTTCGTCGGTTTCGGCGAGGGTTTCCAGGCACCGATGCCCTGGTTCTTCCGCACGCTGCAATCCTGGCTGACGCTCATCGGTGAAACCGGCTGGCGCTTGGAGTGGCTGCAGGAGCCGCTGCATCCCGAGAGTGTTCAGCCGGTGTCCCTGCTGCTGTTGCTCAAGCCGCTCTGATCATGCAACTGCTGCTCAATCTCGACGTTCCCGATCTGGCGGCGGCGGTTGAGTTCTACCAGCAAGCGCTCGGGTTCAGTGTCGGGCGTGTGCTGTTCGACGGTACGGTTGTCGAGATGCTCGGCGCGGCTGTACCGCTCTATCTGCTGCACAAGGCTGCGGCCACTCGACCCTGCCCCGAGGCGGGCGTGCAACGTGATTACCGCCGCCACTGGATGCCGCTGCATCTGGATATGGTCGTCGATGATTTGGATGCTGCATTGGAGCGGGCAGTCGCTGCCGGCGCTCGGCAGGAAGGTGACATCCACGAATATGACTGGGGACGCCTGGTAACGCTGAGCGATCCCTTTGGCCACGGGCTGTGCTTCGTGCAGTGGCTCGGAGAGGGGTACGACCTGGTCACCACCCACACGGGAGAAATCGATGCGCAGAATTGAATTGGCCGGCGTGCAGGTACCGGTGATAGGACAGGGAACCTGGCGCATGGGGGAAGATGATCGCCAACGCTCGCGTGAGGTTGCGGCGCTGCGTGAGGGGCTGGATCTGGGCCTGAGTCTGATCGATACCGCCGAGATGTACGGCGAGGGTGGTGCAGAACTGGTGGTGGGCGAGGCCATCGCCGGGCGCCGCGACGAGGTGTTTCTGGTCAGCAAGGTGTATCCGCACAACGCCAGTCGGGATGGCGTTCAGGCGGCCTGTGAGCGCAGTCTGAAGAGACTGGGTTGCGAGCGTATCGATCTCTACTTGCTGCATTGGCGCGGGCGCTACTCGCTGGAGGAGACCGTCGAAGGCTTCGAGCGGCTGCGCGAGCAGGGCAAGATTGGCGCCTGGGGCGTCTCCAACTTCGATCTTGGCGATCTACTCGAACTGGATCAGCCGGCTTGCCGGACTAATCAGTTGTTGTACAACCTGCAGGCACGAGGCATCGAGTATGACCTGCTGCCCTGGCAACAACAGGCTGGCATGCCGCTGATGGCTTACTGTCCGCTAGGCCAGGCCGGCACGCTGCTGCGCGAATCCGCACTGCTTGAGGTGGCTCAACGGCATGGCGTCAAGCCAGCTCAGGTTGCCTTGGCCTGGGTGCTCAGGCAGGAGGGTGTGATTGCCATCCCCAAGGCCGTGAGCAGCGCGCACCTGCGCGATAACGCTGCGGCAGCTTGCATTACCTTGAGTGCGGATGATCTGGCTTTGCTGGACACGGCCTTTGCTCCGCCGCAGAACAAGCGGCCGCTGGAGATGGTTTAGCCTGCATTGCCCGGCTTAGGGTGGGGGTGACACGTGCAACAGGCTGCGCCGGACCTCCGATACCGCGCCATATCGGTACCGCGAGAAAACGGCAAATAAGGTCAGTTGGCCGGATCGGCAGCCAGGCGTCCGGCATCCTTGAGCAGTGCCTTGAGGAAGGCATCCTGCAGTTCGGGATCGTTGCGGGTCAGTTCGATCAGGCTCTGCTCCAGCTCGCTGGCCTCTTCTTCCAGACCCAGATCGGAAAGGCGTTTGACCCGGTGTACCCACTGGTCAACATCGCCGCCTTCGAGGTCGTCGAAGATCAGGTCATGCGCTTCACGCAGCTTGCCGCGCAGGGTATGGCTGACCATAAGGGTCGTTTCCGCACGCGCGACATCGTCGCCCAGGCGATCTTCGACGCTCAGTTGCAGCATGTTCAGACGCGCGATGTCCTGTTCGCTGAACGGGCTGTCGAGCAGGTTGAGGCGCAGCACACCGCTGCTGTCAGTGAGCAGTTCGAATTGCTGGTCGCCAGCCTTGACCTGCACCGGGCGCTCGGACCAGGGCAGATTGGTGTACTCCATGCGACGGTCGCGCTGCAGCTCCTCGATACTGGCCAGGTTCTGCTCGGCGCGGCCGTTCGACTCGACGTTCATGAAGGGGTTCAGGCCGGCCATACCGTAACTGATCCAGCCACGGGTAGCGGTTTCCGGCAGGCTGCCGAGCAATACGACATTGAGGATGTTGGCGCCCACACCGGCTACCACGGCTACTGCACCCATTGGCACTTCATAGAGTTCGCGCCAGGGTTGGTAGGGGGTGTAACGGTCGTAGCGACGGGTCACCTCGAAAGCCGTGACCTCGTAGCTCTTCTGGTCATGCACACGCACCCGGCGTTGGGGCAACTCCAACACCTTGGGTTCGCCTGCGTCGATCTGCAACTGATGATCCAGCAGTTTTCGTTCGACGCGCTCCTCGTGCTCGCTACGCTGCGGCAACTGGTTGGCACAGCCGCTGAGGAAAAGGGCGCCGCACAAGGCGGCGCCGGTCAGGCGAAGGTTGTTGCTTGTGTGCATGATTTCTCGGTAGGGCGCGATCAGCGGCTGATACGGGCTTGCAGGAAGGGCAGGATCTCGGCCAACGGCACGGCCTGGGCTTCGGTCTCGGCGCGGCTCTTGTACTCGAGGTTACCCTCGGCCAGGCCGCGGTCGCTGACCACCACGCGGTGCGGAATGCCGATCAGCTCCATGTCAGCGAACTTGATGCCGGGGCTGGTTTTCTTGTCACGATCATCCAGCAGGACTTCGTAACCTGCGGCGGTCAGCTCGGCATACAGCTTGTCGGTGGCCTCGCGCACCTGCTCGGTTTCGTAGCGCAGCGGTACCAGGGCGATCTGGAACGGTGCCAGAGCGTCGTTCCAGCGGATGCCGCGTTCGTCGAAGTTCTGCTCGATGGCAGCAGCCACCACGCGGGAAACACCAATGCCGTAGCAGCCCATGGTCAGGGTGACCGGCTTGCCGTTCTCACCAAGCACCTGGCAGTTCATCGCCTCGCTGTACTTGGTGCCGAGTTGGAAGATGTGACCCACTTCGATGCCGCGCTTGATTTCCAGGGTGCCCTGGCCATCCGGGCTGGGGTCGCCGGCGACGACATTGCGCAAGTCGGCAACGGTCGGCAGCGGCAGGTCGCGCTCCCAGTTGACGCCGAAATAGTGTTTGTCCTCGATGTTGGCACCGGAGGCGAAGTCGCTCATCAGCGCCACGCTACGATCGACGATGCAGGGGATTGGCAGGTTGACCGGCCCCAGGGAGCCGGGGCCGGCACCGATGGCGGCGCGAATTTCAGCTTCGCTGGCCATCTGCAGCGGGCTTGCCACCTGTTCCAGATTGGCAGCCTTGATTTCGTTCAGCTCGTGGTCGCCACGGACGATCAGCGCGATCAGTTTGCCTTCCTCGGCCGCGTGCACCACCAGGGTCTTGATGGTCTTCTCGATAGCCAGGCCAAAACCCTGAACCAGCGCGTCGATGGTCTTGGTGTCGGGGGTATCGACCAGGCGCATCGCTTCGGTCGCTGCAAGGCGCTCTTTCTCGCGCGGAATGGCTTCGGCTTTCTCGATATTGGCGGCGTAGTCGGAGACATTGCTGAAGGCGATATCGTCTTCACCAGAGTCGGCCAGTACGTGGAACTCATGCGAGCCGGTGCCACCGATGGAGCCGGTATCGGCCTGCACGGGACGGAAGTCCAGGCCCAGGCGGCTGAACACGTTGCAGTAAGCCTGATGCATGCGGTCATAGGTTTCCTGCAGGGACGCCTGGTCGGCATGGAAGGAGTAGGCGTCCTTCATGATGAACTCGCGGCCACGCATCAGACCGAAGCGCGGACGGATCTCGTCACGGAACTTGGTCTGGATCTGGTACATGTTGATCGGCAGCTGTTTGTAGCTGTTCAGCTCGTTGCGGGCCAGGTCGGTGATCACTTCTTCATGAGTCGGGCCGACGCAGAATTCGCGATCGTGACGATCCTTGACCCGCAGCAACTCGGGGCCGTACTGCACCCAGCGACCGGACTCCTGCCATAGCTCGGCAGGCTGAATGGCCGGCATCAGCACTTCCAGCGCACCAGCTGCATTCATTTCCTCGCGCACCACGGTCTCGACCTTGCGCAGCACGCGCAGGCCCATCGGCAGCCAGGTGTACAGGCCGGAGGCCAGCTTGCGGATCATGCCGGCACGCAGCATCAGCTGGTGGCTGATCACCACGGCATCGGAAGGGGTTTCTTTCAGGGTCGAGAGCAGGAACTGACTGGTACGCATGTTTGGCCGTTCTGTCGGTTGCTAGGGCTTGGAATAGGCCGGCATTGTACGGTGCCTATACAGTGGCGTACAGGACGGGTGCAGGCGCGAAAGTGCTACTGCGCGTGCCGGGAGGATTAAAGAGTGGGATTGACTGCGCTTGAGGTTCAGAGCCTGATTCGAGCTGGGCTACCGATGGCCGAGGATATCGATCTGCGGATCGACCGTCTCGATGAAGAAGGTGTGTTGGCGCGTGTGCCTTTTCACGCCAAATTGGTGCGTCCGGGTGGCACTCTCTCCGGCCCGACCATCATGGCTTTGGGGGATGCGGCCATGTATGCGGTGGTGCTGGGTCGTCTCGGCCGGGTGGAAATGGCAGTGACGTCCAATCTCAATATCAACTTTCTGGTCAAACCCAAGCCGGTGGACTTGTTGGCCGAGGCGCGCATATTACGCTTGAGCCGGCGTCAGGCAGTTTGCGAGGTTTCGTTATATTCGGCTGGTAATGAGAATGAGTTGGTGGCGCATGTAACGGGGACTTACGCTCTTCCGTTGTAAATCTTGAATAAAAAGAAAAGGCCCGGTTTCCCGGGCCTTTCTTATTCGAGCGCTAACAGAGTCCTGAAATTACAGGATGCTCAGCGGGTACTCGAGGATTACACGAACTTCGTCGATCGACGGAGAACCGTAGTAAACGCCGTCGCTGCTGCGATAGGTGGCCTGACGAACGCGCATATTGAGGTCTTTGGCCGGACCATTCTGAACGGTATAGCCAACCTGAATATCACGCTCCCACTCTTTACCGTTGTTGGTAGTGCCAGTGTCAGCACCCGAGCCGCTGATGTAGCGCGCCATGAACTTCAAGCCTGGGACGCCGAAGTCAGCGAAGTCCAGGTCGTAACGCAGCTGCCAGGACTTCTCATCTTTACTGTTGAAGTCCGAACGCTGTACGGAGTTGGCCAGCCAAACAGTGCCGCCGCCGTCAACGCCGTAGTCGTAGCCACGGGTTTCAGCGTCGCCATCACCGTTGATAAAGGTGTAGCCGCCATGGGACTTCTGATAAGCAGCAGTCACAGTGTGAGCACCCAGGTTATAGGCTGCTGCGAGACTCCAGATAGTGTTGTCTTCGCTCTTGCCGGTGTTGGTGTACTCTTTATCGTAATCGGGGCGGTTGCAGAAGCTGAGTGCAACACGGTTACTGGATTGAAGCAGGTGCATCATGCTGCAACGCCACTACTTCTGTCATGACCTCAATCGGGCATTTCCAATTGAAGCGCTTGCGC
>NZ_PGLR01000022.1 GCF_002803095.1 Pseudomonas sp. ZH-FAD | reverse complement strand
CTCGAATTCAGGAAATTCAGGGCAACAACCGGTTAAAAACGCTCAAATAGTGGGCAATTCGCTTTGTCTTTGTCGCGCTCTGTCCATTTATGAATTCAAGTCCGACAGGCTGCTAGGAGTACGACATGAGCAACAAGGTACTGGTCGCCGGTGTGGGGATGGTCAAGTTCACCAAGCCCGGCAAGAGCGAGATGTATGACGTGATGGGGGGCGATGCCGCCGCCCTGGCGCTGAAGGACGCCGGCATCGACTATTCCGAAGTGCAGCAGGCCTTCGCCGGCTTCGTTGCCGGGGACACCTGTTCCGGGCAGACCGCGTTGTACCGTGTCGGCATCACCGGCATTCCGGTAATCAACGTCAACAATGCCTGTGCCAGTGGATCTTCTGCCTTGTTCCTGGCGCGTCAGGCTGTGGCCAGCGGTGTGGTCGACGTGGCCCTGGCGGTCGGCTTCGAGCAGATGAACCCGGGGGCCATGTCCACCGGTGACGCGGCGCTGCGCACACCGATCACGGTGAAGATCGACGAGGCGGTGCGCAAGATCCGTGGCTGGGACGACAACGCCCCGAGCGGGCCGCAGTACTTCGGCGGTGCGGGTGCCGAATACCTGGAGAAGTACAACGTTTCCGCCCATCTGTTCGGCCGCGTTTCGGTCAAGGCGCGCAGCCATGCGCTGCGCAACCCTTATGCACTGTTCACCGAGCCGCTGACCCTGGAGCAGGTGATGACCTCGCCGCAGATCTTCGGCCCGGTCACGCGCCTGATGTGCTGCCCGCCAACCTGTGGCGGGGCAGCTGTGGTGGTGGTTTCCGAGGCGTATGCGCGCAAGCATGGCCTGCGCAACTGCGTGGAAATCGCCGGCATGAGCCTAACCACCGACACGGCCGATAGCTTCGATTCCGGCAGCATGCTCAACGTGGTCGGCGCGGGCATGACCCGTCGCGCGGCGGCCCAGGCCTATGAGCAGGCCGGCGTGGGGGCGGAGGACATCGATGTACTCGAGTTGCACGACTGTTTCTCGCCCAACGAGGTCATCACCTATGAGGCGCTCGGCGTGTGCGAGGAGGGTGGTGCCGAGAAATTCGTTCTCGACGGACAGAATACCTATGGCGGTCGTGTGGTCACCAACCCGTCCGGCGGCCTGTTGTCCAAGGGCCATCCCCTGGGCGCCACCGGCCTGGCGCAGATTACCGAGCTGACCTGGCACCTGCGCGGCCAGGCTGGTGATCGCCAGGTGGAGAATGCCCGCGTCGCCCTGCAGCACAACATCGGCCTGGGGGGCGCCGGGGTGGTCACCATCCTCAAGAGCATCTGAGGCTGAAGCGCCCGGCGTTTGCCGGGCGCCTGTTCAATGAGATCAATGGGAGAGATGCTGATGAGCGAATCCATGCCCCAGCACTACCGGGAGATATTGCTCGGTATCGGGGAGAACCCCGCTCGTGAAGGCCTGCTGGACACCCCCAAGCGCGCTGCCAAGGCCATGCAGTACCTCTGTCACGGCTACCGGCAGACGCTGGAGGAAGTCACCAACGGCGCACTGTTCAGCTCCGACAACAGCGAAATGGTGTTGGTGAAGAACATCGAGCTGTACTCGCTGTGCGAGCATCATCTGCTGCCGTTCATCGGCAAGGCTCACGTCGCCTACATTCCCAACGGCAAGGTGCTCGGCCTGTCCAAGGTGGCGCGCATCGTCGACATGTTCGCCCGCCGCCTGCAGATCCAGGAAAATCTCAGCCGGCAGATCGCCGAAGCCATCGAACAGGTCACCGGCGCCCTCGGCGTGGCGGTGGTGATCGAGGCGCAGCACATGTGCATGATGATGCGCGGTGTGGAGAAGCAGAACTCGTCCATGGTCACCTCGGTGATGCTCGGTGAGTTCCGCAACAACCCGGCAACCCGCAGCGAGTTCCTCCAACTGATCGGACGAAAGTAGCCAATGGCGGGCCTACAACCTGGCATGGCGCGCATCCGTGTCAAGAATCTGAGTTTGCGCACCCATATCGGCATCAAGGAAGAGGAGATTCTCAATAAGCAGGATGTGCTGATTAACCTGACTATTCTTTATCCCGCCGCCGAGGCGGTGCGGGACAACGATATCGAACATGCATTGAACTATCGCACCATCACCAAGGCGATCATCGGCCATGTCGAGGGCAATCGTTTCGCCTTGCTGGAACGCCTGACTCAGGAGATTCTCGATTTGGCGATGCGGGATCCGCGTGTGCGTTACGCTGAAGTGGAGGTGGATAAACCGCACGCCCTGCGCTTCACCGAGTCGGTTTCGATAACGCTGGCTGGCAAGCGCTGAGCGTATTCGTTTTGTGTGTGCCTGCGCGCTGTGGCCGACCAATAGGTGATCGGCTATCGACGATCATGACCAGCAGGCTGGCTCCTTCGCTTGATCTGCATAAGGGCGCAGGCGGAGGTCTGGAGTCTGGTTTGTAGACGGCCAGATTAGTGCTGTTCCGCGTTTCAGGATAAAGCCGGCTAGAGGAGTTCGCCCCTCCACCAAAAGAGGGGCGCTCGTTTCATGCGCTGACAGGTGTGGTCAGTCGCTGCCATAGCTGGGTGCCATCCTGTGCCAGCACCTGCCGGCCAATCCGCTCCGACCACCAATGCTCGCTGCCGGCCTCGGCCCGCCATTGCCAGAGACGGCGGGTGTAGTAGTGCAGGCTGTGCTCGTCGGTTACGCCGATGGCGCCGAACACCTGGTGAGCGATGGCGGCCGCGCGGGTAGCGGCGCGGCCGACCAGGCTCTTGGCCACAGCGGCGCCGTAGCTGGCGTTGCCGGCATCCACCTGGCGGGCGGCATAGAGGCCGGCGACCTGGGCGGCGGCAGTCTGGGAGGCAAGTTCGGCGACCATTTGCTGGATCGCCTGGAACTTGCCGATTGGCCTGCCGAACTGCACGCGGGTGTTGGCGTATTCCACACAGAGATCGAGCACCTGGGTTAGAGCTCCTGCCATCTGCATGCCGCGCAGCGTGGCGAGATAGGGGCGCAGACCCAGCTCGTCGAGGAACGGCGCCGTGGCGCTTTGCAGGGGGATGGCGTCTTCCAGTTCGAAGCGGGCGCAGGGCAGGCGGTCGAGCGTGTCGATGGCCTGTTGATGCCCGGCGTCGCTGCGTACCAGGCAGAGATGCATGAGGCCCTCGCGCTGGGCGGCGAGCAGCACATGGCCGGCCATTGGCAGCCAGCTCACCTGGGCAGCCTGGCCTTGCAGCCTGCCGAGGGCGTCCAGCTGGAAGACTTCGTCGCAGATGGCCAGCATGCCTTGCGGTACCTCCAGCCCCGCACGGGATAGCGCCCAGGCGGCAATGCTGGTTTCACCGACCGGCAGCGGCGTGGCGTGGGTGCCGCAGAGGCGCAGCATCGGCTCGCTCTCGGCCCAGCTGAGGCCGGCGCCGCCGGCGTCCTCGCTGCCGAGGGCGAGGGTGATGCCCAAGGCCTCGACGTCCTGCCAGAGGCCCTGGTTCAGTTGGCCATCCTCGGCATCGACCCAGGCCTCGCGGTTGATGCGGTCGGCGAACAGGCGCTGCACCTGTTCGGCGAGCATTTCGCTGATGTTCATTTCACTGTTACTCATTTAAGTCCAAGCCCCTTGGCGATGATGCCGCGCAGGATTTCCCGGGTGCCGCCGCGCAGGGAGAAAGAGGGGGCGTTCTGCACGAGGAACGCCTGCAGCTCGCTGAGCTGGTCGCCGCAGGCAATACTCGACGGGCAGTCCAGCAACTCGCGAACCAGATCCGGCATGCGCTGCTCGTGGATGTTGCCAAGGTCTTTCACCAGGGCGGCTTCCCTGGCGGGGGAGTGACCATCCTGCAGTTGCCCGACGATCGACAGCGACATTTCCCGCAGGACGGCGATCTCGGCCACGGCTTCGCCGAGGCGGCGGGCGGCCAGGCGGTCGTCGCTGCCGTTCGCACGCAGGGCGTCAATGGTCAGCGGCAGCAGCGGGAAGGCACTCATGTAGCGATCCGGCTGGCTGCGCTCGAAGGCCAGTTCGCCACTGGCCTGCGCCCAGCCATCACCCTCGCGGCCAACGATCATGTCGTCGGCGACAAATACGTCATCGAAGGTCACCTCGTTGAAGTGGGCCTCGCCGGTCAGGTCGTGGATGGGGCGCACTTCGATGCCGGATGAGCGCATGTCGATGAGGAACTGCGACAGGCCCTTGTGTTTCTCGTCGGCTGAGCCACCCGTGCGAAACAAGCCGATCATGAAGTCGCACAGGTGCGCATTGGTGGTCCAGACCTTGCGCCCGTTTAGGCGCCAGCCACCTTCGACACGGGTGGCGCGCGAGCGCAGCGAGGCCAGGTCGGAGCCGGAATCCGGTTCGCTCAGGCCGATGCAGAATGATGCCTCGCCCCTGGCGATCAGTGGCAGGAAGCGCTGACGTTGCGCCTCCGTGCCCAGGCGCAGCAGCAGCGGCCCGCTCTGGCGGTCGCCGAACCAGTGGGCACCCAGGGGCGCGCCGGCGGCGAGCATTTCCTCGACCATCACGTAGCGCTCCAGGCCGGAGCGTTCATGGCCGCCATAGGCTGTCGGCCAGGTCATGCCGATCCAGCCACGCTTGCCGACTGCACGGCTGAACTCGCGGTCGAAGCCGGTCCAGGAGTGGCCGATTTTCCAGCCGGACCATGCCGGCGAGGCTTCGGCGAGGAAGGCGCGAACCTCTTGGCGCAGGGGCTCGAGGCTGGCGGGCAGCACGAGCGGGTTGAAGTTGAAGGCACTGGTCACGATGGCTTCCTCAGATCACGTTGCGCTGGCGCAGGTCGGCGATCTGCGCGGCAGAAAGGCCGAGCCATTCGCCGAGCACGCTGTCGGTGTGTTCGCCGATGGCGGGTGGCGGCAGCTTGTATTGCACCGGTGTGGCCGAGAAACGCATGGGGCTGGCCGCACTGCGCACGCTGCCGTTCAGCGGATGCTGCTGGGTGACAATCATTTCGCGCTCGATCACATGGGGATCATGTTCCAGGTCGGCCATGCCGTTGATCGGCCCGCAGGACACGGTGTTGGCATTCAGGTGCTCGATCCACTGATCCTTGCTGCGGCCGCGCAGGGCTTCGGTGAGCTGTTTCGAGAGTTCCTTGCGGTTGGCTACCCGTGCGCCGTTCTTGGCGAAGAGCGGATCCTCGACCCAGTCCTCGCGCCCCACGGCCTTGGCCAGGCGGATGAACTCGCGGTCGTTGAAGGTGGCGATCAGGATGTAGCCGTCATCCACCTGGTAGACGCCGTAGGGCGAGGCGCTCGGGTGATCGTTGCCGGTGCGGCCCAGTTCCTGGCCGCCGTTGAACCAGGCGGAGAAGGTGTTGAGCAGGGTGGCGACCTGGGAGTCGAACAACGATACGTCGATGTGCTGGCCCTCGCCGCTGGCGTGGCGGTGGTTGAGCGCACCGAGCACGCCGATTGCGGCGTACAGGCCGGCGCAGATATCCGCCACCGGGATGCCTACGCGCATCGGCCCGTCGCCGGGTTCTCCGTCGCGATGACCGGTCACCGACATCACCCCGGCCATGGCCTGAGCCAAGTAGTCATAGCCGGAGCGGTTGGCGTAGGGGCCGGTCTGACCGAAGCCGGTGATCGAGCAGTAGATCAGCCGTGGATTGATTCGCTTCAGATCGTCGTAGCCCAGGCCGTATTTGGCCAGGGTGCCGGTGCGGTAGTTCTCCAGCAGCACGTCGCAGTTGGCCACCAGTTGGCGGATAAGCCCGGCGCCTTCGGCCTGGGCGAAGTCCACGGTGATCGAGCGTTTGTTGCGGTTGGCCGCCTGGCTGTAGGTGGATTCCTGGTGCGACTGGCCTTCGGTGCCCTTGATCCAAGGGGGGCCGATGCGGCGGATGTCGTCGCCTTCACCCTGGCGTTCGACCTTGATCACCTCGGCGCCGAGGTCGGCAAGAATCTGCCCGGCGTAAGGGCCGGCTATCACCCGGGTCATGTCGAGGACACGGATACCGCCGAGTGTTTCTGGATGCAATTCGTTCATGGTCATACCGCGATGGTGTAGCCGCCGTTGACCGACAGCACCTGGCCCGTGATGTAGGAGGCGCCTTCGGAGAGGAGGAAACATACCGGCACCGAGACTTCCTCCGGCGTGGCGAAGCGGCCCAAGGCGATCTGCTGCAGGTAAGTGTCGAGGAAGCGCGGGTCGGTACGCACTTTTTCGGTCATGGCGGTCTCCACCATGCCGAAACACACGGCGTTGGCGCGCACGCCGTACTTGGCCCATTCGCGGGCGGCGGTCATGGCCATGCCGAACATGCCCGACTTGGCCGCCGAATAGTTGATCTGCCCGAGGCTGCCGCGTCGACCGGCATCCGAGGAAATGAACACGATGGCTCCGGGTGCCTGGTCGCCGGCCTTGCTGCGCTCGATCAGGTGGCGGCCGACGGCCTGGGTGAACAGGAAGGAGCCGGTCAGGTGCACGTCGAGCACCAGTTGCCATTGCTCCAGGGTCATCTTCTCGATCATTGCCGGGCGGCCGATACCGGCGTTGTTGACCAGGCCATGCACCGCGCCGAAATGCTCCACGGCGGTGGCCACGGCGTGTTCAACGAAGGCCGCGTCGGAAACGCCGCCTACCAGCGGCAGGTAGCGCTCACCCAGGTCGGCGGCGGCGCCGTGTAGCGCCTCGTCGTTGAGATCGACGGCCGCGACGTTGCCGCCCAGCTCGATGACCAGTCGGGCGATGCCCAGGCCGATGCCCTGGCCGGCGCCGGTGATGATGATGGTGCGTCCCGCAAGAGACATCGGGTTGTTGTTGGCCATGATGTTCGCCTAGTTGCTGTGTGGGTCGAAAACGACGAAGGACTGTTCCGGGCCTGCGCAGATGCGTGCCTTGACGCGCAAGCCGATGTGCACCTGGTCGGCCGGCAGGCCCTCGACCCGGGACATCAGGCGCGGGCCTTCGTCCAGGTCGACCAGCACCACGGTATAGGGCTCGACTGGCGGTTTGGGGCGTACCACGGTGACCGCATAGACCGTGCCCAGGCCCGAGGCCTCCACCCATTCCAGGTCGGTGGCACCGGTGCCGGGTTCCAGCACTCGCGGATAGAAGAAATGGCGCTGGCTGGAGCGACTGCGCTGGAGCATGAAGCGCCCCTCTTTGAGGAACCCTTGGAATTCGAGATCGGGGCATAGGCTCATGGTCGACGCCTGGAGTGTGGTTGCGAATTGAAGGTGGATAGCTGTCTATTGGTCATTGTTTGTTCGGGCCACCCTTCATTGGTCGGTTGACTAGGGCTTGCATTGGGTAAAAACTGTCAATCAGTTAGTTTTTAATATGCGTGCATTCAAACGGCGAGTCAAGCCGAGGCCGCTTGCGCAGAAACGGGATATCCGATGACCGATAGCACTAGCTCTCTCTGGGCGCCTTTGCGCTTCCCCACTTTTCGCTGGTTGTGGCTGGGTGCCCTGGCGATGAACCTGGCGATCTGGATGCAGAACGTCGGGGCGGCCTGGCTGATGGTGTCGCTGACCACTTCGCCGATGCTGGTGGCGCTGGTGCAGACCGCCATCAGCCTGCCGGCCTTTTTCTTCGGTCTGCCGGGAGGGGTGTTCGCCGATATCTTCAACCGGCGCAGCTACCTGCTGGTGACCCAGGTCGGCATGCTGCTGGCGGCGCTGGCTCTGGTGCTGGCCTGTGTCAGTGGGCTGGTCGGCCCGATGCTGTTGCTCGGGCTGACCTTTGCTTTCGGCATCGGCTTCGCCCTGCAGGGCCCGGCCTGGTACACCACCCAGGCCGAATCGGTTCCGCGCGGCTTCCTGGCTTCGGCGCTGGCGCTGTCCTCGGTGTCCTACAGTTCGGCCAGGGCCATTGGCCCGGCGCTGGCCGGTGGGGTGGTGGCTGTGTCGGGTATCGTCAGCGTATTCGTCATCTGCGCCATACTGCTGCTTGGCTCGCTGCTGGTGGTGCTGCATATGCGTCGTACGGAGCATGCGCATGCCTTGCCCGCCGAAAGCCTGTGGTCCGGCCTTCGTGGTGCGTTGCGCTATGCCCGTCACTCCGCAGTGATACGGGCGCAGTGCTTGCGCACACTGGCGTTCGTCACGGCGGGTAGCGGTTTGTGGGCGTTGCTGGCGGTGGTGGCCAGTGAGTCGGGGGGCGCAGGCGGCTATGGTCTACTGCTTGGCAGCGTAGGCGCCGGAACCATGTTCGGTGCCCTGGTGCTGCCGGTGCTGCGATCGCGACTGGAGATCAACCGGATGCTGGCGGTGGCCTGCCTCGCCTATGCCTTGGGTGTACTGGTGGTGGCGCAACTGGAGAACATCTGGATCCAGTGCGGTGCGCTGTTTGTCGCCGGGATCGGCTGGATGTGCGTGGGCACTACCAACCTGGTGGCGATCCAGTCCGCAGTGCCACCCTGGATACGCGCCCGCTCCGTGGCCATCTACATGCTGGTGTTCCAGGGTTCGCTGGCCATGGGGGGGGCTGCTTGGGGTCTGGTGGCTACACAGATGGGAACCCGTGAGGCACTGCTGGTTTCCTCGATAGCCGTCGCCATTTCGTTGCTGGTCATGTGGCGCCATCCCACCCGGTTGGGCGAGGAGGCCGAGGTCACGCCCTCGACCAGCGAGGTGCCGGTGTTCTCTTTCGCGGAGCTGCAACCCCAGGACGGTCCCGTAGCCATCCAGATTGCCTACCAAGTCCACGAAGAGGATCGCCAGGAGTTCCTGCGTCGTATCCATGCAGTGGGGGTCAAGCGGCGCCGGGATGGTGCCGGTTTCTGGCGTCTGTACCGCGAATTGGAACAACCTGACTGGTATGTGGAGCGCTTTATAGTCGACTCCTGGTCGGATTACCTGCGCCAGCAGACCCGCGCCACCCTGGCGGATCGTGAGGCCGAGGCGCAGGTGTTGGCCCTGCACAGGGGGGAGGAGCCGCCGCGGGTGTCTCATTACGTCAATGAGCCTTTGCCGCGTTCATAGCCCGCTGGGAGGCACGCGCAGCGTTTGCACTTTCAGAGATTCAGGTAGTGTTCCATACCGGACGGCGCCTGCTTGCGGGCCGGGTCGTAGAACGGCGAGAACACCTTGAGCAGACGCGGCAGGCTGGCCTTGGTTATGCGTCGCTTGACCTGCCGCTGGCGTTCGAGCGAGGCGTCGCGTTCCGTCGCCGTCAGGCCGTGACGATCCTGTTCGAGCAGGTAGGCATTGACCCGCTTGACGTGGCTGCCGATATGGCCGACCGCGTAGACGAAGCCATACAGGCGGTACAGGTAGCCGCGCAGGCCGTGGCCGTAGAGTGCCTTGTACACGTCATAGCAGACGCTGCGGTGCTCGAACTCCTCGGCGAGGTGCCATTTCCATAGCGTCACGGCGCTTTCGTCGGCGCCCTCCAGGTAGTCGTCCAGTTCGGTGAAGAACACTTCGGCGCTGGACGAGCCCATGGCCTCGAAGCCTTCGGAGTAGGCCAGCAGGAAACGCAGCGGTTTGTCTGCCAGCCAGCGCCGGTAGTCGGCCTCGTAGGGTGCCTCCAGATCGCGCATGCCGGCGTAGCCGCTGTCGTACAGGCGCTGGTTGAAGGCGACATGGCGCTTGCAGTGCTGCACCTCCTGCTTGATGAATATATCCACGTCCTCCAGCAGGCGCTGCTGTCCGGGGCGTTTGGCCAGTTCGTCGCGGGCGCGCATCATGACCTTGACCAGGAAGGGTTCGACGTGGGCCGGCACCGTGGAGGCGGCGTTGTAGTACTGGGCGAACTCACGATTCGGCGCCCAGTTCGGGCGCACGTCGGAGAAGTCGATGGTGGGGCTGCGAACGCGCATCGTGTGGTTCCTCTTGCTGGGGTTGCGCGAAAGGCCGGGCGCCACGCCAGGGCGGGCGCCCGACGGGTCAGGCGAACATCTTCACCACTTCACCCGAGGTCACCGGCTGGCCGCTGTGGTTGGACGGGTTGTGCCCGCCCATGCCGGCCACCGGCGTGACGTTGACGTGCGTGGCCTTGGCCCGCAGGGCGCCCACGGTGCAGTTGTCGCGGCCGAGGCTGGCGAAGGGGTCGAAGCGGAATTCGCGCATCGCGTTGAGGTGGGTGGCCTTGTCGATCAGTTCCTTGGGCAGGTGCTTGATCGCGCTCCACACGGTTTCCGGCGATTTCGGCCAGACACAGTCCGAGTGCGGGTAGTCGCACTCCCAGGCGACCATGTCCATGTTCAGGAAGTCGGTGCTGTGCAGGCCGAACTGGTCATCGATGAAGCAGGTCAGCACATTGCGCTTGAACAGCTCGCTGGGCAGCAGTTCGCCGAAGTCGGCGTTGGTCCAGGCATGGTGGTGCTTGTAGACGAAGTCTGCGCGTTCCAGCAGGTAGGGAATCCAGCCGATCCCGCCCTCGGCCAGGGACAGACGCAGGTCGGGGAATTTCTTGAACACCGGTGAGAACAGCCAGTCGGCGGCGGCATTGGAGATGGCCATGGGCATGGTCACGATCCAGGCGTCGATCGGCGAGTCCATCGACGAGTGTGGCGCCTGGTTGCCGGAGCCGATGTGGCTGCTGATGACGATGCGTTCCTCGACCGCCGCCTGCCACAGCGGATCCCAGTAGCCCAGGTGGATGCTTGGCAGGCCTACGGCCGCCGGATTGTCCGGGAAGGTCACCGTGCGGCAGCCCTTGGCTGCGACGCGCTTGAGCTCGGTGACGCAGGCCTGCACGTCCCACAGCGGCAGGATGGACAGAGGGATGAAGCGTCCGGGCGCCGCGCCGCACCAGTCCTCGATGTGCCAGTCGTTGTAGGCCTGGATGATCGCCAGTGCCGCGCGCTTGTCGCTGGAGGCGATCAGACGGTTGCCGGCGAAGTGTGGGAAGGTCGGGAAGCAGATCGCAGCCAGCACGCCATCGGCATTCATATCCTCGACGCGCTTGGCCACGTCGAAAGTGCCGTGGCGGATCTGGCTGTAAGCGGTCGGCTCCATGCCATACTCCTCCGGCGGCCGCCCTACAACGGCGTTGAGGCCGAAGTTGGGGATCACCTGACCGTCGTAGACCCAGGTGTCGGCGCCCTTGTCGTTGGTCACTAGGCGCGGCGCGATGTCCTTGTATCTGGCCGGCAGGTGCTTGTCGAACAGGTTCGGCGGCTCGATGACGTGGTCATCGACGCTGATCAGGATGAGATCGTTCATGTCCATGTTCGTACCCTCTTGTTGTTGTCGATGGGGTCAGTTGCGAGCGCCTTCGAGCAGGCCCTTGAGATTGCTGTGCATGATCTTCTTGGTGTCGGCGTCTGACAGGTTCGCGATGTCCTTGAAGAAATCCAGCGGATGGCTGAGGCCCTCCGGGTGCGGCCAGTCGCTGCCGAACAGCACGCGATCGGCACCCACCAGCTCGATCACCTTGTCCACCGGGTCCTCGTAGAACGGCGCGATGTAGACGTGTTCGCGGAAGCTTTCCAGTGGATCGCGCTTGAACGATTTGGGCATCTTTGAATAGACCTGTTCGAAGCGCTTGAGCAGCGGCTCCAGCCAGGCCGAGCCATTTTCCAGCACCGCTACGCGCACGCTGGGGAAGCGGTCGAACACACCATGGCAGACCAGGGCCGACAGCGAGTCGGCGATGGGACGGCCCATCCAGTCGAGCATCTCGTTGAACGGATCCTTTTCGAAGGGGCGGAATTCGCCTTGGCCACCGGTCGTCCACCAGCGGTAGATACGGTTGTATCCGGAGTCGGAGACGTGGTGGATGACGAAGATCTTCGACTCGTTGACGCGCGCCCAGAATGGGTCGAACTCCTTGAAACCATGCGAGCGGCTGCCACGGATGCCGGCCACCGGAGCGGGGCGGATCAGTACGCAGCGAGCACCGGCGGCAAGCAGGAAGTCCAGCTCCTTGCAGGCGGTTTCGCAGTCCGACAGGTTGATGGCACCGGCCGGAAACTGGCGGCCGTTGCCGAAACCGTATTCATCGGCGACCCACTGGTTGAGCGAGTGGAACAGCGCCTGGATGGTTTCCGGCTTGTGCTCCAGGCGCTCCTCGATGATCGAGGCCAGGGTTGGCAGCACGATGGCCGCGTGGATGCCTTCCTTGTCCATGACCTTCAGGTGTTCGGCGCCATTATGGAAAGACGGATGGGACGGGATAGGGTCGCCGCCGTACTCGCGCAGGGATAGTCCCTCTGGGTTGTCGCCGCGATACCAGCCTTCGTGGGAGCCGACAGCGGCGACATAGTTGAAAGTCGGATTGGGGATGTAGTCGGAAATGACACCGCCGACGGCCAGCTTGGTACGACCGTTGATCTGCACGTACTGGAAGTCCTTGTGGAACTCCTTGGGCAGGTGGCGCAGGAAGGCCTCGGGTGGTTCGTAGTAATGCTGGTCGCAGTCGTAGATGGGGTAGTTGATAGTGCTCATACGCTGATCCTCGGTTGTTGTTATGGCTGGGTGGAAGGCCCGCAGCAATTACATGCCGACGTTCTCGTGCGACTCTTGATCTGTGTCAATAGGTGAATGAATGTCAGTTATTTTCTTGCGAAGTGGAAACGAAAAACCGGCCGCTGGGGCCGGTTTCTTGGTTCCAGAGCGTTGTCTTCAAAGGCGTTCGAGCACAACGGCGATACCCTGGCCGCCGCCGATACACATGGTCACCAAGGCATAGCGGCCGCCTGTCCGCTGCAGTTCATAGATCGCCTTGATGGCGATGATGGCACCGGTGGCGCCTATCGGGTGGCCAAGGGAAATGCCCGAGCCATTGGGGTTGACCCTGGCCGGGTCCAGGCCCAGTTCACGGCTGACGGCGCAGGCCTGGGCGGCGAAGGCCTCGTTGGCTTCGATTACATCGAGATCGCTCACTTCGAGCCCGGCACGCGCCAGAGCCAGGCGCGAGGCTGGCACGGGGCCGATGCCCATGTGCAGCGGGTCGACGCCGGCGTGGCCATAGGACAGCAGCCGGGCCATGGGTTTGAGGCCGCGTTGCTCGGCGGTTTTGCGCTCCATCAGAACCAGGGCAGCCGCGCCGTCGTTCAGGCCCGACGCGTTGCCGGCGGTGACGCTACCGGCTTCGCGGTCGAACACAGGCTTGAGCCGGGAGAAGTCTTCCGGCGCGGCGTCGCGGCGTACATGCTCGTCGGTGTCGAACCGCACCTGTACCCGGCCTTTGAGGGTGATCGGCAGGATCTGCTCGCGGAAGTGCCCCTGCTCGATGGCACGTGCCGCACGGCGATGGGACTCAAGCGCCAGGGCGTCCTGTTCCTCGCGGGAGATGCCATGGCTCTTGGCGACGTTCTCGGCAGTGATGCCCATATGTACGCCATGGAAGGGGTCGGTGAGGGCGCCTGTGAGCATGTCGGCGAGTTTCGCATCCCCCATGCGCGAGCCGAAGCGGTTGCTGCTGCTGGAGTAAGGCGCACGGCTCATGCTCTCGGCACCACCGGCCACCGCGACCTTGCTGTCGCCCAGCAGGATGCCCTGTGCGGCGCTGATGAGCGCCTGCAGGCCTGAGCCACACAGGCGGTTCAGCGTCAGAGCCGGTGCCTGCTGGGCGATGCCGGCCTGTATCGCCACTACCCGGCTGAGGTACATGTCGCGAGCCTCGCTGTGGATCACATTGCCGAATATCACGTGATCCACTTCGGTGCCCGATACACCGGCCCGGAGCATGGCCTCCTTCGTCACCAGGGTGCCCAGCTCCGTGGGTGGCAGATCTTTCAGGCTGCCGCCGAAGTCGCCGATGGCCGTGCGAACCCCACTGACGATCACCACTTCATGCTCGCTCATCTTCGTTCCTCATATTTGGCGTTGCACTATAAAGATAACTATTCGTCAGTTATTATCCTATGCTCGTCGCCGCCATTACCAGCGTTGCGGTGTGCCGCCGCACCACTTGAACACGACCCTGCCTGAACAAGAACAATGAGGGTATCGCCATGAAGTTTCTGCTGAGTCCCGGGATATCGCTGATGAATCGCCTGAGTTTCGCGATGAAGTTCAGCCTGATCTGTATCCTGTTCTTCATTCCGCTGCTGGGCACCAGCTACTACCTGGTGCGGGATGTTCATCAGCAATGGCGCGCTGCGCAAAACCTGCTCAATGGTCTGCCCCTATTGCAACGCGCCTTGACGCTGCACGATCGGCTCGGGCTTTTACAGGATCTGACGCTGATTCAAGAGCGGCTCAGCCCGTCCGACAGAACCAGCGATAGTGCCGCTACCATCAGCCGTGCCGAGCAGGAAGCGCTGGCGCTGGTCAGGCAGATGGCCGGGGACGATGCGTTGCTGGTCGCCGGTTTCGAGGAAAAGCGCGGCGAGATGCAGCAAGGTATCGAACAGCTCATTGCCCTTTCGGGGGCTGCGCCGAAGCGAGAATTGGCCGGACAGTTGGTTCTGCGTGGTGAACTGCTTCAGCAACATATCCTGGCCCACCTGGGCCTGAGTCGGGACGCACATCCGCTGGTACGGCAGGTCGGCGAATTGCTGGGTGTCACTGCCCCGGAGATCGTGCGCATGTTCCAGGGGGCTAGGCGGGAGGGGGCCGCTGCCCTGGGGCAGAAGTTCCTGGGAGGCAATAGCAGCATCCTGCTGGATCGTCTGGTGGAGGAGATCGAACAGGCTGGCGGCAGCTATGGACTCCAGCTCGACGGGGTGATGGCCGCTGCCCACGGCGATGTCGAGCTGACACGACTGGCCAAGCTCAGTCTGGAGAGCCTGGATGAGGCGCGCAGGCAGGTGGATGAGGAGGTGCTGAGCGCGGTGGACCTGACGGCCCCCTGGATGCCATTTTTCGAACGCATGAGTGGGCTCATCGAGCGACATCAACGGTTGAGCGAACAGGCACTCGCTGTGCTCGGGCAAGAATTGCAGGCGCGGGCAGCCGAGGCGAGCCGGCAGATGGTGCTGCTGATCACGGCCCTGGTCGGCGTGTTTCTGCTGATTCTCTACCTCTATGCCTCGTTCTACATGTCCACCCGGCGCACCCTCGGGCGCCTCGGGGAGGCCATGCAGCGCGTGGCCGCCGGCGACATGACCGCCAACCTCCTGGTGGACAGCCGCGACGAACTGGCGGACCTGGGGCGGGTATTCAACGGCACCGTCGGACAGATCCAGGAGCTGATCCGGCGGGTCAGCGGGGTGGCTGCCCAGGTCAACGATCAGACCGGGCAGGTACAGTCGATTTCCGCGCAAAGCTCCCGCGCCGCCACGGAGCAGCGCGCCCAGCTCGAACAGGTCGCCACGGCGATGAACGAGCTGTCCGCCACGGCCCAGGAAGTGGCGCGTGGTGCGGTCGCCGCCGCCGATTGCGCGC
The DNA here is from genome assembly GCF_002803095.1 of Pseudomonas sp. ZH-FAD. Lineage (GTDB taxonomy): Bacteria > Pseudomonadota > Gammaproteobacteria > Pseudomonadales > Pseudomonadaceae > Aquipseudomonas. The sequence goes on along the minus strand of NZ_PGLR01000022.1, from coordinate 83,152 downwards.
GCAGTGCCAACGACGAGACGGTGCGCGGGCGTGACCGGGTGCGCGAGCAGGTATCCGGAATCCAGCGGGTCGCCACCGAGATCGATCGTTCCATGCTGGTGATCAACCAGTTGGCCGCTGACAGCAATGCCATCGGCCAGGTGCTGGACGTGATCAAGAGCATCGCCGAGCAGACCAACCTGCTGGCCCTCAATGCCGCGATCGAGGCGGCACGGGCGGGGGAGCAGGGGCGTGGCTTCGCGGTGGTGGCCGATGAGGTGCGGACCCTGGCGCGTCGTACCCAGCAATCGACCACGGAAATCGAGCAGATGATCGCCAACCTGCGCCAGCGGGTGGGGGAAACGGTCGGGAGCATGGCCGAGAGTCACCGGGTCGCGGGTGCTACCGCCAGCGAGGCGGATCATGTCGAGGTGGCGCTGGACAATATCCTGCGCGCCATCGGCACCATCGTCGACCAGAGCCAGCAGATCGCCGCGGCGGCGGAGCAGCAGACCGCCGTATCCCTGGAAATCGACAAGAACCTGGTGGAGATCAACCAGATGGGCGCGCTGACCGCCGAGGGCGCCGAACGGGCCGAGCAGGCCAGCCAGGCGCTGCATGGGCAGGTGGATAACCTGCAGCAGGTCATCGGGACGTTCCGCATCTGATGGCCGGCATGACGCCACCGGGCCATCGACCCGACGCCGAGGACGCAGCGAGGAGCCCGGCGCTGCACGACACGCCTGCTGTCACGGCGCTGTCCCTGCCGCCTTTGCTGTTTGCCAACATGGCCTGCACGGTGGCCGTGGTCTCCTTCGTATCCCTGGCCGGACCGATTTCGCGCCTGCTCGGCCTGCAGCCTTGGCAGGCGGGCTTCGCCGTTACCCTGGGCGGCATCCTGTGGATGTTGCTGGCCCGCTTCTGGGGCGCGATGGCTGACCGCCACGGGCGCCGGCATACCTTGCTGCTGGGGGCGGCGGGCGTGACCCTGGCCTACTGGTGCATGTGCGCGGTGATCGTATTGTCGCTGCGCCTACTGCCTCCGGCGTTGCTGGCGTTTATCGGGCTGGTGCTCACCCGGGGGGCGGTAGGGGCCTTCTACTCGGCGATTCCCACTTCGGCCCAGGCCCTGATCGCCGATCACTATGCTCCGGCAGAACGTGCTGGCGCCCTGGCGGCGCTGGGAGCCTCCGGCGCCTTCGGTATGGTGGCCGGTCCGGCCCTGGCTGGTGTGCTGGCGCAGTCCAGCCTGACCCTGCCGCTGTATGTCACCGCGCTGTTGCCGGCCATCGGTTTCCTGGCCCTGTGGTACGCCATGCCGCGCCATGAGCAGCCGCGCCGTCGTAACGAGACACCGCTGCGCCTGGCCGACCCGCGCTTGCGTCGGGCCATGTCGGTCAGCCTGGTGGTGGTGACCGCCATCGGTGCCGCGCAGATGACCACGGGTTTCTATGCCCTCGATCACCTGCACCTGGAGCCGGTGGATGCGGCCCGTGCTGCCAGCCTGGCGTTGACGCTGACCGGTATCGCGATGATCCTGGCGCAACTGCTGGTGCGGCGCCTGGGCTGGTCGGCGCAGCGGCTCATCCGCATCGGTGGCCTGGTCGCGGCGGCGGGTTTCTTCATCACCGCGATGACGTCCACGGTCACGCTGCTGGCCGTCAGCTTCTTCATTTCCGCTCTGGGCATGGGCTGGCTGTTCCCGGCCTTCGCGACCCTGGCGACGAACGCCGTGGAGCCCCACGAGCAGGGTGCGGCGGCGGGGTCGATCGGGGTCATGCAGGGGTTGGGCATCGTGCTCGGTCCGCTGGCCGGGACGCTGTTGCACAGCGTCGGTGCGACGGTGCCATTCTGGGTGTTGGCGGTATTGCTGACGGTTACGGCGCTCTGGCCGTCAGGGGCCGGATCGGCCCTTGACTCCGGCAAGCACTCGCACTGAACTAAGTGCAAGGCACTTCTACTTCGTCTTGGAGGACTCAGTCATGAGTCAGTGGGGAGGACATCCGCCGCTATGGCCGATCCTCTGCGCGGGTGCGGAGCAACATTGGCCACAGGCCGCATCTTTGCTCAGCGCGTTGGGGAGTGCGGGCATTGGCGCGTGGTACTGGGAAATCGCCACGGGACGTTTCTACTGCACTTCGCTGGCACTGCAATTATTCGGGCTTGACGAAGAACCCTCCAGGCCAACCCAGTATCTCGACCTCGTTGCGCCAGAAGATCGCAACGAAGTGCGTCTGCTGTTCCACAATGCTCTCAATCACGCCGCTTCGCTTCCCATCACCCGCCACCGCATCTATTCGCCAGACGGTGATCTGCAATGGCTGGAAGTCAGCGGCAACCGTGAGTACATCGATGAAAAACAGTGCCTGGTTGGAGTACTCCGCAACCTCACGAACCACGAGCGACAGGCCGTTGAGGCACTGCTCGAAGCCGGAAGCAAATATGTCAAGGCCTTCCAGACCAGCCCCAACGCCATTCTGATTACCGAACGCCACAGCATGCGCATCATAGATGCCAACGATGGTTTCTACAGAATGACGGGTTATCACCTCGAGGAAATTTTCGGGAAGGTCAACCGGGAAGTCGGCCTTGAGCCGACGCAGCCGGAGGAGGCAGAAGCAGCGGCTTATCTGCTGCAGCGCGACGGCTGTATACGCCACCTGGAAACGAGTGGCAGGCACCGTGATGGTACGTTGCGTCGAGTCGAAGTGACGGCCGAGCCGATCATTGTGCAAGACCAGGAGTGCCTGTTGTTCACGATTCACGACGTTGGCAACCTGAAGACAGCTCAAGAGTCCATCGAGCATCTGGCCTATCACGATTCGCTGACCAACCTGCCCAATCGCGCCCTGCTGATGGATCGCCTGGTCCAGCAGATCGCCTTGCTCCAGCGCCACGACCTGCGCGGTGCCTTGCTGTTCCTCGATCTGGATAATTTCAAGCACATCAACGACTCGCTTGGCCACCCGGTCGGCGACGTCGTGCTGAAGATGGTCACCACCCGCCTGGAGGCCAGTGTGCGCCGGGAGGACACGGTGGCGCGCCTCGGCGGCGATGAATTCGTGGTGCTGATCTCCGGCCTGGAGGGCAAGCGTGCCGAAGTCAGCCGGCAGGCCCACCAGGTGGCGGAGAAACTGCGTGGTCTATTGGCCGAGCCGATGCTGCTGGATGGTCACCACCTGCAGGTAACCCCGAGCATAGGCATCGCCCTGTTGCCCGATCACGGCGACAACCCCACTGATCTGCTCAAGCGCGCCGACATCGCTCTTTACCGGGCCAAGGATTCCGGGCGTAACACTATCCAGATGTTCCACAAGGCCATGCAGGACGCCGCCAACGAGCGCCTGAGCCTGGAAAATGACCTGCGCCTGGCCCTGGAGCGTGGCGAGTTCGAGCTGTACTTCCAGCCGCAGGTGGATGCCCGCGACGACCGGGTGACAGGCGCTGAGGCCCTGCTGCGCTGGAACCACCCGAGCCTTGGGTCGCAGTCACCTGCACAGTTCATCCAGGTGCTGGAAGAGAGCGGACTGATTCTGGAAGTGGGTGCCTGGGTACTGAGAGAGTCTTGCCGCATCGCCGCGCAACTACTGGCGGACGGCTTGATCGACTGCCGTGATTTCCAGCTTTGCGTCAACATCAGTCCCCGGCAGTTCCGCCAGAATAATTTCGTCAACCTGGTCGAGTGCTGTCTGCAGAAAAACGGTCTGGCCGCCAATATGCTCAAGCTGGAGATCACCGAGAACATCGCCATCCAGAATCTTGACGACACTATCGGCAAGATGCACCGCATGAAGCAGCTCGGCCTGAGTTTCGCCATGGACGACTTCGGCACCGGCTACAGTTCGCTGACTTACCTCAAGCGTCTACCTGTGGATATGCTGAAGATCGACCGGTCGTTCGTCCGTGACGTTACCAATGACCCCAACGATTCGGAGATCGTTCGCGCCATCGTCGCCATGGCACGCAACTTCAACCTGCAGATGATCGCCGAAGGTGTCGAGCGGCATGAGCAACTGGAGTTGCTCATGCAGCAGGGTTGCTATCAGTACCAGGGCTACCTGTTCAGCAAACCCTTGCCGTTGGCGCAGTTCTGCCAGTTGCTCAAGGACAATCGCTGAAGCGTTAACGGAGGAAGCCGGACAGTCCTTGAGCGTCTCCCGTAGGATGGAGTGATCTGCATGATGGAATACCCATAACCAAAAAAGGGCATGGATGCGCTCCATGCCCTTTTTTGTGTTGCGCTATGGGGTCAGTCGCGCACGCCTTCCAGCAGACCCTTGAGGTTGCGGCACATCACGCGCTCAGCCTGCGCATCGCTGAGATCCTCGATGTCCTTGAAGAAGTCCCACGGATGGCTCAGGCCTTCCGGGTGCGGCCAGTCGCTGCCGAACAGCACGCGGTTGTCACCCATGATCTCGCAGATGCGCAGTACCGGATCTTCGTAGAAGGGCGAGATGAAGACGTGCTTCTTGAAGCTCGCTACCGGATCCTGCTTGAAGGCTTTGGGCATCTTCTTGTAGTTCATCTCCAGGCGCTCCAGCAGCGGTTCCAGCCAGGAGCTGCCGTTCTCCAGCGAGGCTACGCGCACGTCCGGGAAGCGGTCGAAGACGCCGTGGCAGACCAGCGAGGTCAGGGTGTCGGAAATGGCGCGGCCCATCCAGTCGAGGGTCTCGGCGAACGGATCCTTCTCGAAGGGGCGGAATTCACCCTTGCCGCCGGCGGTCCACCAGCGGTTGATCTTGTCGTAGCCGGAGTCGGAGACGTGCAGCATGACGAAGATCTTCGCCTCGTTGACGCGAGCCCAGAAGGGGTCGAACTCGGCCATGCCCGGCGCGCGGCCTTCCAGCGGGTTCTTGGTTCCGGCGACCGGGGCCGGGCGGATACCCACTACCCGGGCGCCGTGCTTCAGGACGAATTCGAGCTCTTCGACGGCACGGTCGACGTCGTACAGGTTGATCATCGGCACCGGGAACAGGCGGTTCTCGCGTGCGAAGCCGCACCCTTCGGCCAGCCAGCGGTTTGCCGAGTGCATCAGAGCGGCGATCACGTCCGGCTTGTCGGCCAGGCGTTCTTCGATCACCGAGGCCAATGTGGGAATGAACAGGGCGGCGTGGATCTTCTGCTCGTCCATCACCTTCAGGTGCGCGGCACCGTCGAAGAAGGCCGGATCCGAAGGTATCGGGTCACCGCCGAACTCACGCAGGGAGAGGCCATCGGGGTTTTCCCCGCGGTACCAGCCCTCGTGCGCACCTGGCGCAGCCACGACATCGAACGTCGGGTTGGGAATGTAGTCGCTGATCATCCCGCCGACGGCCAGTTTTGTGCGGCCGTTGATCTGCACGTACTGGAATTCCTTGCGGTACTCCTTGGGCAGGTGGGTCAGGAAGGCCTCTGGCGGCTCGTAGAAGTGCCGGTCGACATCGTAGATCGGATAATTGACGTTGCGCATCATGACCTCTGCTGACGGTCTGGTTGAATAATGAAACTGACTGTATGTTAGTTATGTGCGTGCGTCAATACACATGAAATATGGGTGGATTAACAGTTCTTAACTGACGTGTTGTCATCGGTTGGGCCGGTGGCCAGGAGAATGAAGAATGAGCAAGGTGTTGGCGGGGAAGGTTGCAGTGGTTGTCGGGGGAAGCAGCGGCATAGGCCTGGCGACCGTGATCGAGCTGCTGCGCGCTGGCTGTACGGTGCGCGCCACCGGCGTTTCCCAGGCGGAGATAGAGGCGTGTCGAGCGGATCCGGACGCTGCCGGTGCGTTATTCGACCTGCTCGATGTTCGCGATGGTGCGGCGGTGACGAACTATTTCGCGAGCCTCCCGCGCCTGGATATCTTGGTCAATTCCGCCGGTATCGGTCGAGGAGCGGCCGAATTCGAAGAGGAGGGTTTCCTGCAGACCCTGGAGATCAACCTCAACGGCACCATGCGCTGCTGCTATGCCGCGCGAGAGCTGTTGACCCACCAGGGTGGCTGCATCGTCAACCTCGGTTCGGTGATGAGCTTCTTCGGCAGCCCCACGGCGCCGGCCTATGCCGCCAGCAAGGGCGGCGTGGCCCAGCTGACCCGTAGCCTGGCGGTGGCTTGGGGCAAGGATGGCATCCGCGTCAATGCGGTGGCTCCGGGCTGGACCGATACACCTATGACCCGTGGTATCCAGGAGCATGCCACCGAGCGCAACGCCCGTGTCCTGGCGCGCACCCCGCTGGGTCGTTGGGCCCGGCCGGACGAGATCGCCTCCTGCATCCTGTTCCTGGCGTCCCCTGCGGCATCCTTCGTCACCGGCACTGTGCTGGCGGCCGATGGTGGATATATGGCCAACGGCCTTTGAAGAGAACCGTGCTCTGGGCGCGGCATTGTGTTACCCAAACGGGCCCGGCTTGCCGGGCCCGTTGTATTTCCGTTGCCTAGGCGCCGCGTGGTCGGCTTGAACAGGTGTAGGTCAGGGCATAGCCTTCGCAGCGTACACCGGCCAGGTCAGAGATCGGCTGGCAGGAAACTCATCAAGATAAACGACAGTGTGTCGTCAATTTGGTAATGAGGTGTCATATTCGTGGGCAAGACGTCCAATACAAGTGATGCAGTGACGTTCGACCATTCGGTCCACAGCGAGCAGGGTGCCCGCCTGGCCGAGCTGGTCGATGAGGTACTGCGTCTGCATGGCCGTGTGATGAGCGCGAGGAAGCCTGCCGTGCTGGGCAGTTCCGCCCAGATCTTTGTGCTCGCCTCGGTGGTTCTGGCGCAGGAGCCGCCAACCGTGGCGCGCATTGCGCGCAGCCTGGGCTACAGCCGTCAGGCGGTGCAGCGGGTGGCCGATGTGCTGGTGGAGGGCGGTTATGTCCTCTACGCGGACAACCCGCATCACAAGACCTCCAAGCAGTTGCTGCCCACCGACAAGGGGAAGCAGGTCTATGCCGAGGCCAACCGGGAAAGCGCGGAGTGGACCGAGCGAACCTCCCGTGGACTGGAGGCCGGGGAGCTGGAACAGGCATTGAGCGTATTGAGGCGAATTCGCCGGAATCTCGAGCAGGACAAACAACTGTCCGCGGGAGGGCCGGCCTGACGACAAGAAGCAGGTAATCGGGAGGTGAGTCGATGGTCGCGACAACGAGCAATCCACACCGCAACAGCAGGCGGGCGGTGCGGACAGTCAAGGGACGCAATGGATGACCACGACACTTCCCGATTTCGATGGCCTGCTCGACTGGACGGCCCTGGCTGCCTGGATCGACTCCGCTGGCCTGCCCGGCAATGGCCCGGTCACCGAGATCAGCCAGCTCAGCGGTGGTTCGCAGAACAATCTGTTTCTCATGCGGCGCGGCGACGCTCGTTTCGTGCTGCGTCGCCCACCTCGCCATCTGCGCGCTAACAGCAACGAAACCATGGCGCGCGAAGCCAGGGTGCTGGCGGCAATTGCCGATAGTGCCGTGCCCCACCCCCGCCTGCTGGCGGCCTGCACCGATGCCTCGGTGATGGGCGTCAACTTCTTCGTCATGCAGCCCCTGGAGGGTTTCTCGCCTGCTGGCTCATTGCTGGGGAGGTACGCCACGGACGCCAACTGGCGCCGGCGCATGGGTGAGGCGTTTGTCAGCGCCGCGGCCGCCCTTGGCGGACTCAATTATCAGGCGCTTGGCCTGGAAGGTTTCGGCAGGCCGCATGACTGGCATGGTCGTCAGGTGGAGCGTTGGCGCTCGCAACTGGATGGTTACCGTGACACGCCTGGCTATGGCGAGGCTTCGCTGCCCCATGTGGATGCGGTTGGCCGCTGGCTGTCCGACAACGTTCCGCAGGATGGCCGCATTGGTATCATCCACGGTGATTTCCAGTGGCCCAATGTGATGTTCTCCCTGGAGGCACCGCGCATTTCCGGGCTGATCGACTGGGAACTCTCGACCCTCGGCGACCCGCTGCTGGATCTGGCCTGGGTACTGACTTCCTGGCGTGAGCCGGGTGACCCCGAAGGTGGCGTTGGTGCCAAGCCAGTGGTCGAGCCCTGGGATGGCTTCATGAGCCGCGCCGAACTGATTGCCCTCTACGGCGAACTGAGCGGGCGCGACATGAGCGCCATGCCGTGGTTCTTCGTCCTTGCCTGCTACAAGCTGGCCTGTCTGCTGGAGGGCACCTACGCCCGCTCACTGATAGGCAAGGCGCCGCAGGAGATGGGCACCTACCTGCACGACTACGCCACCTGGCTGATGGCCAAGGCCCGACAACTTATCGCGGCCGCCTGACGCGGCTCCGTCGACACTGGGAGAACGATGACCATGTGGGACTTTTCCACCGAACCCGAATTTCAAGCCAGGCTGGACTGGATCGACCGTTTCCTGCGTGAGGAGGTGGAGCCGCTGGACGTGCTCTATCCCTCGGTCAGCGTGGTCTACGACACCCGCCACGCCAAATCTCGCGCGATCCTCAAGCCCTTGCAGGACAAGGTGCGCGAGCAGAAGCTCTGGGCCTGCCACCTCGACCCGCACCTGGGCGGCGAAGGCTATGGCCAGCTCAAGCTGGCACTGATGAACGAGCGCCTGGGGCGTTCGCTGTGGGCGCCCACAGTGTTCGGCACTGCCGCCCCGGATACCGGCAACGCCGAGATCCTCGCCATGTTCGGCAGCGAGGCGCAGAAGGCGCGCTACCTGCAACCGCTGCTGGACGGCGACATCGTGTCCTGCTTCTCCATGACCGAACCCCAGGGCGGTGCCGATCCGCGGGTGTTCACCACCACGGCGGTGCGCGATGGCGAGCACTGGGTGATCAGCGGCGAGAAGTGGTACTCCTCCAACGCCCGCTACGCCGAGTTCATCCTGGTGCTGGCGGTGACCGACCCGGACGCGCCGATCCAGAAGCGTATGTCGATGTTCATCGTGCCACGCGAGACGCCGGGGCTGGAGATCATCCGCAACGTGCCGCACATGGGCGAGCGCATCGAGCAGGACGAGGCCACCGAAGGCTATCTGCGCTACAACGGGGTACGTGTGCCGCTGGACCATCTGCTCGGTGACGTCGGCGGCGGTTTCGCCGTGGCCCAGGCGCGCCTAGGCGGTGGACGCATCCACCATGCCATGCGCACGGTCGGCCAGTGCCAGCGTGCTCTTGACATGATGTGCGAGCGCGCCCTGAGCCGGCATACCCAGGGCACCTCGCTGGCGGAAAAAGGCACGGTGCAGGCGATGCTAGCCGATACCCAGATCGAGCTGGAACAGTTCCGCCTGCTGGTGCTGAAGACCGCCTGGATCATCGATAACAGCCACGGCGATCCGCGCCAGGCGCGGGCGCATATCGCCATGGTCAAGGTGGCGATGGCGAAGATCTATTACGAGATCGTGCGCCGCGCCATCCACCTGCACGGCTCCCTCGGCGCCACCTTCGAGACGCCGCTGGCCTACATGTGGAACAACGTGCCGACCATGGGCCTGGCCGACGGGCCGACCGAGGTCCACCAGATCACCGTGGCCCGCGAGCTGCTGCGCAAGTACAAGCCCGCCGAGGGCCTGTTTCCCAGCGAGCACCTGCCGCCGAAGATCGCCGCCGCGCGTGCACGCTATGCCGACATCCTGGGAGCGCAGTGATGAGCAGGAACAATCCGTTCGATCTCAGTGGCAAGGTCATCCTGGTCACCGGGGGCAGCCGTGGGCTGGGTTACCAGATGGTCAAGGCCTTCGCCGAGCAGGGCGCCGACCTGATCATCGCCAGCCGCAAGCTGGAGGCCTGCGAAGCCGTGGCCGGGGAAGTGCGCGCCCTGGGCCGACGCGCCCTGGCGGTGGCCTGCCATGTCGGCAAGTGGGACGAGGTGGAGCGTCTGGTGGAGGTGGCCTACACCGAGTTCGGACGCATCGACGTGCTGGTGAACAACGCTGGCATGTCGCCAGCGGTGCCCAGCCACGAGGTGAGCGAGGAACTGTTCGACAAGGTGCTTGGCCTCAACTTCAAGGGGCCGTTCCGCCTTGGCGCGCTGGTTGCCCAGCGCATGGCGGCGGGCGCGGGTGGCTCGATCATCAACGTCAGCAGCACCGGTGGCATCCGCCCGTCGCCGCAGATCATCCCCTATGCCGGGGCCAAGGCGGCTCTCAACGCCATGAGCGTCGGTCTGTCCCTGGAGTACGGGCCGAAGGTACGGGTCAACACCATCTCCGCCGGGCCTTTCCTTACCGACATTGCCAAGGCCTGGACTCCAGAAATGCGCGAGACCTGCGGCAATGCCCTAGGCCGCCCCGGGCGCCCGGAGGAAATCGTCACCACCGCGCTGTACCTGGCCAGCCCCTGCTCCAGTTACACCACGGGCGCGCTGATCAAGGTGGATGGCGGCCTGCCATAGCACGGCGGCCGGAGCGCTATCCGGCCAATCCGTCCTTCACGTCATACAACAAGAACAAGAGGTCGATGCCATGCAATTAGCAGGCAGGAATGCGATCGTCACCGGCGGTGCCCGTGGCATAGGCGCCAGCGTGGTGCGTGCCTATGTCGCCGAGGGTGCGCGGGTGGTGTCACTGGATGTCCTGGACGAGCAGGGCCGAACCCTGGTCGCGGAGCTGGAGACCAGCCATCCCGGCCAGGCCCTGTTCCACCATTGCGATATCGCCGACAGGGATCAGGTGGATGAAGCCTTCCGCCTGGCCGTGGACTGGCTGGGCGGGCTGGATATCCTGGCCAATGTCGCGGCGGTGGAACGCACCGCGCCTGCCGAGCACATCGAGCAGCCGGACTGGGACCTGATCTTCGACGTCAACGTGCGCGGCACCCTGCACACCAATCAGGCGGCCTTCCCTCATCTGAGGGATAGAGGCGGTCGCATCATCAACTTCGGCTCCGCCGCCGGCCTGGGCGGCATGCCCGGGGCTGCCCACTACGCCGCGTCCAAGGGCGCGGTACTGGCCTGGACCCGCACCCTGGCCCAGGAGTGGGCGCGCCATCGCATCACGGTCAACGCCGTGGCACCGATGATCTGGACCCCGATGTACGACGCCCACCGGGCCAAGATGAGCGTCGACGAGCTGGCCGCCCATGATCAGATGCTCAGTCGCATCATTCCCTTGGGCGGAAAATTGGGCGACGCCGAACAGGACCTGGCACCGATGATGGTCTTTCTCGCAGGGGAGGGCTCACGTTTCATCACGGGGCAAACCCTCTGTGTGGACGGCGGCACTGTGCCGGTTCGCTGAGGGAGACGAGTAATGCACGAATTTTCCAACAAGACCGTCGTGATTACTGGGGCGGCCAGCGGCTTGGGCCTAGCGATGGCTCGGGTCTTCCTGCGTGAAGGCATGCGCGTGGTGCTGGGCGATCTACCGGGACCTGCACTGGACGCGGCGCGGGACAGCCTGGCAGGGCTGGCCGGTGAAGTATTGGCAATCCCCGTGGACGTTTCCGATGCTGATTCGGTGGAGGCCCTTGCCCGTCAGGTAGATGCCATCGACGGGGCGGACATCCTGTGCAACAACGCCGGCATCACCGGTGACCGGCCACGCAACAGCTGGGAGCACGACCCGGGCAACTGGCGGCGGGTGCTGGACGTCAACCTGATGGGCGTCATTCATGGCCTGCACAGCTTCGTGCCACGCCTGCTGCGTCAGGGCCGCCCGGCCCATATCGTCAACACCGCCTCGATGGGCGGTTTGCTGGCCATTCCCTATATCGCGCCCTATGTGGCGGCCAAGTCGGCCCTGGTGGCGGTGTCCGAGTCCCTGGCCCTGGAACTGGCCGGCGAGGGGGCGGGCATCGGTGTCTCGGTACTCTGTCCCGGACTGGTGCGCACCGGCCTCACCAGGCCGGGCCGCGACCATCCGCTGTCGCGGGTGGCGCAGCCTTCCGCCGCTGCCCTGGCTTTCCAGCAGGGCACCCAGCAGGCACTGGAGCAGGCGCGCCTGAGTGCCGACGACGTGGCGGAGCAGGTGCTCGCCGCTATCCGCGAACAACGCTTCTATGTGCTGACCCACGAAGGCTCACTGGCGCTGGCGGGGCAGCGCTGGCAACGCCTGCTTGGCGAATACCCATCCGGAGTCTGAAACCATGAGCTTTTCCACCCAACTCAACGACAAGGCGCTGCCCGGCTGGTCCGTCGGTCAGATGGATACCGTCAACGACGTGGTGCGCCGTGCGGCGCGCGAGCATGGCGACCGCCAGTTTCTAGACGTGTTGGGCGATACCTACAGCTTCGCCGACATCCAGCGCGAGAGCTGCTGGCTGGCCAATGGTCTGGCGACCCTGGGCCTGGTCAAGGGCCAGACGGTAGTCACCCTGATCGACAACAATGCTGACGCGGTGCTGCTCTGGTTCGCCCTGAACAAGCTGGGCGCCATCAGCGTGCCGGTGAACACCGCGCTCAAGGGCGACTTCCTACGCCACCAGATCGCCGATGCCAGCGCCGAACTGGTGATCGCCGAGACCGAGTACGTCGAGCGCATCGCCCTGGTGCAGGAGTCGCTACCCGGTCTCAAGCACATTGTCCACCGTGGCACCGCACCCGCGGCGGACTTCGGCGGGAAGACGCTGCTTGCACTGGAGGCGCTGCGCAGTGACGACGCCAGTGATCCTCAGGTCGAGGTGCTGCCCAGCGATCTGACCATGCTCATCTATACCGGCGGCACCACCGGCCCATCCAAGGGCTGCATGATCAGCCACAACAACGCCTGCAACGAGGCACGGTAGATCATCGAGGCTCACGGGCGAACGCCTGACTCCATCACCTGGACGCCGCTGCCTCTGTTCCACCTCAATGCCACGGTCACCACCATCCTGTGCAACCTGATGATCGGCGCCCGCTCGGTGATCTATCCGCGCTTTTCGGTCTCCGGGTTCTGGGCCGATATCGAACGTAGCGGCGCCATCGAGGCCAACCTGCTGGCCTCGATGGGCCCGCTGCTGGCCGACGCGCCGGACAACGAAGCGATGAAGCGCTGCTACGGCCAGCTCGACAAGGTCTATTCGGCGCCGTTCCTGCCGGAACTGCAGGCACGCTGGCGCGAGCGCTTCGGCGTGCGCTACACGGTCGGCGGTGCCGGTTTCGGCCTCACCGAGTGCGCCATCGTCACCATGCTGCCCTTAGGCCAGCCGGACAAACCCAACTGCGCGGGGCGTCGCTGTGACTCGTTCGATATCCGTGTGGTCGATGAGCATGACGTCGAGCTGCCCTATGGCACGCCCGGCGAGCTGATCGTGCGCCCGCTCAAGCCCCATGTGATGTTCGAGGGCTACTGGAACCGCCCGGCCGACACTCTCAAGGTTATGCGCAACATGTGGTTCCACACCGGCGACATCGGCAAGATGGACGAGGATGGGTTCTTCTTCTTCCTCGACCGCAAGAAGGACTACATGCGCCGTGGCGGCGAGAACATCTCGGGTTTCGAGATGGAACGCAGCTTCCTCGTCCATCCGCAGATCGAGGAGGTGGCGGTGCATGCGGTGTTCTCGGAACTGTCGGAAGACGAGGTGAAGGTGACTGCCGTGCTGCGCGAGGGCAGCACGCTCAGCGAAGAGGAGCTGTGTCGCTGGGCCATCGAGCGTGTGCCGTACTATGCGGTGCCGCGCTATATCGAGTTTCGCGACGAACTACCTCGCAGTCCGGTAGGGCGCATTCTCAAGTACCGCTTGCGTGATGAGGGGGTGACCGAGAGCACCTGGGATCGAGTCAAGGCCAATGTCACTTTTGACAAGCGCTGACGAAATCACCGAGAAGGCAATAAATAAACAAGTGTCATTTATTGCCTTTCTCTGTATAGAATCGGGGAAAACAACAAGAGCACTGTGGAGCTTCCATATGTCGCAATCCCAACCGAAATCCGCTCCTTCACTGGCGATCGACCTTACCGAATTCCGCCAGGGCTGGCGGATCCTGATCCTCTCGCTGTTGGGGATCGGCACTTCCGTCTCGGTCGTTCCGTTGTACTCCTTCGGCTCTCTGGTTCTGCCGCTGCAGGAGGGGCTTGGCTGGTCTCGCGAGGAAATCCAGCCGGCCATCTCCTTCCTGCTGGTCGCCACCATCATCGCTGTGCAGATCAGTGGCTGGCTGATCCGCCGCCATGGTCTGCGTCCCGTGGCCATTATCTCGCTGATCACGTTGTCACTTTCCTATTGGCTGATCACCTTCATCACCGAGGTCTGGCAACTTTATGCCTGCTACACCCTGATGGCATTCGCCGGGATGGGGACGACCATGGTGACCTGGACACAATTGGTCAACCTCTGGTTCGAGCGCAATCGTGGCCTGGCGCTGGCGATCATTCTCTGTGGTACCGGCAGCGCAGCATTGATTCTGCCTCCGCTGCTCAGCTGGGCAATCGAGCTGGCAGGCTGGAAGGCCGGCTTCTGGATTCTTGCGTTGCTGCCGTTGCTGATAACCACGCCTCTATCGATTTTCTGGATACGCAGTGACAGTCCGGCCAGCGCCGCCGTCACCCGTGCCGTGGGCGGGCCGCTCGGTCTTGGCGGCTTGTCACTGAGCGAGACGGCCCGTTCGCTGCGCTTCTGGTTGTGCAACGTCGCGCTGCTGCTGTCGGTCACCGCAATGGTCGGCATGGTCACCAGCACCATTCCGATGCTGCGCGACAAGGGTCTATCGGCTAGTGATGCGGCGATGGCCTTCAGTGTCTACGGCGTATCGTTGATTCTCGGGCGGGTGGTAGTGGGTTACTTGGTCGATCGGCTGTGGGCGCCTGGCGTGGCCTTCGTGGTGCTGGCTATGCCCGCGGTGGGTTGTCTGATGTTCTCTGTGGTGGATACCCACCTGCACAGCCTGATGCTGGCCTCGGCGCTGGTAGGCCTGGGTGCCGGGGCGGAAATGGACATCGCGGCCTTCCTCATGGCGCGCTACTTCGGCATGCGCGACTACAGCAGGATATTCAGTCTGCATATGGGCTTCATTGGTCTGGGGGCGGCTCTGGCACCGCTCTACTTCAACTATCTCTTCGCGCAGTCCGGTTCCTATTCGGGACTGCTGCTGCACTGCACTATCAGCTTTGCCCTGGGGGCCGTACTGTTGCTGCTCATGGGACGCTATCCGGATTTTGGCAGGCCTCTGGAGCGCAAAGAACATGGTGAAGTGGAGAATGACAGCATGGGATCTCCGTTGCGGAGCCGGGGTCAGGAGGCGTGATGTCGGATAGAAACGCACAGGAGCTGAGCAGCTTCCTGGAGAGTGTCGACCCTTTGCTGGGAATGGATCCGCTGCTTACGCATCTGGAAATCCTTGGCGCTCCATCGTTCGATGAGCGCGGTGCGCAGCTGCGGCTCAGGCTCAAGAACTTCCATATGAATGGTGGGGCGTCGGCTCATGGCGGTTTGATCATGACCATACTGGACGTGGTTCTGGCCTGCAGCACCCTGGGCCAGGGTAGTGGTCGTAGCTGCGTCACCGTGGAGATGAAGGCCAACTTCATCCGCCCAGGAGGTGGGGTGGGTGATTTGCTCATTGCTCAGGGTTTCCTGCGGGCCAGCGGTAAATCACTGGCATTCTGCGATGGCGAGGTGCGCAACGAGCGGGGCGAGTTGCTGGCCACCGCCACCGGCACCTTCAAGTATGTCAATCGCAAGCTGCCGGCGGTATGAACCATCCGGGCTGCCGTCAGTCGGCGAGCGTTCCGAACAGCCGATGCGGATCCAGGTGCTCCTTGAGTTCAAGGAACGGCTGCGAGCGGGTCGTTGGGTTGTGCCGTAGGGGGAGTTCCGTTGCGCCGGGGGTGAAGCCGCTGGCATAGCCACCGAGCCGCTCGGCAAGACGGCGCACCGCCGCGGCCGGGGCATCGCTTTTCAGCCAGCGCTGGGCGCCGCACCAATCGAGCAGTATGGCACCCGGCAGCTCCGGCGATAGCGGCGCATCCTCAGGCAGCGACAGGCGCCAGAGCGGCCGAGGGTCGCGGAAAAAACCTAATTGGTGTTCACGCAGCTCTTCCCAGAAATTGGCGTTGGCTTCCAGCCCACCCAGCTGATCGCTGGCCTTGCGAACCGTAGCCGCACTGCCTTCCAGGCGCAGGTAGAGGGCGTCTCCGGTATGGCAGAAGGCGCTGATGGGGGAGGCGCATAGCCGCCATTTCCTCATCAGGGAGAGGGCGAAGCCGCGCTCGATCTCCAACCTCAGCGTCCGGCTACACGCCGGCTTGGCACGGACTTTCAGGCAGATCTCGGTAAACAAGCCCAGTTCGCCGAGGCTTCCCGCCAGCAGTTGGCTGGGGTTGCCGACCAGTATCGACTCCGTCGCGTCGATACCAAACCCCCGCTGACGACCCAGGCCATCGATCAGCCTACCTCCCAGCAAGTGCTTGCCTACCGCTCCCGCCCAGGGTTGACGTGGGCCGGCCAGGCCACAGGCAACCATGCCGCCTACCGTGGCCGTTGGCGCAAAACTCGGTGGCTCGAATGCCAATGTCAGCCCTTTGCCGTTCAGAGCCTGGTTCAGCTCCGCCAGTAGAGTCCCCGCGCGGGCCCTGATTGTCATCCGTTCGGCATCGAGATGGAGAATGCCGCTATGGTCGCGGCTGTCGAGTTCCGTCGCCTGATGTGCCTGGTGCAGGAACCTCTTGCTCTTGCCGCCCCTGATGTATACGGGAGTGCGACTGTTCAGTGCACTCCTGACGGTGTCGACCAGTCGGTCGCTGGCATCCTGATCGTTCATGGGAACCGCAGCAGTTGATTCAATAATTGACTAATTGTCAGTTTATTGGGTAGTGTCGAGGTCAACAAGAGATAAGTTGGGTGGCCCCGTCCGCTGCTTGGGAAGAATGATGGGCATCTCGGGAGTACGAGTCTTTCATGATGGTTTTGCATACGGAGTCACCTCTGGCCTGGGGCCAGAAGCAGTTGGCAGAGTTATTCCAACTAGGCCGACAGTCTGCGTCCGTTTTCACCGCCGATATCCATGACATCAACCTGAACGGCCGGGTGTTTGGTGGGCAACTGCTGGGGCAGGCGCTGATGGCGGCCAGGCAATGCTGCCCGAACAAGGAACCGGCCACCTTGCACTGCCTGTTTCTGCAAGGGGCCCGAGTGGATCTGCCCCTGCAATACGTGGTGACTCCGCTGCAGGATGGCAAGCGGTTTACCAGCCTGCATGTGGCCGGACGCCAAGGTGAGCGCAAGGTTCTGGACGCCCAGGTCAGCTTCCAGGCGTCCATGGCGGGCTTCTTCCATATGGAGATGGCCGATGACCTGCCCGGGCCGGATGAGCTACTGCCCATGGATGAACTGCCGGGTGGCGCCTGGGGGCGTTTCGAGAAGTCCTGTCTGGAGCTACGAATCATTGAAGCGGAGCACTACCTGCGGCGATCTCCACCGGTTCCTGCGGTCGCCTACTGGGTGCGTTTGCGCCACAGTTTACCGGACGACCCCGCCATTCACGCCTCGGCGTTGGCCTATCTCAGCGACTTCTGGATCAACAGCGCGGCTATCAGCTATCACGTCCCCCTGGATGACGCTCGGGAGCGGCTGTTCATCGCCAGCCTCAACCACTCGCTCTGGTTCCACCAGGCCTGCCGCGCCGACGATTGGCTGCTGTTCGTCTGCGAAAGTGCCAGCATGCAAGGGGGGAGGGGGCTGACACAGGCCCGCGTCTACGACAGTTCGCGGCGTCTGGTGGCTTCCACTGCTCAGGACTGCCTGGTGAGTGAGCGTCAGTAGCCGATGGATGCTGGGCCATGACGCTGGCCGCCTGGTTCCGGACCATGGAGCGAATGCGCTCAGGGGAGGGGCAATGGATGATGTCGTTGCAGAAACTCGATAATGGCTCCGTTGAACAGATCGTTCTTGTCACCAGCGACCATGTGTCCCGCGCCCTCGATATCGACGAAGTCGAGGTGTGGCAGCATTTCGCGTAGCTCTCGTACACCCTCGGGGCTGACCACGTCGCTCTGCCGGCCACGCACCAGTAGCGTAGGAATCTCGACACCGCTTGCGGCGGCCTTCATCTGCTGGCCGATCCGCGTGACCTTCTCTAGGTGGTTGCCTTGCATGAAACGCGGATCCCAGTGCCAGTACCAGCGGCCATCGTCGCGTTGACGCAGGTTCTTGCTGAGACCGTTGAGATCGCGCGATGGGCGTCTGTTCGGGTTGTAGGCGGCGACTACTTCGGCGGCCTGCTCCAAGGAGGCGAAGCCTTCCGGGTGCCGGGTCATGAAACCGATGATGTGCTCGATACCTTGGATTTCAAGGCGTGGTGTGACATCTACAAGAATGAGCGCCGAAGCGAGGCCGGTATGGTGTCCGCAGGCGATCAGCGACTGCACGCCACCCATGGACGCGCCCACCAAGGCGGGGCGTTCGCCAAGAGTGGCGATGACGGCAAGCAGATCGTCGACCTGCGCGTCTGTGCTGTAGTCACCGTCCTCGGGCCAGTCGGATTCGCCATGGCCGCGAGCGTCCAGGGAAATCACCCGATAACCCTTGGCGGCTAGTACCTTGTGTGCTCGCGCCCAAGAGTGGCGGGTTTGCCCGCCACCATGGAGAAGGATCACCGGGGGAGCGCCTTTCGGGCCCGAGACATCCGCCGCCAAGCGGTTGCCCGAGCCACCTGTGAAGTAGGTGCTTGTTCCTGTCATTTGGTTCCTTCCAGCACCTTCAGCGCTTATTGAGCTTGAAACCGGCCTTTTCACGATCCCAGGTGGTGGTGGTGACGCCTTCGTCACGCAGCTGGAACTTGTAGACGCGACCCAGGGGGCTCTTCGGCAGGGCGCTGCGGAACTCGATATAGCGCGGCACTGCGTAGTAGGGCATCTGTTCGGCAGCCCAGTGGCACAGGTCTACCTCGCTCAGGCTGGTGTCCGGCTTGAGGGTGATGGTCACCTTCAGTTCATCCTCGCCCAGATCGGAGAGCACTGCGTGGGCGGCCACTTCGTCCACAGCCGGATGCTGGAGGAAGGCGCTTTCCACCTCGAAGCTGGAAATGTTCTCGCCACGGCGGCGCAGGTAGTCCTTCTTGCGGTCGAGGAAGTAGAAGTAGTCATCCTCGTCGAACATGCCGATGTCGCCGGTGTGGAACCACATGTTGCGCATGACCTTGAGGGTATCTTCCGGACGCTTCCAGTAGCCCTCGAACATGATGTGAGGCTTGCGCGGACGGACGATGATCTCGCCGGGGGTGTTGGGCGGCAGTTCGTTGTCGTGGTCATCGACGATGCGTACGTCGAAGTATTCCGTGTTGCGCTTACCGGAGCTGTTCGGCCGCATCGGCGTACCGAATGGCAGGATGGTCGGCAGCGAGCATTCGCTCAGGCCGAAGCCGCCGACAACGGTGTGGGTGACGCCGAAGCGCGTCTTCCATGCCTGCTGCACTGGTTCCGGGAAAGGTGCGCCCCATACGCCTTTGATCTGGCCGTAGCAGCGCTTCATTGCGTCGTTGTCCGGCGCGCCGGCCAGCATCGGCATCATCGCCGCCAGCAGACCCACGTCATTGGCACCGGTACGTTCGATTTCCGGCCAGAAATTGGACACCGAGAAGCGTGGGTAGATGGCGACCTGGGCGCCGACCATCATGTTGCACAGGACGCTGGTGGCCACGGCATTGAAGTGGAACAGCGGTAGCGGCGTCCAGGTGATGGTTGTTTCATCGCGATTGGTGATCATCAGCA
This sequence comes from Pseudomonas sp. ZH-FAD, assembly GCF_002803095.1. GTDB lineage: Bacteria > Pseudomonadota > Gammaproteobacteria > Pseudomonadales > Pseudomonadaceae > Aquipseudomonas. Next base: position 63,622 of record NZ_PGLR01000022.1, on the reverse strand, counting down.
TCTGTCGCGCCAGGCTGCACGTATAGTTGTGGCTGATCATGCAGCCTTTGGACGGGCCGGTGGTGCCACCGGTATAGATGAGCATGGCCAAATCGCCAGGTTGCACATCAACCTCGGGTTCGCTGGTGTCGTCGCTGAGCAGGCCGGCCCAGGGTAGCAGTTGCTTGTTAAACACCAGGTCGGGCGTGGTGCCGCGATAGACCAGGGTTTCCAGGTTGGGCAGCTTGTCGGCGATGTTGGCCACGCGCTCGGCATAATCGTGTTCGGCGATCACTACGGCAGCATCGGCGTCGGATACCTGATGGCGCAGGAAATCGCCCTTTAGTGCGGTGTTCACCGGCACGCTTATCGCGCCGAGCTTGTTGATGGCGAACCAGATGACGACGGCGTCGGCCGAATTGTCGAGGATGGTGACGACGGTCTGACCTTTGCTCACTCCCAGGCCTTTTAGCCCATTGGCCAGGCGGCAGGCAGCCCGGTTCAGGTCGGCGAAGCTGTAGGTCTCGCCAAGGAACTCGAGGAATTGGCGGTCGCCGTACTTCTCCGTAGAGCGTTGCAGTACGGCGTTGATGGTGTCGACCTGATCAGTGCTCCAGCCGGGTTCGCGTGCTGACATATATCTGGACCTCGATGTTGTTTTTGTAGGCGCTTCTCGTCGAGCCTGGGACGAGAAGCCGTTCCGCTATCATCCCGCAGTCGGTTTTGCCGCATTGATTGCGTGAGCTATCCTTAGAAAAACTGACTGTTTGACATTTTTTAGAGTCTGCCGCAGTCTGGATGGGGGGTCAATACTCTCTCGAGTGGCTCCTGGGAACCTGCCCGAAATCTGATAACAAGCAAAAGAGGAAGCTCCATGGTGTCGGCTCTGGAACGAACAGCGATCATTTCCGGGATTGGCCAGTCGGCCGTGGGGCGCAGGTTGGGGCGCACGGGGTTGGATCTTACTTTGGAAGCCATTCTCGCAGCATTGACGGATGCAGGGCTCGATCGCAGCCAGATAGACGGAGTGGCCAGCTGGCCGGGCTATCGTGCCGACATGCCGGCCTTCTCGCCGGTTTCCATTGGCCAGGTCAAGGAAGCCTTGGGCCTGGAGCTGAACTGGTATTGCGCGGGCAACGAAGCCACCCAGATGAGCGGTTTGATCAATGCCTGCATGGCTGTGGCCTCGGGTCAGGCTCGCCATGTTCTGTGCTTTCGTACCGTAACCGAGTCCAGCGCCCTGGCGCAGGGTGTGCGCTCCAGCACTGTGGGGGGCTCGGCGCCACGGGTATCCGGTTTCGGTGAGTTCTTGGTGCCGTTCCAGGCCACCTCCGCCGCCAACTGGGTGGCCCTTGCCGCCAGCCGTTATTTCCATGAATTCGGTACCCGCCGGGAACAGTTGGCGGCCATTGCCCTGAACGCTCGGCGTAACGCCATGCTCAACCCCAAGGCGGTCTATCGCGACCCGCTGAGCCTCGACCAGTACATGAGCACCCGGATGATTTCCACGCCGCTGTGCCTGTTCGACTGCGATGTGCCGGTGGATGGGGCTACCGTGCTTATCGTTTCACATCGTGACACGGCGCCGGATCTACGCAGCAAACCGGTGTTCGTCGAATCCATCTGTGGCCCGTTCAGTGGCCGGGATGCCTGGGATCAGATGGATGATCTCACCCGTTACAGTGCCGAAGCCTGTGGCAAGCGTCTGTGGAGCCGAACCGACTACAAGCCGGCCGATGTGGATGTGGCCGAGCTGTATGACGGCTTCAGCTTCCTCACCTTGCTCTGGCTGGAGGGATTGGGCTTCTGCGGGCGGGGCGAGGCGGCGGCCTTCGTCGAAGGAGGCCAGCGTATCGCCCTCGATGGCGAACTGCCCCTGGCGACCCACGGCGGTCAGCTATCGGCCGGTCGCCTGCATGGTCTTGGCCATGTGCACGAGGCGGTGGTGCAGTTGCGTGGCGAGGGCGAGGCGAGGCAGGTGCCAGGGCAGCCGAAACTGGCCGTGGCCAGTAATGGCGGGGGGCCTCTGGCTGGTGCGGTACTGCTGTCGCGTGAGTGATTCCTGATTGCTCGTGCAATACGACATGAGCGGATGGAAAAGATCCTGGATAACCATAAAAACAAAAGCTCAAGGAGACGGGCATGAGAATCCTGATCGCCGTATTGTCTTTTTTTGGCCTGCAACTGCAATCGCTCGCCGCCGCGCCCCTGGTGATCGGTCTTAGTTACCCCAGTACCGGGAGCTACAAGTGGGAGGGGCTTTCGCAAAAGCGTGGGGCGCTGATGGCGGTAGAGGAGATCAACCGCGAAGGGGGCATTCTGGGGCGGCCACTCAAGCTGGTCAGCCGCAACAGTGGCGCCACGCCCGATCGGGCGGTGCAGAATGTCGAGCGCCTGGCGGCTGATGGCGCCGTGATGTTGATGGGGGGTGCGTCCAGCGACGAAGTCATCGCCGCCGGCGAGCGCGCGCGCAAGCTGCGCTTGCCGTACTTCGTCCCCACCGCCTATGCCAACCGGGTGACCGGGCGTGCCGGCCACGACTATCTGTTCCGTGAAGGCGCGAGCGCGCGGATGGCCAATAACCTGCTGATGGAGTACCTGGAAACCACGTTGCCGGGAACGCGCTACTTCATCATCACCGGCGACGATGTCATCCCCAGTGGTCGCAGCAGCGACCTGGACGTGGCTTCGCGCAGCCGCGACCGGTCGACCCGGGGTCACTACCGCGAGGCGCTCAAGCAGGCGGAGCAGAGCAATGCCGATGTGCTGATTCTGATGCTCTACGGCACGGACGTGGTGAATGCCATGCGCATGGTTCACGACCTGCGGCTCAACGAGCGCATGCAGGTGGTGGTGCCCAACCTCAGTCAGGACATGGTCGAGCAGGCCGGACCGGCACTGATGAGCGGGGTGATCGGTACCGATACTTGGACTTGGCGGGTGCCTGAGCGTGAGGGTAATGATCGTGGCAAGCGCTTCGTCGCCGACTACATCGGGCGCTACCAGGGTTACCCGTCCAGCGCTGCCGCGTCGGCCTACGGCATCGTGCGGCAGTGGGCCGATGCCGTGGCGCGTGCTGGTACGACGGAGTCGGCGGCCGTGATCGCAGCCTTGAACGACCACACTTATCGCCTGCTCAAGGACGAGCAGAAATGGCGTGCCCTGGATCACCAGAACCTGCAGAGCATGTATGTGGTCAGGGTCAAACCGCGGGCCGAGGTCATCAAGGACGAGCTGAAACAGGATTACTTCGAAATCCTCGACTGGATGGAGGGCGAGGTAGCTGCGCCCACCGAGAAGGAAGTGCGCTGGGAGCGTAGTCCCGAAGGGCCGGAATGATCCCTTGACTTTGCTGTGAAAAGGCATTGGTGCAGGCGTAAAACTGATGATATGTTACTTGCTGGTAACGTAAAAGAACAAGAATCAGGTACCTGCCATGCAAGAGCAATATGACTTCATCATCGTTGGTGCAGGCTCGGCCGGTTGTGTGCTGGCCAACCGGCTGTCCGCCGATTCCGGCGTTTCCGTTCTGCTGGTCGAGAGCGGCCCTGCCGACACCGACCCGATGATCAGGATGCCGCGTGGCATCGGCAAACTGCTGGTCGCGGGCAACAGGCATGTCTGGGATTACCAGATCGATCCGGGTACCGGCCAGCCCGAAGAACTGTGGCTGAAAGGCCGTACCCTGGGCGGCTCCAGTTCGATCAACGGCATGGTCTATGTGCGCGGCGCTCCGGCCGACTATGACGCCTGGGAGGCTGCCGGTTGCGTTGGCTGGGGCTGGAAGGATATCGGTCGGCAGTTCGTTGCCCTGGAGGATCACCAGCTCGGTGCTGCGCCGTGGCGTGGCGTCGGCGGCCCGCTCAAGGTCAGCATCCATCCTGCCGGCTCGCCGCTGTGCGAGGCGGTGATCTCCGCCGCAGAGCAGTGCGGCACGCCACGGGTAGCCGACACCAACGATGTCGCCACAGTGGAGAGCGGCGCGTTCGGCTACCAGCCGCAGAACACCTGGCACGGCCAGCGCTTCAGCGCTGCGCGAGCGTTCCTGCAGCCCATCCGCGGGCGCGCCAATCTCACCGTGCTGACTGCCACCGATGTGCTGAAAATCAACTTCACCGGCACGCGCGTCGCCAATGTCAGCCTCAGGGACAAGCGCGGCACGCGCGAGATCGGTGTTGGCCGCGAGGTGATCCTCAGCGCTGGTGCCATCGAGTCGCCAAAACTGTTGCAACTCTCCGGCATCGGCCCGGCGCAACTGCTGCGCCAGCATGGCATCGACGTGGTCGCCGACCGTGCGCAGGTCGGCCGGAACCTGCGCGAGCACGTCTGCCTGCCCCTGCAATACCGGGTGCGCAGCGGCAGCCTCAACCGGGCCTTCCGTGGCCTTGGCCTGCTGGGTTCGCTGTGGCAGTACTACACGGCCAGCGGCGGCCCGCTCAGCCACGCCGCGCATGAGGCGGGCGGCTTCGTCAGGACACGCCCGGAGGTCGAGCGTGCCGATGCGCAGATCGGCGTCAGCCTGCATTCCCTGGCGGTGGCCAGGAACAACCAGGTGGTGCCGGAAAAGGAGCATGGCCTGACTTTCTACAGCTACTTCACCCGTCCCGAGAGCCAGGGCGAACTGACGATCCGCAGCGCCGATCCCGCCGCCGCGCCGGCGATCAAGGCCAACTACCTGGCATCGCAGGTTGATCGAACCGCCGCCGTGGCCCTGATCCGCTGGGTGCGCAGGCTGGTCGCACAGCCGGCGCTGGCAGCGCTGGTGGTCGAGGAGCTTGTGCCTGGCCCGCAGTACCGCAGCGACGAGGAGTTGCTCGAGGCGGCACTGCGCATCGGCCGAACCGCCTACCACGTCGCTGGCACCTGCCGCATGGGCGGCGATGCCGATTCGGTGGTCGATCCCGAGCTACGTGTGCGCGGGGTGGAGGGCGTGCGGGTGGTCGATACCTCGATCATGCCGACGCTACCCTCGGGCAACACCAATGCACCGGCCATGGCCATCGCCTTGCGCGCCGCGGAGATCATCACTGCCGGCCTGGCCAAGCCGGCCGACGCCACTCGCCAGGTCTTGGCGCAACTGCACGAATAATCACAAGAGAGACAGCCATGAGCATCGCTTTTACCGATATCCAATCCTTCTACATCGATGGCGAATGGGTGCAGCCGACCGAGGGCTACGAGCCGGTGATCAACCCTGCCACCGAGGAAGTCATTGGCGAGGCACCGCTTGCCGGTCGCGCGGAGCTGGACCTGGCCCTGGCGGCGGCGCGGCGGGCCTTCGACGAAGGCCCATGGCCGCAGCTGCCAGTCGAGGCGCGGATCGAGGCGATCCGCCGCCTGCGCGCGGCCATCGTCAAGCGCGAGGCGCTGATCAAGCAACTGCTGACCGCCGAGGTCGGCGCGGTGCAGATGCTGTTCAACAGCGCCCAGTACAACGGGGCGCTGGAGGCCATCGATTATGCGATCCAGCTGGCGCAGCGCCTGGAGCCGGAAGGCGTGGCCATCGAACTGAAACCCAATCCTTTCGACCCCGCCGCTGGAGAACTGCTGGGCTCGGGCATCGTGGTGCGCGAGCCGTATGGCGTGGTGGCGGGGATCACCCCGTACAACTACCCCTTCCTGCTCAACGTGGTGAAGGCGGTGCCCGCGTTGCTGACCGGCAACACCGTGGTGCTCAAGCCCTCGCAGTTCACTCCCTTCTCCGCCCTGTTGCTGAACGAGATCATCATCGAGGCGGGGTTGCCGCGTGGCGTGCTCAGCGTGATCAATGGCGGCCCTGATCTCGGCGCCATGCTCAGCGAGGACGCGCGGGTGGACCTGGTGACGTTCACCGGCTCCGACCAGGTTGGCCAGGCCATCCTGCGTCAGTCGGCCGGCACGCTGAAGAAAGTCCACCTGGAGCTGGGCGGCAAGTCCGCGCTGATCGTCCGCCATGACGCGGACATCGCCAAGGCCGCCGCCACCGCCGCCTTCAGTATGTCACTGCATGCCGGGCAGGGTTGCGCGCTGCTGACTCGCTATATCGTGCATAACTCGATTCGTCCGGCTTTCGTCGAGGCGGTGAAGGCTACCCTTGGCTGCCTGAAAATCGGCGACCCGGCGGATCCGACCGTAGTGGTCGGCCCGCTGATCCGAGAAAGCGCGCGGCACAAGACTGAGCGGTTCGTGCAGGCCGGACTGGATTGCGGGGCTACGCTGGTCTACGGTGGCCAGCGTCCGGCACACCTGACGCGCGGTTTCTTCCACGAGCCGACGCTGTTCGACAACGTCGACAATGCTTCGGTGATCGCCCAGGAGGAAGTCTTCGGCCCGATCGGCGTGGTGATCGGTTTCGACAGTGACGAGGAGGCGATCCGCCTGGCCAACGCCTCGAAGTTCGGCCTCAGTGGTGCGGTGATGTCCGCCGACCGCCCGGCGGCTTTCCGCCTGGCGATGAAGCTGCGTACCGGCGGGGTGGCTATCAACGGTGGCACCGGCGACTTTTTCGTCAAGGCACCGTTCGGCGGCTATAAGCACTCCGGTATCGGGCGTGAGCTGGGCAAGGATTGGCTCAAGGAGTTCCTGCTGGAGAAATCCATTACCTATCCGATTGGATGAATTCCGGCGGGGCCAGGCGGCCTTGCCGTGGCTGCTGGCATTCCGCTCGCAACGAAACAAGAGCATGAGTTTATGGAGGAGACATGTCCATTCTGTTGCGTAGGCGCGAGGGTTCTATCGAGATACTGACCCTTAACCGACCCGAGCAGCGCAATGCCCTGACGCCCGAATTAATGGAAGAGCTTTCCAGCGCTTTCGAGCAGGCCCAGCATGCGGACGAAGTACGCGTGGTGGTGGTGACGGCGTCAGGAGACAGGGCATTCTGCGCCGGCATGGACTTGAAGGCCTTTGCCGCTGGCCCAGGCGATCGCGTGCCCCGTTCCACCGCATATTTCGAGGCGTTCATCGAGGGACGCTTTCCCAAGCCGATCATCGCTGCGATCAATGCCACGGCGGTGGCGGGGGGGCTCGAGTTGATGATGGGATGCGATCTGGCAGTGGCTTCACGGGACGCGAAGTTTGGTCTTCCCGAAGTGAAATATGGCCTGTTTCCCGCCGGCTCCGGTGTATTGCTTCCGGCAAGAGTTCCATTGGCGATTGCCCTAGAGCTCGCGCTGACTGGCGACAGCATCGATGCTGAGCGCGCTTACCAGTTGGGCTTGGTGAACCGTGTGGTGGAGCCGAACGCGGTGCTGGACACGGCACTCGAGCTGGCACGACGCATTGCCGAAAACGCTCCGATGGGGCTGGCCGTGAGCAAACGCCTGATGTGGGCATGTGCGCAGGAGGGCATAGACGCCACCAGACCCCAGGTGAAAGAGTCAATCGACCAAGTATTCAACAGCGAGGATGCGTTGGAGGGGGCTCAGGCCTTTGCCCAGAGGCGCGTTCCGCAGTGGAAGGGGCGCTAAGCACCGGATGATGAAGGCATGATCCTGCCAACGGAGGAGCTATGTACGACTTGATGAGCGGCATTCGCGTGATCGAGGTGGCCGAGCATACCTATGTGCCGGCCGCAGCCATGGTTCTGGCCGATTGGGGGGCAGATGTGATCAAGGTCGAGCGTGCCCAAGGGGGCGATGCCTCTCGCCACATGCGGCTGCCGGGGGCAGACGGAAGAGTCAACCCGTTCTTTGAAACTGGCAACCGTGGCAAACGTGGAATCGCCCTGGATCTGACCCAGGAGGTGGGGAGGGAGCAGCTGTATCGTTTGATAGAGGAGGCTGATGTTTTCCTCACCAATATGCGCGCCGATGCGCGGATGAAGCTGGGCATCGAGCCGGCGGATCTGTTCAAGCGCAACCCGAAACTGATTTATGCTCGTGGCAGCGGCTACGGTTTGCACGGGGCTCTGGCCGGCGATGGCGGATTCGACTATCCCTCGTCATGGTGCCGTTCTGGGGCTGGTTTCAATCAGACCCTGCCCGGCGAGGCGCCTCCCAAACAACCAGGCTCTATTGGCGATCTCACTGGCGGCGTGACTCTGGCGGGGGCGATTGCCGCAGCGCTGTTCCGGCGCGAGCGAACGGGCAAAGGCGCAGTGGTGGACAACGCCCTCTACATGGTCGGAACCTACCTGATGTCACAGTCGCTACTGGCCACCAGCATCGGCGTGCCGACCATCCCAGTCGAGCGGCAGGCGGAAAGCTCCTTTGCCCTGGCCAACAACTACCGCACCCGCGACGGCCGCTGGATCGCCCTGTGCCTGCTGATGGAGAAGTGGTGGCCGGATTTCGTCGCGCATATCGAAAGGCCAGAGCTGCTCGACGATCCGCGCTTCAAGGATGCCGCCACGCGTCATGTGAATTCCCAGGCCTTAGTCATGGAGCTGAATGAGGTGTTTGCCACTCGTGACTACGCCGACTGGTGCACCCGTTTCAAGACGCTGGAAGGGGTCTGGGCCCCGGTTCAGAGTCCGGCGGAGGTGCTCGCCGATCCCCAGGCTCTGGAGAACGGCTTCGTCAGCCCGGTAGATGTCGACCAGGCTGGGCAATATCTGGTGGGGGTGTCGCCGGCACAGTTCGATGAGAAACCGATTGGCAAGTTGAAGGCGGGGCCGCGCTTCGCTGAACACACCGACGAAGTACTGCGCGAGATCGGCGTGAGCGATGCCGAATTGGCCGCCCTGCGGGCAATGGGGGCGATCCGCTGAGCATCTGTTCTAATCGCGGCGGTGGGCAGCAGGCTAACTCGCCTGTTCCTATCCGTCATCGTGGTAGTGCGCTAGGTGGGGGCTACCCGCCTATTTTTCGACGACCTATCGGCCGTCTGTGCCTTCGTTTGTCGTAGGGGAGTACCCCGCGAGGAAGAAACGCACCAGTTCGCGTAGGTACGGCTCGACCTTTTCATCGGGCACGACCACCCCCAGCAGGCGTTCCAGAGGGCGTCCGGTCAGTGTCGAGAAGATGATTGCCCCCTCGAGGGTGTCCGGCATGCGGGTCACACGGCTGTCATTGAGCCATTGAAAATAGGCGGTGATAGGCCCCATGAAGCCTTTCATCACAGTTTCGCGAAAATGTAGGATCAACTTGGGGAACTTGGCGCTTTCCTGGGCGCCGAGCCGAGTCATGGCGATCACCCTGGAGGAGCCCAGCTTTTCGTGGAATAGGCGCGCCAAGTCATACAAGGCGTCCGCGACTGGCCGGGACGGATCGAGGAAACTCAGGTCCAGCTCGAAATCTTTGGCCATGTGATCGAGCGTGGCCTTGAATAGTGCTTCCTTGCTTGGATAACGCCGATACAGGGCCGGTTTGGTGGTTTCGCTGGCAGCGGCGATGCGCTCGAGATTTGCGTCGGTGTAGCCATATTCAAAGAACTCCGCGGCGGCTGCCTCCAACAGAGCGGCATCGAGCTGCTTGCGGGGGCGCCCTTTGGCTTTGGTGGTTGCAAGGTGTGCTTGGTTGGTCAATGGAACACTCATTCGTCAAATGGGGCTCTGGTGATGCCCAGCGTATCGGTCGATGCTTGGCCGCCGTCGGAGTCTGCGGCCGAATTCGCCGGCCGTGATATGGCGGTTGGGCGAATGTCGAAAAGGTCGATATTCGCTTCGTTTGACAGGACAATGCCCAAGACCGCGCCGAGGCCTTCGTCCATGATTCTATGCCCGTCCCGATTCTGACGAGACGTTGACTATATCGCCACCGCCACGCTGGCACATCAGCTCCTAGGCCTCCCGCGAACGGTGGGCGAGCTTGCGGCCGGGGGCCGTTCACTGCGCATGGTACAGATCCCAGGCGCCGGTCTGCGGCGAGCGGGTCCAGCCGCTGGAGGCGATGGCGCCACCGTCCACCGGCAGGGTCAGACCGGTGACGTAGCTGGCCAGGCTGGAGACCAAGAATATCACCACGCCGGCCAGTTCGTCGGTCGAGCCCAGTCGGCCCATGGGGATGTAGCGGTTGCGTGCAGCGGCGCCGGCTTCTCCCACCGCGTCGAAATACGGCTTGAGGCCGGGAGTGAGGATCATATCCGGGGCCAGCGCGTGCACACGTATATCGTGTTCGGCCAACTCCAGGGCCATCGAGCGGGTGAAACTGATCATCCCGGCCTTGCAAGCCGCGTATACGGCGAATCCCGGCGCGGCGCGCAGGCCCTCGCTGCTGGCGATATTGACGATGGTGCCGCCGCGCCCGCCCTCGATCATGACCTTGGCGGCGGCCTGGGTGGCGGTGAGTGTGCTGATCAGGTTGAAGTCGATGTGCTTGCGCCAGCTTTTCTCGGTCTGCTCCAGGAAGGGGGTGCGGCGCACCCCGCCGGCATTGTTGACAAGGATGTCGAGACGGCCGAAATGCTCGGCGGCACGTGCCACCGCGGCGATGATCTGCTCGCTGTGGTTGACGTCGGTAGGCACGAACAGGGCGTCACCGCCTTTCTCGCGAATGGCTGCGACCAGGCGTTCGCCCGCTGCGGCGTCGATGTCGGCGATCACCACGCGGGCACCGAAATTGGCCAGGTTCTCGGCGATGCCGGCGCCCAGGCCCCCGGCGCCACCGGTGATGAAGGCGACCTTGTCGTTCAGACGAATGTCTTGGGGTGTCATCGGCGTTGCTCCTTGGCGGGTCAGTCGCGCAGCTCGACGCGGCCGTTGTTGATGACGATCACGTCGCGCTCCAGGGCGCGCACGCGGAACGAGACGAGAGGGCCGTCGACCCAGATTTCCGTGCGGAAGGTCTCGCCCGGATAGGCGGGCGCGGTGAATCGGCCGAATATCGAGGCGATGCGGCTGCCGTCGAAATCGCACACCGCCTGCATGATGGCCCGGCCGGCGATTCCCCAGGTGGCCAGGCCATGCAGAATCGGGCGACCGAAACCGGCCTTGTGCGCCACGTCCGGGTCGGCATGCAGGGGGTTCCAGTCGCCATTCAGGCGATAGAGCAGGGCCATGTTCGGCAGGGTCGGCAGATCCACGCAGTGGTCGGCGGCCCGCTCCGGTACCGCCGGGGGCGGTGCGACGCTGCGTTGCGGGCCACCGAAACCGCCATCGCCCCGGGCCAGCATGGTCTGGGTGATGGTGCACAAGGGGTCGCCGCTGTCGCGTTCGAGAATGCGCCGCTCATAGGTAATCAGTGCGCCCTTGTCGGCGCCTTTGTCGATGATGTCCACCACCCGCGACTTGCCGACCACCCGTGCTTCGGCCGGCAGCGGTTTGTGCAGGGTCAGCCCCTGTTCGGCGTGCACGATACGCACCCAGTCCAGGCCGGTGTTCAGGGTTCGTGGCCAGTAGCCGGGGTGGGCGAGCACCACGCCCATGGTCGGCACGGCCTGCAGATCCGCTTCGTATACCAGGGGCAATTGCCGGCGGTCGAGCGGGTCGCTGGCATAGCCCAGGCTCAGGGCATAGAGGATGGTGTCCTTGTGCGTGTAGCTCTGCTGGGTGTCGGGGATCTGCAGCTCGAGGAGCTTCTCGTAGTCGATGGCCATTGTGGTCTTCCTGGGGGCTTCAAGGCTGCGTGGCGAGGAGCGCACGCAGAGTACTGATCAGGGCGAGGGGCTGGTCGAACATCAGATGATGATGGCCAGTGGGGATCGCTATTGGACCGCGGGCCTGGGGCAGGGCCTGGACGATTCGCTCGGCGCGCTGGCGATTGACCACGACGCTGAGCTCGCCATAGAGGTAGTCGACCGGGCGGGTCACCCGCGCGAGCATTCGTCCGCCATCGGCCTCACGGGCACCGCCCGGGGGCAGGCTGGTGTCGAATTTCCAGCACCAGCCACCTGCGTCGCGTCGCAAGGAGTGCCGGGCCACATGCTCCACCAGTCCTGGCACGGCATCCGCCTGGGCGGGAATCAGGCGAAAGCGTGCCGCGCCGCTGGCGAGGTCCGGATACTGGTGGTTGCCACGTACCTTGATGGGTTCGGACGGCAGGCTTTCACCCTCGAACACGACATAGCTGTCGACTATCACCAGGCGCTGGAACAGCTCGGGCCTCTCGCTGCAGGCGCGCAACAGGCGCGAGCCGCCATAGCTGTGACCGATGGCGATCACCGGGGACTGGCTGATGTGCTCGGTGATTGCTGCGATGTCACCGCTCGGGGTGCTGGCGTCGTATTGCGCACGGTGGGAGCTGTCACCCATACCGGATAGATCCATGGCCACCACCCGGTAATTCTCGGTGAACCAGGGGGCGATGAAGTCCCACCAGTGGGCATGACCGCGAAAACCATGGACGAACAGCAGGGTGGGCTTATGCCTGTCCTCGAAGCCCCAGGACAGGAAATGCAGGCGCGCACCGTTGGCCTCGACATAATGCGAACGACCTGGCTGCGCCAGGGCTTTATCGAGCCACTCGGGATGGGCTGCAGCAAGGGGGGGGGGGCTACTTGGCAACTCGCTCATGTAATGCTCTTGTCCATCATGGAGGCTGAACGTTCGACAGATATCCCACTTCAGGTGCGGCTTGCACCAGCTGCAGGCATGGGTTAGCTTGGCTATTAACTGATATTATGTTAGTTATTGTAATCAAGTCCAGAACAATGCGGCCCACCTGAAAGGTCGCCAGTGGAGTGGGTCAATGGAACAGTTTCCTCGTGGTCGAGCGGCCATAGTTGGTGCGGCCACCTATGGCATGGGCGAGTCTCCCGGCATGCGTCCGCTGGATCTGGCGGCACAGGCTGCGGTGCTGGCGCTGCAGGATGCCGGCCTCGGCCTGGCCGCTGTCGATGCGCTCTTCGTCTGCACTCCGGACGATGCGTTGTCCGGGCTGAGCGCGGCGGAATATCTGGGTATCACCCCGCGCTTCACCGAGAACAATCGCACGGGAGGTTCGGCCTTCCACTCGCATGTGATAACCGCCAGCCTGATGCTAGATGCGGGGTATTGCGATACCGCACTGATCATCTACGGCAGTAATCAGCGCACTGCGTCCGGTGGTCTCGTGTCGATGCGCCTGCCGTCACCCTACGAGAAGCCCTATAAGCCGCTGACGCCCTTGTCGTCATATGCCTTGGCGGCGTCCCGGCATATGCATGAGTACGGCACCACGCGCGAGCACCTGGCGGAAGTGGCGGTAGCGGCGCGCAGTTGGGCCCGGCTGAATCCCGAAGCCTTCGCCCGCGACGAGTTGACCATCGAGGACTGCCTGAAGGCGCGCATGGTTTCCGATCCGCTCAGCGTTCGTGACTGCTGCCTGGTCACCGATGGCGCCGCCGCCATCGTGCTGACCCGCGCCGACCGTGCCCGTGACCTCCATGCGCAACCCATCCACGTTCTGGGCGCCGCCGCCGCGACCTGGTATTCGGGGGTGGATCAGTCTACCGACTTCACCGTCACCGCCGCCCGCGAGTCGGGCCAGCGGGCCTACGCCATCGCTGGCGTCGGCCAGCAAGACATCGACGTCGTGCAGCTCTACGACGCCTTCACCATCAATACCATCCTGTTTCTCGAAGACCTTGGCTTCTGCCCCAAGGGTGAGGGCGGGCGTTTCGTCGCCGACGGCAACATCGCCCCCGGTGGTTCGTTGCCGGTCAACACGAATGGCGGCGGATTGTCCTGCTGCCATCCAGGTATGTATGGGCTGTTCACCATGGTCGAGTCCTGCCGGCAACTGCGCGGCGAAGCCGGGGAGCGCCAGGTGGCTGGAGCACAACTGGCGCTTGCCCACGCCAACGGCGGCACCTTGTCCAGCCAGGCGACCATGATTCTGGGGACGGCGGACACGCTGTAGACCAGGCAAGAACCCAGGCTCCGGCAGCTCCGGCGCCCCGACCCGATAACGGAGACCCCTAGCATGAGCACCCTTTCCCGCCTGGCCGACATGCGCCACGTACGAACCGAGATCCGCGACCGCGTCGCCACCGTGACCCTGGATCGTGCACCGGTCAATGCGCTGGATTCGGTGGCCATTCGTGAACTGACGGCCACCTTCAATATCCTGGCGCGCACCACCGAAGCCAGCGTCATCGTGTTCACCGCCGCAGGGGAAAAGCTGTTCTGCGGCGGTATCGACCTGAACGATTCGGCACGTCGTCATGCGCGGCAACTGGTCGAGGACGACACCACCATCGACTTGCTGGACCCGGGCGCGGTGGTACGCGAGATGTTCCATGCCATCTACGATTGCCCGCTGCCGGTGATCGCCGCAATCAATGGCAAGTGCATCGGTGTGGGCGTGCTGATGGTCGCCAGTTGCGACATGCTTCTGGCCTCGGAGAATGCCAGCTTCTCGGTACCGGAGATCAAGGTTGGCGTGCTGGGCGGCGCCCGCCACCTGCAGCGCCTGGTGGGCCCGTTCAAGACCCGCCGGATGTTCTTCACCGGCGAGACGGTGCCGGCCCAGGAGTTCTACCGCCTGGGCGCGGTGGAAGAGGTGGTTGCCCCCGACGAGCTGCTCGGTGCGGCCCAGTCATTGGCGGCGCAGATCGCCCGCAACAGCCCGATCGGCCTGCGCCTGGGCAAGGAGTCGCTGAGCCGGGTCGAGGAACTGTCGTTGCGCGACGGCTACCGTATCGAGCAGGACTACACCGGGCGGGTGACCCGCTATAACGACTCCGCCGAGGCGCGCAAGGCGTTTATGGAAAAGCGCGATCCCGCGTGGTCCTGGTCCTGAGCGTTGTGGCAGGCATTACCTATTCAATAATCCGACTCGACGAGGCGAAGAATAAAAATGAAACAATTTCAGGTTGAGTGGTCGCAGGGCGAAATCGATCGTGTCTTGCACAAGGTGGCCGATTGTCGCCTACCTCCGGCACCAGTGGACAGCGGCTGGGCGTTTGGTTGCGATGCCGGGTTCCTCGCCCAGGTGCAGAAATACTGGGTGGAGAGCTTCGACTGGCAGGCCTGTATGGCGCGTCTGAACCGCTTCCCCCAGTATCAAGTGGAGATCGACGGCCAGCTGGTGCATTTCCTGCACGTCAAGGGTGAGGCGCAAGGGCGCCGGCCGCTGCTGCTGACCCATGGCTGGCCAGGATCGCATTTCGAGTTCTGGCAAGCCATCGAGCCGCTGGCCTATCCGTCGCGCCACGGCGGCAAGGCCGAGGATGCCTTCGACCTGGTAATACCCAGCCTGCCGGGTTTCGGCTTCAGTGGTAAGCCCGCCGGCGTGACTACTCAAAGGCAAACTGCGGTCATCTGGAACAAGCTGATGACCGAGGTGCTCGGCTACGCCCGCTATCGCGCCCAGGGCGGCGACTGGGGTGCCATCGTCACCTCCTGGCTGGGGCTGGATCATGGCGCTTCGGTGGAGGCCATCCACCTCAACATGCTCGGTTTCCGCTCGCTGACGCCGCCGCAGAACGATGCGGAGAAGGCCTGGCAGGCTAGTGCCGATGCGGCGCAGCGCCTCTACAGTGGTTACGCGGCGGTACAGATGTTCAAGCCGCAATCCATCGCCTGGGCCGCGGCGGACAATCCGCTGGGGCAGGCCGCGTGGATTCTCGAACGCTTCCATGACTGGGCCGACCTGCGTCAGCGCCCCTTCGAGACGGTATTCAGCCTCGAGAGCCTGCTGACCAACATCAGCCTCTATGTCATGACCGGCAGCTTCACTAGCGCCGCCTGGTTCTATCCGGGCGTGGTCAGGGACGGCTTCACCATTCTGCCGGCGGGTACTCGCTGCGAGACACCGACCCACTTCGCTGCCTGCAGTGGCGACGCGCTGGCTCCGGTACCGCCACGCAGCCGTGCCGAGCTGGTCTACAACCTGTCGGGCTGGAGTGACCTCGTCGAGGGGGGGCATTTCGCTGCAATGGAAGTACCGGGTCTGTTCGTCGAAGACCTGCGCAGCTGGGGCAGGGCCTGAATCTTTCCGGAACACCACTGACCGGTTGTCGCCAAGGCGATTGACGCGGGATCGCAACAAGCATACAACTGATAAACAGTCATTTGTGTTGTTGCGCCCGTTCAGGCTGCGAAAGCCGACGAGTACCGCCGAGGCCAATGCCGGTGCATCACATGACAACAAGAGGAATACTGGGATGAAAGTCCGCCAACCTGTCTTTGATTTTTCCAGCATCCGCCCCCATTGGGCGCCTGTCCGCGAGTTCGCCCAGAGCTATAACGCCTTTTCTACGGTGCCGGCCCATATCGAACCCTTCCTGGTCAAGGTGATGATGCGGGTCAAGGATGCTCTGGGCGACAAGCATCAGGCGCTGCGCGATAGCATTGAGATCTTCAACAAGCAGGAAGTGCAGCACTGCAAGCAGCACGTTGCTTTCAACAAGATGCTCTACAAGTCCGGCTATGCCGGCATGCAGGAACTTGAGAAACCCTACAAGGACGACTACACGCGTTTTCTGGCGACCAAATCGCTGCGCTTCAACGTCGCCTACTGCGAAGGTTTCGAGGCGATGGGCTCGTCGGCGGGTCAGGTGTTCTTCGAGGAGCTGGATGAGTACTTGGAGGGTGCCGACCAGGCTGCAGTAGATCTGTGGAAGTGGCACCTCGCGGAAGAGTTCGAGCACCGCGAGGTCTGCTTCCAGGCCTATAAGGCGCTGTACGGCAGTGGTCCGTTCGCCTACCTCTACCGTCTATGGGGGTTTGTTTACGCGGTCAAACATATCGGCACCCATACCGCGAAGGTTTCCGCCTATCTCATCGGTGTTGACCGTGATGGCATGACCCCGGAAGAGCGGGAGCGCTCCATCGAGCGGCAGAAGATTCTCAAGGCGAAGATTTCCAAGGCCAGCCGCAAGCGGCTGCTCAAAGTGCTATCGCCTTTCTACAACCCCGGAAAAATGGTGCCTTCGCCTGGCATGGCGGCGCTACTGGAGCGCTTCGGCTGACAGACTGTCTGGAAAGGGTACTCGGGGAGCTTGGGCTCCTCGAGTCGTTTCTAGCGGGCGGTTAACAGGCTGTTGAAAAGCTACCTGCGTTGCCATTGCTGCGTTAAAAACAGGCTCAAAATGCTCATTTACAGCTCGTAAACTGCGCTTTTTCGCCTGTTTTTGCCTTGCACTGGCTGCCTCGCCTACGTTTTTCAACGGGCGGTTAGAGTCTCGACCCGTTGAATGGCGACTTCTAGTTGATCGGCGTCTACCGCCGGAGCGAAGCGTGCGGCGCTGGGGCTGACCATGGATTTCTCCGCCAGTTCGCGAATCTCCACCGGAGTTGGTCGCTCCAGACCGAAGTCTGTCAGCCGGGTAGGCAGGCCCAACCCACGGTAGAATTCGCAGATGTCCTGGATGAACGCGATATCGCGACGCTCCATGACAAGCTGCACCAGCAGGCCGTAGGCGACATGGTCTCCATGCAGGGTGCCCTTGGCCCGTTCCAGATAGGAGAAACCGCGTGCCAGCGCGTGGGCCAGGGAAAGGCCACCGTTCTCAAAACTCAGAGTACTGAGTAGTACCGTGGCTTCGATCAGGGCTTCGAGGTCATCGTCGACCCGCTTTTCCTGAGCGGCGCACATGGCGGCCACAGCGTGTTGGCGAATGACTTGGTAGCAGGCTTCGGCCGCCATCAGTCCGGTCAGTGACGCTGGTGTACCGAGCAGAGTGGTAGCACCCGCCGCTGCACAGGCCTCGGCCTCGAACTTCTTCGAGATGGCATCGCCGATACCGGCGCGCAGGAAGCGCACGGGGGCATTGGCGATGATCTGACTGTCCACGAGTACCAGTTCCGGGTTGCGTGGCAATTGCAGGATGTCCTGCATGATGTGGTTCTCGTCGTAGACGGCGATGGCTGCGCTGGCGGGCCCGTCGTTGGAGGCAATGGTCGGCACGCTGACGCTACGTGCACCAAGCTTGAGCGCAACACCCTTGGCGGTGTCCAGCGCCTTGCCGCCTCCCAGGCCAACGATCATCTGCGCCCCGAACGCCAGGGCCTGCTCCGCCAGTTCGGCAATCGCGGCGTGGGTGATTTCTCCGGGAAATACCCGCAGTTCGGAGGTCAGGCCGGCTGCCTGGAAACTTGCTGTCACCCGCTCGCCGAGTAACCTGGCCATGTCCGTATCCGTCACTACGAACGCATGACTGCCCAGAGGCCGGCAATGCTGGCCCAGGGCGTCCAAAGCACCAGCGCCCTGAACATAACGGGAAGTTGCCGCGAAAATCCTCATGAAAAACTCCTGGGACATGGGGGGGGCAGCGTCTGCCTTGATGGCTACGGGGCATCAGGGCAGAGGCCGCCTGCTTGGGTATAACTGACCTTTGATCATCTCATCTCACCGGCTTTTCTTGCATGCAGGTAAGTAGTGCTATACATTCTACACAGAACTGACCAAATGTCAGCTTTTGAAAAACCTACCGCCCGCATGACCTGGAGAGCGACGATGAATTTCGCTGACTACAAGACGATGACCTTCGAACGCCGTGGCCGCGTTCTTACCGTGACCTTCAACCAGCCCGAGAAACTGAACACCTTCGCCGGGGAGTCGCATACTGAGCTGTCCTGGCTGTTCTATGACCTGGTGGAGGACAAGGAGAGCGATATCATCGTCCTCACTGGTGCTGGTCGTGCCTTCAGTGCTGGTGGCGATATCGAGTACATGCAGTGGCTGCATGACAATCCGGTCGAGTTCTACCGTTGCGTGCGCGAAGCCAAGCGCATCGTCAATGGCATGCTGGAATGCGACAAGCCGATCATCTGCAAGGTCAACGGCGATGCCATCGGCCTGGGTTCTACCGTTGCAGTGTTCGGCGACGTGATCTTCGCCGCCGACACCGCTCGCTTCGGCGACCCGCACAACAATGTCGCACTGATCAGCGGTGACGGTGGCCAGATCATGTGGCCGTACCTGATGGGCTATGCCCGCGCCAAGCATTACCTGTTCACCGGCGAAAAGCTGACTGCAGCGGAAGCCGAACGCTTCGGCCTGATCAACAAGGCCATGCCAGCAGCAGAACTGAACGACTTCGTCGATGCCTACGCCGACAAGCTGGCTGCCATGCCGGTGCAGTCGTTGCGCTGGAGCAAGTCGACCATCAACGTGCCGCTGCGCCAGATGGCCTCCAGCATGATGGACGTGGGCATGGCCTATGAGGCGATCTCCTCGCAGCATCCAGACCACGTTGAGGCCATCGCGGCCTTCCGTGAGAAGCGCAAGCCTGTGTTCAACAAGAAGTAAGCGCTAATGGGCATTGCACAGGAGCACGAGCAGGCGCAAGTACCCGCCTGGCTCACCTGGGCAATGCAGCGTCCGGGCCGTTCATGCTTTCTTGAGGTGGACGGTCGGCGCCTGCATTACCTGAGCTGGGGCGAGGACAGACCAGAGCGGCCAGTGTTGCTGCTGGTACACGGCATGCGTGCCCATGCTCACTGGTGGGACGCCATCGCCCCCTATTTCAGCGAAGATTATCGGGTGGTCGCTCTGGACTTGTCCGGCATGGGCGACAGCGATCACCGGCAGAGCTACCCGGATCAATTCGGCGCTCTGGATATCATCGACCTGATCGAAGGTGCCGGACTCGGTTCGGTGATCGGCGTGGGTCACAGCTATGGTGGTTCACGGTTGCTGCGCGCCTGCGCCGACCGTCCCGAGCTGTTCAGGCGTCTGCTGGTGCTGGATTCGTTCATCGTGCTGCCCGGTGCCGAGATCCCCGTCGATACTGCCAACACCGCCAGCAAACGCTACTACCCGGATCTACCCAGCGCCCTGCGGCGCTATCGGTTGATGCCGGAGCAACCGAACCCGGTGCTGCCGATCCTGGCGGCCATTGCCCGTCACTCATTGCGTGAGGAGGATCAGGGCTGGTGCTGGAAATTCGACCTCAACCTGCCGCTTGGCGTGGCCCATGAAGAAGTTGGCGTCAGCCTGCTACCTCGTGTGCCGCGTCCGGTGGATGTGATCTATGGCGAGTGCAGCCCGGTGGTCAGCCGTGATGATGCGCAACAGGCGGTGGACCTGCTGCCCCTGGGGCGTGGTCCGTTCGGAATGCCCGGAACCTACCACCACATGATGATCGACCAGCCCCTCGCGGTGATCGCGATCCTGCGCGGGCTGCTGGCTTCTGGAGAGAAACATGAGTGAACTGGTCCTGCAGGAGAGGCACGGCGCTGTCGCCGTCGTCACCCTGAACAACGAAAAGACCCGCAATGCCTTGTCACGGGACATGCTGTTCGCCCTGGCCGAATGCCTCGAGGGCCTGAACGACGATGCCGACGTGCGGGCCATCGTGCTCAAGGGGGCCAATGGGCATTTCTGCTCGGGCGGCGATGTATCCGGTATGTCTGCCGAGCGACCACTGCCGGTAGGGCGCGGGCGGATGGTACTCGGTCATCGGGTAATCCGGGCGGTACTGGAAGGCACCAAACCGGTGGTGGCGATGGTGGACGGCTATGCCGCCGGGGCCGGCTTCTCCCTGGCGATGGCGGCCGACTTCGTAGTGGCTGCGCCCACTGCCAAGTTCGTTTCGTCCTTTGCCAAGGTGGGCCTGATCCCGGATCTCGGTCTGCTCTGGACCTTGCCGCAGCGCATCGGCCTGGCCCAGGCCAAGCGCATCTTCTACAGTGCGCGGGTCGTCGCCTCGGGCGAAGCGGCACAATTGGGCATCGTCGACGAACTGCTGGCGGAGGGTGCCGACTTGCAGGCTCGCAGCCTGGAAATCGCCGCCGAGTTCACCGCCAATGCGCCATTGTCGGTCGCTCTGGTGCGCTCGGCTCTGGCCCGTGGTGTGACCTGCCTCGGCGACGCCCTGGACTACGAGATGGACAACCAGGCTGCACTGTACCTGACCAAGGATCATCGCGAGGCGGTGGATGCCTTCCTCAACAAGCGTGCGCCCGGCTTCGTCGGGCTGTAGAGCAGGGCGGCAGTCGCCACAGTGATTTTGCCAAGGCCCCGGCTCAGACGACCGGGGCTTTGTTTTTCGGGTATGCACAGCCAGGCAGTGGGAGACAACAGATGACTTTGCGCGTTATCGTTTGCTACACCGGTGGCGTTGGCCGGGAACTGATCCGCCAGCTGCTACGCAATCCGGCTTTCGAGCTGGTCGGGGTGCTGGTGCATGGCGCGGACAAGGACGGGCAAGACGTTGGCGAAATTGTCGGGGGCGCTCCGGTTGGCTTGATGGCCACGCGCGACATCGCCGCGCTCACGGCGTTGCGCGCTGACGTCATGTCCTGGCATGGGCTGAAGTGGGAGCCGGAGGTGGTCGCCCACTTTCTTCGTGGCGGAACCAGCGTCTATTCCGGGATCGGCGGCTGGTACCTGCCGAGCCAGGCGGAATACCGGATGCTGCAGGAGGCCGCCGGGCAAGGTGGCGCTGCGCTGGTTGCCGGCGGCAACATTCCCGGCCTGATCAGCGATGTGCTGCCGCTGTTCTGCTCGGGCTATTCCAGCGATATCCGCATGGTCAGGGCCTGGCAGCGCAACTACATTCCCCACTATCCGTCGGCCGTGCAGATGGGCCAGTACCTGGGCATCGGTCAGCCCTTGCCCGATGCGCCTTTCGACCCTGCGGCGGCACCGGCGGAGATCGACCGGTTGTGGATGTGGGGCATCGCCCAGTCCGCCGCCCTGGTGGCCCAGGGACTGGGGGTGGTGATGGATGAACTGCGCCTGACCAACAAGGAATTTGGCCCATCGAAAGCCGATATGATCCTGCAGCCCAGCGGGCTGGCCGTGGCCAAGGGCACGGCCGCGGGGGTGCGCTGGACCTTCACCGCCTTCACCCAGGGCACGCCCTTCTACGAGCTGGTCAATGAGCAGACCACGCGCCTGGACATCGGCCCGGGCTGGCGGGATACGCAGCAAGCGCTGAATTGGCGGGTGGTCATCGAAGGTTCGCCAAGCATCCAGTGCGAGCTCGGGCTACTGGCCGAGGCGGATGCGCCAGACCACGTCGCCGCCCTGAATGCCGCTCGCGCGCTGAACTTCCTGCCGCGCATCGCTGCGGCGGCTCCCGGCTGGCGCAGCGTGCTGGATGTACCGGCCCCGGTCGGCAGCCTGCGTCGAGCGGGGGCCTGACGGCGTGAGCGGCACCTATGTTGGTGATGGACTCCGGGCAAGGAGCGGCTCGCTGGAGGCGTGGGTGTTGCGGATCACCTTCCACAGCAACTCCTTGAGCAGCAGGATTTCGCAGGGCTCCATGCCACGTTCCGCCTCGTCCTCCAGCGCCTTGGTGGCAGCGATCAGGTCGATAGCCACGCTGCGCCCCGCGTCTGAAAGCCGTACGCCATCGCCTTCGCGCAGCAGGATCAGGCCGCGCCGGGATAGCTCTTTCAGCACCGTGGGAATATTCAGGCAGGGATCGTCGATGAGGGTACGAATCTGCTCCGGCGGCAACTGACCCTGGGCCAGCAGGATGTTCAGTACATAGGCGTCGGCCTCGTCCAGGCCATGCACCTTCAGGATCGGTCGATGGCGCTGGATGAACTGGCGTGTCGTGCGGTAGGCCAGGTAGTTCAGCCAGTTGCGATCGAACCCGCTGGCGGTGCCATCCGCGAGACGTGCACCGGAGGCTGGCGCCGGCTTGTGCAGGGTATAGGCATAGCGCCCGGCCAGGTAGGCCAGCGGCTTGCGCTCGCAGTGCTCGACGTCGAGCACCTGGCCAATCAGGATGATGTGGTCGCCGCCTTCGTAGCGGTGGGCGACACGGCACTGCAAGCGGGCGGCGCAGTCGTGGAGCAGCGGTATCCCGTCGTGGCCACGGGCGATGGTGAGTTCGGCGAACTTGTCGGCGCCGCGCTGAGCGAAACGGTTGGAGAGGGCTTCCTGATCCGCTGCCAGGATGTGCACGGCAAAGTGCTCCGCCTCGCTGAAGGCCGTCAGGCTTGCGGAACTCTTCGCCAGGCTCCACAGGATCAGCGGCGGATCGAGCGATACCGAGTTGAAACTGTTGGCGGTTACGCCAGTGTCCGTGCCTGCCGCATCTCGGGTGGTGACGATGGTGACGCCGGTGGCGAACTTGCCCAGGGCGTTGCGTAATTCTTTCGTATCGATTGGCATCCTGGCTCAACTCCGGTGGCTTTGAAGGTGGGCGGGCAGGGCCGTTCACGGCCCGACCCGCGTCGGCTCACTTGAACGCCGAACCGTCGAAATAGTCCCGCCAGCTTTTGATCCGGCCATTCTCGATGGTGAAGATGCCCATGCAGGGCAGGGTGAGCAGCGTATTGCCCTCTTTGTCGACCATGTAGTCGATGCGCTCGGTCAGCACCTGGTTGCCGTCCTCGGCGATGCTCAGGCACTCGATGCGGATGCCGCGCAGTTTTTCGTTCAGGCGGTGCAGGGCTTCGTGGGCCTGCTCCAGGCCATGGTGGGTCGGGAAGCCGCTGTTGGCCCATTCCAGGTCTTCGGTGACGGTTTCGCCCAGGGTCAGCAGGTAGCTGTCGATGTCGGCGAAGCCTTGCAGGTGCTTGAGGACGAGTTCCTTGTTGCTGTTGTCGCTCATCGTTCTTTCCTTTTTGGGTGGGGGAGGTGAGGGGTATTCATGGTTGCTGGTGCCAGTCGCAGTCGGCGCGCCACCAGCCCAGCCGCGGGGCGTACTCGGCAATGCGCCGCCAGGCCGCCTGGGTGATTGCGGCAAGCGCCTCGGGCTGCATGCCCAGCCCGAGGAACAACCGTTGCAGCATTTCGTCGACATAGGCATGGGGCGCTTCGACGCCGTTGACCAGGCGTCGTCGGGCCTGAACCGTGGCACCGACGATGAGATCGAAGGCGACGTCGAGCGAAGCGAAGTGCATCTGCCCCTGGCGGCGTGCCTCGGCCAGGCATTCGCGCACGACCTGGTTGGTGCTGCTGGCGCGGGTGAAGTACTCGACATGATCGACGTGGGTGGTAAAGCCGCCCCAGCGGGGGTCGTGCCAGGCGCGGCTGATGGTCATCGCGGTACCGCCGATGGCCTTGAGCGCCGGATCTTGTGCCTGGCCGAAAAGCAGCTCGAACGCCCGCATGTTCTCCGCGGTGAAGCGTTCGCCGAGGGCGGTGACGGCGTGTTCCACCGATTCGAAATACTTGTAGAAACTGCCACGCGACACGCCGGCGGCGCGGATCACATCGTCGATCAGCGGCTGCGTACCACCATGTCCAGGCTGGTAGAGATCCAGCACGGCGTCGAGCAGGCGGGCCTGCATCCGCTCGCGGCGTTCGGCCGCCACGCGGGAGCGGAAGTCTCCGCTCTTGCCGTCGGTGGTGATGGCGATGCTCATGCGCTTCTCTCCTTGGCTTGCGGTTGGCCGTTGTGGGTCGTCACTTGGCTGTGGCAATCAGCGCGGCGCCGCCCAGTCCGGCACCGGACCGATATCGGCGAGCAGGTTCAGGCTGGAGTCCAGGCCCAGCAGAGCCCGGCCATACAGCTCGATCGACAGCCCCTGGTTCATCGCGTTGTGCCGGGTGCCTACGTTGAGGTCACGCCAGAACCGCTGCAGCGGGCTACTCAGGGCGAAGGCGCCGGGACCGGCGATGTCCATCAGACGATTGCCCGCGTCGCGAAGCAGGCCCATGGCATAACCGCAATCGGCCTGGATGCGCGCCTTCTCGAATCCTGTGAGCAGTCTTTGCTGGGCGGTTTCATCGAGCATCGCGGCCGCGCGGCGCACGTGCAGCCAGGCCGAGTCGATCTCCAGGGCCGCCTGGCCGGCGGCGCCGACCAGGCGCTGCGAGTCCTTCTGGCTCGGGTAGCTCCACCAGACCACAGGACGCTTGTCCATCGTCTGTACGACGCTCTCCAGCATGGCGCTTGCGGCTCCCAGCATCGGCGGCAGCACGATCAGGGGGAACAGCGGCTCCGTCGGCCAGCGGTCACGTGGCTCCAGGCCGGGCATCGCCAGCAGCGCCTCGGCGGGCGGGCGCCGGGACGCGCGCAGCAGCAGGGTTTCCGGCACCACCAGGTTATCCACCGCGATCATGTTGCTGCCCGATCCGGACATACCGGCGACCTGCCAGTTGTCGAGTATCTCGACCTGCGGCTGTTTGAGGTCGATCAGGGCGAAACCGCCGTCCACCACCTGCCCCGCCGCGTCACGGATGGCAATGCCATTCAAGGCCCAGTTGGCGTGTCGGCAGCCCGAGGCGAAGCCCCACTTGCCACTGATCCGGTAGTGGCCATCGCCGGCGGGATCGGCAAAGCCGGTCTGTGCCGCGACGCTGCAGAACAGCTCGTCGCCATTGCGCAATACCTGTTCCCGAATCGGTGGTGGCATAGCCTTGACGCTGGCGGTCACGCTCGACAGCAGGGAATAGGCCCAGGCGGTACCGACGCAGCCCTTGGCCAGTTCCGCCACCGTTTCTATGTGGGTGATCAGTTTCGCCCCCGGACCACCTGCTCGCAGCGGCGCGGTGATGGCGAACAGTTCCGCTTCCCGCAGCGCGGCGAATACTTCGTCGGTTATCCGGCCATCCTGCTCGCATTGTTGCGCGTGGTGAGCCAGCAGGGGGCGCAAGGCCCGCGCCCTGGCTTGCGGGTCGAAGGCTTCGGTGACGTTCGGGCGTATTGTGGTGGCGTCGGGCATTGCGCTACTCCCAGATGCATGCTTCATGAGTTTAAATGACTAAATGTCATTTTTATCATTACGACATTTTTGTCATTTGTAAATAGGGAATGCAGGGGGGCGTGAAGAGGAAAGGTTGGTCAGTATTGCCATGAGCTTGCCAGGCAAGGCGTAGAGCGCTGAAAATGGCTATGCGTCAGGAGGCGGGTGACGGGAAGATAGACGTGGACGCATCGACGTCAGGCGTTGGATTCAACGCCGTTGCCGATGCCATAGGTGATTGTTAGTCAGTATTGAATGGCGGTGGCCTGGGGGGCGTAGTCATGCTGGAGCGAGGGTTCCCGGTATTCCGCCAGGTTGTTACAGATCGTCTTCCATGACCCGCAGCGGACCGCGTGGAAAGCCTTCGGCCTCGTAGAATTGCGCGCACCATTCACGCAGGGCGCGATAGCCGGCGACATCGCGCCTGGCGAAGATCGGTTGCTGGCGAAATTTCTGGTGGCGCCACATGCGCGCGTCTTCCTCGAACAGTTCCTCGGTCTGCGCCGACAGTTCGCGCAGGTGCTGGGGCATGACGTCCGGCGATAGCCGGTCGCGGGGGAAGAAGTAGCTGACCCGCAGGTCGGAGGTTTCGTCGTCCACCGGGGTGCAGGACAGCACCAAGCGACGGCCCAGCGTGCCATGCTCGAAGATGGTGAAGGACAGGCCGACCCCGGCATTGCGCGCATGCAGGCGCAAGGCGATTTCCCTGGTGCGTTTGCTGAGGAAACCCATCTGCGATTTCCATACCGTGGTGCTGGTATCGAACTCGAGCAGCACCGGGTCTTCTGGCGCGCGGTGGGTAAAGCGGAAATGCGCGGTGTCGGCGGCGTTCTCGGTGATCAACTGCGGGTGGATGCGCTCATTCGGCTTGAACACGATGTTGTCCGGGTAGCAGGGATAGAAATCCCTGGGGTCGGCCGGCAGCTCCGGGTGGTCGAACAGATCCGGCAACTCCCAGCCCTCGCGCGGAGCGCCGCAGGACGGGTCGTGCCAGAGAAAGATCATGCCGTGGCGCTCGAGCACATGGAACTTGCGCATCTTCCTCGGGATCTTGCGTTCCTCCCCGGGGATCAGGGTGTTCTGCCCCTCGGTGCCCCATTCCCAGCCGTGGTAGGGGCAGGCGATGCACTTGCCGTTGACCTTGCCGCCGTAGCCAAGGTGGGCTCCCATATGTGGGCAGTGGGCATCGAGCACCGACAGCTCGCCCTCGTCGGTGCGAAAGGCAACCATGTCATGACCGAAATACTTCATCGGCTTCACGCCGCCCGGAGGTATTTCACCGCTCCAGCCGATCTGGAACCAGCCGGTGGGTTTCATCGATAGATTGAGCATGTTGCTCCCCTTCTTGTTATTGGTTTTTGCCGATGGAGAACGGATCAGCCAAGTCGCCAGCACCGCTGGCGGCGATGCTCCCACCGCAATTAGCGCTCCTCGGGAATGGGCCGGGCGCCACCTTCCCTGGCAGCAGGGGCCGGGTTCAGGTACGCGAGCGCGGCATGCCCAGCCCCTGCTCGGCGATCAGGCTGCGGTGGATTTCACTGGTACCGCCATAGATCGTCATGCCGATGGACTGGCGGTAGCCCAGTTCCACATGGCCCAGGCCATGGTTGCTCTGCAGCAGCGAGAAGGGTGCGCACAGTTCCATCAGGTCGATGGCGTCGCGCTGATACTGCTCGGTGGAGAACAGCTTGGACATGGGGCCATAGGCGGCCCGGTCGGGGGCCTGCGCCAGCACCGACCAGGTGGCGCGGTAGCACAGGTCACGGGCGATGGTGGTGTGCACCGCCACCCGCGCCAGGCGGCGGCGCACGTCCGTTTCGCCCAGGCGACCGCTGGCGCGGGCCCATTCCAGCGCGTGCCTGAACATGTTGCTGAAACTGATGCGGTACTGGTCGCCGCTGTGCTCCAGCTCCAGGGTGGCGGCCATGACCGAGGTGCCGGCGTTGATGGCGCCGATGCGGTAGCGGTCGGGGACTCGCACATTGCTGAAGTAAGTGATATTGGTGCGTTCGTCCTGCAGGGTATGCACCGGGTGCACCTCGATGCCCGGCAGGTCCATCGGCACCAGAAACAGGCTCAGGCCGGCGTGCTTGGGTGCCTGCGGGTCGGTGCGCACGAGCAGGAAGCAGTAGTCGGCCAGGTTGGCGGCGGTAGTGAAGATCTTCTGCCCCTCGATCAGCCAGTCGCCGTCGGCGGTCTGCGTGGCGCGGGTCTTGGCGGCGAACACGTCGGAGCCGCAGGACGGCTCGCTGAAGCCCAGGCAGGCCAATGCCTCGCCACGGGCGAAGCGGGGCAGGGCCTCGGCCTTGGTTTCCTCGCTGGCGAAGCGCATGACGATCTGCGCGACCTGGTTGGTGATCGGTGCGGTGATGCGCTGCCAGCCGAATTCCTCGAATACTTCCTGCAACGCGTGCATGTCGAAGGGGCTCTTGCCGCTGCCGCCCCATTGCGTCGGCCAGTGGGGGAACAGCAGTCCGGCATCGGCCAGTTGCCGGTTGAATGCGGCGTGGTAGCCATCCACCGAGTGGTGCGCATGGGCCTTGAGTTCGTCGGTCAGGTTGGCGCGGAAAAAGGTTCGGGCCTGTTCGGCGAACTCGGCGGCCTGCTGGCCATAGCCGAATTCCAGAGTGGTTTCTCCTGCTTGCGGTAGGGGCTGGTCGGCGGCCGGGCTCCACAGCCGGTCGGCGATGGTGTCCAGTTCCCGCACGGGATCGCCGGCCTGCAGCGACCAAGCCCGAGCGCGGCGGTAGTAGAGCTGGATGTCGTATTCCAGCGATACACCGTAGCCGCCGAAGCTGTGCAGGGCGCGGGCTACGGCACGGGTGGCGGACTGTCCGGCCCACCACCAGGCCATTGACACTTGGGCAGCGGCGTCCGGCTCACCGTGGGCGATGGACGCAATGGCGTGCCAGAGCAGCAGTTGCGCGCCATCGACCTCGGTCAGGGCGTCGGCCAGCGGGTGGGCGATGCCCTGGAAGCTGCCAATGGGTTTGCCGAACTGCTGACGTTCGCGAGAGTAGTCGGCGGCCAGCTGGATGGCCTGGTGCGCCAGGCCGACCAACATGGCGGCCTTGAGCAGCTTCCATTCCTCGACCGCGGCGAGGAAGGCGCCGTGGGCGGCGGCTCCAGAGGCCAGGTGGGTGCGTTCGAGACTGGCCAGTTGCGCGCCATCGAACACGACACTGCCGTCGCTGCCCAGGGTCGCCTGTCGGTTGTGCAACGCCGAACCACTGAGGGCGAGCACCTGTTTACCCTCCATGGCCAGCACCACTTCGGCACCGTGGGCACCCGGCAGCAGGCGTGGAGTATCACCCTCCAGGGCGCAGGGCAGCAGGCTGATCACGGCGCCTTGCTGAACCTTTTCCAGCAAGACGCTGGCTTCAGGGCTGTCCAGCCGGGCCAGCAGGCGGGCCGCCGGCAGGCTTTCGGCCAGGGGGATCGACGCCAGGTGGCGACCGGCTTCTTCGGCCACCAGCGCCGCCTCGAGCAGGCCCATGTCGCTGCCGCCCTGCGCGGCAGGTGTGCGCAGCAGGTTGATGCCCAGTTCGACGGCGTGCTGCCAGAGTTCGGCATCGAAGCCGCTCGCCTCGGCGGCGCGGATGCGCGCGGGGTTGGACTCGCTGGCGAACAGGCGGGCACAGGTCTCGCGCAGCAGTTGCTGTTCTGCGGAAAAGGCTAGATCCATGAGAACACCCCGATCAGTGCGCCGGCCTGGCGTAGAGGTTGCGTAGCTCGATCTTGTTGATCTTGCCGGTGACCAGCTTGGGCAGCGCCTCGACGGCGATCACCTGCTTGGGCTTCTTGTAGCTGGCGATCAGGTTGCGGCAGTGTTCGATCAGTGCATTTTCGCTGGCGTGCTGCCCGGCCTTGAACACCACCACCGCACAGACGTTCTCGCCCCACTTGGGGTCGGGGACACCGATCACCGCGCATTCGGAAACCGTCGGATGTTGCAGCAGGGCTTCCTCCACCTCGCGGGAGTAGACGTTCTCGCCACCGGTGATGATCATGTCCTTCTTGCGGTCGACCAGATACAGGAAGCCGTCCTCGTCGAACTTGCCCATGTCGCCGGTGTGGCACCAGCCGTCGCGCAGGGTTTCCAGGGTGGTCGGGTGGTTGTTCCAGTAGCCGCGGAACATCGCGCTGCTCTTGACCACGATCTCGCCGGGTTCGCCGTTCGCGCATTCCTTGCCGTCTTCGTCGAGGATCCGCGCCAGCATGTTGGGGTAGGGCTTGCCCACCGAGCCCAGGCGCTTGCGGTCACGTTCGTCGCCATCTGGACGATGATGTTCGGTGGACAGGCAGAACATGCACACCTCGCTCTGGCCGAACAGGTTGACGAAGCCGCAGCCGTCGAAGATTTCGATGGCGCGCTTGAGCACCGGCACGGGCATCGGCGCGGCGGAATAGATGATGGTGCGCACACTGGACAGGTCGGCCTCGGCCACATAGGGATGGTCGAGGACCATCTGCACCATGGTCGGGGCGAGCAGCAGGATGCTGAGCTTTTCCTTCTCGATGGCCTTGAGCACATCTAGCGGCTCGAACTGACGCTGCAGGTAGGCCGCGCCGCCACGCACATGCTGGGACAGACTGATGACCATGCCGCCGAGGTGGAACATCGGCATGACGATCAGGATCACGTCCGGTTGCTGCATGTCGCACAGCCAGGTATCGACCTGGATCAACTGTCGGTACTCGCGATGGCCCCAGATCACGCCCTTGGGTTTTCCGGTGGTGCCGCTGGTATAGATCAGGCAGCAGATGTCTTCTTCGCTGGCGCGTATCGGCGGGCCGGTCTCGTCACCGCTGGCGGCGAAGGCGGCCAGGCTGATGGCCCAGTCGGTTTCGCCGTCGATGCAGACGTAGGTTTCGATCGACGGCAACTGCTCGCGGAGCTGCTCGATCACCGCCTGGTACTGCTGCTCGAAGAAGAACAGCCTGGGTTTGCTGTCGTTTATGATGCTGGCGATCTCGGCCGGTGCCAGGCGGAAGTTCACCGGCGCCAGGATAAAGCCGGCCCATTGGGTGGCGGCCATGATTTCGCCGAACTCGATGGAGTTCATCGACAGGATGCCGACCCGGTCCTGATGGCGGATGCCGGCCTTGTACAGGGCCGAGCCGAGCTGCAGCGCGCTGGCCCGTAACTGGCTGTGGCTGATGCGGCGCTCGTCCTGGATATAGGCCGGCTCGTTGGCGTAGAAGCGCGCGCGCTGGTCGAGGTCGTCGGCGAACGACAGGGGCAGGTAGTCACGCATAGAGGGCACCTCGCAGCGGCTGGCCATCGCTGGCCCTGAGGTCGGCGTTGGAGCGCTCCAAGTGGAACTCGTTGTCGCCGAAGCGCTTGTCGTAGACCACGGCGGCTTTGTAATGGTGGCCCACGGCGTACTCGTCGGTGGTGCCGATACCGCCATGCAACTGGATGCCCTGGCCGCTGACGAAGTACTGGGCGCGGGCGACGATCACCTTGGCCCCGGAGATCGCCAGACGGCGCTGCACGGGATCACCGGACTCCACGGCGCGGATGGCGCTGTAGAGCATGGAACGCGCCTGATCCGTCTCGACGAACATCTCCGCCATGCGGTGTTGCAGGGCCTGGAACTGGGCCAGCGGCTTGCCGTATTGCACGCGCGTCTTCAGGTAGTCCGCGGTCAGCGCCATGACGAACTCCATCGAGCCCAGGCACGCCGCACTCATGGCCAGCACGGCGTGGTCGAGGGCTTCATCCAGAGCCGCCAGAGCCGCATCGCCGCGAATCAGCAGGGCATCCTCGGGGACCACGACATGCTCGAGGGTGATGTCGGCGGCGCGGGTGCCGTCGATCAGCTCATAGCTGTCCAGGGCCGCTCCCACGGGGTGGCGGTCTACCAGGAACAGGGCGAAGTCACCGGTGCCTTCGATCTCGGCGCTGACCAGCCAATGGTCGGCGCTGGCACCATGGAACACCCGGTGCTTGACGCCGGACAGGCTCCAGCCGTTGGCCACAGGGCGGGCCTTGGTGTTCACCTCGACGTCGTATTCGTGGCGCATCTGCTGTTCCTGATGCGCCAGCGCCAGCAGCACTTCGCCGGCCGCCACCTGGCCGAGCAGGCGTTCGCGCAGCTCGGCGTTGTCGCAGGCCCGCAGCAGCCGAGCGCAGAGCACCGCGGTATCCACCAGCGGCTCGGCCACCAGGCCGCCGCCCAGTTGTTCCATCAGCAGCGCCAGGTCATGGTTGCTGCCGCCCAGGCCGCCGCAGTCCTCGGGAATGTCCAGCGCGAGCCAGCCCATTTCGGCAAAGGCGTTCCAGTGCTGGCGGGAAAAACCCTCGGGGTTCTTGAACAGGTGCCGGCGTTCCTCGAAGGAATATTTCTCGCGGATGTAGCGCTCAGCGCTGTCGCTGAGCAGTTTCTGTTCATCAGTCAATTCGAAGTTCATGGTCAGAATCCGAACGCCAGTTTGGCGATGATGTTTTTCTGGACTTCCATGGCGCCGCCATAGATGGTGCAGGCGCGCAGGTACATGAGGTCGGTGGTGACGCCGGCCGTATAGGCCGGCCACAACGGGTTGCCGCTCGGCTCGGCGTAGGCCTCGTCGCGGCGGTACTGGCGCAGGCTGCGCTGACCCAGGGCCTCGACCATCAGCTCGGTGAGCTTCTGCTGCAGGCCCGATCCGCACACCTTGAGCACCGAAGCGCAGGCTGCGATCGGGTGGCGGCTCGGCGCCTCGTGCATCACGCGCAGCACCGACCATTCCAGGGCTTCCACTTCCAGGCGCAACATGGCGAAGCGGCGGGCGAAGCCCTCGTCCTCGATCAGCGGCAGGCCGTTCTTCAGCTCGTGGCTGGCGATCTGGCGAATGCGCTCTAGGTCACCGCGCGCCTTGTACAGATCGGCACTGGACGTGCGTTCGTTGGACAGCAGGAACTTGGCCTGGGTCCAGGCACTGCCCGGCTCGCCGATCAGGTTGCTGCGCGGCACCCGCACGTTGTCGAGGAACACCTCGCAGGTGGAACCCTCGCCATTGATCATGGGGATCTGGCGCACGGTGACACCGGGCGTCCGCATGTCGATGATGATCAGCGAGATGCCTTTCTGCGGGCGATCGCTGTTCTCGGTACGCACCAGGAAAAAGCCCTGTTCGCAGTACTGGCCCTCGGTGGTCCACAGCTTCTGGCCGTTGATTACGTAATGGTCGCCGTCCACCACCGCGCTGGTCTTCAGCGAAGCCAGGTCGGAGCCGGCGCCGGGCTCGGAGAAACCCTGCGCCCACATTTCCTCGCCCTTGAGGATGGCCGGCAGGTAACGGGCCTTCTGTTCCGGGCTGCCGAAGGTGTAGAGCACCGGGCCGATCAGGCGTAGGCCCTGCCAACGCAACTCGGGCGCGCCGGCCAGCCAGGATTCGTACTCGAAGATATGGGTCTGGATATGCGACCAGCCGGTGCCGCCATATTCTTGCGGCCAGTGCGGGGCGGCCCAGCCCTTGTCGTGCAGCACCCGGTTCCACCAGCGCCGGTCGTCTTCATTTGGCGGATGCATGCCGGTGCGGCTGCGACGAATCACGTCGCTGGTCAGGTTGGCCTTGAGGAAGGCGCGAACTTCGTCACGGAAACGTTCGTCTTCCGGGGTGAGATGCAGTTGCATGGCAATTTCCTTCGACAGGGTTGCTGTTCTCGTTCAGCAGGCCAGCGGGCGCAGTGGCGCCGCGCTGGCACAGAGGCTGTGGACGGCGCGGTAGGCGTCATGCACCGCATCGCCGATGCGGCCGCCGCGCCGGGCGTCGCCGATCACGGTGACCGGCAGTTGCGCCTCCAGCAGGCCGCGCAGCAGGCTTTCGTCCGGGCGTCGGCCCTGGGCGATAAGCACGGCGCTGGTCTGCAGTTCGCTGCTGCTGCCGTCCTGATGGCGCAGCAGCACAGCACCGTCGGCGTCGATACGCTCGATGCTGGCGTTGTCCTGGATGCGGATGCGCGGGTTGTTCAGCAGGCGTTGTTTCAGCACTCCGCGGTAGATCACCTCTGCCGAGCGAGCCAGTTGCTCAGCCGGCGAGCGGCTTACCAGCACCACCTCATGGCCCTGCTCGCTAAGCAGTTCGGCGGTTTCGCAACCGGTCTCGCCACCGCCATAGACCAGTACCGGCTTCTCGCCGACCGCGAGCGGCAGGCGCGCGCTGTCACCCATCAACAGGTCGTAGGCATCGCGGACGATGGGGTTGTCGGCTCCATCTATGGGCATGCGGATGGCGTGGCCGCCGGTGGCCAGCATGACGATGGCCGGTTTTGCGCCGGCATCCAGATCGACCAGCTCTATACGGCTGTCCAGGCGCACCGATACGTTGCTGTGTTCGAGCTGGCGATGTAGGTAGTCCAGGTACCAGGTGAGCTTGTCCTTGAACGGGGGCGCAGCGGAGGCGATCAGGCCGCCGCCGAGGACAGAGCGCGACTCGTGCAGTTCGGTGGCGAAGCCGGCCTGTTGCAGCATCAGCGCCGCGGCCATGCCGCCAGGTCCGCCGCCGATGACTATGGCGCGCTGGCCGCGCAGGTTGCCGGCTTCCGGCAGGCTGTCCAGCTCGTGGCCGGTGCGTGGGTTCTCGGCGCAACCGATGGCGCCGTCGGCGGCAGAGCTGATGGCGACGCAGTAGTTGCAGGACGTGCAGGGGCGGATGCCGTCCCGCTCGCCAAGTCGGGCCTTGTTCGCCCATTGTGGATCGGCCAGCAGGGGGCGGCCGAGGGCGATCATGTCAGCGTCGCCTTCGCGGATCGCGCGTTCGGCGGTTTCCGGCCAGCGAATCTGGCCGACCGTGATCACCGGTACGTCGACCACCGCGCGGATGCGCCGGGAGTAGGGCAGGCGCCAACCTTCGGGAGTCGACATGGGTTCGATCACCTTGTCGAAGCTGGTCCAGCCCAGACCGATGGAAACGTGCAGGGCATCCACCCCGGCGGCGGCCAGCTTGGGTGCGATGCGTTCCATGTCCTCGATGCTCAGCCCGTCCGGAGTGAACTCGTCGGCAGACAGGCGGAAGATCAGCGGGCGGTCGCCGATGCTCTGGCGTACTCGCTGGATCACCCGGCGGGGGAACTCGAGCCGGCGCTCCTCGTCCCCGCCCCAGCGATCGGTGCGCTGGTTGGAGTAGGGCGAGAGGAAGGACGTGAGCAGGTAACCATGGGCGCCATGCAGTTCCACGGCCTGGTAGCCGGCCTGTACCCCCAGTTCGGCGGCGCGACCGAACGCCTCGACCAGACGCTCCACCTCGGCGTCATCCATCCCGCGCGCCATCAGGCGCCCGGAGCGTGTCGCGACGTCGCTGGGGGCGATGGGCATGCCATCGGCGAGCAGGTCGCGCTTGGCACCACGGCCACCGTGCTGCAGTTGCAGGCAGGCCACGGAACCGGCCGAGGTGATGGCTTCCACCAGACGCTGGTGTCCAGCCACCTGGGCGGGAGATTCCAGGGTGAGCTGACGATGCTCGGAACGCCCGGTGGCGCCCTCTACACAGCAGAACTCCACGATGATCATCCCCGTGCCGCCGCTCGCGCGCTCGCGGTAGAACGCGACCTGTTCGGGAGTCACGAAACCTTCCTGACTGCCCAGGTTGGTGGACATCGGAGCCATCACCGTGCGGTTGGGGATTCTCAGGTTGCGCAGGAGAATTTCCTGGAACAGATGGGGGTATGGAGCGTCGGGCATTTTTGCCTCCTTGGAGATCCGCTCTTGACCTTCGAATATCCGGCAGGCGCTATCCTGCTGTCGTCGAGGCGCTTGTTTATGACGTATAGCTGACAATATATCAGTTATGTGTGTGGCGCCAGAGGATTTTCCGGTGAATCGCCAGTCTCACCATGGTTTGTAATCGGTCACTGGTGCGAGTTTTGAGAGGGGGAGGAGGGGGGGAGACCAGAAGACCTCAGTTCGCAGGGACGCTTCATGCTGCGCAGCGCTCGGTTCTGAATGGCTCGATGACTGGGTTTATGGTTCGCAATCGCTCGGCAGGGGAAGCGTATTTCTGGGGGAGGATTGGGTGGCGGGCTGTGACAGTCTCGGCACCAACGTTAAATGGCTGATTGGAAACGAAAACGCCGAAGGGTATTTTTTTGAGGGAAAGCCTTGCGCAAAGCTGACTATATGTTAGCTTGTGACTCGAGAGTCTTGATTGGTAGGCATCCGCCAAAAGCTGAGGAGCTCTCTACCCTGCCGGTGCTTCATTCTCCTCGCTGAGGAGGCGAAGCCGACAATAAAAACCGATCTGAATCGGAGCAGCCAAGTGAACAAAGCAAATACAAGAAGTGCTCGCGGTCGTTCCAATGACCGTCCATGCCTTTCCAAGCTGTCATGGTCCATCGCATTGGTTCTCGGCGCGACCGGAAGCGGCTCCGTGCATGCGATGGCGATCGAAACTGGTAACCCGGATTTCGAGGCGCGTTGGGATAATACGGTTCGTTACACCGCGGGCTGGCGCATGGAAGGGAAAAACAAGGACTTCACCAACTCGCATTTCTACGACGATACCGAGAATAAATTCGGCCGAGGCGACCTGGTGACCAACCGGGTGGATCTGCTGTCGGAGCTCGATCTGGTGTGGAAGCGTGCCCACGGCGTGCGTGTGAGCGCTGCGGCCTGGTATGACGAGGCATACCAGGGCAAGTCGGAGCCGAACAAGCAGTTGGCGGGCAGTGGCAACTACACCAATGACCACTACACTTCCTATGCGAATCGCTATATCTCCGGCTTGTCGGGAGAGATCCTTGACGCCTTCGCCTTTACCAGCTTTCAGGTAGGCAGCGTGGGTGTGAACCTCAAGGCGGGGCAGCACAACGTCTACTGGGGCGAGTCGCTGTATTCCATCGGCAACAGCATCGCCTACTCCCAGGGGCCGGTGGATACCATCAAGGCTGCGTCCAGCCCGGGTTCCGAGGCCAAGGAACTGTTTCTCCCGCTCAAGCAGATCTCCACGCAGATTTCGCTGACTGACGAGCTCTCTCTCTCAGCTCAGTACCTGTTGGACTGGAAGCCCTTCCGTACCATTCCGGCAGGCAGTTTCTTCGCGCCGGCTGACGGTTCGCGTTCCGACCTGGGGGCTTCGCCCGCGGTGGGGATGCCGGGAGGGATTCCAAACGGTGATGATCTGGAGCCCGGCAAGAAGCGTGGCGACTTTGGTTTGAGCCTGCGCTGGAGCCCCTGGTGGCTGGGCGGCACGGCGGGTCTCTACTACCGCAAGTTCGACGAGAAGGTTCCGTGGAGCTTCACGCAGATTGGCCTGAGGGAGATGGCGCCTGGTGTCGTGCTTGCGGGGATGCCCAATGCCATCCGTCTGAATTATGCGCGTGACACCGAGCTGTACGGCTTCAGCCTGACCAAGAACCTGGCCACCATCAGCCTCGCGGGCGAGCTGTCCTATCGCAAGAATACCGCGCTGAACTCGGCGTCCGGCTACACCGTGCTGGCGGGGGGTAACGGTGCTGCGGCCGAGGCCAGCTATGGCGAAGCCGAAGGCGCGCGGGGCAATACCTGGCATGCACTGGTAAATGGCATTTACCTGCTGCCGAGAACGCCTCTGTGGACCGGCGGGACCCTGCAGGCCGAGCTGACCTACAGCCGCCTGGACAAGATCACCGAGAATGAAGGGCGCTTCAACGGCTATGGTTACGGCTGCACCGGGCCCAAGGCCTACTGCACCACCAAGGATGCCTGGGGCGTCCAGGTGGGCTTCACCCCCGAGTGGCCTCAGTTGTTCCCCGGTTGGGATGTATCGATGCCGACAAGCCTCGCCTATGGCCTGGATGGCAATGGTCCGGCCATGGCGGGTGTACGCGAGGATGTCTACAGCTACTCGATCGGTGTCACCGGCAAGTACCGCGGAGTACACAACTTCACCTTGCGCTGGGCCGACTCGTATGCTCCCTACAAGATCAACCGGGCCCAGGGTATCGTCACGAGCGACCATACCGGTGGCGATGCGGTGCTGAACAACCACGGCTGGCTGTCCTTGTCCTACAAGGCGACCTTCTAGTCGATACTCTTTATCCCGCTTGATTCGAGGGAGTGGTCAATGAATTACAAGAAGATGATCATGCTGGGTGTTGCCAGCGCACTGTTCGCCGGCCAGGTTGTCGCTACGCCGACGGATGAGGAAATCAGCCAGCTCGGCACCACCCTGACGCCCATGGGGGCGATCAAGGCCGGCAATGCCGATGGCAGCATTCCTGCTTGGGATGGTGGTTTGTGTACGGCACCGGCCGATTACAAGCCGATCATGGGGGCCAAGGGCGGTTCGCCCTATGCCGATCCTTTCAGCAACGAGAAACCGTTGTTCAGCATCACTGCAGCCAATATGGCCCAGTATCAGGACAAACTGGACGAAGGTACCCAGGAGTTGTTCAAGCGTTATCCGGAAAGCTTCCGCGTGGACGTTTATCCGACTCAGCGCTCTGCCTGCTTCCCGCAGTGGGTATATGACAACACCATCAGTCGAGTGAAGAACCCGCGTCTGGTGGGTGACGCCCCGGGGCTGGAAGGTGCTCATGCGCAGGTTCCCTTCCCTCTGCCGAAGAGCGGTTACGAGGTGATGTGGAATGCCAATACCAAGTTTGAGCTGCCATATACCGAGGGTACCCAGGCTGCCTATCTGATCGACAGCTCGGGTGGGGTGACGCTGTCCAGTATCCAGTTGATCGAGAACCGCAATTACTTCTGGGACAACAGCCTCGACAAGGTGCCGGCCAACCAGCCTTACTGGGCGCTGATCGCCACCACCACCGCACCGGCTGCCTCGGTGGGGGTGAAGCAGATGCGCTTCAACTTCCTGGAAACCCACCAGCGTGACGCCATGGCCTGGTCCTATGTGCCTGGGCAGCGCCGTGTCCGGCTGGCGCCGGAGTTCAAGTACGACACGGTGAGTACGGCCAGTGGCGGCATCCTGCTGTTCGATGAGATCAACGGCTTCGACGGCAAGATGGACAAGTTCGACTTCAAACTGGTCGGGCGCAAGGAAATGTACGTGCCTTACAACACCTACAAGGCCTGGAGTGCCGATCCGAAACTGGCTAATACGCCGAAGCACCTGAACCCCGACATTCTGCGTTGGGAGCTGCACCGCATGTGGGTGGTCGAGGCCACCCTCAAGCCGGGCGAGCGCCATGTGCAAAAGGTCAAGCGCTTCCTGATCGATGAGGATAGCTGGGCCATCCTGGCGTATCACTCCCTGGATCAGGCGGGTAAGGTGCATCACCTGATGTATCAACTGTCCGTCCAGCAATACGAGAAGCCCGCCTACCGTAACGGCCACTATGTTCTGTACGACATGACCAAGGGTGTATACGGCAATGGCTCGCTGATGGCTGCACCGGGCATGACCGGCTTCTACCAAGTCGATCCTTTCCCGGGCAACTACTTCACTTCGGGATCCATGGCAGGCAGCGGGATTCGCTGACTGCCCCATGGCAAGGCTTGAGCGTTGAGCGTAGGAGGGGGAGCCATTCCCCCCTCTTTTTTCCCAAAAGCTCGGGCGTTGAATGTGGCTAGGTATTGCTGTGAGGGTGAAATGGCTGTTGTACGCAATCTGCTTTTCCTTACCTTCTTGTCCCTTTGCCTTTCGGCAAACACGAGTATGGGAAGTGATTTTCTGGACCCGCTGGACCGGCCTGCATCCGAGGTCAGGAATCTGGCCGGAGCGCATCTCAATGCCGTGACCCTAGCTGGCTCGCGATTGGTCGCGGTAGGCGCTCGCGGTCTCATCATGATTTCTGACGATGCCGGCGCCAACTGGTCCCAGGTGGCATCCCCGGTATCTTCCGATCTTCTGTCTGCATATTTCCCCACTGTTCGGCAGGGCTGGATAGTGGGTCACGAGGGTGTGGTGCTGCACAGCAGTGATCAGGGCCAGACCTGGGTCAAGCAAATAGACGGTCGGGTGACGGCCAGGCAACTCGAGGAATACTACGGCCAGCGCGCCGCGAGCGGTGATCAGCAGGCCGCCGGGTACCTCGAAGGCATCAAGTTGAATTACAAGGATGGCCCGGAGCAGGCGTTGATGGACGTCTGGTTCAGCGACGAGAACAACGGTATCGCCGTTGGCACCTTCGGCACCCTGCTGGCTACCCGCGATGGGGGCAAGAGCTGGGAGTCCTGGATGGAGCGGGTGGACAACCCGGAACTCCTGCATTACATGGCGATTGCCGGCGTGGGGGATGAAGTCTTCATCGTCTCCGAGCGCGGGATCGTATTTCGTTTCGACAGGGACAGTGACCGTTTCGAGACGCTGGAGACCGGCTACGCCGGCAGTTTCTTCAGTCTGGCGGTGAGCAAGAAAGCCGTAATGGCGGCGGGGCTGCGAGGCACCCTGTATCGCTCGCTGGATCAGGGGGGCTCCTGGGAACAGGTGCCCACGGGTCTGAATGTCGCGCTGACCGCTGTTCAGACCCTGCCTGACGGGCGCTTTCTGTTGGCTAGCGTCGATGGTCGGGTGAGTGTTAGCGATGCCGGCCTGACAGGTTTCGAGGCAGTACCCGTCCCACGTCCGGGGCGTTTTTCCAGCATGGTGGTGTTGCCTGGAGGAAAGGCCGTCACGGTTGGCTATTCCGGCGTGCGGGTCATCGACCTGAAGTAGAGTCGGCCTGAAGCAGGGAATGGCGTTTTAGAACAACAAGAGGCAAATATGGCTTTTTCAAACCCGATCGACATGCCCGTCATCAAAGACCCTCGCCAGTTCGATAGAGCGAGTGGGAACTGGCTGGAGAAATTGGTGTTCAATCACCGGGGTATGGTTATCCTGCTGTGTGCGCTGATGACGCTGTTGCTCGGCTGGAGTGCGCTCAAGTTGCCGGTGAACACCAGCTTCGAAAAGATGATCCCGCAGTCGCACCCCTATATTCAGAATTACTTCCAGCACCGTGACGCCTTGCGCGGCATGGGCAATGCGACCCGTATCGTGGTCGAAAACACCAAGGGCGATATCTTCGACAAGGAGTATCTGCTGACCTTGCAGAAGGTCAACGATGCCGTGTTTCTGATGCCCGGCGTCGACCAGGGCTGGATGCGTGGCCTGTGGACCAGCAGTCTGCGCTGGACGGAAGTGACCGAGGAAGGCTATCGCGGTGGCCCGGTGATTCCCGATCGCTGGGATGGCAACCCGGAGTCGATGGAGCGCTTGCGGGAGAACATCAACCGCTCTGGGATCGTCGGCAGCTACGTGGCCAACAACATGCGCTCTTCGATGATCTTTGTGCCGATGCTGGATATCAACCCGGAGACGGGCCAGGCACTGGATTATGCGGATTTCTCCCGGCAGTTGGAGAGGAATGTCCGCTCCTTGGAAAACGATGGTGTCAGGATTCACATCATCGGCTTCGCCAAGCTGGTGGGGAATCTGATTGATGGCCTTTACGATGTCATGGCCTATTTCGCTTTTTCGGTGCTGATCGCCAGTGCGCTAGTTCTCGCCTATACGCGCTGCCTGCGCAGCACACTGCTGCTGGTGTTCTGCGCGCTGCTCGGAGTGGTCTGGTTGCTGGGGTTGCTCAGCGTGCTGGGCTATGAGCTCGACCCCTATTCGATCCTGGTGCCGTTTCTGATCTTCGCCATTGGCCTGTCCCACGGCGCGCAGAAAATGAACGGCATCATGCAGGACGTGGGCCGAGGCACGCACAAATACGTAGCCGCGCGTTATACCTTCCGCCGTCTGTTCATGGCTGGACTGACCGCGTTGCTGGTCAATATCGTCGGTTTCGCGGTGCTGATGATCATCGACATTCCGGTGAT
Organism: Pseudomonas sp. ZH-FAD; assembly: GCF_002803095.1. GTDB lineage: Bacteria > Pseudomonadota > Gammaproteobacteria > Pseudomonadales > Pseudomonadaceae > Aquipseudomonas. The sequence continues at coordinate 22,531 of NZ_PGLR01000022.1, read as the reverse complement.
CCGTGACATGGCGCTGACCACCAGCCTGGGTGTGGCGGTACTGATCTTCACCAAGCTGTTCCTGATTCCAGTGCTGCTGTCCTATTTCGGTGTGAGTGCCGAAGCGGCCCGGCGCAGTGTGCAGAGCGCGGAGCAGATCGAGGCCGGCCTCAGCCCCATGCAGAAGGTTCGGGCCTGGCTGATTCGCCTGACCGAGCGTCGGCGTGCCTTGCTGGCCATAGGCGTTGCGGCGCTGTTAACCGTGGTGGGTTTCTCGATGGGCAGGCAGGTGCAGTTTGGCGACCTGGATGCCGGGGCGCCGGAGCTGCGTCCCGAGTCCCGCTACAATCGCGATATCGCCTTCGTCGGCGAGAACTATGGCCTGTCCACCGACCAGTTCGTGGTAATGTTGAAAACCCCGCTGGGAAAATGCACGGAGTTTGCTTCACTGACCGAGGCGGATCGACTCAGCGCCCGTTTGCGTGAAGTGCCCGGTGTGCAGACGACCTTTTCGCCGGCCGACGGCATTCGCCTGGCGAGCTCCGGATCCTTCGAGGGCAATCCCAAGTGGTTGACCATTCCGCGGAACGACAGCAACCGCACCCAGTCCTTCAACATGTTCTCCACGGATCGTCCGGAGTTGACCGACCGGAGCTGCGGCATCACCCCGATCATCGCCTACCTGACTGACCACAAGGCGGCCACCCTGAATCGGGTGGTACAAGAGGTGGAGAGTTATGCGGCTGAGTTCAATAGCCCTGATCGCGAGTTCATGCTGGCCGCTGGTAGTGCCGGTATCGAGGCTACGACCAATATCGTGGTCAAGCGCAGCTTCTGGACGTTGCACTTCGTGCTGTATGGCGCGGTAGCCCTGTTGTGCTTCATCACCTTCCGCAGTTGGCGAGCTGTGGTGGTGGCGCTGGTGCCGCTGATCATCACTTCGATCCTGTGCGAAGCGCTGATGGGGATGCTGGGGATCGGGATCAAAGTTGCCACTCTGCCGGTAATTGCCGTTGGCGTGGGGGTAGGGGTGGACTATGCCCTGTACCTGCTCAGCGTACAGCTCAGCATGCAGCGCCAGGGCATGACACTGGCGAAATCCTATGCCGCTTCGTTGGACTTCGTCGGGCGCATCGTTGCGCTGATCGGGTTGACCATGGCGGCGGGTGTGCTGCCCTGGATCTGGTCGCCGATCAAGTTCCAGGCCGACATGGGCATCCTGCTGGCATTCATGTTCCTGTGGAACATGTTGGGGGCACTGATCCTGATCCCGGCTCTTTCCCATTTTCTCCTGCCATCTTCCGCGCACGGTGAGCCGGCCCTCGTTTCGTCTGAAGACGAGCGACTGGCAACTCTTGAGACGGAGGAGAGCAACGAGGGGCATCGTGCCCGACATTCCCGGGCCACTGTCTGAAGCGAGAACTGCAGGCAGGGTAGGGCGAGGCTTGTGCCACGCCGTCCTGCAGGCTTTGGCGCTACTGGAACACTTTGGAAGACGAATCATGAAGCTTGGATTGACCGGACGTGTGGCCCTGGTTTCGGGGGGGAGCAAGGGCATAGGCCGTGCCTGCAGTGAGATGCTTGCTGCCGAAGGTTGTCGGGTCGTGGTGGTGGCTCGTGGTCAGGAAGCCCTGGATGAAACCGTATCGGCCATTCGCGCCAACGGCGGTACGGCCATTGCCGTCAGCGCCGACCTGACCCGCGAGGCCGACGTGCAGGTGGCTGTGGCCAGGGCGCGCGAGGCATTCGGTGCGCCGGATATCGTCATCACCAACGTCCATGGGGGTGACCCCGGTGACTTCCTTGAGGGCAGTGCGGATGTCTTCACCGACTCCTTTCAGGGCTTGGTGATGAGCGTGGTGCACTTGGCGCGGGCGACTTTGCCCCACATGCGCGAACAGCGCTGGGGGCGGCTGCTGACCATCGGCACGGCTGCCGCCAAGGAGCCCGCCCCCGGGCTGCGGCTGATGGCGGCCAACACTGCGCGTGCCGCCGTGGTCACCCTGAACAAACAGCTGGCTGACGAATTCGCGGCCCATGGCATCACCGTCAACACCCTGGCCACCGGCTGGATCGCCACCGAGCACATGCGCGACCAGGTGGGCAAGATGGCGGCGGCCAGGGGCATGGCCCTCGATGACATGCTCCAGCGTCTGTCCCGTGGTGTGCCGGTGCAGCGCATGGGCAAGCCGGAAGAGATCGCCTCACTGGCGACCTATCTCTGCTCGGGGCTGGGGGGGTACCTTACCGGTTGCCTGATACCCGTGGATGGCGGCGCCCACCGCTCGGCCTGGTAGGCATCATGGCAGCGCAATTGCTGGAGGCGCCGACCCTCTGGGCCCTGCTGCAGCGCCGGGTAGCGCTTACCCCGCAGGCCACCATGCTGATCGACGGGCGTCAGCGTCAGCGCATGACCTTCGCCCAGGCCCTGGATATCTCGGCGCGCCTGGCTGCGGGTTTCCAGCGCTACGGCATTGGCCAGGGCTCGGTGGTGACCTGGCAATTGCCCACCGGCATCCCGGCGGTGATGACCGCCTTCGCGCTGGCGCGCCTGGGGGCCGTGCAGAATCCGATCATTTCGCTCTATGGCGAGCGCGAAGTGCATGGCGTGGTGGCACGCAACCGATCGGACTTCCTTCTGGTGCCCGGTGCGCAGGAACGGGACTTTCCGCTCATGGCCGAGCGTATCCGCGACAGCCTCGAACATCCACTGCGCGTTATCGTCATGGCGGGCGACCTGCCCCAGGGCAAGGCGGTCGATCTGCCGCCGGCGCCGGAAGACGGCGAGGCGGTGCGCTGGGTCTACTACACCTCGGGCACCACGTCGGAACCCAAAGGTGCCTGCCACAGTGACCAGACGCTGATGATCGGCGGGCGCAACCTGGCGCGAGCCATGCAGGTTGGATCTGCCGACGTGGGCACCGTGGCGTTCCCCTATGCTCATATCGGCGGCGCCATGTATACCGCCATGCTGCTGGCCAGCGGTATGAGCGCCGTGCTGCTGGACAGGTTCCAGGCGGCCGAGGCTGCCGCCATCTTCCGCGAGTTCGGCGTCACCACCACGGGAGGCAGTACGGCCCATTACGAGGCCCTGCTGGCCGAGCAGCGTCGCCAACCTAGCGCGCGGCTGATCCCGTCGTTGCGTCTGCTCTGTGGTGGGGGGGCGCCCAAGCCGCCAGAGCTCTACTACCAGGTAACGGCCGAACTGGGTTGCGCGCTTACCCATAACTACGGCATGACCGAGGTACCGCTGATCTGCGCCGGTTCTCCCAGCCATGGAGACGACCAGCTCGCCTGTTCCGAAGGTCTGCCCGTCGACGAGGTGGAGCTGCGTATCGTGCGTCTGGACGGCAGTCTTGCCGATATTGAGGAGAGTGGCGAAGTCCGGGTGCGGGGTCGAGGTGTGTTCAAGGGCTATACGGACAAGGCCTTGGATGAAGAAGCGTTCGATGCCGATGGCTACTTCCGTACGGGTGACCTTGGTCTGCTGCGCTCCGATGGACGGGTAACGCTGACCGGACGCCTCAAGGACGTGATCATCCGCAAGGGCGAGAACATCTCCGCACGAGAGCTGGAGGATCTGCTCTACAGCCATCCCAAGGTGGGCGCCGTGGCCGTCATCGGGCTACCCGATGCCGAGCGAGGCGAGCGGGTGTGCGCCGTGGTCGAGCCCGCGCCGGGCAAGCCCCCCCTGGAGTTCTCGGAAATGGTTGCCTACTTCCGTAGTAGCGGGATCATGCTGCAGAAGATTCCCGAGCAGTTGGAACTGGTAGATAGCCTGCCGCGCAACGAGACCTTGAACAAGGTGCTCAAGCATGTGCTCAGGCAGCGCTTCACCACCTGAGCGGTTGCGCTGACTGACGCGGGGCTCATCCGCGAATGGATGCCCCCGCGCTACCGTCAGCCGATTGCCTGTATCACCGCCTCGCTGTCGCACACGGTGCTGTAAAGCGGCAGCAGGTTGCGCAGAATGAACTCATGGCTCTCTGCCGACGCGCCTGCGATGCAGTCCTCGGGGACTACCACTTGGTAGCCGAGATCCGAGCCGCACAACGAGGTGCCCGATATCGCCACGTTGGTCGAAACGCCCACGGGAACCAGGGTCTGCACGCCCATGTTGCGCAACATGGCATCCAGGTCGGTGCCGTGGAAGGCCACCAGGCTGAAGCTGCGCGCATGCACGATATCGCCTTCGTGAGGCGTCAGCTCCTCGACTGGCAGGACATCCCGGCTACCGGCGATCATGCGCTGATCCTTGATCGAGCGGACGATGATCGCGCTGGTGCGGGGCAGGTCGACGTAACCTGGTCGATGCACTACATGTAAATGAATAACAGGCAGCTTTGCCTTGCGGAACGCTTGGGCCAGCCTGGCTATCCGCGGCACGATGGCGCGCGCTCCGGCCTGCTCGGCCAGACTCTGGAAAGGAGAGAGCTGCGGGTCGATTACGCCCAGCTGGCACTCGCTGATCAGCAACGCAGCACGCTGCCCTTTGTCCAGTCCTCGAATCATTGTTGCCCCTCTTGTTCGTTGTTTCGGTGAATGAAGCATGCAGCCGGCCTGGTTGACAAGCTGTAAGGCTGAGGCATTATAGCTGATAAATCGTTAGTTTTTAATCGGCGAGATGACTGAGCATGAATGATGAAGTGGGAGTGGCCGAGCTGTTGCAGGACTCGGCGAACGACTATCTGGCTGGAACCCATGCGCCTGCCAGGTTACGTGGCTGGATCGGGCGCGTACGACCGGTGGAGCGTGCACTGTGGCGCGGCATGGCTGAGCTGGGCTGGACAGCGCTCATGTTGCCGGAGGAGATGGGTGGCAGTGGTCTGGGCTTACGCGAAGCCTGTGCTTTGAGCGAGATAATGGGAGAACGTTTGCTCGCGGAACCCTTCGTCGCCTGCTGCGTACTTCCTTCGGTGCTGCTGGCGGCGAGTAAGGCTGACAACGCGGCGAGCGGACGCGAGCAACTGGCTGGCTGGTTGCAGTCAGGCGAACGCGTGTTGACCTTCGCCTGGCAGGAACGGGCCGCTCAGCTCGATATCGAACAGCCGACATGCCTCCTGCGCAATGGTGTGGTGACTGGTGAGAAGCGCTTCGTCATTGGTTGTGAGGCGGATTCGGTATTGCTTGTGCTGGCCCAGGAAGCCGGTCAGACGGTGTTGGTGGCCGTGGCCGCCGATGCTTCGGGGGTCAGTTGCGAGTCATTCGCTGCTGGTGTCGGCAGCCAGGCCCATGTGCGTTTTGAGCAGACCCCTTTGTTGTTTGGTGAGCCGCTGCTGCGTGGTGAGGCCGCCGAACAGGCTGCGCGTCAGGCGCTGGTCGCCGGGCGTATCGCGCTGTCTGCCGAACTGGCCGGATTATCCGCTGGCTGCCTGCGACAGACCATCGACTACGTTAGCCAGAGGGTACAGTTCGCACGCCCCATTGGTAGCTTCCAGACCGTGCAGCATCGTTGCGTTGACCTGCACATCGAGGCATTACTGGCGCGTGCTTCCTGGCAGCATGCTCTGGACTGTTACGAGCAGGCTCCGCTGTCCGCAGCCACCTTGGCGGCCACCAGCGCGGCCAAGGCGCGTAGCGGAGCGGGTGCGGTAATCACCGGCAAGCAATCGGTGCAGTTGCATGGTGCCATGGGCTTCGCCGAGGAAGTCGATATCGGCCTGTACCTGCGCTCTGCGATCTTCGGTTCGGCCTGGCTGGGGGCGGCGCAGAGCCACCGTCGCCTGTTCGCCGAGCGTTATCCGGCCCTGCGTAGCGAAGAACTGGACGATAGCACCCTGACGCAGGTGGCGCTTAGTGATACCAGTGACCCGCGGGAGTGGGGCGACGACGAATTCCGCCTGCGCCTGCGCCGCTGGCTGGAGGCGAACTACCCGCTGCACCTGCGTCAGGACGACCGTCGCCCATTCCTGCGTCTGCGCGGTGACGACCTGTGCAACTGGCTGCGCTTGCTCAACGAGCACGGCTGGCGGGCACCGGCCTGGCCGCGGGAATATGGTGGTATGGGTATCTCGTTCCGCAAACAGATGATCTACCAACAGGAAATGGAACGTGCCGGGGTCGGGCGGATCATCGACAACGGTGAAACCCAGCTTGGCCCAACCCTGATGAAATGGGGGACACAGGAGCAGCGTGCCTACTACCTGCCGCGAATCCTGCAGTGCGACGATGTCTGGTGCCAGGGTTACTCGGAGCCGGGGGCCGGCTCCGATCTGGCCAGTCTGCGTACCCAGGCGGTGCTCGAGGGCGACGAGTATGTGGTGAGCGGCCAGAAGATCTGGAGCACCCATGCTTTGGATTGCACGCATATCTTCACTCTGGTGCGTACCGGCAAGTTCGAGAAGAAGCAGCAGGGCATCAGCTTCCTGTTGATCGATCTCAAGGCGCCAGGCGTGAGCATCCGCCCGATCGCCAATATCGCCGGCGAAAACGAATTCTGCGAAGTGTTCTTCGATGCCGTGCGGGTGCCGGCGGTGAACCTGGTGGGCGAGTTGCACCAGGGCTGGAGTGTGGCCAAGGCGTTGCTCGGTCATGAGCGTATCTGGCTGGGCAGCTCGGCCATGGCCGGTAGTGCACTGGATCTGGCCGAACGCCTGGTGGTGCAGCTGGGCCTGATGGATGACAGGGGCGTGCTCGACCGCCTGGCTGCTCTGCAGGCTGACTTGCATGACTACCGTCGACTCTATGCCCAGGTGTGTGACCGCATCGCCAATGAAGGGGCCGAACCTGACGCCGAGGCTTCGGTGCTGAAGGTTTATGTCTCTGAGCTGTTGCAGCGGATCACTGAGTTCAACGTCGAAGTCAGCAGCGAGTACGGCGGTGTAGTTGGTGATGTCAGCATTGGCGATCTGGAGGTCGATCCGCACTGGGCTCTGATGATGGCCCGACCGGTGACGATTTATGCCGGTGCCAATGAAATTCAGCGCGATATCCTGGCCAAGGCCGTCCTCAATCTTCCCAATCTACCGCGCGGCTGATGCCGGCTATCTGGAGCAACACATGAGAGAAGCTGTCATTGTTTCCACCGCCCGTACTCCTATCGGCAAGGCTCATCGAGGTGCGCTGAACAACATCAAGTCGCCGAGCATGACCGCCCATGCCATGTTGCAGGCTGCTTTGCGCACAGGCGTGGAGCCAGGAGCAATCGAGGATGTGATCATCGGTGCGGCGATGCCCGCCGGCACGGCGGGTAGGAACCTGGCCCGCGCTGCTGCGCTGCGCGCGGGATTCGGTGTGCAGGCGGCCGGTTCTACGGTGGATCGTCAGTGTGCATCTGGCCTGATGGCCATCGCCATCGCGGCCAAGCAGATCATCGTCGACGGGATGGACATTGTCATCGGAGGCGGTTCGGAGAACGTCAGCGCACTGACACCGAGTTATCTGGAGCTGGCCATCCGAGAGAAGGATGAGGTTCTGGCGGATATGCTGCCACAGGCCTACATGCCGATGATCGAGACTGCCGAGTTCGTTGCCAGGAAATACGGTATCAGCCGCGATGCGCAGGATGAGTATGCGCTGCTTGCTCATCAGCGGGCCGCCGCCGCCCAGGCCGATGGCAAGTTCGACGAGGAGATCGTGCCACTGCGGGTGCAGCAGAAACTGGTAGACAAACAGACCAAGGAAGTCAGCTACAAGGAGTTTCTCTTCACCGAGGACGAATGTCTGCGCCCGGATACCAGCGCTGCAGGGCTTGCCAGCCTCAAACCAGTGATCGAAGGGGGGAGTGTCACTGCTGGCAACGCCAGCCAACTGTCTGACGGTGCGTCGGCCTGCTTGCTGATGGATGCTCGCCTTGCCGAGCAGCGCGGTCTGCGCCCACTCGGTGCGTACCGTGGTTTCATCAGTACTGGCTGCGCACCGGAGGAAATGGGTATCGGGCCGGTGACCGCTATTCCGCAACTGCTGAAGAAGCATGGTCTGACGGTCGGTGATATCGGCCTGTGGGAGTTGAACGAGGCGTTCGCCTGCCAGACCCTTTATTGTCGCGATCGGTTGGGCATTGATCCCGATCGTTTCAACGTCAACGGCGGCGGCATCGCGTTGGGGCATCCCTTTGGCATGACCGGCTCACGCCTGGTCGGCAGCGCGCTGCTCGAAGGTCGCCGTCGTGGTGTGCGCTACGTGGTGGTGAGTATGTGTGTCGGTGGCGGTATGGGGGCTGCCGGCTTGTTCGAGGTTTACTGATTCTTCTGCGTTTTTTGTGCTGTTTGAGCGTGACACCTGCCTTTCGATCTTGGGGGGCAGGTTTTTTTGCTCAGAGGATTTAGCTGATCTGATTTTCCTGCATGACGGGCAGCGCGGGGAGTGGCGCAGGGAGCCGCGGCTCAGGGCTTGCGGCAATACTACCCAATCATTCAGCCTCAGCCGTCTTGCTGCGGCAGCAAGCATGCACGCAACCCCGAGGGGGTGAGCCTGGGTGGAGCCCCCGTGAGCTGGCGACGAACTACGTGAGGTGGCGCGAGATGTGTGGTGCCTCTCGCTCGATCACTGGCGTACTGCTGCCGATGATTGCAATGGAGGATTAGACACTGTTTCAGTGGTTGATCTACCTGTCTACCGCAGTGCTCCTGGAAGGACAGGTTGTCATGGAGGTGCTCGGGGTGGCGGTGTTCGAGATCGACATGGTGCACGAACCATCCATTCGTGCTCTACCCGCAGTGGCTGGCCCAATCCACGGACGTGGAGAAACAAGGCATGCATGAGGTTGCGGAATGCCCTGTTAGGAAGCGTTCTCCGACAACATTAGAAGCGACCCAGTACACCCGGATGCGGGATCCGGGCGACATATGGGGCTCAGTTCAGGCCAATCGTGCGTTCCAGCTCCGCCAGTTTCTCGAAGTGGTGCATGCTGCTACCTAGCGCACTGTTGATCAGTGTCATACGCTTGAAATAGTGGCCGATTACGTATTCTTCGGTTACGCCAATGCCGCCGTGCAACTGGATTGCCTGGCCGCAGACGTATTGGCCACTCTTGCCGATATGAGCCTTCGCCATTGACAGTATCTTGGCCCGCTCATCTGAATTTTTGTTGAGGCTGGACAGCGCGTAGTGCAGCATGCCGCGCGATAGTTCCAGTTCGATCAGCATCTCACTCATACGATGCTGAAGGCTCTGGAAGTCGCCGAGCAACTGGCCGAACTGCTTGCGGATCTTCAGGTAGTCGCGGGTGATCCACAGTGCGCGCTCCATCACACCGATGGCTTCGGCGCAGAGCGCCACCGTGGCGTGTTCGAGGCCGTGGCGGATAGCGCCGAAACCCAGGCCGACGGCACCCAGTAGATTCTTGCGGCCAACCTCGACATCGCGCAGATAGAGGTGAGTGGCCCAGCGGTTATCGATCAGGCGAATGTCGCGCCGCTCCACTCCTGCGCCCTTCGGATCGACGACGAACAGGCTGATACCCTGTTCGTCGTCGTCGCTGCCGCTGGTGCGTGCCGAGACGATCAGTAGTTCTGCCACGTTGCCGGCCACTACCACAGCCTTTTCGCCACTGATCCGCCAGCGCTCGTCATCGATGGCGACTGCCCGGGTTTGTACGTACGCCGGCCTGCCATGCGCCCCAGCTTCCTCGTGGGCGAGTACCGGCAGCAGTTCGCCTGTGCACAGGGTCTGAAGTATCGTCGCCACCTTGGGATCGCGCGTGGCCGCCAGGGTCTGCGCGGCGAGCACTGCTACTGCCCAATAGGGTTCCACGCAGAGCATGCGGCCGTTCTCTTCCATCACCAGAGCGGACTCCAGAGCGGAGCAGTTCATTCCACCGAACTCTTCCGGAATCGCCAGGCCAAGTAGGCCGAGTTCGGCCAACTGCTGCCAGTGACTGGAGTCGAATGAGCCCTTGTCGACCACCGGGCCGCGTTTTTCGAATGAGCAGTTGTCTTCCATGAAGCGACGAACGCTGTCTCGCAACATGCTCTGTTCTTCGTTGAGTTGGAAATCCATGTTCAGAGCTCCAGGAATGAACGGGCGATGATGGTGCGCTGCACTTCATTGGCCCCACCGTAGATAGTGGTTGCACGACGGTAGAAGTAGTCCGCCATGATGCCTGGGGCATAGTTGGGACCAGGAGGCCAGGCCTCCTCACGCTGTGCATCCCCGAGCGGGTCGGGGTAGACGTAGCTGGCGTAGCAACCGAGCGCTTCGACCTGGAGCTCGCCAATCTTCTGCAGCAGTTCGGAACCACGGATCTTCAGCAGCGAGCCGACCGGTAGCCTGCTCTGGCCGCCAGCCTTCTCATGCAGCGCACGCAGGCTAAGCCAGCGCAGGGCCTGCAGATCGGTTTCCAGCTGGGCAAGGCGGGTGGCGAAGCCCGGACGGTCGATCAGTCGTGAGCCGTCGGCCTGGTTCAAGCTGAGGAACTTACGCAGACGCGCCAGGTTAGCGTTGTTGCGCGGCCACTCGGCGCTGAAGGCGCGTTCGTTCTCTAGCAGGAACTTGGCGTAGGTCCAGCCTTTACCTTCTTCGCCTACCAGGTTGGTGACCGGCACACGCACGTCGTCAAAGAACACCTCGTTGAGGCTATGGCTTTCGCCGATGTCATGGATCGGGCGGATGGTCACGCCTGGGGCCTCGCGCTCCACTAGGATCATCGAGATGCCGCGCTGGCGTGCTGCTGGGTCGGTCTTGACCAGGACGAAAATCATGTCGGCGGTCTCGACGAACGATGTCCAGATCTTGCGGCCGTTGATCACATATTCGTCGCCGACGCGTTCGGCCCTTGTGCTGAGTGAGCCCAGGTCGGAGCCAGCGTTGGGTTCGGAGAAGCCCTGCCCCCAGAATACGTCGCCGCTGAGGATGCGTGGACCGTACTCCTGCTTCATCACCTCGCTGCCAAAGGTCATGATCACTGGGCCGATCATCTTGAAGCCTGCGGTGTCCACGGCCGGGGCGCCGGCAAGCAGGCATTCTTCGTCGAAGATGAACTGGCGCAGAGGCGACCAGCCGGTACCGCCCCAGTGCTTCGGCCAGTTGGCGCCGGCATAGCCGTTGGCATGGAGAATCTTGGTCCAGCGCCGGGTGTCCTCGCGCAATGGGTGATAGCCGCGGTGGTTACGCTCGGCCAGATCTGCGGGGAGGTTGTCCTTGAGGAAGGCACGAACTTCCTGACGGAAGTCCTCGTCTTCCTGATCGAGAATGAAATCCATTGGGTCAGTCCTGTGGGCTGCTGGCGGGCTAGGCCCGCCGCTGTGGTGGTCGGGTTATTTCGGCGCGGCGTTGAAGGGGATGCCCTTGTCCGGCCGGTGGTCTTGGGGTAGCCCAAGCACACGTTCGGCCAGGGTGTTGAGCAACAGCTCGTCGGTGCCGCCGGCGATGCGCAGGCTGGGGTCGAGCCAGGCCCGGGCGAAGTCATTGGTCGCATGGCCGTGTGGCGCGAGACGTGCGCCGCTGGCACCCAGCAGATCCATGGCGGTGGAACCCAGCGCCTGGCGGGTTCGGCCCAGCAGTAGCTTGCGGATGGCCCCCTCTGGCCCTGGGGCCTGGCCATTGGCGAAGGCTTGCAGAGCGCGGCGATGGATGGCACGCAGGCCTTGGCGCTGTACGAATACCTCGGCAATCCTGGCACGGACTTCGCCGTCCTCCAGCGCCGGACGGCCATTGATCCGGGCATTGCCAGCCAGGTCGATGAAGTTCTCCAGAGTCGGGCCGTAGCCGGATTCGTCGGTCACCGCGTAGCGTTCGATCATCAGAGTTTCGACGGCGACCTTGAAGCCACCGTTGATTTCCCCTAGGCGCTGTTCGTCAGGGACGAACACTTCGTCGAAGAACACTTCGTTGAGATCTTTCTCCTCGCCCAGGCGGCGAATGGGCTGAACCGTGACGCCGGGTGACTTCATGTCGAGGAAGAAATAGGTCAGGCCGGAGTGCTTGGGCAGGTTCGGATCGCTCCTGGCCACTACCACGCCCCAGTCGGCGATCTGCGCCCAACTGGTCCAGACCTTCTGCCCGCTGAGTAGCCAGCCGCCCTCCGTGGGCACTGCCTTCAGGCGCAGGGAGGCCAGATCTGATCCGGCCGAGGGTTCGGAGAACAGCTGGCACCAGATCAGTTCACCGCGCACCGTCGCCGGGCCGAGTTTCTGTTTCCAGTGCTCCGGGGCATACCGCAGGAAGATCGGCAGCGGGTTGTTCAGGCTGATGCTGAAGTAGATCAGTGGCAGGTCGTAGCGCATCTCTTCCTCGCAGAAGATGACCTTTTCCAGTTCGCTACCACCAGCGCCGCCATATTCTTTAGGCAGGGTGATACAGCCATAGCCGTGCTGCACCTTGTGCGCCTGCCAGGCACGGGCCAGGGCCAGATCCTGCTCGAAGTCGAGGCCATGGCGGGCTCTTCCCGAATAGTTTGCCGCATGTTCGGCCAACCAGCTGCGAGCCTGCTCGCGGTAGCGTTGCAGTTCTTCGTTCATTTTCGTCTTATCCTGCCAGGCCAGTTGCAGATTCGAGTCCCAGGTCGCAAAGCAGTCGTTCCCGCCAGTAGTGGGAGCCTCCCAGCTCCAGGGCCAGGCTGCGCGAGCGGCGATAGTAGTGATGGGGCATGGCTTCCCAGGTGACGCCCATACCTCCGTGTACGTGTAGGTTCTCCTGGGCGGCCAGGTCGTAGGCGCGGGTAGCACCGAGACGGGCGGCAGCGGTCAGTTGGTTGCGAGCCGGCAGTCCCTGCTCCCAGGCATCCAGCGCGTCATGCGTACAGCCGCGAGCGATCTCCAGTTGGCAGTACATCTCCGCCAGCTTGTGCTTGATGCCCTGGAAGCCACCGATCGGCTGGCCGAAGGCGCGGCGCTCGCGGGCGTAGTCACAGGCCATGTCCAGACAGGCCTGGGCGCCACCGATCTGCTCGAAGGCGGTGGTCAACGCGGCAAGACTGCTGAGATTCGACAACTGCTCGGCATCGCCGAGGCGTAGCGCGTGCACCTGAACGAACTGCAGGGCCGCCGTCGCGCGGGAGTTGTCGAAACCATCGACCGGGATGCGCTGCACCCCGGGTTGGTCGAGTAGAACCAGGTAGAGGCCGTTGCCGTGCTCGTCTGCGGCCTGCACCAGGGCAACATCGGCGACCGTGGCGAAGGCTGCAGGGGCCTTTTCGCCGTTCAGTCTGCCGTTGCGAACCTGGGCCGAGTTATTGATCGAAAGTCCTCCATCGGCTGGGTCGGCCAGCGCCAGGCAGGCGATCCGGCTGCCATCGGTCAGGGCTTCCTGCAGGGCTGAGTGCTCCGCCCGCCCGGCTGCCAGCAAGGCATGCACGGCTAGCGTGTTGGCGATCAGGGGTAGCGAGGCAGTGATCCGGCCGAGCTCCTCGCACAGTACGCCAAGGCCGCCCCAGCCCAGGCCTAGACCGCCGGCCTGTTCCGGCACCGCGATCGCCGTCCAGCCTTGCTCGACGGCATGCCGCCAGAGCTCACGGTCGAAACCGCCTGGTTCATCGAGCATCGACTTGAGGTGCTCGGGCGTCGCCTGATCCTGTAGCAGGCGTCTGGCCTGCTCGCGGATGGTGGCGAGATCTTCAGCGTGTTCGGCTTGCATTCGGACTCTCTCAGACAGGGGTGAAGAGGGGGAGGTACACGTCCTCAACCGCCTCGAAGACGACTCGAACTCGCTGGCCAATAAAGGCCGAATCCGGGTGGCAGCCAACGATGTTGGTGGTCAATTGCAGGCCTGGTTGCTCGTCGAGGCTGACGATCGCGATTGCATAAGGCACCGCCTGCCCCGGGCTCCAGGGTTGGTGGTTGACCGTCAGGGCTTCGATGGTGCCAAGGCCGCTGACGGCTTCCGGGGCGAGCCGCTTGCTCAAGCACCTGGGACAGATGATTCCTGGCGGGTGCAGCCAGAGGCGGCAGTCCGTACAGCGCAAGATGCGCAACTGGTTGTCCGCTCCGCAGATCCAGAAGAAGCGGTTCAGGTCATCCAGTTCGGGAAGGGTGCGTTTCACGGCGTCAGTCATTGGGTTCTCCTGGGGCGGTGGCGCTTTCCTGCATCATGCGTCAGCTTCCGTCCGGCCTCCATAGGGTCGCGCGTTCAGGATTAAAACTAACACAATGTTATTTTTATTGTATAGTTTCCGCCAAGGCAAGTGGTGCCTCAGATAAATCAAAGCCAAAGGTTCACATGCTGATTACCAGGTTTGCGCGATGCTTTCCTGGGAATAATGGAGCTGGCTATGAGTCAGCTACACTTTAACAGTGGGAGATATCTGAATGTCCGGTCTGGTTGTGGTGACGGGTGCCGCTGGCGCTCTTGGACGCGCGGTGGCGCAAGCCTTCATTGAGCAAGGCAATCCGGTGTTATTGGTTGACTGCAATGAGCAGGTGTTGCGTTCTGCCTATGAAGGTGTAGAGGGCACCAAGCACTTTCTGGTGGCTGATCTGACCGACGGAGCGGCAACTCTTGAGGCTCTAGGGCAGGCGCTGCAGGCCCATGGTTCTGCAGCAGTGCTGTGCAACATCGCTGGGGGGTTCGCCATGGGCGTGGAGGTGCATGATGCCGACGCCAGTGTCTGGCAGAGAATGATGGATCTGAACGTGACCACTACCCTCAACGCTTGTCGAGTTGTAGTGCCGGGCATGTTGTCCGCTGGACAGGGCAAGGTGATCAACGTCGCTGCGGCTGGGGCTACCAGCGGCAAGGCGGGCATGGGAGCCTACTGCGCCTCGAAGAGCGTGGTCGCCAGGCTGACCGAATCGATGGCGCTGGAGTTGCGGGAGAAAGGAATCAACGTCAATGCGATTGCTCCGAGCATCATAGATACCCCGGCCAACCGCGCCGATATGCCGGATGCCGATTTCGCCAAGTGGGTGTCCACCCGGCAGTTGGCCGATGTCGTGGGCTTCCTGGCATCGGATCGTGCCAGCGCCGTCCATGGGGCGGTTATTCCCGTGGTGGGGCTGTCCTAGTGTCGACCAGTATCCAGGTCAGGCACAGGGGTGACGGAGTGTGTCTGATCGGCATCAACCGCCCGGAGCGTCGCAATGCGCTGGATACGGTGACCTACGTTCAGTTGGGTGAAGCGCTACAGGCGGCGGATGACGACGTGGGGGTGAGGGCAATCGTTCTGACCGGTGAAGGCGGGCACTTCACTGCAGGCAACGATCTGGCGGACTTCCAGCGTCTCAAGGACGCAGATGCTGTTCCCGGTATCGGTTTCCTGCGCATCTTGGCGACCGTTTCCAAGCCGGTGGTGGCGGCAGTCGAAGGTTATGCCATTGGTATCGGCACGACCCTGTTGCTGCATTGTGACCTGGCCTACGCGGGGCGTAGCAGCAAGTTCCGGCTGCCGTTCGTGGGGCTGGGGCTATGCCCGGAGGGCGCCTCGACCTACCTGCTGCCCAGGCTGGCGGGCAGTAAGGTAGCGGCAAATCTGCTTTTTTTCGGTGAGCCCTTCCTGGCCGATACGGCCCGTGAGATTGGCCTGCTCAACGAGGTAGTTGAGGATGGCACCGCCCTTGAGCGTGCTATCGAGCGGGCCGAGGCTCTGGCCCGTTTACCGGTTCAGGCCTTGGCGACTACCAAGCGCCTGCTTGTCGAGCAGCAACGCGACAAGGTCGGACAGATCATGGATGCGGAAGAAAAGGATTTTCTGCGCTGCTGCGCTGGGCAAGAGGCGCAGACGGCGTTTAGTTCGTTTTTCGCCAAGAAGTGACAGGATGGATCCAGTTCTGATTGACCCAGGTCACGGGTCTGTGCGTGCGGAGATAGGGAAAATTATCCGGCGATGCACAAGATCAACCCAGTCAACCCAAGGAGTTGTCATGCGTAATGTACTGCTTCCCTTTGACGGTTCGGCCTCGGCCAGGCGCGCTATCCAGTATCTGCTGGATCTGGCCGGCGAGTACCCGAGTATCCAGGTGCATGTGATCAACGTGCAGACCACCTCCAAGCTCCATGGCGACTATGTGTCTGCTGTCATGCTGGAGCAGCTGCATGCTGGGGCTCTCAATCATGCCCAGGAGATCGCTGCCGAGGCGGCTGCGCTGCTTGAAAAGGCGGGTGTTCGCGTCGAGGTTCATGCCCTGGTCGGTGAGGTCATCGACGAGATTGTCCAGGCCGTCAAGGCATACGGTTGCGATACCGTGATCATGGGAACCCGTGGTATGGGCAACCTGGGCAATCTGCTGATGGGCTCCGTCGCTACCCGGGTGGTGCATGAGGTGCCCGTACCGGTATTACTGGTGAAGTGATCCCGGTGCGGGCGTGGGCTGGTCAGTACGCCTCTTGCTTGAAGCGCAGGCGCCAGGCGTGCAGTTGCGGTTCGGTGTAGCCGCTGGGTTGCTCGCGACCCTTGAACACCAGGTCGTAGGTGGCGCGGAAGGCGTGGGAGGCGTCGACGTCCGGCGCCATCGGTCGGTAGGCCGCATCGCCGGCGTTCTGCCCGTCCACCACCTGGGCCATGCGTTGTAGGGTTTCGCGGATCTGCTGCTCGCTCACCACTCCGTGGTGCAGCCAGTTGGCGATGTGCTGGCTGGAGATGCGCAGGGTGGCGCGGTCTTCCATCAGGCCGACGTCGTGGATGTCCGGCACCTTGGAGCAGCCGACGCCTTGTTCGACCCAGCGCACCACGTAGCCGAAGATGCCCTGGCAGTTGTTGTCCAGCTCTTCCTGGATATCGGCGGCGCTCCAGTCGCGTGCGGCGGCCACCGGCACGCTGAGCAGGTCGCGCAGCAGGCCGTCGCGCTGGCTGGCGAGATCGATGAGTTCTAGTTCCTGCTGCACGGCCTGTACGTCGACCTTGTGGTAGTGCAGGGCGTGCAGGGTGGCGGCGGTGGGCGAGGGCACCCAGGCGGTGTTGGCGCCAGCCTTGGGATGGCCGATCTTCTGTTCGAGCATGGCCGCCATCAGGTCGGGCATCGCCCACATGCCCTTGCCGATCTGCGCCCGGCCGCGCAGGCCGCAAGCCAGGCCGACCAGCACGTTGTTGCGCTCGTAGGCGGCGATCCACGGGGTGGAGTTCATGTCGCCCTTGCGCAGCATGGCGCCGGCTTCCATGGCGGTGTGCATCTCGTCGCCGGTGCGGTCGAGGAAGCCGGTGTTGATGAAGGCCACGCGGTCCTTGGCCGCGGCGATGCAGGCCTTGAGGTTGACGCTGGTGCGCCGCTCCTCGTCCATGATGCCCATCTTCAGGGTGTGGCGCGGCAGGCCGAGCAGATCCTCGACGCGGCCGAACAACTGGTCGGCGAAGGCCACTTCGGTGGGGCCGTGCATCTTCGGCTTGACGATGTACACCGAGCCGCTGCGCGAGTTGCCGCGACGCTGGAGGTCGTGCAGGGCGATGGTGCTGGTGACCACCGCGTCGAGGATGCCTTCGGGAATCTCGTTGCCTTCGCCGTCGAGGATCGCCGGGTTGGTCATCAGGTGGCCGACGTTGCGCACGAACAGCAGGCTGCGGCCGTGCAGAACCAGCTCGGCACCGTCGGCGCCGGTGTAGACGCGATCCGGGTTCAGCCGGCGGACAATGGTCTTGCCGCCTTTGTCCAGGGTTTCGGCGAGATCGCCCTTCATCAGGCCCAGCCAGTTGCGGTAGACCACTACCTTGTCGTCGGCGTCGACGGCGGTCACCGAGTCCTCGCAATCCATGATGGTGGTCATCGAGGTGCAGCTTGTTCGCTATGTTTCGAAGCGTGGTCCCCAATACCGCGTGCTTGCCGCGAAGGCGAGCGAGAAAGTGCCAGGAGATCTGTTGCGCAAGGACTTCACCGAGGCGGTTCGCGTCTCTAACGGTATGGGTTTTACCCCGAGCGAAATTTTTATTCCTCGGCATCTGGTGGAGCGCTGCGAGATCAAAGACGGCCAGCAGGTTTCCGGTACAGCGGTACAGGCCTACAACAAGAAGCGTGAAAGCTGGGGATGGAAGGCCGTATCCATTCAACCTTTGTAGGCGGCTACTCGTTGGTCTTTCTCTGGCTCTTTTGAGAGTTGACGAATAATTGCGAAAGAAAATTCTGCAGTCTGGCTTTTTCAAGGCAGCACTCCTTGCGGTCGCCCCGAGCCTGATCATGGGGGGGCTGCCTCTGCTAGGTTATGCGCCATGGGAGCGTACCAGCCTGGAGGTAGTTGTTTTCTTCGTGGTGGTTTATTCCGCCATCCACGTGCTTGTTGCGCTGCTGGTTATGCTGGTGAGCCGAAAGTGGCGGGAGTATTTCCCGGCCATCATGCTGGGTGTGCTTCTGGGCGGCTTTGCCGGTTTGCAGGCGGGAGCAGCAATGAGAATGAAAGCCTATGAACTGGCGGGTGATCGTGCTGATGTTTTGATCCTCGCGATAGAGCACTACATTGAGGCTACCGGAGAGCCACCTGAGCGCTTGGAGCAACTGGTACCTGATTTTGTCCAGGCGATCCCAGTTAGGCTGCCGCTGCTTGAGATTGTAACGGGCGAGGCGGCACTCAAAGGTTTCTATGGCAATCCATGGGCTCTGTTGTTCAAGGCGGGGAGTGGTTTGAACTGGGACCAGCTCGTTTACCTGCCAAGGCAGAATTATGAGCAGGTCGAGTCGAAAACTTTGCTGGGGCGCTGGGCTTACATCCACGAGTAATCAAGCGGATGGTGACGTCGTTACCCGCCTCAAAAGCTATGGCGCCTCCAGCTTTTCCGGTGCTCGCGCCAACAGAGCCTATGGGCCGGTGTGAGGGGAATGCCAGATAAGCCTGGGATGCTGCGCAGGCGAAAAATCAGGAGGTCGAGGTACCTCCGTCATTGAAAAAGTCATCGCGAGCAACGCGCCCAAAATCACTGAGGTCCTTGTCCTCCTCGCTGAACATGAAGTTCACCATGCACTCTCGCCTGAGGCCAGAAATCGTCCTGAAAAAACAGGGTTCGCACAGATGGACCTCATAGCGTTCGCCATCATGGGTCGAGCCATAACCCCAACTGGCGTGAAGAGTGCCGAATTGCAACCCATACCCTTCAACGCGCGTGCTTTCGCCACAAACGTCGCACAGGACATCATGGATTGACTCGGTCTGTTCCATCGCTGGGATCTTCATTGGCGACCTCCCTCTGGGTACGTGTCTGCCTGCGTTTTCCGGCACACGATACGTCGTATCAGCAATTTCAAGCGGTCAACAGCCTCAGTGGCTCTTAACCGCTCACCATGATGTTTGATCGCTCTCGCCTATTCGGCGCCCCGCTGCCTCACAACTCTTGCGCGCTGGGGTGGGTACCTCAATCCGCTCCAGTACTCGACCGGCGCCGTATCTGGGATGCGCCTTGGGTTTACGTATCTTGGACAAATCGGCATCCCCCACCGGCTTGACATTAATCTGACTCGCGTCACCGGCGCGACGGTCTCCGTAGACCTCTTGTGAGGCTGTTGATTGATGTCCCATGACATAGGCAGCTGTCTCGGTACCAACTCCAGCGGCTTTTTGGGCGGCACTGAAATTGTGGCGAAAGCTTTTCAGCGTCGGATGCTTCTTGCGCCTTGGCCATAGCGTTCGGCACTCCTGGCGGAGGCGGTCTCTGATCGCGGTGTTGGTGCGCTCACTTTCAGCCAGTCTCTTCGCGGCCCATCGGATCGCTTTCAGAATTTTGGGTATCTCGATGAGCAGGGTCCGGTCGGCACCGCGATGCAGAGGCGCGCTTTTCTTGCCACCAATAATTCGGACTTCGTTTCCGACCACCAGGATCGTGCGCATCTCACAGGGGCGCACGCCGAGAAAGTAGGCCAAGACCAGCGCAGCGGCTTCGTCTTGGTGGCCGTGGGCTCTGAGATGCTTGAACAGTTGTTCGGTGTCTTCTTTCGACACTTTCTTAACCGTGCTTAGCTTGGGTTTGCGGTCGAGTGTGGAGCCCGGTGCGGTGACAGGATTGATCAGCTGTCGGATTTCCTCGGCGGCCTCGACATGACCCCGAGCTAACTGATCGGCCACGATCTGGCTCTTCAGCGTGCTGAATGCATTGGGCCTAAACTCGGGGGCGCACGCGAGCAAAGCCGCGCAGACCTGCGCCGAAGATGGATCTGCCTCGCCGCAGCGAGTCCGATAAAAGTTGCTGGTGCGTATTTTGGTTTTTTGGAGGGTAGTGGGGTGCATAGCTCGTCTCTTCTTATTGTTTGATGACAAAGCTAAGCCGCTACGCGAAGAGCGTTGTGTCAGCTCGAACTCCACTGAAACACTCCGCCTTCGCTCCGTTTTTTCTCGTTCCGTCCGAACTGCCACAACGCCCCCTTACTCGCGCCGCGAGTAAGGGATGCGCGCTCTCACTCACGCGACACGCCTCATCTGTATTCAGCGTGCGCCGTGAGCAAAAGCGCGCGCAAGCGTTTTGTCATCAAAATCGAAAAGCAGCCAGCGCCGATGGCGCTGAAGTGTCGAGCGCCAAGGCACGAAGCGTCGCATGGCTGATGCAGAAGAGAAGGGGCATTCAAAAATGCTAGCCACGCAGTGGCGATTTGGTTATGAAAAAAGTCGCCGAAGTCAGTGTTTTCAAGGGTTGTAGCGATAATATAACCAAAAAAAACAGTGCCAGTTTTGGCACGCGGAGCGCCACAACTGGCCAGCTCGGTGTCGGTTCGGGCCACTTTCAGCGTCGTACTGGGCACTCAAACTGCCGCTACCGGCACAATAAAGGTGTCGCAAGCTGCGTGTGCGACATGACTGGTGTATCGCTGCGATATAGCCAGTGTGTCGCAACGCGCGTGTGCGACAGCCCACGTGTGTCGCAATGTATGCCGCGACACTCACTGGGTGTCGTAGCGCTTCCCGCGATACGCAGGCTCTGTCGCAGACCGGCGATTACATTGCTGCTTAATGCAGCTGCCATGGCTCGGGGTGAGCCATAGTTAGCAGCCGATGCAGGTAGTCATCCAGTGATTGCGTCCCCTTCAGAATGTTGAAGCTGAGGATTACGTAGAAGCTGCCGCTCAACGTGTGCAGTACCCAAAACGGCCCCTCTCGCTCGACCTGAACGATGGCCGAGGTATGAATGAAGGTGCCGTCACTGAAGCGATCAGCTCTCACATGCCGATACGTGATCCCGTAGCCGCTAGAGCCGCGAATATATGCATCAGCCAGGTAGCCAGTTACGGGCTTGCTGAATGGCAGGTCGTCGACTTGCTCAAGCAGCTTCAGCAAAATGGGGTGTGTATACATAGCTATGTCGACAGATAGTTATTGCTTCGGCTTGATCAGAAAATGCTCGCAACGGCGTCTGCGCTGACTTGGATGCGCGTGCCTGGTCCTAGAAGCAAGTAGGCTGTATTGAGCGTTCTGAAATGGAACTCCTCGTGATGGTGCAGAAGAGAGGTTCGTACGAAATCTCCTACGTCCCAACGACGTTCGCTGTCATAGATGACGGTGTGTGCATAGATCAGTGCCGGCTGTCGTCGGGTCTGCGCCAGCAGCAGACGCTGACTTTCAGTGACCGTCAGATCGAGCCAGCGCCAGTTGCGCACCAAGCAGTAGCCGCCATAAACAAAATGCTGCCGTGCGTAGGCCATGGCCTCAGTGTCGCTCATGCCACTGCCGCTCATCGGCTCGCCTGCCGAGTACAGCGCGGCAATCACCTCTTCAAGTGTGGCCATGGTCTAGGGCTGTTCGTGCTGAGCGTTGCTGTGATGTTGTCCCTCCAGCTCAATGCTGCACAGCAGAGCCGCGAAGTCTGAGTCCTGTAAGTGGAGGCGTTGGGGGCGGGCATCCACGATAGATTTGATGATCGCATCGACTCGCTGTGAGACAGGCATCTGGCTCGGCGCCCTTGCACGATCATGCTGATAGATGATCGTGCTGAGCGATGCGACGGCACCGCGCAATTGGTGCTCCTGCGTTTCGGCAATTTGAAAACCGTTTTTCGCATTAAATTGATCGGCGAGATCTTTAATCATGGCTTTACGGTTTGCTGGCTCAGCCTGCTGCGCTCGCCAATTCAAAATGCGCTTGAGGACTGCAGGTGCTGCTGTTGCAGTTGGCAGTGTCGGCGCTGCCATCGACATAGGCTCACCAAAGAAATGTGCGCGCAACTGGTCGAGTCGCATGCGGGCGCTCGGGGATACTTTGCGCGAGCTTAGGCTTTTCAGCCAAAACTCGAACTCCGACTGAGGGAGGCAAAGCATCCGTTTCAGCAGTGGCTCACCGGGCAGGGCAACGTCATGCTCAGTCGGCGTATAACGAGGAGGCTGTAGCTTGGCGGCTTGAGCATGCCAGTTCAGCCCCATAGCTTCGCAAATGGGGCGTATCGGCCAGTAACGCCCATTGTCGCTGCTGATTAAGCATGGGATCGACAGATCCTGGATTTTGATTTTGGTTGCACGCATCGGACTACTGACCTCCCAGAGCTGCATGGTTGGAGGAGGTGGCCGGTGTGCGTTGGTGCTGCCCGCTGAGGATCTTGTGCACTGTTTGCTTGGCCTGATCAGAATCCATCCATTGCAGCCAGGCCGCGTAGACGTGGGGTTTGGTCTGTTGCAGCCTGGAAATCTTGCTGGCGCTAGCTTCAATGGCTCGGCAGGAATCTCGAAATTGCGGATTCCACGCCATCCGGCCACCCAGTCCGCTCTCATCTGGCCAGGCATTCCAGGGCCATCTGGCCACCTGTTCCACGGCCATCCGGCCGGGCAGTCGGAGCGCAGCGACGCAG